>JABDIY010000004.1 GCA_013003535.1 Acidimicrobiales bacterium | reverse complement strand
ATGTCGGTTCGTCGAACAGCATCACCCGGGGTTCCATCGCCAACGAGCGGGCGATCGCCACACGCTGCTGCTGCCCGCCCGAGAGTTGGCCGGGGTACTTGTTCGCTTGCTCGGGGATGCCCACGCGAGTCAGCAGCTGATGCGCAGTGGCTTCGGCCTCGGTCTTGGGCTTCTTGCGAACCCAGATTGGAGCGAGCGTGATGTTGTCAAGGACAGTGAGATGGGGGAACAGATTGAACTGTTGAAACACCATCCCCACTTCCGAACGGATCTTGTCGATGTTGCGTAGATCGTTGGTGAGTTCGATCCCGTCGACGATGATGTCGCCCTCTTGGTGCACCTCGAGGCGATTGATGCAACGAATGAGCGTGGACTTACCCGAACCGGAAGGGCCCAAGACCACCATTACTTCCCGCTCCTTTACGGTGAGATCGATGCCCTTGAGCGCCTGGAAATCGCCAAACCACTTCTTCACGCCCTTGCAGACGATCATGTCGGCCCGCGACGCCAATTCTGGTGACATTGCATTTTCATCGAGAATGGTCATTTTGATGCTTCCTTGGTGACTAGCGGGCTCCAACGCCCAGCTTTGTTTCTAGGGTGCGGCTGGCACGGGACATGGAGTAGGCGAAGATCCAGTAGACGAGTGAAACAAACAGCATCGGGGCGATGGAGTGACCGATGAAGGCTGTCTGGCCAGGCACCACGTTTCGAGCGATGTAGAGAATGTCGAAGGCTCCGATGATGGAGACGAGTGAGGTCTCCTTGAACGTGGCGATGGCTTGACCCACCAGGTTGGGGATCGATACGCGGAGTGCTTGGGGAAGGATGATGAACACCGTGCGTTGAAGGGTGGTCAGCCCGAGAGCGTCTGATGCCTCGAACTGTCCTGAACGCACAGATTGCAGACCACCGCGGATGTTTTCGGCCATATAGGCGGCTGAGAACAGTGTGTAGCCGATGAAAACGCCGGCGATCTTCGAGACGGACATCCCGTTGGGCAGGAAGAGATTCAGAAGGTTGTCGAAGAAGAACAGAATCACGATCAGCGGTATGCCGCGAACGCTTTCTATGTAGATGGTGGACATCACTCGAAAGAGAGGCATTTTCGACGTGCGCGCCAGCGACATGAGCACTCCCATGGGGAAGGACGCCAGCATGACGTAGTACCCCAAGGTGATAGAGATCATGAACCCGCCGAGGAAGCTGTCGGCTCTCAGTTCCAATGTGCTGGGTGTGTTGATAGCGGTGATCAGCCAATGGCTGATTGCGATGGCACCGATCCACGCATAGGCAAAGTTGCGGCGGACTCGCGGTTCACCGGAAAATGTTGGAGCGAGCAGTGCCACCAGGCCGAGAGCCAGAATGGTCAGCCGAATTTTTTGCAGCATCGAGACGGAGCCCGTTGCACCCAATATGAACGTGAGAGCACATACCGCAAGGATGCCGACGCCAACGGCCCTCGCCAAGGCCTCGTTCCCGGGCCGAGCCAGGAAATAAAGGAGTGCTCCGCCGCCGAGTCCGAAGACCAGGGCGATGGGGATGTCTACGGTGAAGACATACCCGTAATCGAACGCCGGGTCGCGAATCACGAGGAAGATGAGGAATGCCGGGCCGAGGATCCACCAGCCCACCATTGCCTGCTTGAACGGGCTCTCGGGAAGGACGCCCGCTAACGCCCGACCGGCGAAGTAGGCAACAACTGTCACCCCCACCATCAACGATAGCCAAAGCTTCGTTTCCAAAAGGATGGTGCCGGGCTCGAGGACGGCTTCAAGGTTGATGAGCCGGTCGTTTCCGAACGGAACGAACCAGATGGTTGCGAGTACCGCAGCCGCAACGACCAAAAGGACCGCCGTCAGACTCACGGCGGCCTCGTCGCCGTCGGGCCGGTTGTTCACCGCCATCCCGGCTGCTGCCATGATGACTGCCCCGACGGCCAGCATCACTAAACGGGGCGTTGTGCTGATGGGGGCAAGCGCACCGACAAGGGCAATGAATGCACCTGTGCCGGTAATGTTGATGAGGATCTTCCGAACGGTGAACGTTGGGAAGTATCGAAAGGCAGCAACGGTGAGCATTGCCGTGCTCAACAACGCTCCGAATGTGAACCATATCCGGCCATATTGAGACGCCGGGTAGTTGTTGGTGAACAACAGCCGCATGTTGGTGGTTACGGCGTGCCAGTCTCGTTCGTCAGCGAAAATCAGTCCGAGTATCCACTGGAGGATCAGGACAAGAATGAATCCAAAGAGCAGGGTCTGGATCGTGTTGCTGACCGACGAGAAGAGGTTTTGCTTGGCCCACTCTTGCGGACTATGGGCAGCCTGCTTGGGAGCGAGTGAGGTCTCAGCCAGCGCTTCGGTGAGATCGTGGGAAATGGACAGGTCAGTCATGTCATCGCTCCACTATGGCCAGGCGACCATTTATATAGTTCACAATCACCGAGATCGTCAGCGAACAGATGAGGTAGAACGCCCCCCAGATAATGAACACGGCCAGGAATTGATTGTTTTTGTTGAACACGCTCTGACCGACTTGGACGATATCGGTCATGCCCACGGCGATTGCCAGCGAGGTGTTCTTCGTCAAGTTGAGGTACTGATTGCCTAGTGGCGGCATCACGATCCGGAACGCCTGGGGCAGGATCACCTTGCGTAGGGCCTGCGAGCGGCTCAACCCGAGAGCAGCAGCCGCCTCGGTCTGACCTTTGGCGACGGCCAGAATGCCGCCTCGGACGATTTCAGCCACGAAGGAAGCGGTATAGAAGACCAGCCCGAGAAATACGGCGGCGAAGTTGACCGACATCGTGAGACCGGTTGGTCCAAAGTTCGAGAAACGCCCGGTTCCGATAGTGGGCCGCATGGCATCGATTGGGCGAGAGCCCCGGGTCACGTCGTTCACATCAGCGCCAAATTTGTCTCCGAACCATCCCCAGAAGTCTCCGCCCGAGTTTATGATCCAGCTGGAGAGGCCGGGCCATACGATCCACACGATCACTGAGGCGGCAAGGGCTAGAACCACGGCGAAGACCATCCGAAAGTAGTCGTCGTCGGTGAGCTTGGCTAGGCCGGCAGGGGTGCGTCTGCTGTTCAAGAAGCGACGGACGAACTCGAATGCGGCCCCGAGGGCGATGAGCATGAGAACCGTCTGCATCAGTGGCTGGGGAATCGCTCGCCACGCATCTTCGATGGCATAGAGCGGTACTTCCAGAAAGCTCATGATTCCATTGGCGAACCAGGCGATCAGTGCAGCCACCAGAAGCAAACCGAGTGTGACTCTTCCGGCGATGCTCTCGCCACCCTCTCGATCGCGTTTGGCGTGGAGGCTGCGATTGACGAAATAGATGGGCACCGCCAGGATCAACAGCAGGGCCATGAATTGGTAGAATCCGTCGGCGTAGAAAACTCGCGGGAGCGAGATTCCTTTCTGGGAGATGTAGAGCCAGCCGGGAATGGGCCCGCTTTCGCCAAGCGGCGAATCGGCGTTTCGCAATGCCCCGAGCTCGCTGATGATGAAGAACCAGAGGATGATCTGCACCAGCACTGGAATATTGCGAAGGGTCTCGACGAATACCGAGCCGATCTTATTGGCGAGCCAATTGCTGCTGAGCCGGGCGAGGCCGACGACGATGCCGAGTGCCGTGGCGAGGAGGATTCCTGCACCAGCCATCCGAAGGGTGTTGACCATTCCGGCCCAGAGAGCTCGACCCGCAGTATTCGGAACGGTGTCTATTCCTTCTCCGAGCTGGAAATTGGCGGGGCCGCTCATCCAGTCAAAATTGACCTCGAAACCCTTGGCAGCAAGGTTTGTGCTGGCGACCCTGGAGAGGAACCACAGAACCGCAATGACAACGACCATCACGCTGATCTGGATCAGCCACTTGAGGACCGCGGCGTCACGCCAAAGAGGCGGGCGCTCGTGTTGAGATCGGCCTGGAATTGGTTGCGCTAACGCCACGTACTGACTCCGATTGCTATCTGGACAGCGCCACGAGGGGCGGCTACCACACTACTTGGATCCAAATGATGTGACACAGGTCATAATATGTCGATGTGTCGGAAGATGACGAGGGGGTGGGACCGGAATGGGCCCACCCCCTCCTGGATACTTACTTTGCGAGGGCAGGGCCTAGCAAAGTGAAAGCGCTGACTACCGGGCTGGCGGTGCGTAGATGAGGCCACCCTCGTTCCAACGAGCGTTGGCGGAACCGGCACGTTCGAGGCCAACGGGGTTGAGGTTGCGGGCGAAGATCTCGTCGTAGTTGCCTACCTGGCTGATGACGTTGTAGAACGCATCGGCGCTGAGACCCATCTTGGTTTGCAGTTCACCTTCGCCGCCAAGGAGGCGGACCATCTCGGCATTGTCACCGGTCAGTGCGTCATCCACGGTGGAGCTCGTTACACCGCTCTCATCAGCGATGACGGTGGCGTAGACGACCCAGTTGACTACATCGGCCCACTGGGAATCGTTCTGAGCATACACCGGGCCGAGCGGCTCCTTGGAGAACGGAGCAGCGGGGAAGATGACCCACTCCTCACCTTCTGGCTGCTGCTGGGCCTTGCGGCCAACCAAACCTGAGCCGTCCGTGGTGATGACATCGCAGGTTCCGGCGATAAAGGCATCAACTACTTGGTTGTAGTCTTCGAAGGTCTGCAGGGTGATGGCGATACCCAGTTCGCCGGCCAGCTCCGAGACGTTGGTCTCGGTAGTAGTGCCGGCGTTGGTGCAGACAACCGCCCCGTCGATCTCAGCGACTTCGCTGGAATTGCTGAAGCCATCGGCGGCCCGAGCCATGAGCTGCTGGCCGTCGTAGTAGGTGGTGGGACCGAAGTCCATGCCTACCTCGGTGTCACGGCTCTGGGTCCACGTGCTGTTCCGCATCAGAACATCGACCTCGCCAGCTTGCACGGCGGCAAAACGCTCAGCAGCGGTGAGGTTGGTGAAGTTGACCGCTTCGGAATCGCCCAAAACCGCAGCGGCAACTGCCCGGCAGTAGTCGGCATCGATGCCGTTCACCGAACCGTCGGCTTCCACGAATGAGAAGGCGACCGCAGCACCGGAAACGCCACAATTGAGGGTTCCTCGGGCCTGTACAGCGGCAAGAACCCCACCACCCTGGGTGAGATCGACCGTATCGCCATCGTCGGCGGCGCTGTCGTCGGTGGCGGCGTCATCGGTCTGCGCTGCGTCATCGCCGCCCGAATCGTCTGTGGCCTCGTCGCTGGAGCCGCCACAAGCGGCGCCAACGAGGGCGAACGCAAACAGCAGGGCCAGCAGTTTCGAAAGTGATGAGCTCATGAATTTCTTCCTTCTGCACCGACGGGTCAGCCAGGGTGGCTGAACTCTCCCCAACTCGGCGACGAAGCGAGGCTAGCTCAGGAATCACGGCTCCGCTTGCGCATCTGTGACCCCCGTAACATACGCGTCACAAAGCAGAAACCTTGGTTTCCCGGCTTCCGTACCCGATCCCACGGGGGAGAGACCCGTGGTTTTAGTCCTCGATGATGTAGACGGTCAGGTTGAGCTGGTCTTTTTCGATCGTGCCGAGGGCGACGCCTACGGCACTGTTCAGCCAGGCAAGATCGGGATCACCGGTCTCGAACGTCATCAGTTCCCGTGGTCCATCCTCCGCAGTTCCTCGACCGATCGCGGAGTAGGCCACCGTTTGCTTACCGGTGCCGATACGCCCAGTGATCTGAAGGCTCTGAATTCCGTCGGCGCCAACCGTCACTCGGTCGAGGCCTGCCACGGGACGGTCACCCTCCCAGTGCTCAGATGTTATGGACCCTTCGAAAGGGACGTCGAGTCGGAATCCCGCGGAAACCTTTCCGATCGGGGTGAAATGCAGGGTGGCGGAGATGTTTGCGAATTCGGTCAGCTTGGGCATGGGGTATTCCTACCAGTTTGCTTGGACATCAAGCGAAATCACTTCGCCGAGTGACGCATGAAAGTCTGCGAAACCCGGGGTGCGAGTACAACGGACATCGAGGGAGGACTCGAGGGACAGGGCGGGAAGCGTGAGGCCGAACTCCGCGGCCTGCGGTTCGAACATGTTGAACCAACGGAGCGCCAGATCGGCAAAGGACTCACTGGCCACACCCTCTTCCAGGGCGTCGTTCTCGAACTCGGGTGGGGCAAAGACGGTACCAATATGAGGCGCGATCTCGGCGAGGGCTGCGTCTACCCTGCGCCGACCTTCTTCATCCTGAACTACTCGTTCCATGTACATCTGGGCGTGGGACCGGTGGAACGACTCCTCGCGCTCAGCCTGGACGGCGAGCTCTGCGAGGCCCTCCACCGATGACTGGACCAGTGCCTCCCATCGGAGTCCTTCGGCCAGGTCATAGATCCAGTGGCGGACCAGAGCCAGATCCCACGTTGCACACTCCAATTCGGCCAGCGCGCAGCTGCGGTAGTCGGCCGGCGCTCGGAGCAGGGCGAATCGATCGATCTCATTGGCCGGGACGAGCATCTCGTAGAGGGCCAGAGCGTGACCCAGTTCGTCTTGAGCAATCGAGCAGAAGGCGAGATCCTCCTCCAGAAACGGGCCAAGACCGATCCAGTTGGCGTGGCGCGAGCCCATCATGTGTTCATCGTCGGCAAATGCCAGGAGGTAGGAGTGGGCGGCGGCACTCAACTCCAGGGGAGGGGTCATGCGTCGTTTCGCAGTCGCTTGCGGCGAGCGGCCACTGCGCTGCCGTCGTTGGCTCGATGGCTCACATCGGCGGTAGCTGCGAGCAACTGCTTGTCACCTTCGATGATATGGATTCGGTCCACCAGCCACATCTCGGAGCCCTCACCTCGGCGGCTGTAGGCGTCGCGAGCGAGAAGACGGGCCATTTCCGCATCCGGTGCCTGGAGTGAGCCTGCATGGCGAAACTCCTCCTTGCCCGCTTTCTTGAGAAAGACTTCGTACGTTCTCATCGCATGACCTCTATGGGATTCTGACAGCTGGGGCAGTAGGCGAGTGAGCGGCAGCGACTGGGACCCATCAGGCTTGTGTCTTTCACCGCGTCGGAGCCACACACAGGACAGCGAAGCGTTCCGTCGGCCCGGCGCAACGTGACGGTAAATTCTCGTTCGAGGTGTTTGATGGCAGAATGCGCAACCCGGTCCTGCGACCAGACGGGAGAGCGAAGCCAGTCCACACGGACCGACGAGACTCCGGCCACCGCCCCTACGGCGGTTTCGACGTCGGCCGCAATGAACTTCAATGCCGGACAGCCGGAGTAGGTAGGGATCATTCCGATCCGTACCTCACCATCGGTTTCTACGGCGACCGATTGGAGTAATCCGAGCTCCACCACCGAGACCCCGGGGTATTCAGGGTCGAACACCGTGGCTATCGCGGCGCGAACGAGCCCTTCGAGCGTTGTTGTTCCCAGGCTCATGACGCAACTCGGGCCGTTGCGGCAGTCTCGAGCGCAGCCCGCACCCAGGCGGTGTCGCGATAGTTCTCCGCTGCGGTCATGATTCGGCGGCGGCTGTCTGGACCGCCCTGGCGCATCGTTGCGATCAGTGGTTCCCAATCAATGTCCGTAGTGACCCATGCGCCCTTGCCGTCGGCGGCCTGTTCATCAAAGCGAAGGTTTGCGTCGGGAATTTCGAATCCGTATCCCTGCAACAACGGGACATACTTCTGGATGTAGGCGTGTCGGAGCTGTTCGTTTGGCTGGCTCTTGATCTTCCAGGCCAACAACGGGTCGTTGGGGTCAGAGTCTGGTCCGAAGAGCTGCACCGCCGGCCACCACCAGCGATCAAGAGCTGCCTGGAACATGGATCGTTGGGTACGGGTTCCTTCGGCCAGCCGCAGCAGCATTTCCTCGCCGTGGCGCATATGGAACCCTTCTTCGGCCACGATCCGCTTGAGCACCCGCTTGTAGGGACCATAGGAGCATTCCGCGAACACGGCTCGTTGGGACGCGAAGGCCGCCGCATCTACCAGATAGGCGATTGCGATCTGGTCGGCCCAGGTGACCGCTTGGTAGTGGAACACGTTATGGAACCGGCTGGTCCCGGCGAAAAGCTGCTCCAGCATTTCGGTCCGGGATTTCACACCCATGTCGGCGGCAACCTGATAGAGAAGGTGAGCGTGACCGATTTCGTCTTGGGTTTTTGCCAAAAAGATCTGTTTCAATCGGACACCCGGCGCTCGGGGGATCCAGTCTCGCTCGGTCAGACCCCCCATCAGTTCAGAATTGGCGTGGAACTCGATGAATCGAAAGACCTCGTGTCTGTAGCCTTCGGGCATCTCGTCGCGGGGTTCCACCATTCCTCCAGCGTCGATGAAGCGTTGAAAATCCTGATCGTCGTTCCATGAATTGATCACGCCAGGTTCCTTTGGTCGAGCGTTCGGGAGAGTTTCCCGCCTTCCGAGCGTGGCACGCTTCCGGGTTCATGAATGCTCACCGTGGCGGTTATCCCGAGCGCGCTGGTGAGCGCCGCAACGACGGCCGCCTGGATCACTTCCGGGGGACCGCCGGTCCCATCGTGTTCGCATCGCACCATCAGGGTGTCCAGGTTGCCTTCCCGGGTAACCACTAGTTGGAAATGCGGACTGGCGCCCTTGATAGTCAGCAATGTGTGCTCCACCTGGGATGGGTAGACGTTGACGCCGCGGATTACGAGCATGTCGTCGGCTCGGCCAACGATCGCGCTCATGCGGGCATGGGTGCGGCCACAGGGGGAGGGGTCCCGTCGGATCGAACACAGATCGCCCGTCCAGTAGCGCAGGACGGGGAATGCTTGTTTGGTAAGGCTGGTGAGCACGAGGACACCAACCTCGCCGTCGGGGAGCGGCTCCCCGGTTTCGGGATCTACGACCTCGGGGAGGAAGTGGTCCTCCATGATCACCAGACCGTCCCGGTGGGCCGTCTCACAGCTCACCCCTGGACCAATGACCTCTGAAAGACCGTAGATGTTCACGGCGATCATCCCAAGCTGCGCCTCGATGGCGGAGCGCATGGAATCGGTCCAGGGCTCGGCGCCGAGGATGCCTACCTGCATCGGCGATTTCTTGTGTCGTTCGGCCAGGTGCTCGGCGAGCGTGAGCGCATAGCTAGGAGTACAACAGATGGCTTCCGGGGCGAAGTCCTCGATGAGCATCAGTTGACGTTCGGTGTTGCCGCCACTGATCGGGATCACCCCGATGCCGGCCATCTCGGCGCCGCCGTGGAGGCCCAGCCCGCCGGTGAAGAGGCCGTAGCCATAAGCATTGTGAAGCCACCACCCTGGTTCGATTCCGGCGCCTCGGAGGCAGCGAGCAACACACTCACTCCAAATCCGCACGTCTTCAGCGGTGTAGCCAACAACGGTCGGCTTGCCGGAGGTTCCCGAGCTGGCATGGATACGAGCCAGGTCAGCTCGGGGACTGGCGAAGAGTCCGAACGGGTAGTTGTTGCGCAGGTCCTCCTTCTTCAGGAACGGATATCTGGTGAGGTCGTCAAGGCTGGCGGGATCACCGATCCCGGCGAGGCGTTCGGCCATCACCGGCACGTGATCACGGAGCCGCCGAACGATGGTCTGCAACCGCTGCAATTGGATGGTCTCCAACATCTCACGAGGCATCGTTTCGATCTCCTCGGCGAAAAAGCCCGGCTGAAGATTCGTCGCTGCGCTGTCGGTCACGTTGGGATGGTAGCCGGAAGGAAAAGAAATCGTCAAGGCCTTAACGACACGGCTTTGCCTGGAAAACGCTTGGAAAATCGCTTCCTCCATTAGGGTGGTTTTGTGGATGTCGAGCCGTGGCCAGCCGAGCCGGTCGAAGTTCTTCTAGGTATTGAGGTGATAGAACAGTCGTCTCAGCGAACCGTGGTCGAAATGATCGTTGCGCCCTCGATGCTGAACGACCACGGAATTTGTCACGGGGGGATTCTGTTTCTGCTGGCCGATGCTGCCATGGGGCGAACCGCCAATAGTTCGACCCCGGCGCTCGCAACGCATGCCGAGGTGGATTTCATGGAGGCCGTCAGCGAAGGGGCCCGCTTGCGGGCTCGCGCCGTGCTGCGGCGGCAACGGAACAGACTGGCGATATTCGACGTTTCGGTCGCCGTGGTGGATGATGACGATGCAGAACGTGTGGTGGCGGAGTTTCGCGGCCGAACCCTGAGACTCCGGGAGCCCGAGGGCTCTTAGGCAATGGACAATTTCGAACAACGAGCGGCCGAACGCATAACGAGCTGGCCTGAGATAGATACCGATGCGTTCACCGCATCGTTTCACCTGTTCCGGCTGGCCACCCTTTATCTGAGCCGCTTGGAGAGTGCCGTCCACCGACCTGCGGGCGTTTCCACCGCTGGTTTCCGGGTGCTGTTCACCGTTTGGGTGTATGACGAGTTGGAACCTCGACAGATTGCCCGCCTGTCCGGTGTTTCTACGGCGGCTGTGTCCGGGGTTGTCAATACCCTCGCCGCCAAAGGACTGGTGAACAAGCAACGCGACCCTCACGATGGTCGACTGGTCCAGATCACGTTGACCCCCGCAGGCACCAATCTGTTGGCTGCCGCCTACGGCGAGCAGAACCTCGAAGAGCAGCAGATGTTCAGCGTGCTGGATCCTGTAGAGCTCGAACGTCTCACGTCCACGCTCAGAAAGCTCGTACGCCGGCTCTCCTGATGCTCCAGTCGCAAAGGCCTCCCGTTCAGAGGGTTCTGGCCAAGGGCGTATTGGCAGAAGCCACGCTCAGCCGGTCGGCTAAATCTTCGGCCACCGCATTCTCGAGGTCCGGCAAGGTTGCTCGACCGAGGCCACCGAATCCAGCGGTGCCGATGCTGATCGAGGTCAGTCCGAGCCGACGCTGGAAGAATGACTGGTTCAGCCGCACATAGTGCACTTTCTCCTTGCGGATGAGATAAAGCTTCTCCGCAATCACCCCGGTTCGGAACAGGAACTGCTCATCACCAACCGCCCATCCCAAACGGCGAGCCCGTCGACGGGCGTGCCATCGAGCGGTTGCGGCGTAAAACGCCAGTACTCCTGCACCGATCGCCACGACGGCCGAGCGATTGCCGCTGGGCGCCGCCATTGCCGCGGCCACCAGTGCTCCGAGGATCGGAACTCCTCCAATGCTCCATCGGACCAAGGAACGGCGCTCGGTCAGTGGGCTGACCCGTTGGAGGTCGTCCTCGTTCAGCTCGACCTTGCCCAGCGCATCAGCGGCAAAGCGTGGCCACGAATCCAGCGCAACGGCAGGGGCGAGGTACTTGACGCCGACCGAACCGGCCTCGACATCGGCGGTCTCGAAGGCGATACCTTCCAGACCGAGCATTCGAGCGAACACATGGCGATCTACCTGCACGAGCTGTAGCCGGTCTCGTCGGGCGTTCATTTGGATTTCGGTGAGAAGACCCGTCTTGATCCGAAGGCGGTCTGGGTCACTCCACAACCGGAAGCCGCCCAGTCGGAAGATGGGATTGAGAGCGGGAAAGACGACGGCGGCAGCGGGACCGAGGGCGAAAACGATCGTCCCCATCGAAACCTCCTCTCGCAATTCGGGGGCGGCGAAGTAGATGACGACCGCCGCTACGAGAAGGGCGATGCCCAGGAGTGGGCCGCCCGAAGTGGCTCCGCTGAACTTCACAAGATCCCCCATCCGGGTGGAGTGGATCGGGGCTGCCTCGAACGGATCGACGCTGGGAGCTGCAAAACTGGGAGCCTGCGGAGCGGCGAATCCGGGGGGGCCGGCAACGGCTACGGAGCGACTCGACCGGAGCAGCGTGAGTAACGCATCGGCGTCTTCAACCGAGAGAAGCCGGAGTTTGACATCCCCACCTTGGGATGCGTCGCTGGCCGTGACTTCCACCAAGCCGGTGGCGCGGGCGATCAGCCCCGCCGAGGTTGACAGGTTCTGAATGTTCTTGCGGGGTAGGACCTGCTTGTTCTTCTTGAACACCCCGTATTCGTGCAGCAGCGCCTCACTGGTCAATGCATATCGGGTGCTGTAATACCGAGCCAGCGCCGCACCAAAGGGAAGGAGGACGGCGATCATCGGGAATATCTCTGCAGAATCGCCCCGTCTGGTTGCGATGAAGGCAATCGGCAAGATGAGATCTCGCAATGACGACACGAACTCAACGATGAGCGTGTAGGGGTGGGGTCGCTTCCAGTCGATCGGGGGCGCAGAATCGATTATTGGCCCGGCGAGTTCACTCATCGACGCCCTTGCCCAATTCGGTGCGGATCTGCTGCACCGTTGCCGTTGCCAGATGCGGGATGGTGAGATTCGGTGCGCCCACTCCGGCCGTGTGCACGGTAATCGTTTCCAGATCCAGCATTCGATCGACCGGACCGCTGTTGGTGGTGACTGTTTGAATGCGATTGCGGGGAATGATGACGCGGTGGCGACCCAGCACACCATGTTTGGCTTCTACCCAGAGTGGGGTGAGCTGCCATCCCCAGTTGCGGTAGCGAACTCCAGCCCACCACACGGGAACGGCGGCAACTGCCAGTACCAGCACTCCAGCCGCTACATATCCAGCAATCCCGAGCTCCAATGCGCTTGCTGCACCAATGGTGAAGGCGGCGGTGATGAGGCCAAAGAACAGCCCGGTAAACGCGCCGCCCCATCGCCAAAGCTTTCGAACCGAAACGGGGAGTTGTTCCACGGTCTCCATTGTGGCACCCACACGTCACACCTCGTCGGGTAGAACCACTGTCCCTCCGTCCTAGGCTGTATGGCTGTGCTGACGGTCTCGGGGTTGAAAAAGGAACACGGAAATCGCCTGCTGTTCCGCGACGTCACCTTCGAGTTGCGGCCGGGTCGCCGGATCGCTCTCATCGGCGGAAATGGGGTTGGCAAGACCACGATGCTGGAGATCGTGGTTGGGATCCAAGAACCCGATGCCGGTGGCGTTCACCGGCCCAACGATTATGTCGTTGGCTATCTCCCTCAAGAGCTAACCGAGTCGTGGGGGGGAACCGTCATCGACGAAGTGTTGGCGGGAGCGTCACACCTGAACTCGATGGAAGCGGAGATAACCGCCGTCGGTGAGACGTTGGGGCATGTCGACCACCCCGAGTACGAGACTCGACTGGAACGATTTGGCGACCTGCAGAGCCGGTTCGAGCAACTCGGCGGATACCAGATCGAAGCTGAGGCTCGGCGAATCCTGGGCGGGTTGGGTTTCACTGCTCAGGACATGGACCGGCCGCTGTCGGAAATGTCGGGCGGTTGGCAAATGCGGGCGGCGCTCGCTCGCTTGCTGCTGGAGAAGCCCGATGTGCTCGTGCTCGACGAGCCAACGAACCATTTGGACGTCGATTCGGTGGCGTGGCTCGAGGCGCAACTGCAAGCTTTTCCCGGTTCTGTCTTGTTCGTCAGTCATGACCGCGACTTCATCGATGCGGTCGCTGAACGGGTAGTAGAAGTGGCCTGGGGAACTGCTACCGAATACGTGGGCGGATTCGTGGAATTTCTTGTCCAGCGGGAGGAGCGGATCACCCAGGCGGCGGCCAAAGCGGCCAGTCAGCAGCGGCAGCGAGCCCACACCGAGCAGTTCATCGAACGCTTCCGCTACAAGGCAACCAAAGCCCGACAGGTTCAGAGCCGTATCAAGGCCCTCGAGAAATTGGAAGAGATCCAGGTTCCCCAAGATGTGAATCTCAAACTGAAGTTCGCGTACCCCGAACCTCGCCGGTCGTCACGAGTGGTGGTGAACATCGAAAACGCCGACTTCGGTTACGACGACGAACCTGCTGTTATCGCCGGCGTGAATGTGGTTGTGGAGCGGGGGCAGAAGCTTGCCTTGATCGGACCGAACGGGGCCGGCAAGTCCACGATTCTGAAGGCCATCCTGGGCGATCTCCGGCCCCGGAGCGGATCGGTGACCTTGGGTCAGAACGTGGACGTCGCCTATTTCGCCCAGCATCAGGTGGACGCTCTCGATCTCAGCCTCACCGTGGAACAGGAGTTCCGGCGGTCGGTCGGGAGCGAGATGGACGGCAAACGCAGCGTCCGTACGGTATTGGCATCGTTCGGGTTCCGAGGTGATGCGGTGGAGCGCCTTGTATGGCAGCTTTCCGGTGGGGAGCGGACCCGCTTGGCTCTGGCCGAGACCATGTGCAACCCCGTGAATCTCTTGATCCTCGACGAACCTACGAACCACCTCGACCTTCCCAGCTGTGACGTTCTCGAAGACGCTCTCAGTGTGTATCCGGGCACCGTCTTGCTCGTCAGCCACGATCGCCATCTCATCCGTAACGTTGCAGAACAGGTTCTTGAGGTTCGGGACGGCACCGCTCGATTCTTCGCTGACGTAGAAGAACACCTCTTTCATCCCGGTGGAAGCACTTCTCCTTCCGGAACGGCCAAGGGTCCAGGGGCGAGTTCGCCGCCCAAACTGAAGCCCAAGTCGAAGCCCTCACAGGTCACCACTGCGAAAAGAAACGACAAGGCTCCGAGGCCCTCCTCGAGGGCATCGGGCAATGAGGTCCGCCAACTCAAAAAGAAGATCGACAAATTGGAGGGGAAAGTCCAAACGCTGGAGGCAGAGCTTTCGGAGGTTCAGTCCGAACTGGCCGATCCTCAGGTGTATGCGGACGCCGACAAAATGCACGATCTCATCGATAAGAACGAGACGCTGGAACGACGACTTCAACGCGCCATGAAAGAATGGGAACTTGCCCTGGAGAAGCTGGAGTAGCCGGGCTATTGCAGGTGCAGAGCGTTGAAGATGAAGCCGGCGTGGGAATAGGCCATCGGTATGTTCCCCAGTGCCCGTTCTTCCATCGGGTCTACCTGTGCGGTCAGGATGCCGGTTGCCCCAACCCGCGATCGAAGAATCGCGAAGAGCTCCTTGGCTTCATCTCGACGACCTGTGAGCAGCAGCGCATCGATCAGCCAGGACGTCGCGAGGTGAACTCCATGGCGGCGGCCGGGGAGTCCATCGTCGCTGTGGGAGGTATAGACCGTTCCACCGGTGAGCAGTTCCCGACGTACCGCGTCAACCGTTGCCGCAAAGCGGGGATCATCCGCGGGAATGAGGCCGCTCAGCCCAACCGACAGCGCTCCAACGTCCAAGTCCGAACCGTCGTAGGCAGCGGTAAACGACTGTCGCTTCTCGGACCACCCGTTGGCCAGTACATCTTCGGCGATCTCGGTTCGGAGCGCCAGCCATGTGTCGGGGGCGCGGTCACAAAACTGCCGGGCGATGCGAATCCCGCGATCGACCGCCATCCAGCAGTGGACTTTGGAATGGACATAGTGGCGGGGGACCCGGCGAATCTCCCAGACTCCATGATCGGGTTCTCGCCAACGGTGGGCAACTGAGATCACAAGTTTTTCGACCAAACGCCAGTCCTTGAGGGTCAGGACTTCACCGCGTTGGCGCAGCGTTTCGACCAATTCCAGAACCTGCCCATAAAGGTCCAGTTGGACCTGTAGATCAGCACCGTTGCCGACACGGACCGGCCGGGCGCCCCCGTAGCCGGCCAAGCCGGTAATCTCCGCTTCGGGCGGAAGGTGCCGGCCGGTGACGAGGTAGACCGGCGCCAGACGGTCGGTCTCGGGTCGAACGAGAATCACCTTTTGTAGCCAATCGAGGAGTCGCCGGCCTTCCTGCACGGACCCCAGCTCGGCGAGGGCTCGGCAACTGAGGGCAGCATCGCGGATCCGGCAGTACCGCATGTCCCAGTTGCGAACGCCGCCGAGGTATTCAGGGAGGCTTGTCGATACCGAGGACACCAGCGCACCGGTTGGCCCGTGTTGCAAGGCCTGAAGTGTGATTGCGGCCCGGCGGATCACTTCTCGGGCGGATTCGGGCAGTTCCAAAGGGTCGCTGCGGTCGGTCCAGAATCGGTGCGTGTCACTTTGGCGGTCGTACTCTGGGCGCGGATGATCGTCGAGCGAATCCGTGCCGGCCCGGAGTTCGAGGACCACCGGACCCCGCAAGAGGTCTACAACGGCTCGGGCTGACTGGTTGGGGCCATAGGACACCAGCTTCCACTCATGGCCTGACCACCCTTCCCCGCTGCAATGCAATACCAGCGGTTCGATGGCGCTTTGAATTCGCACGCCATTCGGGGTTGTCACCAGAGAGGTGGGAACGCGGCCGAAATCGAGGCGGGGCGAGTACTCGATCATGGCCTGCCCGGTTCCCTCGATGACTCGAAGAAGGTCGGTACGGCCGGCAAGTTCCTGGGCTCGACTGCCCGAAACGTCCATGTAATCGGTCACGGTGAACTCGGGGAAGCGGGTCTCCAGGATCATGGAACCCGGTCGATATTGCTGGGCCACCGGAGCGGAGCCGTCGAGGGGCCCGATGCTGAATGCTCCTGCGGCCTGACCACCCAGAAGTTCGGCGAATACCGCTCCGGAGTCGATTCGGGGCACGCATAACCACACGATTCGACCTTGCGGATTGACGATCGCCGCGGTCCGCTGATCCGACAGAATCGAATGATGCTGGAGCGGTTGAAGGCCCGCACCGGTGAGCCAGTCGCTTCTCAGTTCAGAGAGCAAAGCGAGGATGCGAGAAACCTCGTCCGGTGACTCGACGCGAAAATGAGCAGCCGATTCACCCGGGCCAACACGGATCCCCACGTCCGGTCCGGTGAGAGTGACGAGAGCATCTTCATCTGTGTCGTCATCGCCGATGAAAAGAACCGCGGTAGCACCAACTTCGGCCCGAAGTCGTTCGAGGGCATGGCCCTTGTTCGTCGAGGTGATGGTGAGCTCCAACACGTCGTGGCCGCTCCGGGTGTGGACCCCTTCCCAGGTCTGCGGGCCTTCCGCAAGAGCGCTGAGAGCTGCGGCTCGGCCGGCCTCGTCAACGTTGCGGAGATGGAACGCGACCCCGGCCGGTTTCTCTTCCACCCGGCCGGCGGTCCGGGCACAGATCCGGAAAGTTTCGTCTACCAAAGCGTTCCGAAGTTCTGCCCGCTCGGGATCCAGATCCTTGGTGAAACCAACGTCGAATTCGCTGCCGTGGCTGCCGATGAGGCGAACGATGTCTCCAAGACCCGACGCAAGTTCGAGGTCGGCCAGACTACGTCCCGAGATCAGCGCGGCGTAGGTGTGATCGGCCCGTCCCAACCTTTTCAGCGCTGCTGATGATTCGCGATCTGCAACGGCGTCGGATGGATCGTCCACAAGCGGAGCGATTGTGCCATCGTAATCTGACGCTACGAGCAAAACGGGCTCCGACGCGAGTCGGCGGAGCGCATCGCCGAGGTCAGTGAGGCTCTCGCTTGTCATTGCCTGAAGCGTAGATCAGGAAACCCGGACAATCACTCGTAGGGTGCGGCGTACACTAAGACCCGCTATGCAAGCCAATGAACTGCGCAAAGTCTTCACCGATTTCTTCGTCGAGAGGGGTCATCAGCCGATTCCTTCGGCCAGCCTGATCCCGCACGACCAGACGCTGCTGTTCACCAACTCGGGCATGGTGCCATTCAAGCCGTACTTCCAGGGAGACGAAAAGCCGCCGTCGCTGCGAGCGGTTTCGATCCAGAAATGTGTCAGGGCCGGCGGCAAGCACAACGATCTCGACGAGGTGGGCAGGACCTCGCGTCATTTGACGTTCTTTGAGATGATGGGCAACTTCTCTTTCGGTGACTACTTCAAGAAAACAGCGATCCCCAGTGCGTGGGAGTTCGTGACTGAAGCTCTTGGTCTCGACCCGGAACGACTGTGGGTCACCGTGCACCTCAGCGATGACGAAGCCGCCGAGATTTGGCGCACCACAGTGGGAGTCCCCGCCGATCGAATCCAGCGTCTGGATGAGGACAACTGGTGGCGCATGGCCGACACCGGCCCCAACGGGCCGAGTTCGGAGATCTTCTGGGACAAAGGACCCGAGTACGGGCCCGACGGGGGACCGGCCAACCCCGAAGCCGACGAGCGATACATGGAGATCTGGAATCTGGTCTTCATGCAGTTCGAGACCGATGCCGAGGGGAACTCCAAACCACTGCCGAAACCGAGCATCGATACCGGTGCCGGGCTCGAGCGAATCCTCATGGTCCTGCAGGGGAAAGAGTCGGTCTTTGAGATCGACGAGATGGCCCGGCTCATTCACGTGGCCTCAGAGGTCACCGGCTACGCGCTGGGAGCCGACCCGGCCTCCGATCTTGCGCTCCGTGTTCTTGCCGAGCACGCCCGCACCACCACCTTCTTGGTCTCGGACGGCGTCTTTCCGAGCAACGAGGACCGCGGCTATGTCCTTCGTCGCATCATGCGACGCGCCACCCGGTTCGCCTACCTCTTGGGCGTCAGCGACATCATCACTCCGTCGTTGGTCGACGCCGTCGTGCACATCATGGGGCCGGACTATCCCGAGATCGTGCAAAACCATGACCTGATCCGAACCGTCGTGGAGCGGGAGGAGACCCAGTTTCGGCGTCGGCTCGCCAACGGACTCAAGATGCTCGATGAGGAACTCGCTCGATTGGAGCCAGGAGCAAGCGTGCCCGGCACGGTTGCGTTCACTCTGCACGACACCTATGGATTCCCGAAGGAAGTGACTGCCGAGGTAGCGGCCGAACGAGGTCACGGCATCGACATCGATGGGTTCGAGACAGAGATGACCAAGCAACGGGAGCGGGCCAAGGCCAGCAAGAAAGGCGCGGTCATTGCGGCGGATGCCGACGTGGTCAGCCAACTTGTGGAGGATGGCAACCTCACGATCTTCGTGGGTAGAGACCACTTCACCAACGTTCAGGCCGAGGTCTTGGCAGTCACTGGCGGCGACGATGGCGCCCCGAGCATCTTCTTGAACCAGAGCCCGTTTTATGCCGAAGCGGGGGGCCAGAGCGGTGACACCGGAGTTATCCAGAAAGTTGATGCAGCCGGCGTTGTTGTCGCCGAGGCTCGTGTGACGGACACGATCTATGCGGTTCCCGAGGTCGCACGTCATCTGGTGGAGATGACAACTGGCGAGTTCGCGCCCGGCGATTCGGTGATCGTCTCGATCGATGTTGATAGACGAAATCGCATCCGGCGGCATCACACCGCCACCCATCTCATCCACTGGGCGCTTCGAGAGGTTTTGGGGGAGGGGGCCAAACAGCAGGGTTCGTTGGTCGCTCCCGATCGCCTCCGATTCGACTTCAGCCACTTCGAGGCTCTCAGCCCCGCTCAGATCATAACGATCGAAGACATGGTCAACGCCGAGATCCTCAACAACTCCCCGGCCACCCATGCCGAAGTTTCGCGCGCCGAGGCCGAAGCGATGGGAGCGATTGCGTTCTTCGGCGACAAGTACGGCGAGCGCGTTCGAGTCTTGCGCGCCGGTCCGTCGATCGAGTTTTGCGGTGGAACCCACGTGCGGGCGTTGGGTGATATCGGTCCCGTAAAGATCGTGTCGGAGAGCTCGATTGGGTCCAACATTCGCCGGATCGAGGCAATCGCCGGTGACGAGACAATCAAGTTGATTCGGTCGGAGCAGGCAACGTTGGCAGAGGCGGCGGAGGCGTTAAACGTTCCCGTGGGGTCGGTGGTCGAAGGAATCCAAAAACGGGTGGCCGAAAGCAAGGCCCAACAGGACGAGATCGCAGCACTGCGGCGCAAGCTTGCAGTTGGGCGTGCCGCGGAGTTGGCTTCCCAGGCGGTCGACGGCGCAATTTTCGCCCGTGTCGATGGTCTGGCTCGTAACGATCTCAAAGATCTGGCTATGGCGGTGCGCGATCAGCCGGAGGTGAACGTCGTTGTCTTGGCCGGCGCCCCCGAGAGCGGCGGCGCGGCCCTTGCGGCTGCGGTCACCCCCGACGCCGGAGTCGAGGCGGGTGCGATGGTTGGTCCCGCCGCCAAGGAGATCCAGGGTGGTGGCGGCAAAGGAACCGATTTCGCAATGGCGGGAGGCAAGAACGCCGAGGGCCTCGACTCCGCGCTGGCGGTGGCCAAGGGCGTCTTTGACGCTCGCTGATGGAACCTTCTGAGCAGAGAGCGGGCGATCGGTTCGCCGGTCGGGGTCTCGGTATCGACCTCGGAGCGGTTCGGATTGGAGTAGCGCTATGCGACAGCAACGGCACCCTGGCGACGCCGTATCAAACTGTTAGTCGCAGCGGCAACCCGAATCTCGATCATCAGCGGTTGCGAGCGCTCGTGGAGGAATGTGACGCCGCTTTCGTGGTGATCGGCGTGCCGTATTCGTTGGCGAGTGGCGAAATCGGACCCGCCGCGCACTCGACCTTGGACGAGATCGAGCAAATTCGACGATCGTTTGGCGAACACGTTGATGTGCACCTTCAGGACGAGCGCCTCACCTCCGTCACCGCCGAGCAACGCCTTACCGAGATGGGAATAAAAGGCAAACGCCGAAAGCAGCTGGTGGACCAAATCGCTGCCGCGGTGATCCTGCAGACCTGGATCGATGGCGAGACTTCAGGAGGTTCCGGGCATGCCCACGCCCTGGGGAAAGGCTGAATTACCATGGACTCCGTGACTGCACCAACCCAGACTCCGCCTGCGGAGCCGCCGGTCGAACTGGACTGGGATGAAGAGGATGAGTTTGTCCGCGTTCGCCATGCCGGCTGGCGTATTGGCGGCGGCCTGCTTTCGGCGGTTCTGATCCTTTTTGTTGGTTACACCGCCATCAGCGCCGGGAAAAACTGGTTTGATCGCCAGCTCGATCCAGTCGGCGAACCCGGCGACCCCATCGATCTCAACGTGGCGAGTGGCGCCACCACATCAGACATCGCCGCCCAGCTAGCCGAGAACGGTGTAATTCCAAACAGCACCTTCTTTCGTTACTTTGCCGAATGGAACGATGAGGGCAATTTTCAGGCTGGCGACTACACCTTCTACCTGAACTCCTCAGCTGAAGAGGCGATCGCGGTTCTCAACGACGGTCCCAAGCCGCCCGAGGTGGACCAGTTCATCGTACGCGAGGGACTCTGGACTACCGAGATCGTGAGCGAACTGGCTCGCCAACTCAACGGCATCACCGAAGCACAGCTGAATGCGGCCTTGAGCAGTGGCCAGGTCGCCACTCGCTATCGACCGGAGAATGAGACGTCGTGGGAGGGATTGCTGTTTCCCGACACCTATGAGATCACCAAGGGAGCAACGGCAGATCAGGTGCTCCAGAGGATGAGTGACGAGTTCGCCAGGGTCACCGGTGGCTTGGGGTACGGCGGGGCGGAAACGAAACTGGGCTATTCCGCATACGAGGTGCTGATCGTGGCATCGATGATCGAAGCGGAAACCCGCCAGGACGAAGAACGGCCTCTTGTGGCGTCGGTGATCTACAACCGCATCCGGGAGCAGTGGATCATGGGGATCGATGCCACGTGCATCTACGGTGCCGGCGATCGCGATGTGGAACTCACACGCTCGGTCTTGGACCAGGAGTCACCTTATGGATGTCGCACTGTGCGTGGGTTGCCCCCTACCCCCATCAACTCGCCGGGGAGAGCGTCGCTCGAGGCGGCCATCAACCCTGCCGAAACCGATTATTTCTACTATGTGCTGACCGACCCGCAAGGGTTCCACACTTTCGCTGAAACCGAGCAAGAGTTCATTGAAGCCCGAGAGGTCTGCCGAGACCTGGGACTGTGCTAATCGCCCCGACCGGGGCCACACGCGTGGCGGCCGTGATCGGTTCACCCGTCCGCCACTCACTCTCGCCGGTCTTACACAATGCTGCATTCGCGGCTGCTGGCCTCGATTGGGTTTACGTCGCCCATGAGGTAATGCCAGGTAGTGGCGCGGCGGCGGTGATGGCAATGCGAACCCTGGGAATTGGAGGGCTCAGCGTGACGATGCCCCACAAGCAGGACGTTGCCAAAGCGGTGGATCGGCCCTCGGCATCGGTACAGGCCCTCGGAGCCTGCAATTGCGTGTATTGGTCGGATGGCGAACTCGTTGGCGACAACACCGACGGTGACGGATATGTCAATTCGTTCGCTATCGCAACCGGATCCTCGGTGGCGGGTCGAACCGTTTCGGTCCTCGGCGCCGGCGGCGCAGCAACCGCGATCATAGAAGCGTTGGGGAGAGCCGGAGCTGCGGAGATCCACGTGTGGGCAAGAAGATCGGAATCTGCACAGGCCGCGGCATCGGTGTCCGCAGTTGCTTCGGTGGGACCAATTGACCAGGTGGAGGCGTCCAGTCTGATCATCAACGCGACTCCCGTCGGGATGCGGAAAGGCCCGAATCCTCAAGGTATCCCCCTTCCGGCCGACTTGATACGTAAAGATCACATCGTGCATGACATCGTCTACGAACCGCGGAAAACTCCGTTAATGCTGGCAGCTGGCCAGCGAGGAGCTACCGTTATTGGTGGCGTTGGAATGCTTGTTCACCAAGCTGCTCAGCAATTTACTCATTGGACCGGGGAACCGGCGCCACTGGATGTTATGAGTCAGGCGATTACTAGACGAAAGTAAGAAAATGCTTCAGGGATCACTCGACAACTTCACACTCGATGAAGTGTTGAACCTCTTGGCCGGGACACGCAAGAGCGGACACCTTCGTATCAGTGGCGATCGCGGTACCGGCTCTCTCTGGGTCGACGAGGGAATGCTCGTTCAAGCCGAGGCCTCCAATGTCACGACTTCTGGAGACTGGGAGGACGTAATGTTCGAGCTGCTCCGGTTCGAGAGCGGCAATTTCTCCTTCGTCGGCGATGACGTAGCGCCGGCGCCCTCAGATCCAGTGGAGGTTGCACCGCTCGTTGAACGGGGCAACGAACTTCTGGCGGAGTGGCAATCGATCGAGACGGTCATCAAGTCGCCGGATCATTTCCTCACAGTCAACCGGACCCTTCCCAGCGATCAGGTCATGCTGACCGGTCACGAATGGGAGACGGTCGTGGCCATTGGCGAGGGTCGGACCGTGTCCAAGACCTACAACCGCATCGGTGTTGGTGAACTCAAAGGATGCCGACGAATCAAGAGTGTCATCGAACGCGGTTTGGTCACCATCGAAGAGCCAACCCATCGCTTGAACGAGCAATCCGAAAATGATGAGATGGCGCTCGCCGAAGCCTCCGTCGATGCGCCCGCCACGCGAGCCAGCATCACCGAGGACTCGCTGACAGCCTCCTTCTTGACCGAGAGCGCTCCAGACGAAGCGCAAACGGAGCTGCCGTCAAATGTCGTTGCCCTCCCGCAATTCGAGTCTGAGGTCGCCAACGAGATCCCGGCGGCTCTGATTCCACCAACACCTCCGCCCGCACCGCCCTCTCCCGAGGAGATTCGCCAGTTCGGTGAATCCGTCGACGATGCATCGCTCCTCTCTGGTCTCTCGGCCACTGCGCCGCCGCCTCCGCCGCCCCCTCCTTCGACCAACGTGAATGCCGACGGTTCGGCTGCCGCTGACGACGAGGCCAGCCTCTTGATGAAGTACCTGCAAAGCGAGACCTAGCCCATGCCGCTTCCCGCGGCGGTCTGTTTTCTCCTGGGACCTTTGCTGGGGCCGCTGCTGGGTGTACTCGTGGACCGCAGCGTAGAGCGGGAGACTCCAGAGCCGTTTCTTCGTTGTCCGCAGTGCTCTCAACGATTGCCGGTCCCGTTCCCGGTGCCGATCGTTTCGTGGTTCGCTCGTTGTCCCGACGGCCATCGTTCCTGGCGGTACCCGGTTACTGACCTGGGGGCCGGGGTCCTGTTTGCGATTGCGGGGTGGACCTTTGGTTGGTCATGGCAACTCCTGCCCTATCTCATCTTCTTCGCCATGCTCGCAGTCATGAGCGTCGTGGATATCGAGCACAAACTGCTGCTCGACATCTTCACGTTCCCTACGCTGTTCTTTGGGCTCTTCGTGGTGTTGGCCCTCAGCGGTCCCAATGATTTCGAGGTTGGCATCGCGCCAGCATTGTGGGCGGGCGGTCTGTACTTCGTCTTTTTCTTCCTCGCCAACCGGATCTACCCGCCGGGGATGGGGTTGGGCGACGTGAAGCTTGCGCCCAGCCTGGGGCTTTTCCTTGGGTGGCTGGCCGACGATTCTTTTCGGGGAGTGCAGATCACGATGACGGCAATCCTGGTGGCCCTGTTGAGCGGAGCGGTGATTGGCATGATCGCTCAACGCAGTCGCAAGGCCGAGGTTCCTTTTGGACCCTTCATGGTCTTGGGGGCAGTTGTAATGATCGCAATTACCAACCCCGCCGGAGTCTGACGGTGTTTTCTCTCGCGGAATCCTGACTGTCCATTAGGCTCCAATCGGTGTCCACTGGTCTTGAATTTGCTTTCAGTTCCGAACTCGTCGCCCTCCGCGAACGGGCCCGTCGGGTTGCCGAGCAAGGTGTTGCCGACCATGGGGTGCACTTCGATTGTTGGCTGAACAGCCATGTGCCGGAGTTCTCCAAGGTGTTGGCCGCTGAAGGATTCATAGGCATGACGTGGCCCACCGAGTTTGGCGGCGGGGGTCGTCCGGCAATCGAGCGTGTGATCATGGCTGAAGAGATGATTTCGGTTGGAGCACCGATTGGTGGCAGCTGGTTTGCTGACCGACAGATGGGACCAACCCTCATCGCCTACGGGACGGCTGACCAGCAGGCGGAGTATCTCCCCGGAATGCTTTCGGGCGATACCACCTGGTGCATCGGCATGAGCGAGCCGGATTCGGGTTCCGACCTTGCGTCGCTGAAGACCAGCGCAGTGCGTCACGGCGACGAATTCATCATCAACGGGCAGAAAATCTGGACGTCGTACGCCGCGCTCGCAGATTACTGCTATTTGATCTGTAGAACTTCAGCAGAGGGACCACCGCATCGGGGAATCAGTGAGGTGATCGTCCCTATGGACACGCCCGGTATCGAGGTCCGGCCCATCAAGGATGCGGTTCGGAACTCGCACTTCTGTGAGGTTTTCTTCACCGACGTTCGGGTGCCGGTAGCAAACCTGGTCGGCGTCGAAGGAAATGCTTTCAAGCAGACCATGGTGCAGCTGGAGCACGAACGAGGAGGAATTGACCGCCTGGTGTCCAACCGGATGGTCTTCGAGTACGCAAAGTCGTTGGCGGACACGCACGATCGGCTGGTCCGAGACGAAATCGCATCGCTGGAGATCGGTTATCGCATCGGACGGTTGCTGGTCTACCGAGAGGTCCTCAAACAGGCACCCCGCGGCTTCAGCGCCGCCACCAAGGCGTTCTGTACCGAGCACGAACAGCGAGTGGCGAATTTCGCCGGTCGGGTGCTTGGGGCCGACGCCATGCTCGATACGCCTTGGTCGCTGAACATCGTGTACGCACCGTCGTACACGATCATGGGTGGCACATCGGACATCATGAGAAACATCATTGGTGACCGTGTACTGGGGTTGCCCCGGTGACCGTTTTCGGGGAGCAGTCAGGCGTAGATGCTGGGGCGGTCCGGCAGAGAGACGCTGCTGGAGCCACCTTTTTCCAACGAGTCGAACACGGCGTTCACCACGGCGGTGGCGGCAAGACCATCCCAGGCGCTGGGGCCCACGGTGACCCCCGACCGGAGCGAGTCCACCCAGATTTCGTTCTGCAGCCGGTAGGCGTCAGCAAAGCGGCCGAACCAGTCCATGCCGATGTTGACTTGGGTCTGTCCGTTCCAACGGTGGATGGCGCGTACCTGAGGCCCGGTCAACACCGATCCCTTCTCAGCAGTGACTTCCACAGTGACGTCGTAGGCGAAACCGTGATCGTCGAACTCGACGGTGGCATGAGCCCCCGAGCTGAGCGTGCAGAGGACGATCAAATGGCGTATGCCACCGGACTCCTGGCGGGTGACGTGGGCAGTCACCGCCACGATGTCGGCACCGCTCAGGAACCGAATCGTGTGGAAATCATGAACCGCGGATTGGTTGACGATCGCCGCATCGGTTCGCTGATCAGCGTAAGTGTTGAGATGCACGCATCGCAGGCTGTGGATCCTGCCCAACTGGGCGATCGACTCCTGGAGTTGGCGGTGGGCCAGGTCGTACTCCCGCATGAACCCGAGTTGAAGGAGTCTCGATCCGACGGTCGCCTCCGCCTCTATGACTCGTCGGCAATCGCTCATGGTGGTGGCCAGCGGTTTCTCACAGAGCACCGGTGTGCCCAGTTCGATTGCGGCAAGCGCCAGTTCCGCATGGGTTTCATCCGGTGATGCGATCACGAGTCCGTCCACCCCGCCGGCTGTTGCCAGCATCATCGGGTCCATCATGCCCACCGCATCGAGTTCGGCGGCAAGCGATTCGGCAGCGTCGCCGACCGGGTCCGCCACCACAGAAACCGTCACACCGGGCATGGTGGCCAGGGTTCGGGCATGAAACGAACCCATTCCGCCGGCGCCGATCAGTCCTATTCGGAGCGGTTCCATCTGACCACTGTATTGCCGGGAGCGGTATCGGAGCCCCGTCCGGCGGCCCCTGAGTAAGCTAGGGCGGTGCAGAGCGTTGTGTTGGTGGGTTTGATGGGGTCAGGCAAGTCCACCGTGGGGCGGGCGCTGGCAGTGCGGACCGGTGTGCCGTTCTTGGACCTGGATCAAGTCATCGTCCAACGGGCCGGCCTCACGATCCCGGAGCTCTTTGCCGCGGAAGGTGAGGACGGGTTTCGAGTTCGTGAAACGGCCGCGCTAAAAGACGCGCTGTTCCAAGATGGTCCAACCGTGGTCGCCACCGGGGGTGGCGTAGTGACCACCGAGTCCAACCGGGATGCGCTTCGTCGTGGTAATGCAACCGTTGTGTACCTGGAGGCATCTCCCATGGAGCTCTCGGCGCGACTCGGCAAAGATCCCGACCGGCCGCTGCTGGGAGACGATCCTCTGGGATCTCTTACCGAATTGTTGGAGGAACGAGCCGATCTGTATGAAGCGGTCGCGCATCACGTTCTGCCGGTAACGTCGAGACCGGTCCCCGGTGTTGTCGACGATTTGGCTCACATATTGGGACTCGATCCGGTGGTCACAGGCCCGGTCTTCTATGAGCCGGTCCGCGTGGGAGGAGGACGAGATTACGTCGTTCATGCTGGCCACGGGGTTCGCCACCACCTGCCCGAGGTCGTACCAGCCACGGCTCGGCGAGTGGCGGTGATCACCCAGGAGCACCTTCCCTGGACGGTAGATCCGGGAATCGAGCACCGGGTTCTCCACGTCCCCGACGGTGAGACCGCCAAGGATCTTCGGGTCGTTGCCGAGATTTGCGGTCAACTCGCCCGGTGGGGGATGACCCGAAACGATGTTGTGGTTGGCGTCGGGGGCGGCGTGGTCACCGATCTGGCCGGTTTCGTTGCCTCGGTTTACCATCGCGGCGTAAACGTCATCCATGTTCCCACCACCTTGTTAGGTCAGATCGATGCTGCGATCGGGGGCAAGTGCGGTGTGAACCTTCCCGAGGGCAAGAATCTCGTTGGCTCGTTCTGGCAGCCCTCCGCGGTTCTCTGTGACACGGAGACGCTCACCACGCTGCCCGAGGCTGACTACAAAGCCGGCCTGGGCGAACTGGCGAAGTACCACTTTCTGGGCGGTGGCCGGTTGGACGAGCTGGATATGGCAGCCCGGGTGGCTGCATGCGTGCGGCTGAAGGCCGACGTGGTGGCCGATGACGAACACGAAAGCGGCAGACGAGCCATTCTCAACTACGGGCACACATTGGCCCATGCGCTCGAAACCGTCACGGGATACACGCTTCGGCACGGATCGGCGGTAGCCGTTGGGTTGCCGTACGCGGCGGAGGTGGCGCGTTTGCTGGGCCGCATCGATCGGGATCGTGTCGAAGAACACTTCCGAGTTTTAGACGCCTATGAACTGCCAGCCACGCTGCCCGACGGGGTGAACCATGAATCGCTCATTCAACTCTTCAGTCGTGACAAGAAAGCGCTCGACGGCGTGACGTTCGTCCTGGATGGGCCGGATGGGGTGGAGAGCGTGCGGGTCGATGACCATGCCCTCTTGCGCGAAGCATTCAAGGTGTACGACCGATGAATCCCTTGAGCCCGGCGCCGCTCGCAGACCGCCTGGCGAGGCTCCGCTCTGCCGTGGTCGACGCGGGCCACCAGCAGCTGCTGGTTACCGACGCGTTGAACGTCCGCTGGCTCACCGGGTTCACGGGATCATTCGGTTCGGTGTTGGTCAATCCAGACCAGGCTGTACTGATCACCGATAGTCGTTACGCAGTGCAGGCCGGTGAACAACTACCCGACCACGTGGAGGTCGTGATTGTCGGCAGCGATTCGGGCCAGCGAGTTGCGGATCATCTTGCGCAGTTGCTAAGCACGGACCAGCTGGCATATGAGGCTGATCACATGACCGTGGCAGCTCTGGAATCGCTCACGATGGCCTTGACCGAGTCCGGAGCCACGGCAGGACTTGTTCCTACAAAGGATCTCACCGCAACGCTGCGACAGATCAAAGACCCCTCCGAAACTGAACGGCTCCGTGCGGCGTGCAGAATTGCCGATGACGCGCTCTATGCCACGCTGGAGTGGATTCGACCCGGCGTCACCGAGATACGAGCCGCCCGACAGCTCGAATGGGAGATGGCAGAACGGGGAAGTGAGCGCCCAAGTTTCGACACGATCCTTGCCAGCGGTCCCAACGGGGGAAAACCGCATGCCCGGCCGTCTGATCGGGTGATGGAAAACGGTGACATGGTGGTTATCGATTTCGGAGCAACGGTAGACGGGTATGGATCCGATATGACCCGCACGCTGGTGGTCGGTGGGAAGGCGACGGCCGAGCAGGAAAACTGGTATCAGAATGTTGCGAGGGCTCAAGCGGCTGGAGTGGAGGCACTGGCTCCCGGTGTCCATCTCAATGAGTTGCACCACACCACCCGCTCTGTCCTTCTGGAAACAGGCCAGGATGGTACGTACAACCACGGGACCGGCCACGGCGTCGGGCTCTTCATTCACGAAGACCCGATCATCTCGCCTCGATCCGAAGGGTCGGCGGAAGTGGGGATGGCGCTCACCGTGGAGCCCGGCGCGTATGTCGAGGGCATCGGGGGGGTTCGCATCGAGGACCTGGTTCTTGTCAGCCCGAGCGGAGCCGAACCATTGACAACCTTTCCCAAGGGACTGGCTGCCCGCTGAAAGGCCGAAGACCGGGTATCTCTGCCTAGACTCGGATCGGTATGGCGTCCATCAACACATCAGACTTCAAGAACGGCATGGCCATTGACCTGGGAAGCGACGGCCTCTTCCAGATCAACGAGTTCCAGCATGTCAAGCCCGGTAAGGGCGGCGCCTTCGTACGCACCACGCTGCGGAATATGCGGACCGGGGCAGTCGTCGATCGTACGTTCCGGGCCGGTGAGAAGATGGAACGGGCGTTCATAGAGAAGCGTGACCAGCAGTTCCTCTACAAGGACGCTGACGACTTTGTCGTCATGGACGCCGAGAGCTACGAGCAGATGACCGTGCCGGCAGCCACGATGGGCGATGCGGGGAACTACCTACGCGAGGGTGACATCATTTCCATTCAGTTCTATGGGGATGAGATCGTCGGTAGCGACATGCCTGCCTCGGTACTCCTCACCATCACCGAGACCGAGCCCGGTTTGCAGGGCGACCGTGTATCGGGTGCCAAGAAAGACGCAACCTTGGAGACGGGTTTGACCATCCAAGTTCCCTTGTTCGTCGAGCCGGGTGACGTCGTGAAGGTAGACACCCGCACCGGCGAGTACATCACTCGAGCCTGATGAAAGCCCAGGTCCGAGGCGAGATCGGGAGTCGGCGGGCCGCCAGAGAAAACGCTCTCGAGCTCGGTTATGAACAGGAGATGCGTGGGCTGACCACCGAAGAACTCTTCGCCACGTTGGTGGTGCCGGCCGATGATCTGACCGTCCAGTTGCTCGTGGACGCCGAGAGACATCGGGTTCAGGCTGACGGGCTGATCGCGGGCGCTTCGGATCATTGGGATCTCCACCGGATGGCCCTCATGGATCTCACGCTCCTTCGTATCGCGGTGGCCGAACTCATCGAAGGAAAGACCCCCACGGGGGTCGTCATCGCTGAGGCGGTTTACCTCACCGGGTTGTTTTCTGCCGAGGAGAGCAGCCGGTTCGTCAATGGTGTTCTCGGTGCGATCAGCCGCCAACTCCAGAGCGGTGCGTCCGACCCTCTTGCTTAGCCTCACGCGAGCGGCATACTGAGGGATGCGTGAGAACACACTCAGATCCAAGTGGAAGAGTGGCGAGACCACGCTGGGATTATGGCTATCGGGAACGGATCCGCTGACAGCCCGAAAACTTGCGGGCAGCGGCGCTGATTATGTGTGTATTGACATGCAGCACGGAACCGCAGATTACAGCACTGCGTTGGCGATGCTCATGGCGATGGAAGGTCAGCCGGCCATCCCTATCGTCCGCGTGCCTTGGAATGAACCAGGGATCATCGGGCGAATGCTCGATGCCGGGGCGATGGGAGTGATCGTTCCCATGGTCAACACGGTGGCCCAGGCCCAGGTTGCGGTGGCGGCGTGTCACTATCCACCGGCGGGTTCTCGTAGCAATGGCCCGATCGTCGCCGCCGACGCCCTTGGGCCGGACTATGGCACCGAGGCCGATAATGAAATCATCTGTATCCCCATGATCGAGACGGTAGAGGGGGTTGCCAACGTCGAGGCCATCGCCGCGGTACCGGGTATAGCGGCGTTCTATGTTGGACCAAGCGATCTCAGCCGTTCCTTGGGCATTCCGCCGAATCTGGAGCAGATGGATGAGCGATTCCTCGAAGCTGCTTCCAAGATTATCGCTGCGGCCAATGCCAACGGCGTCACCCCGGGGGTTCACAGCACCCCGGCGATGAGCGCCGCACGGATCGAAATGGGATTCCAGATGGTCACCGTCACCTCAGATGTCCAGGCTGCACAGATCTATGCCACATCCTCGATAAGCGGGGTTCGGGCTGGCAAGTCCGGGGCCTCCGTTGGCGGGTATTGACGAGCCGTCCTTACCCACGATGACTGCTCGACGTCTCCGCGTGAGAATCGGCCAGGAATTCTCACAGACTCGGGTCGCTCCTGAGGAAGCGGCGGGGGTGCCGGAGTAGATTCTTCCCAGCCGTGAAATGGGTCCGAGAGGCCCATACGGGAGGAGAAAAGAATGCAGTACCCACATCGAGGCTGCCTCCAATCAGGAGACAGCTGTGGCTGAACGAGAACGCCAATTATCGCCCCCATTTGGGGGCGTTTTTGTGCCCAAGACCACCGTGTTGGATCGCGACGCAGTGGCCCGGGCAATTCGGCGTATGGCTCATGAGATCATCGAGCGCAACGAGGGTCTCCAAGACGTCTGCGTGATCGGGTTGCAGACCGGGGGAGTCCCGTTTGCCTCCGCCATCGCGCGCCAGCTTCGAGATATCGAAGGGACCGAGGTTCTGATCGGCAAACTCGATGTTGCCTTCTATCGCGACGACATCAATTTACGACCGGTCCTCCCCGAAGCAGACACCGAGATCACCTTCGATGTTGATCGTCGTATCGTCGTGCTCGTCGACGATGTGTTGTTCACCGGTCGAACCATCCGAGCGGCGCTGGACGCGCTCATCGATCAAGGCCGAGCGCGAGCGGTTCAGCTGGCGGTCATGGTTGATCGGGGCCATCGCGAGCTGCCGATTCGGCCCGACTTTGTCGGTAAGAACCTGCCCACCAGACGAGCCGAGGTTGTCAACGCCACCCTCGACGGAGTGCAGCTAGGCGAAATGCAGAGGGGACACCAATGAACCAACTTCTGTCAATCGACGATTTGTCCGTAGACGACGTGGAACGGCTCATGGAACTCTCCACGTCGTTTGCAGAGGTGCTGCGGCGGTCGGTCCCCAAGGTGCCCGCTCTTCGCGGCAAGACGGTGATCATGGCGTTCTTCGAGGACTCGACCCGCACCCGATCGAGTTTCGATCTCGCCGCTCGGCGGCTCTCTGCCGATGTGGCCACCTTCGCTGCCGGTGCGTCATCGTTGAGTAAGGGCGAATCAATTCGGGACACGGTAGAAACCATCAGTGCTATGGGAGTCGATGCCCTGGTTGTTCGCCACCCCCACCCCGGCGTGCCGGCCGCGATAAGTCGGTACACCACTGCAGCGGTAGTGAACGCTGGCGACGGACGCCATCAGCACCCCACGCAGGCGTTGCTCGATCTTTACACGCTGAGGACCACAATCGGAGATATCGCCGGCAAACGCGTGCTGCTGTGCGGTGACATCCTCAATTCTCGGGTGGCTCGCTCCAATGTTGCGCTGTTCACCAAGATGGGGGCCGAGGTGCTGGTCTGCGGACCGCATACGTTGCTGCCACCGCACTCCTCAACAGAGATGTTTGGCGACCCGGTCCAAGTGGTCCGCAGTATCGACTCGGTCATCGGCTCGATCGATGTTGCCTACATGCTTCGGATTCAGAACGAACGCATAGCCGATGCCGCCCTGCCGAGCATTCGGGAGTACCGGACGATGTATGGCCTCACGGTTGACAGAGCTGCCAAGATGGCGTCCCACGCCGTGGTCATGCATCCCGGCCCCATCAACCGTGGCGTCGAAATCGATGCTGATGTCGCCGATTCAGAGGCCTCGCTCATCACGGCCCAGGTTGCTGCGGGGGTCAGCGTGCGAATGGCCGTCATGTACCAGTTGCTCGGTCCGGGCCAGTTCCGCGACGTCAGCGGGGATTTCGACCCTGACGCCGTCTCGAATCCGGGCCAAAGAGCCCCAGACGGTGATGCCGCGACCGGGGACGGGCCCGTTCTCGACTCCACACAAACCCTCAATCTCACCGAACCGACCGCCGCCACCCCGGTGCAGGAGACCGCTTCATGAGCCAGACCATTGTCCTGAAAGACGGGCGCTTGATCGACTACGCCGGAGACCGAATCGCCGACGTGGTGATCGATACCAGCAGCGGCATGATCACCGAAGTTGGAACCGGCCTCGCCGCAGAAACCGAAATCGATTGCGAAGGGCTGGTGGTCTCGCCGGGATTTGTCGACCTGCACGTTCACCTACGGGAGCCGGGTTTGGAGGCTGCTGAAACAATCCTCACGGGCAGCCGGGCGGCAGCACGGGGCGGGTTCACCGCCGTTGTCGCAATGCCCAACACCAACCCCGCCATGGATTCGGCGTCAGTCGTCGAACAGGTCCTCGCCGCCGGCCGGCAGGCTCTCTGTGAGATCTCACCGTCGGCGGCTATTTCGATCGGTCGAAACGGTGAACAGCTGTCGCCAATGGGTGAGCTTCTTGGCGCCGGCGTGCGGATCTTTACCGACGATGGCAACGGCGTGCAGGATGCGCGGTTCATGCGCCGAGCCTTGGAATACGCCGGCGGACTGCCCAACGGCGGGTCCCCGGTCGTTCTAGCTCAACACTGCGAGGTGGAGGCCCTGACCGAGGGCGGCGTGATGCATGAGGGGGAGTGGAGCGCCAAGCTGGGATTGGGTGGGCAACCCTCCGAAGCCGAGGACCTGATGGTCATGCGCGACATCACTCTCGCTCGACTTACCGGCGTACATGTCCACTTTCAGCACCTCTCGACCGCCGGCAGTGTGGCGATGGTTCGGGCTGCCAAGGCTGGCGGCCTTCCGGTTACCGCCGAGGCAACGCCTCATCATTTCACCCTCACTGATGCCAGCTGCGCTGGCTTCGATCCGGTTTTCAAGGTGCACCCGCCACTGCGTACGGCCCATGATGTGGCCGCGGTACGGGCCGGTCTCGCCGATGGAACGATCGATGCCATCGCCACCGATCATGCCCCGCATACCCCAGAATCGAAGGATCGATCCTTCGACGATGCCCCGCCGGGGATGCTCGGCCTCGAAACGGCGTTCGCATTGGCCTACACCGAGCTGGAGCTCCCTCTCACTGACCTTCTCGCCCTCTTCACATGGCGGCCTGCCGCCATCGCCGGGCTCAGCGACCATCAGGGGTCGGCCCTGTCTCCGGGTCGGCACGCCAACATTGCAGTCATCGATCTGGAACATCGCTGGACCGTCCGGGGCGACAATCTGGCCAGCATCGCTCGAAACACCCCATTTGAGGGGCGCCAACTCAACGGTCGGGTCCGCCACACGTTCTATCGAGGCGAACAGGTGTTGGCGAATTTCGAGGTCACCCGATGACCGCGGCGATCGGCGATCGAGGTGTAGCCATCGGCAGGACTCCCACGGCTGCGGCGCTTGTGCTGGCCGACGGTTCAGTCTTTGAAGGAGAGCTCATCGGGGCAAGCCCTCCGGGCGGAATCGCCGCCGGTGAGGTGGTGTTCAATACGGCTCACTCGGGATACCAAGAGATTATTACGGACCCGTCGTATGCCGGGCAGATCATCACGTTCACCTATCCCCACATTGGTAATTACGGCACCAATGCGAACGATGCCGAAAGCCGGGGGGTTTTCAGCCGGGGTGTCATCGTCCGAGAGCTATCTCGAAGAGCTTCAAACTACCGAAACGAACAAGGCATCCAGAGCTTCCTGGAAACTCAAGGCCTCCCCGGCCTCAGTGGAATTGACACCCGCCGGCTAACCCGCCTCATTCGTACCACCGGAACCGTGGTCGGGGCATTCGGCGCTGTCGAGGGACCCGACGCACAATCGTTGGAACAACTCGCCGCGGCCGCAGATCGCGAGCCGGGCACCGACGGAGTTGATCTCGTTGCAACCGTGACCACGCCGAGGGCCTACACCATTGGAAATGGTGCATTCCGCGTTGTGGCTCTTGACTTCGGAATGAAGACCTCAATCGGTCAACAGTTGGCCCAATTCGCCACGGTCGAGGTGGTACCTGCAGCCACGCCCGCAGCTGAAGTTCTCGCCATGAATCCCGACGGTGTATTTCTGTCCAACGGCCCCGGCGACCCAGGCACCGTTCCCTATGCCACCCAGACCATCAAGCAATTGCTCGGGGAGGTTCCCGTCTTCGGTATATGCCTGGGTCATCAATTATTGTCCACTGCGATCGGCGGCACGATCGTAAAGCTGCCGTTTGGCCATCACGGCGCCAATCATCCGGTTCGCGATGAGACCACCGGCAAGGTGGAGATCACCAGTCAGAACCACAACTTCGCCGTCGATGCCCAATCGATCGGCGGCCGGGCGCACGTAACGCACGTAAACCTCAACGACGGTGTTTGCGAAGGAATACGGGTGGATGGAGCTCCCGCGTTCAGTGTGCAACACCATCCGGAGGCCAGCCCCGGGCCGCACGACAGTCGGTACCTCTTCCAGCGTTTCCAGGATCTCATGGCAGAAAGAGGGAACTGATGGGCAAGCGAACCGATATTTCCACCATCCTGGTGATCGGATCCGGGCCGATCGTGATCGGCCAGGCGTGCGAGTTCGATTATTCAGGTACTCAGGCATGCCGGGTTCTTCGCGAAGAGGGTTATCGAGTGGTATTGGCCAACTCCAATCCGGCAACGATCATGACCGACCCCGATTTTGCGGATGCCACGTACGTGGAACCTCTGACCGCATCGGTTCTCACCAGAATCATCGAGATAGAGAAGCCCCAAGCCGTGTTACCTACCTTGGGTGGGCAGACAGCGCTCAATCTGGCCATGGAACTCGATGCGTTGGGTGTGCTCGAGCAGCATGGCGTCGAGATGATCGGTGCGGACGCCGAGGCGATCGAGACGGCGGAGAACCGAAGCAAGTTCAAGGACGCGATGATAGAAATCGGCCTCGACGTGCCTCGGAGCGGAATAGCGACCAGCATGGACGAGGCGCACGCAGTCCTCGAAACCATCGACCTGCCGGTGATCATACGGCCGGCTTATATCCTCGGCGGCCGCGGCACGGGAATCGCTACTACCCCTGCAGAATTTCTGACGATTTGTCAGAACGGCATTGATGCCAGCCCCGTTGGCGAAATCCTCGTTGAGGAGTCCATCACGGGGTGGAAAGAATATGAGCTGGAGGTCATGCGGGACCGTCTCGACAATCAGGTGATCATCTGTGGCATCGAGAACATCGACCCTATGGGAGTGCATACGGGTGATTCCATCACGGTCGCTCCGATCCAGACGCTGACCGACGTTGAGTACCAGGAGATGCGTAATGCTGCATTTGCGGTGTTGCGGCGCATCGGAGTGGAGACCGGTGGGTCCAACGTCCAGTTCGCCGTGCATCCCGAAACTGGTCGAATGGTGGTGATCGAGATGAACCCCCGGGTGAGCCGGTCCTCCGCACTCGCGTCGAAGGCCACGGGTTTCCCAATCGCCAAGATTGCAGCCAAGTTGGCCATCGGGTACACGCTCGACGAGATCACCAACGACATCACCACCGCAACACCGGCCAGTTTCGAGCCGGTCATCGATTACGTGGTGATCAAGATTCCTCGCTGGAACTTCGAGAAGTTCCCCGGCACCAAAGGCGTTCTGGGGACCTCCATGCAGAGCGTTGGTGAAGTCATGGCGATCGGGCGCACGTTCCCCGAGAGTCTTCAGAAGGCCTGTCGGTCCTTGGAACAGGGATACGTCGGGCTGAACTACGGGCCCGAGTCGAATCCGTTCGATGACCTTTCCGACGTCGATCTCCAGAAGGCGATGTCTATCGCCACGCCCCAACGGCTTTTCCAGGTGGAAGAAGGGCTGCGACGGGGGCTCTCGGTCGAGGAGATTCACGAACTCACCCAAATCGATCCGTGGTTCATCGACCAGATGTTGGCCATCACTCAAGAGGCGGCGGCGCTCAGCGGGCTAGACATTACCGGCCTCACCAGGTTGCAGTGGCGCCGAGCAAAACAACTGGGGTTCTCCGACACCCAACTGGCAGGGCTGCTGAGCCGATCCGACGGCGATGCATGTACCGAAGCCAGCGTTCGTGCAACGCGATTGGCAGCCGGGGTTGCGCCAACCTACAAGACCGTTGATACATGTGCCGGAGAGTTCGAGGCGTTTACGCCGTATCACTACTCCACCTATGAAGACGAAAGTGAAGTGCGTCCCAGCCGAAAGCCCCGCGTGATCATTCTCGGCTCGGGGCCAAACCGGATCGGCCAGGGAATCGAGTTCGACTACTGCTGTGTCCATGCCAGTTTCGCTCTGGCTGACGCCGGCTTCGAGACAGTCATGATCAACTGCAATCCCGAGACGGTCAGTACCGATTATGACACCTCTGATCGTCTCTATTTCGAGCCGCTGACCTACGAAGACGTCATGAACGTCATCGAGGTTGAGGATCCGGTGGGAGTGATCGTTGGTCTCGGCGGTCAGACCCCGCTGAAACTGGCATCGCTACTGCCGGCGGACCTGGTGCTCGGGACGTCTCCAGCCAGCATTGATGCCGCCGAGGATCGCGAGACCTGGGCTGCGCTGTGTGAACGCCTCGAGCTACCCCAACCACCCGGTGGCACCGCGAATGGTGTGGCCCAGGCCACCCAAATCGCCAACGAAGTGGGGTATCCGGTGTTGCTTCGACCAAGCTACGTGCTGGGCGGTCGGGCGATGGAGATCGTCTTTTCCGACGAGGACCTGAGCACCGCCATGAAGGCGATGGCCGCCGATGGCACGCTGGGTCGCGAAGGGGGATTGTCCGCCGAGAGACCGGTTCTGATCGACCAGTTCCTCGACGACGCCACTGAGGTAGACGTAGACGCCCTCCGTGATCACACGGGCGCCACCATGATCGGCGGTGTGATGGAGCACGTCGAGGAGGCTGGGGTCCACTCCGGAGACTCGGCCTGTGTTCTTCCGCCCCCCAACTTGTCCGCAGCCACCATCGCTGTTCTGGAGGATCACGTGCGAAGCATCGCCACGGAACTGGACGTGGTGGGTCTCATCAACGTCCAGTTTGCGGTACAGGTTGGCGGCAACGGTAATGGGAGCGATGCGGTCTTCGTGATCGAGGCGAACCCACGAGCGTCCCGGACCGTTCCCTTCGTGGCCAAGGCAACCGATCGACCGCTTGCGAAGATTGCGGCCCGGCTGATGGCCGGCGCCACGCTGGCTGAGGTCGAAGCCGAGGGACTCGTCAGGCTGCCGGTTCCCGGTGATACCGGTTCTGGCCTGTATGCGGTCAAAGAAGCCGTACTGCCGTTCAACCGTTTCCCGGAGACCGATGCGCTCCTGGGGCCGGAGATGCGTAGCACGGGCGAGGTCATGGGAATTGATGTTTCACCCGGGCTGGCCTTCGTGAAGGCCCAGTTGGGAGCCGGAATGGAGCTATCCCCGGACCACCCGGAGACCGGTTCGATTTTTCTTTCCCTCGCCGACCGCGACAAGGTTCGGGGCACGGAGGTTGCCAAGAACCTGGCCGCCTTGGGCTACCGGTTCGTAGCCACCGAAGGCACCGCTCAGGCGCTGGCCGAGGCTGGAATCACGGTGCGGGAGGTTCTGGCCAAACTCGGTGACGAGGAAAACCGGCGGGGTGCTCGCACGGCAGTCGATGCCATCAAAGCGGGGGAGGTGTCGCTCGTCATCAACTCGCCGAAGGGTCGCGGCGCTCGCGCTGACGGGTCCTACATCCGTACGGCGGCCTCCATTCACTCCGTACCGTTGATTACCACGCTGGCGGCGGCCGAGGCCATCTCGATCGGCTTGGCCGAGTGGACCAAGGCACCGCTGGAGGTTCGTTCGCTCCAATCGATACGGGCATTGCGTTGACCGACATCTCCTGCCGCGTCGGTTCGATCCAACTGGCTTCGCCGGTGATGCCAGCCTCGGGAACGGCCGGTCATGGTGCTGAACTCGGCGCTTTTGGTGATCTCGGCACGCTCGGCGCCGTGGTGGTGAAATCATTGCTCCCACGACCATGGGAAGGGAACCCCCCAGTCCGAGTGCATCAAACACCTGCTGGAATGATCAACTCGGTTGGCCTGCAGGGCCCGGGTATCGACGCATGGCGCCGGGATCACCTTCCCGATCTGATCAAGGCGGGAGCGGCAATCGTCGTCTCGATCTGGGGGCGCTCAGTCGATGAATACGAGGAGGCGGCAACGATGGTGGCTTCGTTGCCCCCCGAAGTTATTGCGGTCGAGGTCAATATCAGCTGCCCTAATACCGAGAAGGGCAACGAACTCTTTGCGCACTCGGTGGACGCCACCGCTTCGGTTATCGCCGCCACCGCAGCCACAGGAAGACCTCGGTGGGCCAAGCTGAGCCCCAATGCTGGCGGTTTACTCACCGCTGTTGCAGGAGCTGCTTTGAAAGCGGGTGCTGAAGCAGTGACAGTAGCGAACACGTACTTCGGTCTCAGTGTTGATCCCATCACGCGTCGGCCTCGCCTCGGCAACGGTGCCGGCGGCGTCTCTGGTGCCGCAATACACCCACTGGCGGTGAGAGCGGTGGCCGAAGTCCATGCTGCCCACCCGACGGCGCCGATCGTGGCTGCGGGGGGAGTGACCGGCGTCGACGACGTCATCGAATTCGCTCTCGTTGGTGCCAGCGCAGTTCAGGTTGGTACCGCCAACTTCGCTGACCCCCGGGTGTGTTTCCGATTAACCCGCGGCACCCAGGAGTGGTGTGCTAAGCAGGGGGTCGAACGATTCGCCGACCTGATCGGGACCGCTGACCTCTCACCGGTCGAACGTAGAAAGTAACTCCCCTCATGTCTACAACTGCAACGAACGGACTGCCAGCATCGCTGCGCGAGAAAATGGCCTTGGCGCTCGATGTTGACGATCTCGTCCACGCCAACCGCCTGGCGCGTGATTTGAAGCCCTGGTTTGGTGTGGTCAAGGTCGGGTTGGAGCTGTATACCGCCGCCGGACCCGACGCCATCGGGGCCATGGTGGATCACGGTCTCGACGTTTTTCTCGACCTCAAGCTTCACGACATACCAACCACCGTCAAGAAGGCATCCAGAGTGGCGGGTGCGCTGGGCGTGTCGTACCTTACGATGCACGCCCACGGCGGAGCTGCGATGTTGCGGGCCGGCGCCGAGGGCTTGGCTGAAGGTGCCTCCAACGCGGGACTGGCTCCTCCTACGGCTCTCGCCATCACCGTTCTCACGAGCGACGACTCTGCTCCCGATCACATCGTGCCCAATCGTCTCCGCCTTGCCATCGAAGCTGGCTGCGGCGGGATCGTGTGTTCTGCAGCCGACCTGAAGAGCGTCGGCGAGATGGCACCCCGTATCATTCGGGTGACCCCGGGGATTCGCGCGGCGGGTGCTGAACGCCACGATCAGCCCAAAGCCGTCACACCGAAACAGGCACTTGACGCGGGCGCAGATCTTCTGGTGATCGGCCGGGCGGTCACCCTGGCCGATGATCCCGTTGCGGCCGCGCGAGCACTCTTCGCCGAGCTGTAAAACAATCTGAGCAGGGCTGACTATCCGTTTCGTGTCAGTTGCATTACGGTAGATATATGCCAACACCACCCAAGCTCACCGACGAGCAACGCCGAGCCGCGCTGGAAAAAGCCGCCCTGGTTCGCAAAGTTCGCTCCGAAATCAAACATCGCCTGAAAATGGGAAGCGTCACGCTCCCCGAACTTCTCGACCAAGCAGACGCCGACGTCGTGATCGCCAAAATCAAAGTTCTCGCAGTGCTCGAATCGCTCCCGGGCGTCGGCAAGGTCGGAGCGCGACGATCCATGGAAGAACTCGGTATCGCCGAGAGCAGACGCCTGTCTGGCCTGGGCGCAAAACAGCGAGCCGCTCTACTCGAGGCGTTCTCCTGAGCGGACGGGTCGTTGTCATCTCCGGCCCCGGCGGCGTCGGGAAAGGAACGGTTGTCGCGGCCCTCGTTGCCAAGTATCCCGAACTCTGGCTGAGTCGAAGCTGGACCACTCGTGCTCAACGGCCCGGCGAATCCGATGATGCCTATGTTTTCGTATCTCGGGAGGCGTTCGAAAAACGAATCGAAGAAGGCGGATTTCTCGAATGGGCTGAATTTCTCGGCAACCTCTACGGCACGCCGATTCCCGAGGCCCCGAACGGGGCCAACATCATTCTCGAGATCGACGTCCAGGGTGCTCGTCAGGTGCTCAAATTGGTGGATGATCCAATCTTGATCTTTCTCCAGGCGCCAAGCCCGGAGGCCCAGCGTCGCCGACTTGAAAAGCGCGGTGATCCGCCCGAGATGGTAGCTCAACGGCTGACCAAAGCTGCCGAAGAAGCTAGTGCTGGAGCGCAGCTCGGGGCGATCGTCGTTGTCAACAACACAGTAGAAGAATCGGTTGAGGAGCTGTATCGCATCATCACTGCTGGCGCCGATTCCAGCGCTATGCTGGAGGACTTATGACTGAGCACACCGATTCGATGATGGAACCAAGTGTCGAGGAGCTCCTTCGCCGCACCGATTCCAAGTTCGGGTTGTGCACCTTCGCTTCCACCCGGGCCCGACAGATCAATGCCTACTTCGGTGATCTGAACTCTCAGGGCGTTGGCGCCCATGTGCCCCCACAGGTCGCCTCGGTAGCCCGCAAGCCCTTGTCGATTGCATTCGAAGAAATCGCCGCAGACAAGATCATTCGGGTAGCGCTCCCTGATCCCCTCGAAGTCGCCGCCGCTGAAGCTGCCGCCAAAGCCGACGCTGAGGCTGCGGGTGACGCAGCCGAGTAACGCTCCTTTACCGCTGGCCGGTAAACGAGTTGTCCTCGGTGTGACCGGTGGTATTGCGGCGTATAAGGCCATCGAGGTCTGTCGCAGGTTGATTGACCTCGGTGCCTACGTGGTGCCGGTTCTCACTGACGCCGCCTTGAACATGGTGGGCGAGACCACCTTTCGCGCGTTGGCTTCGGAACCTCCCAAAACGTCGCTCTGGACTGACGAGGTCACCATTCCACACACGCAACTTGGCCAAACCGCCGACGTAGTCGTTGTGTGCCCGGCAACTGCCAGAATCATTTCCGATCTCAGAACCGGGCGCTCGGCCGACCTGCTATCGGCCACGTTGATCGCCACCGAAGCCCCAGTCATCGTGTGTCCGGCCATGCATACCGAGATGTGGGAACACCCGGCGGTGATGGAAAACCTCGACGTATTGGCGGAGCGGGGAGTGATAGTCGTCCCGCCCGAGGATGGGCGTCTCGCCGGCGGCGACATAGGTAAGGGACGGCTCGCCGCCCCCGAAACTGTTGTGGAGGCAGTACTCACCACGATCGGACCCAACGCCCACCAGCTGGCCGGCAAGAGAGTACTGGTCAGCGCCGGTGGTACCCGAGAGCCGATCGATCCGGTTCGTTTCATCGGCAACAGGTCTTCTGGCAAGCAAGGTCATGCAATCGCCGAGGCCGCCAAACTCGCCGGGGCCGAAGTCACGCTCGTCACTACCGCGGCCATTCCGTCATCGTCGGGAATCCGGAGGATCGATGTAGAAACAGCTGCACAAATGCATCAAGCCGTCATGAGCGGAAGCGCCGCTGCCCACGTCATCGTCATGGCCGCAGCCGTCGCCGATTTCGCCCCGCAATCCGCCTCCGATCAGAAGATCAAGAAAGTCGCTGGAATCCCTTCGCTGACGCTGCACCCAACCGTAGACATTCTCGAGGAATTGGGGACCCTGAAAGCGGCCGGGCAGCTCACATCGCTGCTTGTGGGTTTTGCTGCCGAAACGCAGAATGTCTCCCAGAACGCCCAGTCAAAGCTGCATCGAAAGAATCTCGATCTCATCGTTGCCAATGATGTCGCAGCCGACCAGGTGGGTTTTGCTCACTCCACCAATGCCGTCACGATCTACGGAAATGACGGATTTGAGGTGTCGCTGTCCCTACGATCCAAAGAGCAGATCGCCAGTGGAATCTGCGAAGTAATTGCCGACAGGCTGAAAACTAAACATCCCAAACAGAAATGAAACCAAAAGCAGTGAACGGAACCTTCACCTTTACCTCTGAGTCGGTGACCGAGGGCCACCCAGACAAGATGGCCGATCAGATCTCGGACTCGATTCTCGATGCCATCCTGGCCGAGGATCCGGACGCCCGGGTAGCGTGCGAGACTCTGGTGACCACCGGGATGGCCATCGTGGCCGGGGAGATCTCCACCAAAGCCTATGTAGACATCCCGCGGGTTGTTCGGGACCGGATTACTCGGATTGGGTACGACTCTGAAAGTTATGGCTTCGACGGGGCAACTTGCGGTGTGATGGTCAGCCTCGATGAACAGTCCGCCGATATCGCCATGGGCGTCGATAAGTCCGAGGAAATCCGGTCCGGGTCGTCCTCAGGAGATCCTTACGACGAACAAGGCGCCGGCGACCAGGGAATGATGTTCGGGTATGCCTGCACCGAGACGTCTGAGTTGATGCCTCTGCCGATCCACCTTGCCCATCGGATGGCCGAACGGCTCGCCGAGGTGCGACGAGCAGGCACCGTTCCCTACCTTCGCCCGGACGGGAAAACCCAGGTCAGCTTTGACTACGAAGGCGGGAAACCGGTCCGTTTGCGAACCGTTTTGATCTCCACCCAACATGACGAAGGAATCGATAGAGACTCGATGATCCGTCCCGATCTGATCGAGCACGTGATCCGACCGATGGTCCCCGAGCAGTTCGCCGGAGATGAGTACGAAGTCCTGGTGAATCCCACGGGACACTTCGTGATCGGTGGTCCGGTGGGAGATGCCGGTCTCACTGGGCGCAAGATCATTGTTGACACCTATGGCGGTTCCGCTCGCCACGGCGGGGGCGCCTTCAGTGGCAAAGACCCGTCCAAGGTGGACCGCTCAGGCGCCTATGCCACCCGTTGGGTGGCGAAGAACCTCGTAGCGGCGGGAGCAGCCGACCGTTGTGAAGTGCAGGTTGCGTATGCCATCGGTGTGGCCCATCCCATTTCGATCATGGTCGAAACGTTCGGCACCGAGGCTGTCGATCCGGCCAAGATCAACGCTGCTGTCGCTGAGGTTTTCGACCTCCGTCCGGCAGCAATTCTCCACGATCTCGAGTTGCGTCGTCCAATCTATGTTCCGACGGCAGCGTATGGTCACTTCGGTCGACCCGCCACCGACGACGGCTTCTTCACTTGGGAGCGCACCGATCGAGTAGACGGTCTGAAGTCCACCCTCGGACTCTGAGATGTGGCCGCTCTGCGCCAACGGCGTAGGGCTGAGGCCGTGTCCACGATGAAGGAACAGGTGGTCCGAGTCCTTCCCGACGTCTCCGGGCTCAACAAGGCATTCGATTATTCGGTCCCGAACGACCTGAGTGGCCCTCCCATCCGGGTAGGCACGATCGTGAGAGTTTCGATCAACGGGCGGCGCACTGCTGGCTGGGTGGTAGGAGTCGACACTGAGCCACCGGAAGGGGTAAAGCTGGAACCCCTGCTCAAGGCGTCTTCCTTCGGGCCGCTCCCCGAGGTTGTGGATCTCGCTGAATGGGTGGCCAAAGAGTGGGCCGGACGATGGTCGGCGGTTCTTGGCACCGCCAGTCCCGAGCCGTATATCCACCGCCTGCCGGGGCCAAGTCCTGCTCCGGTAGCGGCTGGTCCAGCGATGGGAGCGGTTTCACTATTCGACGGAAGCGGTCCCCGCGTCGTTCGCAGCGCTCCGGCGAGCGACAGATTCGAGATCGTACGGGCCGCCGCTGCGCTCGGTCCGGCGATAGTGATCGCCCCAGATCACATGACCGCAGCTCGGTACGCCGGTCGCCTGGCCAGAGCCGGGGTACGGACCCATCGATTTCCTCAGGAGTGGGCGGGTGGGTTCACCGGCGGAGTAGTTCTCGGGGCCCGCTCGGCGGCGTTTGCCAGTGTTCCCGATCTCGCGTCGATCGTGGTTATCGACGAGCACGATGATGGGTTGATCAATGAACGGAACCCCACGTGGAATGCTCGGGACGTCGCAATCGAGCGAGCATCCCGGGCTGGGATCCCGTGCCTTCTGGTCAGTGCCAGCCCCAGCCCTGCTGTGATCCATCGAGTTCCCGACGTGCGCCTACCCGACCGGTCCGCAGAACGCCAAGGCTGGCCGATCGTGCAAGTCGTGGATCGCCGGGATGACGATCCTGGTAGAGGCGGATTGTTCACCGGGGCGCTTAGCCGACGGTTGCGGGAGGGCGGCCGAGCGCTCTGCATTCTGAATCGGAAGGGCCGCTCGGTCATGATGGCTTGCGCCGTTTGCGGCGAACTGATTCGAACCCAGGACCGTCAAGAGCTCATGGTGGAGCTAGATGGGAAACTGGTGGCGCGACGGTCTGGCGAATCCAGACCGTTGGTCTGTGCCGAGTGCGGGAGCACCAAACTGAAGCGGCTGCGGTTGGGTGTCACCAAAGTCGCCGAAGAACTGAGCGTCCTACTCCGGGAGCCAGTGGGGGAAGTCACTGGTACATCGGCGGGCGGTGAGGGCCTAGACAATCGTGTGGTTGTAGGCACCGAGGCGCTCCTGCATCGGGTGGCATCGGCTCGCACGGTGGCCTTTCTCGATTTCGACAATGAACTGTTGGCACCCCGTTACCGAGCCGCTGAGCAGGCGATGGCTCTGCTGTTGCGGGCCTGCACCATCGTGGGGCCACGGGCAGATGGAGGTCGGGTTCTGGTGCAGACTCGATCGCCGAATCATCGTGTTCTCCAAGCCGCCATGAAAGCCAACCCGGAAGGTTTCACCTCGAGCGAGTTGGAGTTGCGAGCGCACACGAATCTTCCCCCCTTCGGCGGGTTGGCACAGGTGGGCGGTACCGGCTCGGACGCTTTTGTGGAGCCGTTGCGGGAACGTTTGGGGTTGGAGGTAGTTGGACCCGACAGTGCCAACAAGTTTTTGGTGAAGGGCCCGGACCGAGCGACGGTGGCTGCAGCACTCTCGGCCATACCCCGGCCGAAGGATTCTCGGGTCTCGGTAGCGGTGGATCCGCCTCGTGCCTAGTGCGGGTCATGAGCTGTGTTGGGATGTTGGCGGTCGATCGACTCTTCAACGTTGTCGTTAGAAGCGCGATCCCAGACTGTGTAGCCTTCTTCGGCGAGTTTGTTCCACGAGGTAGGCGATGGTTCGATAGCCGCGGGAGATGTAGTCGGTGAGCACGTAACGGAGGTCTCGCCCGCACGGGGTTGTGGTCCTGGATCGGTTCATACCCGGGTGCGGGAGAGCTCATTCGTTCACTTGACGGAGGGCGGGCGGATGTGGCCCGGATGGGCCGTTCCGGGTTAGTCGGTTGTGGACGGTTGTCGTTCATGGGCTCTTTTTCGTTGGCGGTATTCGTGCCGCGCTCGGCATGAGGCGGCGGACGGAAGGGGCAGGGTTTTCCAGTGCCGTCCGTCGGGACGGGAGCAATGGAGGTTTCGTTGATCATCAAGTTTGAGTTGCCAGCCGTGGTGGATCCGTTGATGGTGGACACTGCACAGGGGGATGAGATTGTTGAGGTCGGTGGGGCCGTGGTGTTCCCATTCGATGATGTGGTGGATCTCACAGTGGTCGAACTGGACCTCGCACATGGCACAGGTTTGGTACATGATGCGAAGAGCGTCACGTTGAGCGTCGGTGGCGGTCCGATATTTGCGCCCGACGGCGAGTGCCCTGCCGTCTTCGTGGAGGACGGTGTGGGTAATCCACGCATCGCACAGGAATTGGTGGAGAGATGGCAATGAGATGTTGTTGCCACCGCCTGTTCTTTTGATCGTGCCGTCCCATGGGCCGTGCCGGAGGGTGTCGAGGTCGACGACCACGTTGATTGACGGACGACCCTTGGTGCCGCTGGCCGAATCGACCAGCGAACATGCCGCTGTTGCGTTGAGGTTCTCGCCGTGATGGGCCGTTTCGCCAGCCAACGTGGCTTGCTTGGCCAGTGAGCGAGCTTCACCGTCGATGGCGTTCTGAAACTTCTCCCCAGCCATTGGATCGAGGTCCAATCTGGCTTGCCAGCGGCCCTCGCTGTTGGTCCACGACCGAAAACTGTTCTTATCGGCATCGGATTGCTGCTCGGTCTGACCGTCATCGGAGATCCGGTCCACCAGATCTCGTATCCAGCCGGCGAACCGTTTTGGATTCATCCGGCTGGCCTTGCGCGTCATCGACGCATCCTTGGCATCGAACGCCGCCTCCCACGCGGGATCGTGACGGAGCTTGTGCCGAGCCGACGCCACGGTGTCCAAGTTTGCAGTGGGGATGGTGCCGGCCAGGAAACCACGAGTGAGGGTGGGCAGCCGGTTGGCTAGACCGCCACGGCGCTGCACCCGGCGGGCCTCGCCGGTAGAGTGTTTGCCTACGGTGGAAAACACGTCCTCGGCGCTCAGCCCACCCAGCTCGGTAAGCCGACTGGCCACCGCTGACCCAACAGCTTCCAAACGTCGGATTACCCGCTCGTTGGAACGCACGAAATCGATGATCTCGTCCTCACCCAATGCTTGAAACTGGGACCGATCTAACAGCGCAGCATGGTCCCGCAAGCACTCCGAAACCGGATCTGCCGGAGCAGCGAGAGGAGCGGGCGGGTTCATGTTCTAACCCTAATCAGAGGGTGTGACAGCCTATGACCAGGGAAAATGCATCAAATTGAATATCGGTGGTGACAACCAATAGCACTCCGGGGAGCGGCACCCAAGACAGGCGTGAAATTCTTGGACGGTTCAGGTTCCCGGGCGGGTCTGCGTCGTGCCCGGTCCCTCCTCCGTTCGAAACTGCGACGGAGAGGACTCAACAAACTGATTGATCGGCTGAGGAATCACAAGATAACTCTCACCCACCGCAACACCGCAACCATCGTTGAACCAAGGCAGATCACGAAACGGAGCGAAAGCCTCATTGCTACCGCCCCGAATGTTGTGGACACAGGTCGTGAGACTGTGAATGTCGCCCCTCGCTCAGGACCAGCCTTGGCGGCGGAGTTCGGCGAGGGCGGCGGTGGCGGTGTGGCCGACGTTGAGGGAACCGACATTGCCAACAAGCGGTAGGAAAACGGTTAGGTCAACGGCGGCGAGGGTGTCTCGATGGACGCCCCGTTCCTCGTGGCCGACCACGATTGCCACCGGGCCACCATTCAGATCTACTTCAAAGATCGGTTTGGCTTCGGCGGTAAGTTCGATTGCCACCACCTGGTACCCCAGAGCTTTTGCGGCCGCCACGGCATCGGCACCACTCTCGGCCCGTTCGATCTGCAGGAAACGATCACATCCCTTGGCCGTGACCTGCACTTTGGGGCTGCTGGGATCGGCCGTAGGCGGCACCAGCCAAAGGTGTTTGATCCCGTAGGCCGCCGCGCTCCGCATGATGCTTCCCACGTTGAAAGGCTGCTGCACGCCGTCGCAGATGACCGCCATATCGTGGGCGGTCTTTCTACGCCAGCTCCGGTGCAGTCGCTTCAGTTCTGTGGGACCCAGCGGTTTCATAGCTCCGCTTTCGGTTTGACATCGAGAATCCGAAATCCCTTTTGAGCAGCCCGTCGCTCCACCCCGTATCCCTCTGCGATCAACCACTTGGCCAAACTGTCGGCTCCGAGGTTCTTCTGGACCACGAGGTGGGCGGATCCGGCCGGGGCGAGCCGAGTGAGCCAAGACGATAGGAGTTCCCGCAAAGGCGCCTTCCCTATTCGTATCGGCGGGTTGCTCCAGATGCGGTCGACGGTGAGATTCTCCGGGAACTCCTCAGGTGTCACGACACGCACGTTGGTGAGCCCGAGGGCGATGGCATTGCGTTCACAAAGTTGGCGGGCTCGGGGATTCACCTCCACGGCCCAGATCGTGGCGCCCGGATTCTTCTTGGCCAGGGTCACAGCAATTGGGCCGTAGCCGGCACCGACGTCCACTATGACTCGATCCCCGACGACTGGAGGTGGCCCGGAGATCAGGAGAAGGCGACTGCCAGTGTCCACCTGACCGGCGGAGAAGACACCCCGGTCAGTGGCCAGTGTGGCGGTCATTCCGGGCACGTTGAGCTCCACAGTGGCCGGCTGCGACTTGACGCTGTCTGCGTCGACGTCATCGCTGAAATAGTGGGCCACCGCTTCAGCCTATTGAGGGGTAGATGCACTACCCTTCGCAGCCATGATGTCGTCTGTTGCAACGTCGCCCGTGGACTCGGGGACTCAGCATGAGGTGGTGAAGTCAGTAGGTTTCATCGGCCTCGGCAACGTCGGCTCCAAACTGGCCGGCAGTCTGCTCCGCAACGGCTACACCGTGACGGTGCGCGATCTCAACCCTGAGCTGGCCGCGCCTTTCCTGGCCAAAGGTGCCCGCTGGGCTGACTCTCCGATGCAGATCGCGCAGACCAGCGACATGGTGATCACCTGCCTCCCCAGCCCCACGGCGTGCTCGATCGTCATGGAAGCGCCTGACGGTGTGATCGCCGGCCTTTCTGCGGGCAAGATCTGGGCCGAGATGTCCACCACTGATTCTGGCGAGGTGATGCGCATCGCCGAGCGGGTTCGAGCAACGGGCGCCGAAGCCATCGATTGTCCGGTTTCGGGAGGATGCCACCGGGCCGATACCGGCAACATCAGCATCTTCGCCGGATGCACCAGACCTACTTTCGAGCGAGCGTTTCCGGTACTCACCGCACTCGGCCGCCGGATTCTGCACACGGGCGACATTGGGAGCGCGTCGATTCTCAAGGTGATGACCAACTACCTGGCAACCGCCAACCTCGTCTCCGTCGCGGAAGCATTGGCGACGGCCAAAGCGATGGACCTGGACATGGGAACCACGTACGAGGCAATCGCCATCTCATCGGGAACGTCGTTTGTTCACGAAACCGAGGGACAGGTAATCCTCAACGGCAGCCGAGACATCAGCTTCACCATGGATCTCGTCGCCAAGGACATCGGGCTGTTTCAGAAGTTGGCCGAGGATCACCACGTCCCACTGGAGATTTCCCCGCTTCTCAATGAGATCTTTGCCGACGGGATCGCTCGTTACGGCGAGCGTGAACTCTCACCGAACATCATTCGGCGCCTCGAGGAAGCCACCGGCCATCGGGTGGTGGCTGAGGGTTTCCCGGCCGAGATGGTCGATGATGAACCTGAGGAACCCGGCTACGAGGTGATTCCGCCGGGCCGGGTCCGTCGCTGATGCCTGCCCGCATTGCGCTGCTCGCCTGCACAGATGCCATGGATCTGGACACCGATGGCCCGTTCTTGTTCCCGGCGCTCGACGCCGCAGGGCTGGAGTATGACGTGGTCGCCTGGGATGACCCAAAAGCCAAATGGGCGAGCTACACCAAGGTGATTCTCCGAGCAACCTGGGACTACTTCACCCGGCTGGATGAGTTCCGAGCGGTTCTGGAGCACATCACTTCTCAGACAGAGCTCCTCAATCCGTTGGAGGTTGTGGAGTGGAACGTTGACAAGCGTTACGTTACCGAACTGCGCCAGGCGAGTTTGCCAGTTGTCGACACCGCCTTCGTCTCTCACCTGATGCCGCCAACGGAACTTCTGAATGCGCTTACTCGCATCGGACGATGGAGATGCGTAGAAGTGGTGGTGAAGCCGACGGTTTCCGCTGGGTCCAATGACACCTACCGCTTGGATGCAGGGGACGGTTCGGCTATCGCCAAGGCAGTGCAGTCGATCGTTGACTCCGATCGAGTAGCAATGGTTCAGCCCTACCTGGCCGGCGTCGATTCCTATGGTGAACGAGGCTGTGTGTATTTCAACGGATCGTTTGACCACGCTTTCGCCAAGGCGGCGCTCCTGCTGCCGGGCGCACAGTCTGTTGACGGCTTATTCGTTCCGGAGGAGATCGAGCCGGCGGATCTGAGCGTAGAGGAGCGAGCTGCCGCCGATGCCGTGAACTCCTGGCTGACGGATCGTTTCGGACCGCTCCTTTATGCCCGGATCGATCTGGTGCCGGGTGTGGGCGGGCCGCAGGTCTTAGAGGTTGAACTCATCGAGCCGTCGTTCTTCTTCGACTCCGATCCTTCATCGGCTACACGATTTGTAGAACTTTTGGGGACGGGCTCCGGCGTTACTGGGGATCGTTGAATCCATCGCTGTAGGGGCGGATTTCGTGTCGTGGTTGGTGATGCTGTGAACGCGAAGGCTATTGCTCCAGAGCAGCGTTGAGTGAACGGTGGCCGATGCTCAAATAGAGTGGCCTGTCAGCGGAGTTGGTCAGGAACATCATCGCAATCGCGATCGTCCAACCACGCGTACGGAGAAGGCAGGTCTCATCAAGCTTCAAAGCATCGAGGGCCTGCGCTCGGGCGGGCGCATCGAACATCCGCCACAAGATCGCAAGGTCGCAGGCCGGATCGCCGGAGGTGATATCCCCCCAGTCCACGATCGAAACGATGCGATCATCCGCAACGATTACGTTCCCAGGATGAAGATCTCCGTGAAGCCAGACCGGCTGTCCGGTGTGAATCGGAGCCCCCACGGCGTCGGCCCATAGCTTCCGCACTTGCGACGCTTGGCGAGGGGTGAGGTACCCGGCTTCTTCGGCAGAAACGATTGCCGACAGGGTTAGATCATTGCGCTTGGCCAGCGGTACACCACGAAACGGATTGGCCGGCGCATCTAATGGTGCCGCGGTGTGTAGAGCCCGCAGAAAGACGGCCATCTGCAACGCGGCGGTGGTCGAGCTTTCGATTGGAGCATGTAGTGCGTCCTGTCCCTCAACCCATGGACAGATGCTCCAGGGCCAGCCGAAGGCGTCCGAGGGTCTGCCGTGTCGAACGGGCACCGGTATAGGCAATGGGAGGCGCGGGGCAAGTTGGCCGAGCCAGCGCTGTTCGTGGAGGATGAGGTTGGCCGACGCCAGGCGAAGGGGAAGCCGGACTACTAAATCTTTCCCCAAGAGAAACTGTGCATTGTCCCAACCTTCGGAGGCGAACTGCACTGGCAAATCGGCCAGGTCCGGGTGCTGATCTGACAGGAGCTGCTTCACCAGATCCGCATCGATACTCACCTCAGACGCTGGTGAGTTAAACGAGGCCATGGCCTAACCTCAAACAAGTTGGCGGGTAAGCGCAGCACCCGCCGCCGCTAGTAGTACCACCACGATGAAAGGAGCCTTGCGCCACAGGGCGACGGCGGCAACCGCCAGACCAACCGCTCTGGCATCCACCGATATCTGGCGATCGGATACGAACGTAGACGATGCCACGAGGGCGGCGATCAGCGGGGCCGGAAGTAGGACCGCGGTTCGATCCAACCATGCCGGAAGGGTCCGATCGCCACCGAGAAGCAAAGGACCGGCAGACTTCAACGCGTAACTTATGGCCCCTAGAACCAACACGGTAAGCAGTGGATTCCTCACGACACACCCGCTAGATGACTTGTTTGCTTCCGCCATGGCCTGAGCAATGCCACCGCGGCTGCGGCCAACACGATCGGAATACCCGGAGGCAGCAGCGGTGCTCCCACGATCGCGACAACGGCACCAACGCCGGCGATCAGGCGTTGTTTGGGATCGCTGAGACGGGGCCAGAGGAGCGCCAGAAACGCCGCCGGGATTGTGGCGTCGATTCCAAGCGATGTAACTAAGTCACCGGCGCCGCCGAAGATCGTAAAGCCCAGGATGGTGAACAGGTTCCACGGAACAAAGACACCGATGCCGCCAGCGAGATAGCCAAACCGCCGCCATCGGAGGTCGGTTTGGAGGGCGCCAACGGCCAGAGATTCGTCGATCATCAACTGCGATACAGCGGCCCGCCACCAAAATGGCCCCCATAAGGCAGGAGCCATAACTACGCCGAACGCCAATGATCGGAGTGCCAAGAGACCGCCCGCCACAACGGCTGCTGTAACGGTTCCACCGTCAGCCAGTACAAGGGCCGAGGCGAACTGCGAGCTGCCACCGAAGACGATCGACGAGAAGCCGATCGCCTCGATCAAGCGAAAGTCTGCTTCGGCGCACAGAATGCCAAAAGCCAGGGCAAAAGGGGAGACGGCGAGCCCAATCGAGGCTGCTTGGCGCAGGATGCGGCTTCGAATCTCAGTGTCGGATGGGGCGGGCAATGTAGCGCCGGTGGAGTCAGCGGTCGGCACCGGAACACCGTACTAAGGACAGTCCCTCCTACGCTCAACTCATGACATCCGGCATTCCCGATTCCATAATGGCTCTCGTCGTGAAGCAGGACGGCTACAACCCGAACCCTGAGGGAGGGATACATTTTGAGACGATGGAGCCGTATCTCGAATTCAAAGAGATCGCCGTCCCAGACTTGGCGGCTGGCCAGGTTTTGGTGGGGATGGCGATGGCCCCCATCAATCCTTCGGATTTGCACTTTCTCAAGGGCGAGTACGGTCAACCTCGGAGGGCCGGCAAACCGGCTGGTTTCGAGGGAGTCGGAACGGTAATCGCCGCCGGGGAGGATCCGTATGCCCAGTCGCTGATCGGCACGCGGGTCAGCTTCGCTGCTACACCCGACGGCACTGGCACCTGGGCCACCCACGCCGTCGCGGAGGCCATGCTGTGCATACCCCAGCCGGATTCAGTTGGCGACCACGACGCCGCCGGCTTCATCGTGAATCCACTCACGGCAGCGGCGATGTTCGAAGAGGCCAAGGCGGCCGGTTCACCCGGCATCGTCCTTACCGCCGGCGCCAGCCAGGTGAGCAAGTTCATCGTTGCTCTTGCAAGGGACAGTGGGCTGGACTCGATCTGTATCGTGCGCCGCGATGTTCACAACCAGGTACTGACCGATCTTGGCGCAACGGTAATTCTCAACCAGACCGAAGACGACTTCGCCGCCGAACTCACCTCCACCATGAAGGAACGCAAACCCCGGTTCTTCATCGATGCCGTGGCCGACGCTACGTCGACCCAGGTGTTCAATGCCATGGGGAAAGACAGCACGTGGATGATCTACGGGTCGCTTAGTCCCGAAACGCCTCCGCTGCCCAATACGGGCGAGTTGATCTTCCGGAACAAGGTGATCAAAGGTTTCTGGCTCTCTCCATGGCTCAGCGGAGCAGCGCTTGATGAGAAACTCGCCGTCTTCGCCGAGGTCCAGGCTCGTTTCAGCGACGGCCGCTGGAGCACCGAAGTCGGCGCCACTGTGAAACTCGATTCGGCGGTGGAGACGCTGGTAGAGGCACTCGCCGACCCGAGAGGCAAGGTGTTCATCCAGCCCTAGGAGACCTGGAGTACTCTCGGCCAGCGTGGAAGATCAAGGCACCACAACGGACGATCCGGGATGGTTCGTGGACACGCGTCTCGGTCGAGTCCTCCTTTCTGTCCTCTTTGTCGCGTTCATGTACTTCGTGGTCGTGTGGAATTTTCCTGACGGCGACGCCCGTGACCTGCTCCGCCCTCCGATTCAGGAAACGGTGTGGGTTGTCGGAATCGGCCAGGACTGGGGAGTGTTCGCACCGAACCCGGTGAGTACCTCGTATCGAGTTGAAGCCGACGTGACTTTTGCTGACGGGACCGTGGAGCGGTACGAGTTCCCTCATGGCGACCCCTTCGTCGGCGCTTACCGAGAGTTTCGGTGGCGAAAGTTCGAGTCACGAGTCAGGCGGGACGAGAATCGTCGGCTGCTTCGGCCGACGGCGCTGTGGATCAGGGAGCAGTACTCCGGTCGGGACGTCACGAATATCGTCCTCTATCGGAGAACGAGGAAGGTGCCCGAGCCCGGCTCCGGCACGGTGAGCGCGTGGCAGGACGAGGAGATGCTTTCTGTCCCGTTTGCAGTGGTGGGATCATGAGCATTCTCGGCCGCGGACTGGAGCGGTGGAACACCTTTTGGTTCGCTCCCAAATCCACCATCAACATCACTTGGATCCGCATTTTGTTGGGGCTTACCAGCCTGCTTTGGGGTCTCGCTCTGCTGCCAGACTTCGCCGCGTTCTATTTTCATGACGGTCTCTTTGCCCAGCCGAGCTATTCGAATTGGAGAATTGGTGCTCTGCAGTGGTTCCGCCAAGACGAAGCGGCCGTCGTAGCCGTGGTGGTGCTCATCGTCTCGGCTCTGTCACTCACGGCGGGACGATTCGTGAAACTGGCGGCCCCGCTGATCTGGTACACCATGATGTCGCTCCAGCAGGACCTGATCGTCATGATGAACGCCAGCGACGTCCTACTCCGGCTCTGGGCGTTCTACTTCGCGGTCTTCGCCGTACTCACCCCGTCCCGGTATCTTTCGATCGGACCGCGGGGGAGGAGGACCGAGCCCGGAGGAGAACGGCGCTGGCCGCTTGGGCCAGCGTGGGTGCTTCGAGTCTTCCAGTTCCAGCTCTGTGCAATCTACATAGCTACCGCAATCGCCAAAGCGCCGGGCAGTCGCTGGCACAACGGCACGGCGGCCTCGATCGCCTTGGGGCTGGAGGAATTCGAGCGCTTCTACGTACCGGGGTTCGTCCGCGAGAACGTGATTCTGGGCAGCCTCTCCACATGGATAGCCTTCGGGCTGGAAATCACACTGCCGTTGCTGCTGTGGAATCGTCGTACCCGGTTGCTGGCGATCGTTTTAGGTATTGCTCTTCATTTCTCGTTCGATTACGCGATGCGCCTGGGCTATTTCTTTCCAGGGATGCTCATCGGCTACGTGGCATTCATGCGACCCGGCGACGCCCATTCGATTCTGCGATTCATCCGCCGAGCCGTCGCTCGGGTTTCGCTCCTCCGATCCCATCGCGTCCAGCAGGAATTTGGGTGAGGTGAGGATCGTTGGTAGACCATGAGCATGACTGACTTCGCCGACCTCTCCGCCGTCTACCTGAACGCATCCCTGAAACGAAACAACGCCGACTCCCATACCCAGAAGTTGATGAGTAAGTCGTCCAAGATCATGGAAGCCGAAGGGGTCGCCGTAGAGACGATCCACATGCTTGACCACAAGATCGGCTTCGGCATGGTGACCGATGCCGTGGCCGACAACGAGGCCGAGGCTGACGAATGGCCCTCAATTCAGGCCAAGATCATGGCCGCCGACATCCTGGTGATCGGTAGTCCGATCTGGCTTGGCGTGAAGAGCAGCTTGGCAACGCTGGCGATCGAACGTCTGTATGCCAGCAGTGGCAAGAAGAACGACAAGGGCCAGTACCTTTACTATGGCAAGACCGCTGGGTGCATCGTGACCGGCAATGAGGATGGCGTGAAGGCCGTGGGAATGGAGCTTCTCTACGCCTTCCAACACATCGGGTTCGTGGTTCCGCCTCAGGCCGACTGCGGCTGGATTGGCGAGGCCGGTCCCGGGCCGAGTTACGGCGACGAGAACCCCGACACGGGCAAGCCGTTCGGATTCGACAACGACTTCACCAACAAGAACACCACGATCATGACCTGGAATCTGATGCACACTGCTCGGATACTTCGCGACCTCGGGGGCTTCCCGGACAAGGGCAACGTTGGTGCCGACTGGGAAAGCGTCACCAACGCCGCCCAGTTCTAAGCTCTACTTTCCCTCCGGGCCGTTCGCCGTTGCGGAGAGACTCGGATTTGGGTAGCTGTGCTCATCGAAATCGGGAATAGCTCAGGAACTCTGCGACAGGCGCCGACGTTACTAACAGTAACAAGCGGCCAGTAGGCCAGAGAGGTGCGCGTTGGACAGGTTCATGGAAGTATCGCTGGGTTTTCCCACGGTCGTCTTCACGTTCCTCCTTATCGTTTCAGTCGGCTTCTGGCTGCTCACCTTCCTCACCGGT
>JABDIY010000051.1 GCA_013003535.1 Acidimicrobiales bacterium | reverse complement strand
GCTACCGAGAATTCAACTCCGCTGAGATCGAGGCCAACGTGGCTCGCCACGGTGGGAGCTGGATGCCATAACCGGCAAGCAGTTTCGAAGAGTCCAACCGAGAGTTGGCAGGTCTACGGGCACGGGTGGGAAACTGGTCGGTGGTCAATCTGTTAAGAACCGGATTTCGAGGTGGCTCCATTTGGGAAATCGCCGCTTCGGCCAGGTCCCACCACGAAGCGTCATCGGGAGCTGCCAAATGGAACAACCCCAATTCGGAGGCGCCTTGTTCAACGATCCTGACGATCGCACCGGCAATGTCCTTGGCTGCGGTCGGGCAACCGAACTGATCGGCAACCACTCCCAGCTCATCTCGCTCCCGGGCCAGCCGCCGCACGGTCAGGACGAAGTTGGGCCGCGCCGAACCGTAGACCCACGACGTACGAAGCACGATCGCTTTTCTCGCCCGCAACGCCGCCCGCTCACCGGCGAGTTTGCTCTCGCCGTACACACTGGCTGGGGACGGTTGATCCTCCTCGGAATACCAACCGTCCTTGGTTCCGTCGAACACGTAGTCGGTAGACAGATGTATCAGCGTTGCACCGGCGGCATCAGCCGCTTCGGCAAGGTACCCAACGCCGGTCGCGTTGACCGCAAAGGCCACGTCCCGCTCATCCTCGGCGTCGTCAACCCTTGTGTAGGCAGCGGCATTCACAATGAGGTCCGGCCCTTCGCGATCGACCAGTCGGAGGACACCTCTCCGATTCGTGATGTCTGCGCTTGTGCGGTCCCTAACGATCAAACGGGTGTCGGAAGGCCACTGGGCCAACGCCAACTCCCGGCCGACCTGCCCGCCTCCGCCGAGAACAAGAACCGTCACCATCAGAAGAACGTTGTGGGATCGCCGAGGTCGGCGAGAAGCGGCGCAGCGGCATCCTTGGCTGACAACGTTGCCGATGCGACGTCGACGGGCCAATCGATCCCCAGCTCCGGATCGGTCCAAAGAATGCAACGATCAGTTTCGGGGTCGTGGTACGCGGTCACCTTGTACGCCACCAAAGTGTCGGGCTCGAGCGTGCAGAAACCGTGAGCGAAGCCCGGAGGGATCCAGAGTTGATTCCCCGTCGCACCGTCGAGACGAACCGCAACGTGATCACCGAAGGTCTCCGAGCCCACGCGAAGATCCACCGCCACATCCAGTGCCGCGCCTCGAATGATCCGAATCAGCTTTCCCTGCGGCGATGGCGCCATCTGAAAATGCAAACCCCGGACCGTGCCCGGTTCGGCCGACAGGCTCTCATTGTCTTGCACAAAAGCTCCACGGATGCCGAGGTTTTCGTAGGTTCGGGCATTGAACGTCTCAGCGAAATATCCTCGGTCATCGCCGAATCGCCGGGGGGTGTACTCCACGACACCATCGATTTCCTTCTTGAGCACAGTCTCCGCTACCTCGTACTAGGACCCGATACTACGAGCCGGCCACAGGGAGCGGGTCGACCCCGCTCCCACCCTTGAAGAGTGCCGCCTTGACCATCTCGTGGATGCCGCGTTCGTTGATCTTGGCCTGATCCTCTCGATACTTCAGAACTGTGCCGAGCGTGGCGCTGACAGTGTCGTCGTCCAGCTCCATGCGTCCGAGGGCCGCCAGCGACAAACTCCAGTCGATTGTTTCGGCAATACCGGGGGGCTTGTACAGACCGTACCCCCGCATGGCTTCGGTCATCGCCGAAACCTGTCTTGCCAGAGCATCGCTGACGCCGGGTGCCCGCATTTTCACGATCTCCACTTCTCGCTCGAACGACGGGTGCTCCACCCAGTGATAGAGGCAGCGCCGCTTGAGCGCATCGTGGACATCTCGGGTGCGGTTGGAGGTGAGGATCACGATCGGCGGTCGATCGGCGTGGATCGTGCCGATCTCGGGGATCGTGATGGTGTAGTCACTCAATGCCTCCAGCAAGAACGCTTCGAACTCGTCGTCGGAACGATCCACCTCGTCGATGAGCAGAATCGGGCGGGGCCCGTCGGTGGGAGATAGGGCATGAAGGAGCGGTCGACGAATGAGAAAGCGGGGGTCATACAGTTCCGCTTCGAGCTGATCGGCTGAAGCGTCAGTGGCCCGACCGGTCGCTTCTGCGGTTCGGAGGTGGAGGAGCTGACGGGCATAATCCCATTCATAGACCGCCTGGCTGGAATCGATTCCTTCGTGGCATTGGAGGCGAATGAGTTCACCACCGGTCCAGCGGGACAACACTTTGGCCACCTCGGTCTTGCCTACGCCAGCTTCCCCCTCCAAGAAGAGCGGGCGTTCCAGCGTGAGAGCCAGGAAGATGCTGGTGGCAAGACCGATGTCGGCCAAGTAATCGTGCTCGGCCAACGCCACTGCAACCTCGTCGACGCTCTGGGGTTTGACCATCTTCTCAGCGTAACGGCCACTGCGGGCCTGGCCGGACTTCGCCGATCGACCCAGCGAGGCGGGTGGAACTACCCGATGAGTTGCCATCTGGGACACAGTGCGGAATCATGCTCTAGTTCGGTTACCCAGGCGGGACCGACCTCATCACCCCTGAAAGGCGCAACTGAAATGCATGTTTACACCCCCTCGCGGCGTAGCTGGAAGGTGGCGACTGGTGTCGCTGTCGCTGCTATCGCGGCCCTCGCCAGTGTCAGCCCCGTTGCGGCCGCGGATCCGGAGCCGGCAGTTCCGGTCCAGAAGAACTTCTTCGAGCTCACATTCAGTGCGGCTGGAGGTTCCTCGGCCAGCGGAATCGGGCTTCTCGCCGCCAACACATCCGGGGACAGCGGCCCGTCGCTCTCGGTCGAGATCAGCGGACTGCCAGCCAACACGACCTATCGAGCCCGGCTCGCCGGTCCCGTCGACGCCGATTCCGCTCCCACCACCTGTGCCCCGAATTTGGCTCGATTCGGCGCAAACGACTTCAGCTTCGAAGGCGACAACACCATCGAAACCGGGAACGAAGGCGTGCTGCGCTGGACCTATGACCCGATGGCCGCATTCGCGGGGAACGAACTCCTGGAGCTGAACAACGGTGAACCGGCCGTGGTGATCGTCAACGCCGCCAACACGATCGTGGCCTGTGCACCGTTGAACGGCACGGCAAATCTCATCAGCAACCCCACCAGCCGGAACTTCCCCGTGGCGCTGGTTGGCGGCCAGTCACCGGTCTACTTGAACAACAGCGGAATCAAGGTCAGCGGCAACGTGAACCTCACGGCAACGCTGCTCACCTATGACTTCACCTTCTTCGGCGAGAATCTGATCAACACCACCTCCGGCGGTCTGGAAAACCACATCATGATGCTGCGGACAACGGACAACTGCGGCGACGGATCACTGACCACGGTGCTCAAAAACGTCGAGCAGATGATCACGAATTACAGCAACCCCACCACTCCGGTCACCGCTGACAATCTGGAAGCAGCCTGGGGCCGCAGCCCGCTGTCTCGTACCAGTGTCCTGCGCGTGCAGGGCTCAACGATCATCTCCACTTCCGATCACAACGTGGTCAAGGACTGGGGCATCGCCCTCCTCGGGCTCGAGAGTGCCAGCACTGCACAACCCGGCGGACCGAACACGCTGCAGACCCGCCAGAAGACCCCCTCGGCCTGTGTCGCATTGGTAGACAAGGCATCCGAGGTGGGGCCGGGAACGATCGCCGACGCGGCCACGCTCAACGAGCTCATCAACGCCGTTGACTACAACACCGCCAAGGATCCCGAACTCCTGCGCCTTTACAACGCATTCTTCGGCCGGGTGCCCGACGTAAAGGGTGTCAAGTACTGGATTGCCGTGTCACGAGGCGAAATTGACGGCAAGACCTACGGAACCCTACCGATCGCCGGGTTCTTCGCCCAGGGCACGGAATTCAAAAACACCTATGCCGACGCCCCGAACAACTCGGTCTTCCTGGAGCGGGTCTATTTCAACATCCTGGGCCGCCAGGGCGAACCGGCCGGCGTGGTCTACTGGACCGACATTCTCAACGGCACCAACAACAGCGGGAAGAACCCGCAACGCACCGTTGGAAGCCGGGCCGAGGTTGTTTACTACGTAGCGATCAACGCCGAGTTCGTGAACCGGGCGCCGTACCTCCCTACGAACTGACCTGATCACATGATCTGAAAGACGGTCCCGGGACTGAACTCCCGGGGCCGCCTTCGTTTTCGCACCGATCAGCGCGCCGTGGTTCGGGCGGTTTCCAAATACACCGCGAGCTCGAGAAGCGTCACGGGTTTTGAGAAGAGGTAACCCTGTCCGTAGTCATAGCCCATCCCGGCCAACACGGAACGTTCGTTCTCATCCTCGATGCCTTCGGCAACGGTATGCAGATCGAGGCTGCGCCCTACCGCCAGGATCGCCCGCAGCAGCGCTCGACCGGAGGGTTCGTTGCAGCGGGTCACGAACGAGCGATCCGCCTTGAGAGCGTCCAACGGAAGCATATGCAAATAGCTCAGTGACGAGTAACCAGTTCCGAAGTCGTCCAGGGCCAGTTTCACCCGCAAATCGCGGAGCTCGTTCAGAACCCCGATGGCTCGCTCCACATGTCCCACCATGACACTCTCGGTCACTTCCAGTGTGAGCGAGCCGGGCGCAAGGCCAGAGTCCTCCAGAAGTGATCGCGTGAACGAGACCAAATCGGGGTCATCCAGTTGGCGGGTACTGAGATTGACGTTGATTTGATAGGGAATCTGATCTCGGGTCTGCAACGCGGCGGTTTCCTCCACGGCCCGCTTCATCACGGTCCGACCGAGTTGTTCGATGAGTCCGGCATCCTCGGCAACCGCGATGAAAACGTCCGGCGGAACCACTCCCCGAGCGGGATCGGTCCACCGAGCGAGTGCTTCGAAACCGTGAACACTCCCGTCGGTGAGGCTGACCACGGGTTGATAGGCCACCTGAAGGGCACCGGCGGCGAGCGTCTCCCGCAGGTCGTGTTCCATCCGCATCCGCTCGAAGCTGGCGTGATGCATGGATTCCTCGAAGAGGGCCATGCGGTTCTTTCCGTTGGCTTTGGCCGAATGCATTGCCACCTCAGCGTTCCGAAACAGCGCGTCCGGGGTGACCTCGGCTGAGGCGACAATTGCAACGCCGGCGCTTCCAGACGCGATGATCGGCAACCCGCCGATCGTCACCGGCTCGGCCAAGGAATCGATCAAACGTTGCCCAACCGCCTTGGCGGCGATCAACGAATCACAGCCATTGAGGAGTACGGCAAACTCATCGCTACCAACGCGGGCAACGAGATCGGCGTCACGGACGCAGTCTCGAAGACGGCTCGCTACAACGATGAGCAGCTCGTCGCCTGCTTCGTGCCCAAACGTGTCGTTCACCAGCTTGAAGTTGTCCAGGTCAACCAGGATCAACGCCGGCGTGCCGGCGATGTGTCTGATCGTCCGGAATCGTTCCACCACCCGCTCCTTGAGGAGTGTTCGATTGGCGAGACCGGTGAGCGGGTCATGGAATGCCTGATACACAAGCTTGTCCGACATCTCCTTGCGCTCCGTGAGGTCGCGGATGATGATGCTCCAATAACGGTCACCAGCCGAGACCCAGGAACTCACGGTCAGCTCCACCGGGACGAGCTTGCCCGAAGCGTGGATCACGTGGGTTTCCAGCGGTTTCAAGCCGTCAGTCGAGCCGTTGTAGCCGGCGTCGCCGGCCAATTGTTCGGTAACGACCGCCCCGGATTCCTCCGTCAGAAACTCAACGCATGGCCGGCCGACCAGATTCTTGGTTGATGCGCCCAACAACTCATTGGCCGCACGGTTGGTGGCCAGCAGAACGCCGTCATCATCGAGCAGAACGATGCCGTCCGATGCAGACTCCACCACGGAACGGAACCGGGCCTCAGATTCCTTCAAGCTGTTGAGCACTCTGGCGTTGTCGATCGTGTACCGCAAGACCCGTTCGATCGATTCGGAATCGAACCGACCCTTCACCAAGTAGTCGGCCGCGCCCATCCTCATCGCTCGCCGATCGGCGGCGACATCGGCGACTTCGGTGAGCATGACGCAGGGAGTCTGCTGGTGCCCCTCGACCATGTACTTGAGAACGTCGAAACCGTTGTAACGATTCAAGCGGAAATTGATCATACAAACGTCGAAACGGGCCTGCGGGTTGTCCTCGAAATACTGCTTCGTTGCCCGGAAACCGTTGCACGAAGTGATCTCGTACGTGGACTCGGGGACCTGCTCGAGGATCGTGGTGGTTGCTCGCAAGTCGGCGAGATCGTTCTCTACCAGGAGAACAGAAATGACGTCACTCACTGGATGATGCTCCAAGAAGATGGGTCGAAAACAGTCGGTTGCCAGGGTGATGTGGGGAGCGCCGCGAGCACGATGAAAGCCTTTCGATGGGCGATGAAGTCCGGACGGACCATCTGCTTCTATAAGCATCGGCAGGGTGGTAGCAGCACTAAAGCATCGCGGGTGTAAACGCGTCGGAAAGCCAAGCCGGAGTCGCCCCCACCGGTCTTGGCTTTCCCTCCCGGCAAACCAGGAGCACGAACGAAGTGCACCGCCAGCGGCAGGTTCAGAGCGGCGGCACTCATCACTTCGTCAGCTATCTAGACGTATGACCGAACCGTTAGTTGCAAAGAATCCGAAGACCTTTGTGACCACCTGTGATCAGGCGACTTGCCGAGGTTCGAAGCCCACCCGATTGGCCATCGCTACCGCTTCGAGCTGCGAGTTGGCGCCCAGCTTGGCCAAGATAGCTCGGATCTGAGCCCGGACAGTAGCGAGCGAGACATAGTCCTGGTCCGCTATTGCACTAGCTGACCGCCCGGCCATCAGGTGGAAGAGGATCGCCGTTTCGCGATTGGTGAGGAGCTCGAACACGGCGAACGTCTCTCGCTCAGTCCGCTCCAGGTGCCGTAGGTCGCTCAGCCGAACCTCGCGTTCGCCAGTGCGAACGGGCCGGCCCTCGGCCACTGCTTGAAGCAGCTGGGCGAGACCGTCGAGCGGCTCCGACTTTTGTACGAGCAACACTGCGCCAGCCCGGAGTGCTCGACCAGTCGTCAGCGCATCCGTTGAGCCGGTGAGCGCCACGACCCGAACCCGGCGGGCAGTCAGGGTGGCGATGAGTTCGAAAACGTCAGGGATCGCCGGCATCTGGAGATCACTGATCACCACGCCGCCCTGGGTCACTACAGGATGAGAGAGAACATCATCGGGACACGAAGGATTGAGGGTTTCGACGGCGAAACCGTCGGACCGAAGATAGGCGGCCATCCCCATGGTGAGGATCTCATGATCATCCACAAGCAAGACCGTGCAACGGGGACTGCCTTGCTCCAGGTTGGGTTGGATCATTCCGCGGCCCCAGCGAACATCCGGCCACCCGTTGGCAAGTCGTCCGTTTCACGTTGCGGTGGCGCCGTCGGCATCTCGTAGCCAAGTGGATCAAGAGGAATGAGCATCGTAAAGCGAGCACCGCCGCCGATGCGATTCTGGAACACCAAGTTCCCGCCCTGGCTCTCCACCACCTGCTTCGCCGCCGCGAGACCGATTCCGGTGCCGTCTCGGTGGGTGGTGAAGCCGCGGTCGAAGATCTTGAGTGCGGTCTTTGGTGGGATGCCCGGTCCCCGGTCCTCCACGGTGATCGCTACTGCGGCGAACGGGTCGCCAGTGATCCCAACTCGCACTTTGACCGGTGAGCCGGGAGCGTGGCGGACCGCATTGGCGAGGAGGCTCTGGACGGCATCGATCGTCTCGGATCGAGCCGCTTTCACCATGAGCGAGTTCGGGCCCTCTACGGTGCAGGGGCTACTGGCCCTCAAGTGGACTTCGGCAAGTTTGTTGAGGTCGTCCATGATGTCGAAATGGCTGAGCTCGTAACGCTTTTCCGTCGTCAGGCCACGGAGCCGCTCCGCTTCTGCAGCCAAGATTCCGGCTACTCCCTTGGGGTCATCCATCGAGCGAGCGAGGGCTTCGACACCTAGTAGACCAGAGCGGAGGCTGTGCATCTGTTCGGCCGAGTTTTGGTGGGCAGCGGCAATTTGCACAGCCAGCTTCTGGTTCTCAACATAAGAGGAGAAAAGGCGCTTGTCTCTACCAGACAGGTCCCCCCGAATCGAAACCACCACTCCGTAGAAACCAACGATGGCACTGCCGCACACCAACAGTGCAGCGCACGCCAGGGCGAGATCCCGATCTGCGGTGAACCATTGCCGGATTGCTTCGGCGGCTGCCAGGCCTGTGAGCTGGAGCCCGAAGAAGCCCAGTGAGGGGCGGTTACGTGTCCAACCGATGTAGGTGAGCCCCAAACCGAGGACGGCCAGCACCCCCAGAACGGTGGAGACAACCGACGATCGGGATGGATCCCAGCCTGCGATCGTCCCGCCAACCGTGACGAAAAGAAGAGGACTGAGGGCGAGAGCCGAGCGGGCCGGCCAGTTCTGTACAGCACCCAGGAGGCGCTTCCGGAACAGCAGAATCATTGCGGTCATGGCGACGCTCGCTGCGCTCCCCAGGATGAAGAGGCCTTCATTGGCGGGGCGGGCCAGATCGTAGACCTGACCAACATAGACGGGTCCCAACCAACCGGTGGCCACCAACAGATAGAGAAATCCGGACTCCAGTTCGTCGCTTATCCGGAGGACGAAGCTGCGAAACCACGAGAGGCAGCCCGACAATAGCGTGATCGCAAATGCAACGCTGACGAAAGCCGTAGAGGCCGTTGTCAAACCCTCTATCGGCTGGATGCCGTTGGCAAGGGGGGTGATGCTCAGAAGCGCCACGATCGCCAAAGCAACCGTGGCGAAGAACCACTCCGACCGCAGCGCTTTCTCCGCGGAGATGTAGCGCCTATCCGGTCCAACGTATCCATTGACACCAGCAGCTTTCCGCATGCCCACTGCAACACCCATAACCGCTCCACTCCCTGGGTCCGCCTTCAACTACAAGGTACTGAGTACCGCGTGATGATCTCAAGGGCGAGGGCATCGTTACCTAGACATGGCACATGCGAATACCCAATCTTGACGATTCGGAGGTCTGGCGGTCTGCTGCATTCTTTGTGGAGCGGAACGAAACACAGTTCGATCCCATACAAACCAAACCTCAAGGAGAAATACCAATGCTTTACTTCTACGTCGCAGCTCAGAATGCCGCCAACCGTGCACAGAAGGGTGCCGGCATGGCCGAGTACGCCCTCCTGCTCGCCCTCATCGCCGTCGTGTGTATCGCCGGCTTCACCCTGCTGGGCCAGGCCATCGACGGTGTCGCCACCAGCGTCGCCGGCAGCCTCTAAACCACGGCGCTCGAAGCGGCCTGGGCACGATGCTTCGC
>JABDIY010000208.1 GCA_013003535.1 Acidimicrobiales bacterium | reverse complement strand
GCTGGACCCCACGCGGTCACGCAGTACGGGTCCGATGACTTCACCTACGACGACAATGGCAACATGATCACCCGGGACATCCCCGGTGACACCCAAACACTGGCTTGGGACGACGATCACCAACTCGAATCGGTCACCGACACGTCGGGGACTACCAGTTTCCTGTATGACGCCGATGGCAACCGGGTGAAACGAACCACCGGGTCGGAGTCAACCGTGTATGTGGGTGGGGTCTATGAATACACCACCGCCGGTGCCACCACCACCGAAACCAGCTACTACACGTTCGCAGGACGGACAGTGGCGGTGCGAAACGGCAGCGACCTCCACTATTTGGCCCAAGACCACCTCGGCTCCACCTCACTCACGAGAGATGGGTCGAGCGGGGCGGTTGCGGTGCACCGGTACAACCCCTTCGGGGACCCAAGAGGCACCTCAGCACCCACCGAGACCGATCACACCTACACCGGACAGATCGCCGATTCGGCGACGGATCTCATGTTCTACAACGCCCGCTACTACGACCCAGGAATCGCCCGATTCATCAGCCCCGACACCATCGTACCCAACCCCGCCAACCCCCAAGACCTCAACAGGTACACCTACGTGCGAAACAACCCGACCAACCACACTGACCCGACCGGACACGATCCGGACGAGTCCTACCTATGCGCTGGAAGGCTGGCGAACTGCACAGACGACAGCTTCAACCCTGTTTCCCACGCGGTCCAGCTTGCAGCCGCCTGCCAACGAAACCCTCACGTATGCGAGATCCGGAACCGCATGGAGGCGGCGGCGGCGGAGCTCGACGCAGCGACCAGGTCGGCCTTGGATCGTGCGCTAGTTGCATGTCGCGCTGGGAATGAGGGCTATTGCGTTGCGTACGGGTTCTTGGATTCGGGGGCAATAACACCGAGTCAGGTCGACAGTGTGGCGGGCATCTTCTGCAAGTGGTGTGATGACGGCGTTGCAGTGGAGGACCCAGTCACCCAAGCCGTCGTCGAGGCACCCTTCGTGCTTGGCGCGACCGCTGCCGCGGAGAGGTTGCTTGTGAGGTTGGCCGCTCGATCGGTGGCGTCCCCAGCAGCCGAAGCGGCAGGGGCTCAGCTGATCGACGACACGGTGCGGGGCCTTGCGGCAGGCCGGAGTCCGGGTGTCAGTGTTGTGAACAGTGCCGACGAACTTGACGATCTGTACAGGCTCCTGTCGGTCGATGGCACACCGGTCTCCGGTTCGACGTATCCTGGCAAGCTGGTGAAGCTGCCCGACGGCTCAACGGTTGGGATCCGTCCGATCTCGCGCTCTGGTGGCCCGACAATCGATATCAAGCTCTCCGACGGCCATTACCTAAGGATCCACGTACAACAATGAAAGATCTCGCGTTGCTTCTTGACGAGCTCCTGATTCGGGGTTGCGACGACTGGGTGATGGCTGCCGAAGTCGCCTGGGTCGTGAGGTCGAACGGACAGGCGGAGACCGAAGAGGGAATTCGGAGTATTTCCCTGGAGATCGTCCGAGCTGCTCTAGAACGCGGGCTGATGAACATCGGTGATGTTACGGATGGTGGTTTTCTTGGGTGGGATTTGACTCCTGACGAAGCCCTGAAGAGGGCCGGGCGTGATTGGGAGTTACTGGGCCATTCGCCCGACGTCGGGGATCTGTTCTGGCTACAGAACACCCAAGAGGGCGATGGGCGGGCTGGGGAAGTCAGCCAGCACGCCCGGGACTAGGCACCGACAACGAGACTCGGTGTCGAAGGCGAAGATGCCGCGGCACTACGACGAGGCAGGACGGCTCGAGACCCGCACCCTGAAGATGCCGGGTTCCCAAGACTTCAAAGAAGTGTTCACCTTCGACGGGTCCGGCAACCTCAGGACCCGCACCTACCCAGGTGGTGATGATGCCTCCCTCGGCGAGATGGTCACCTACGACTATGACCCCGTGTCGGGTCTTCCGGAGACGCTGACTGGTGATGGCACGTTCGGTGACGATGGTTATGTGACGTCGACGACGTATAACCCGTTTGGGCAGATCACCGCCCAACAGGCCGGCACCGGCGACGGTCTGTACTGGGACCCTGCCTATGACGTGCATACCCGCCTGGAACGCTCCTTGGTGCGTCAAGGCACCA
>JABDIY010000135.1 GCA_013003535.1 Acidimicrobiales bacterium | reverse complement strand
TCGAGGGACTGATTGCCGACCGCACGGGAAATCATGCCTCCGGTGGCTGGTTCACGATCGCCGGACCCGGGATCGAGCCGTCGGCCGAATCCGTCACTGCCGAGATCGCGGACCTAGCCCCCACAGTCTCGAGTCTGATGGGAATCGATCCCACCGGAACCGATGGGATATCGCTCGCACTGGGGCGATAGCTTCCTGCCCTCGGGGCGACTGCGGGCCGCGACGGGAGCGAGCTCGGTTGCTGGAACTGAGAAAGGAAACGCAAGCAGGATGACTGACCGCTTGCAGGCAGTGTGCCCGCTCCTTCTCGCAGATTTCGACCGTTTCCGGATCCTGATGAGGTCGCTGGACCGGTTCTGTGACGCGGAAACTCTCGAATCGATTCTCGTCGTTGTTCCAGCCGGTGAGCAGGACGCGGTAGAGGAAGCAATCGTCGAAGAATCGTGGATGCACCGGACTGAGGTGGTCACGGAGGAATCCCTGGGCCTCTCGCAACAGCCCCTTGACGGCTGGTACCGGCAGCAAATCATCAAACTCATCGCAGCGGACCGGTTCGCCACCCCCTTCTACCTCACCCTGGACGCCGACGTGATTTGCTGCAAACCGGTGTCGTACAGCGATCTCGTCCCGGGGGGACGTGCGGCCATCACTATGACCTCTAGAAGCGCCCACAGTGACTGGTGGTACCAATCGGCCGCCATTCTGGGGGTCCGAGTTCGGGTGCGGCGGCTTGCTCCCCGAATCTGGCGGCCCCGGTGGTGGATGTCGCAACCCGGTATGTCGGTGACTCCGGCTGTGCTGTCGACGCTGCACGTCCGAGAGCTCATGCGGGAAATTGAACGGAAGTGGAAGAAGCCCGTGGCGCGTGTCTTGGGGGACCGGCCGTTCACTGAGTACACGCTCTATTACCTGTACTTGGAATCGAACGGCCTGGTCGATGTTGTTCATGATCGGGAGCGCCCGGTGAGCTGTCGCGGACAGGGGGCCAATGTGTGGTCCGCCGACCAGTTCAACGCGTGGGATGTCGGCCGGCTCTTTGGGGACCTTCGGCAGCCGGGGTTTTTCACCGTATGTCAGGCCGGGAAGGGCATTGCCACAGCGCAAGTGTGGGACCGGATCGCACCCCGACTCGAGTAGCCACAGGAGCGTGATGGGACCCATCCGGCGAATGACCGGGCCGACTCTCGGGCCCGGGCCGTCCGGCACCCTCGCAGTCGTTAGTATTCCGCTGATTCCCGACCCCTTGGAGCTTGTCCGGTGGAAGACGTAGTTTGGATTTATCTTGCCCTGATAGCGGGCCTGGCCGCCCTGGTCCTCGCCTACTTCTATGCGAACCAGGTGGTGGCTGCGCCGCAGGGATCGG
>JABDIY010000139.1 GCA_013003535.1 Acidimicrobiales bacterium | reverse complement strand
TGATTCTGGTGGCGGTGTCACTGGTTTTCACCGCCACTGCGGTCACAATTGCACCTCAGATCGGAAGTATTCCTTCCTCCACCGATAGCGTCAGCGCCGAGATTCTCCTTCCTGACCTGGCCGAACGTTCCTCTATCTATGCCGCGGACGGAACGTTCCTCACATTTCTCGTAGATGAGAACCGTCAAAAGGTAGACCTGGAGGACATCCCGCAAGAAGTGGTGATGTCCGTGCTGGCTGTTGAAGATTTCGATTTCTACCGCCATAGCGGCATCAACTACCGGGCGGTGTTCCGGGCCGCACTCGCCAACGTCAACAGCGGCGGAATCGAGGGTGGAGGTTCCACGATCACCCAGCAGGTCGTGAAGATGAGCCTTTTGAACTCCGAGCAGAACCTCGACCGGAAGATTCCTGAAGCGTTCCTGGCCCGCCGATTGGAAACCCAGTACACCAAGGACGAGATCCTCGAGAGGTACCTCAACAGCATCTACTTCGGTTCGAACTCCTATGGCGTCCAGGCGGCCGCCGAGACCTACTTCGGGAAAGACATCAAAGACCTGGGTTGGGAAGAAGGTGCTCTGCTCGCCGGGATCATCTCGCGGCCCGGAGCCTATGACCCCACGGTCAACGCCGAACGAGCCCGAGTCCGCCGCTCCGTGGTTGTCGATCGCCTCTTGGCAGTCGAGCTGATCGACCAAGCCATGGCAGAGGAGATCAAGCGGTCACCGTTGCCCGCCGAACGTCGGACCCCCAAGCCCATCAAGCCCAACGATTACTACGTAGCCGAGGCCTTGGCGGCGTTGCTGGAAGATCCTGATATTCCACTGGGCGAGGACCGTCAGACCCGATTCAACAACATCTACTACGGCGGCTACAAGATCTACACCTACTTCGATCCAGCTGCGCAGGAGGCCGCGCTCAAGGCTCGTGATGACATCTTGCCGATCGATGATCGTGGGTTCACCTCCGCCATGGCGTCTGTGGATACCCACACCGGGGCGGTCGTGGCCATGGTCGGCGGGCCCGAATTTGCTCGGGAGCAATTCAACATCGCTACCCAAGGTTTGCGGCAGCCCGGCTCATCTATGAAGACGTTCGTTTTGGCGGCAGCATTCGAGGCTGGCTACACCCCCCGTGACACGATACGCGGCGACAGCCCGTGCGAATTCGACAACCCCGGGGGTTACCCGGACCCCTACGTGGTCAAGGGCGGAACCGGGTCTTATAACTTCCAGCAGATCGATGCGGTAACTCGTTCGTCCAACAACTGTGCTTTTGTACGGCTAGGGCAGGTTGTCCAGAACGAACAAGTCATCGAGGTGGCGCGTCGGTTAGGTGTCACCACCCCATTGGAAGCCGTGTTGTCCCTTCCGCTGGGATCGAAAGAGGTGTACGCCCTCGAGATGGCGGCCGCATACGCCGCTCTGGGCAATGACGGAATCTATAACAAGCCGGTATACATCGAACGCATCGAAGACGCCGACGGGAACATCGTCTTCGAGAACCGTCCCAATGGCCGACGGGCCGTCTCAACCCAGACAGCCCGTTTGGTAACCGAGACCCTTGAAGGCAACGTTCGTCGTGGCACGGGAACTGCCGGGCGGGTTGACGGCGGACACCCAGCGGCTGGCAAGACTGGTACCGCTCAGAACTATGAGGACGCCTGGTTCGTGGGGTACACCGACTACATCGCCACCGCCGTCTGGATGGGCCATCCCGATGAAAAGATCCCTATGCGCAACGTGCGAGGCTGGGGCAACATGTTCGGCGGCAAGGTCCCGGCCACCATCTTCGGCCAGTTCAACAGCGACTACCACGCCGGCCTGGAGCCGGTGGCCTTCACCGATCCTGAGCCCTACGGCGGTGGCCGGAAACTGAAGGTCCCGGGCGAGATCGACTTCTGCAGCGGATCCGATCGAAGCGCTCCGAATGGAACCGAACGGATCGACAGTGACGGCGACGGCAAGAAGGATTGTTTCCGGGCAATCACCACAACCACCGAATCAACAACCACAACGACGCTGCCCCCGCCCCCGCCGGTACCGGCCCCGGTTCCTCCGGCCCCGGTTACAACCGTCCCGGCGCCGCCCGTCCCTGCGCCAGCACCAGATGGCAGGCAACTAACCCCGCCGTCAAGTGGCGCCAGCCCCAACGGCTGAGCAACAATCACCTCTATGGCATCGCTTGGTTTTGAGAAACTCCTCCACACCCAGGAGTTGGACACCAAGCTGTCCCAGTTGGCCCACGCCAAAGCTCACCATCCGCTGGCCGCCAAGATTGCCGAGATCAAAGCCCATGCAGCCGGTGTGGCCACAAATGTAGAGAGCGAACGCGAGCATCGGCACGGGTTGGAGCGTGAACAAAAACGACTCGACGACGAGATCGCCATGATCGACGCCAAGCGATCCGACATTGAAGCGAAGCTCTACGACGGTTCGATCACTGCGACCAAAGACCTGCTGGCCATGCAAGAAGAGTCCAAGAATCTCGCTGCTCGAAAGACCCGCATGGAGGACACCGAACTGGAGATCATGGAGCAGGCCGAGTCACTCCAGGTAGTACTGGACAAGGCTCAGTCAGAAATCGACGCCGATGAAGCCAAGATCGCCGAACTCCAGGCCGAGCTGGCCGATGCTCTCATTGCACTCGACGCCGAGACCGAAGCAGCCACGGCTGAACGAGCCGAGACCGTAGCCGACGTCCCACCGGACCTCTTGGTGGCGTATGAGGATCTCGTCTACAGCCAGGGGGGCATCGTTGTGGCCCGGCTTGCCGGGGGAGCGTGCCAGGCGTGCCATCTCAACCTGTCGGCGGTGGCCATAGACAAGATTGGCAAGATGGGCGAAGACGCCGTGGCGCATTGCCCACAGTGCGGCGCCATTCTCGTTCACTGATGGTTCTGTGGTTCGCAATTCTGGCGCCGGTCATTGTGGCCGAGGTATTCAGGAGCCCCATGGCTGACTACCGGGTGGTCGCGGTTGGGGGGATACTTCCGCTCAGCGAGATCGTTTTCGGCGGTCCCCGCTTGTTGCACACGATGATGGCGGCCATGAGCCTGATGGCGATAGTCATGTTGGCAACGTCGAAACGGCGCCTGGTGCGGCGTCGGCTGCTCGGCATTCCGATCGGGCTTCTACTCCATCTCGTGCTGGACGGCACCTGGACCGACGCCGCGCTGTTGTGGTGGCCGGCCTTCGGTTTCGATTTCCCTCAGGACGCTGCGGCCGCATTTAACCGCCCGGTCGAAGTAGGGCTTTTGTTGGACCTTCTGGCGCTGGCGATCGGGTATTGGGCGTATCGACGCTATGACCTGGATGATCCTGTCAATCGGCAGCTCCTTCTGCGAACAGGTCGGCTCAGCCGCGCCGCAATGCCCGAAAACTAACGGCCAGTGGTCGCCTACCTACCGGTAGGTAGGCTACGGTGGCACGAATGGAGAAGCGGCAACCGATCATTTCCTTTGCCTGTGGCCTTCCGCGTCCCCGTTGGCGCGGACACGTTCACACCTGGGCGTTTCTGATGGCGCTCCCGGCGGCAGTCGTTCTCCTCTTTGTCTCCAATTCTGCCGTCGAGCGGCTTGGGGTTGGGGTCTACGGCCTGTCGCTCGCTGCGGTGTTCGGGGTGTCGGCGGCCTATCACCGCCTGGCTGAATCTGAGCGGGCCCAGATCATCATGCGACGCGCCGATCACGCCACGGTTTTCGTGAAGATCGCCGGCACCTACACCCCGGTCTGTCTCATCGCCTTGCCTCGCAATTGGGGGATCCCGTTGCTCATGGCCGTTTGGGCGATTGCGGCGGTGGGAGTTGCTGTAAAGGTTTTCGCACCGCGCCGATACCTGTCGTGGGCGAGCGCTCTCTACCTGGCGATGGGCTGGGTAGCCTTGGCGGGGCTACCGGTGATCGCTCGAAATCTTTCGGCCACGGCATTCACCCTCCTGGTGGTGGGGGGTGTTGTGTACTCTGCAGGGGCGATTCTGTTTTGGCTTCGCCGTCCCGATCCGTTCCCGTCCATCTTCGGCTATCACGAGGTCTGGCACGTGCTCACCGTGATTGCGGCAGCCGCTCATTTCGGCACCATCGTGTTGGTTACTCTCGCGGCGTGACCGTCTAGTCGGCGAGTCTCTTCGCCAGTCGTTGGATGGTTCCCAATGTGCGTACCGTGTTCTGGCCGATCACATTGTCGAGCTCGGAGAACCTCAATTCGCTCTGGCTCAGACCACCAGCGGGCAACCAGTGAAGTTCATTTCCGTCGACGATCCATTGATCGTTAGGCTGTCGCAGGCGTTCGAGCGCGGCTAGCGGGGGATCTGCGGCAAACCGTAGGAGGATGACCTGCGGTTTGCCGCCCTCGGGGCCGAACTGCCCTCGAAATGGTGATTCAGCGGCGATTCTGGTGATTTGTTCTGCGGAGCGGAGGAAGGTGGGAACGTCGTAGCCGAGGTGCGTGGCGAGCCCAGACTCTATGTGCTTGGCCGTAGCAGCGTCGGCGGTTGCCTCCCGCAGGATCACGTTGCCGCTGGCTTGATACGGCGTAGCTTCTGGAAAGCCGAGTGCATGGAACGCCGCCGCAAGAGTTTGGTTGGTGAGGCGCCGCCCGCCAACATTCATCGCCCGGAGGAACGCTACAGCTGCCACCGTCTCAATCGTACCGGTCCGCTTCACGCCTGTTTCGCATCGGGGAGGCCACGCCATCAGCCAAAAAGGCCATGTTGCGAGTTCGTTGCTAGGGACTATGTGCCCTTCCTGAAATAATTCTTGGGACTAGGGTTGGCCTGATCGCCCCTCTACAGATCTGAGGTTTTCCAGTGAAGAAACTGTTTGCTCTGCTCTTTGCCCTGGCTATTTTCGGTGCCGCGTGCGGCTCCGGGAGTTCCAGCGATGATTCCGCCTCGTCGGATGATTCGGCGGCGACGGATGATTCCGCCGCCTCTGATGATTCGGCCGCTTCCGACGATTCCGCCTCGTCGGACGATTCGGCTGCCTCCGATGATTCCGCCGCCGCTGCGATACCGATCGAGATGTGGATCGCTTTCAGTGACGATGCTCGTCTCAACTTCACCAAGGATCGTGCGACCGAGTTCAACGCTGCCCATCCAGAGTATGAAGTGATCGTCACCTCGTTCGACTCTTACAACACGGTATTCGAACAGACGCAGCTGGCGATCGAGGACGGAAGCCCGCCCGAGATCATTCACTTCTTCGAAGCTGCCACCCAAGAGGCGCTCGACGCGGTGGACGGCAATGGCGACCCGATCTTCAAGTCGGTCACTGAAGCGGTAGCCGGCCGTACCGAGATACTGGGAGAGCCGGTGGTCCTCGACGACGTAGTGTCCGCCGCAACCAAGTACTACACGATCGACGGCAGTCTCTACTCGATGCCGTGGAACACCTCTTCCACCACGATGTTCTCCAATATGGACATCTTGGCCGAGGCCGGTATCAGTGAGCCCCCCACCACGTGGCAGGGCGTTGAAGAAGCCTGTGACGCAATCCTCGCTTTGCCCGACGCTCCGAGTAACTGCATCACCTGGCCAAACCATGGCTGGTTCTTCGAACAATCCCTGGGTCAGATGGGCGCAAACCTCGCCAACAATGACAATGGTCGCTCCGGCCGGGCCACCGAGGTCTTCCTCAACTCCGATGAGGCCATCGAATACGTCCAGTGGTGGAGCGATCTGGATGACAGCGGCGACTATGTCTACACCGGAACTCAGCGTGACTGGGACGGCACCGCCGCGGCATTCAATGCTCAAGAAGCGGCCATGTTGATTTACTCGTCCTCTGACACCACGGTGCTCACCCAAAACGGTGCGGACAATGGGTTCGAGGTCAAGAGTTCCTACATGCCGTACAACCAGGACCGGGAATACGTTGGCAACTTGATCGGTGGCGCCACCCTGTGGATGGCCAACGGGCTTTCAACCGAAGAAGAAGACGGAGCGCTGGCGTTCATGAACTTCTTCTCCAATCCCGAGAACGCCGCCCTTTGGCATCAGGTGACCGGCTACATCCCCATCACCAACGCTGCTTCCGACGTCCTGGAGGCCGAAGGCTGGTTCACTGAGAGCCCCAACTCCGCAGTGGCAACCGCACAGCTCAACGATGCGGCCGACACCCCGGCCTCAACCGGAGCGCTGCTCGGTAACTTCGTCGCCATCCGGGATGTAGTAACAGCCGCCGTCGAAGACATTCTCGTCAACGACCTCGACGTGCAGACCCGGATGGATTCCGCCCAGGTTGAAGCGCAACGCCTGCTCGACGACTACAACGAGCTCTACGGCTAAGCACACTCCTCTGCCGTGGGGATCATTGTCAGTTTCCTGCTCGCTGCGGCGATCGGCGTCCTCTCGTTTGGTTATGCAACCAAACGAGAGGTCGCCCTGGGCCTGGTCTTGGGAGTTCTCGGGGCGTCAGTGATTCTGGCGGCGCTGGATTTCTGTACCTTTGCCTCCGATGCCGAGTCAACCGAAGGCGTTCTAGGGGTCGCTCTGGCGGGAGCGTTCGCATGGATGTTCGGTTCGGGAACCAAGGCGGTTCTGGCGCAGCAGTCTGCGGACCTTGGGAGCGGAGAGATCCGCACCGGCACGTTCCGGCTCGGCTGGTATTGGCCGTGGCTGCTCCTGTCACCGACGCTGGTGATATTGGTCTTCTTCCTCTACCTCCCGGCTTATAACACCTTCACGCTCTCCACCAAGCTCACCAGGCTGGGCGCGCCGCGGGTGGGGGAGCGGTGTCTCAGCAACTTCTCTGAACTGCTCGTTCCCACCCCCGCCGTGGTGGTGATGCTCCCGTTGGGTTCCATTGCCCTCATGTGGGGAATCGGGCTCTGGCACAACCGTGTGACTCCCGGTTCGTTCACCCACGGGCTCACCGGTGCAATCCGGCCGTTCGGCATCGTGCTCTTCTTGTTTGCGATTTACTACATCTTCGAAGACGTCAACGGCGGCTATCGCCAGATCTACCTCAACACGGTGATCATCTCCTCGAGCATCGTGGTGCTCAGCATGGTGTTCGGCTTGGCGCTGGCCTACCTCACCTACGGGTATGTGCGGGGCATCACGGTCTATCGCACCCTTTTGATCTGGCCGTACGCAATCTCACCGCCGGTGGCCGGAATCTTGTTCTTCATGATGTTCAACGCCACTGGTGGTATCTTCGCCGCCGTTGCGGACAGTTGGTTCGGCTACGACTTCCCAAACTACGCCCTGAACGCCACCCTGGCCCGCATCACCATCATCCTGGCTTCGGTATGGAAACTGCTCGGTTACAACCTGCTCTTCTTCCTCGCCGGTCTGCAGACCGTGCCGCGTGAACAGATCGAGGCGGCCGCCATCGACGGCGCCAACGCCTTCCAGCGGTTCCGTACCATCATCGTGCCGGCCCTGGGCCCGATCGCCTTTTTCCTGCTCATCACCAACCTCACGTTCTCGTTCTTCGACGTGTACGGAACGATCGATTTCCTCACCAAGGGAGCGCCGGCGGGAGCAACGTCGGTGGCGATCTACGAAATCATCAGAGTAGGCGTGGACAACGGCGACCTGGGCAGAGGGGCCGCTCAGTCAGTCGTGCTGTTCATGGCGGTCATCGCATTGACGGCCTGGCAGTTCAAGCAATCGGAAGGGCGGATCAGCTATGGCAGCGCATGACCACCACAAAGGTTTCTCCATGCACGTTGGGAAACCAGGGTTGATCAGGGGACGATCCTGGCCCACTCATCTCTGGCTGTGGATCGCCATGCTCACGATCTTGTTCCCGTTGCTGTATGCCGCGCTTATCTCCACTCAGACCAACGCCGAAATCTTCCGTTTCCAGCTCACCCCGGGATCCGGCCTCAGCAAACACTTCGACCAGGTGTGGAATGATCGGGGGCTCGACCGGTTGATGTTGAACTCTCTGATCCAGGCCACGATCATCACCGTGGCCAAGACCGTCCTGTCGTTGCTGGCCGGATTGGCCTTCGTCTATTTCAACTTCCGAGGCAAGTGGTTGGTGTTCTTTTTCGTCCTGATCACGCTGATGATGCCGACCGAAGTCATGATTCTGGCTCTGTTCCGGATCGTTTCCGATCTCGGCTGGAAGGACACGATGGCGGGTCTCACCGTGCCGTTTGCGGCCTCGGCCACCGGTGCCTTTCTCTTTCGCCAGCACTTCGCCAACCTGCCGCGTGACCTCTCTGAGGCGTCCCAGATCGACGGCGCCACGCCGCTCCAGTTCCTGTTCAAGATTTTGATCCCGCTGTCATGGAACGTGATCGGAGCATTGGCCGTCATCCAGTTCGTCTTCGTCTGGAACATGTATTTGTGGCCAGTGCTCATCATCTCCGATCAAGACAAGCAGGTGGTTCAGGTGGGACTGCAGGGGCTCCAGACGATCGACACCGGCTTGACGTTTGGGCCGTTGATGCTGGCGGCGTTGCTCGTTTCGATACCGCCGGCAATCGTATTTCTCGCGCTCCAAAAGCCGTTCATGGCGGGGTTCGCGCTGAGCGCCGACAAGTAGACCCGGTGCCGAACATCATCCCGGGCGGCCACTGTCAGATCTGCTCGAAGTAGCGACGTTGTTCCCAGTCGGTGACGGCGCTGTGGAATGCGTCGACCTCGGCTTCGGCAAAGCGGCTGTAGTGTTCCACTACCTCTGGACCGAAGACACGCTCGGCGATATCGCTGGCTCGGAAGTTGGCCAGGGCTTCTTCCAACGTGGCCGGCACTCGGGGTAGATCGGCCGCTGAGTAGGCGTCGCCTTTGAACTCCGTAGGGGGCTCGATGCGTTGCTCGATACCGTCCAGGCCACTGGCGAGGGCGGCGGCGTAGGCGAGGTAGGGGTTGCAATCGCCACCGGGGATCCGGCATTCGATTCGGGTACTGGACCCGTGTCCGACCACCCGGAACCCGGCGGTTCGATTGTCCTCAGACCATGCCAAACGGGTGGGCGCCCAGGATGCCTCCCGGAATCGTTTGTAGGAGTTGATCGTGGGCGCATAACAAATCATGAGGTCCTGCATGTGGGTCATCCAGCCGCCGAGGAACCAGCGGAAGATGTCGCTGCGCCCTGCGTCGTCTACGAAGACGTTCCGATCGCCGGCAGCGTCCCAAAGGCTCAGGTGGATGTGGCAACTGTTGCCGGCTTCGGCGGTGGAGGGTTTGGCCATGAATGTGACGCTCACCTCGAGTTTGTCGGCTAGTTCCTTCATGCCGTGTTTCATGACCACATGCCGATCCGCCATGGTCTGGACCTCGGCATAGCGGATGTTGAGTTCGTGCTGACCGCGCCCGGCTTCGCCCTTGGAGTTTTCCACCGGAATGCCGCTGGTGCGAAGGGCTCGGCGGGCCGCACCGACGTAGCTCTCCACCCGTGAGCCTTGGAGCAGGTGGTAGTCGTCGATATACCAGCCCGCTGACTTCAGATTGGAGTAGCCAAGCTCGTGAGCTTCCCGATAGGTATCGCTGTATATGAAGAATTCCAGCTCGGAGGCGGCTTGGGCTTCGAACCCCAGCGACGCCGCTTTGGCGACCTGCTGTTTCAGGATCGTGCGGGGGGCAACGGCCACCGGCACATGAGTGTTGGTGTTTACCACATCGCACAGGACCAAGGCGGCGTTTTCAGTCCAGCCGGCACGGCCCAGCGTGCTCAGATCCGGGACGAGATGGAAGTCGCCGTAGCCGCCCTCCCAGTTTGCGTAGCTGTAGCCGCTGACCGGCTCCATTTCCATATCGGTCGTGAGCAGGTAGTTGCAGGCGTGAGTTCCGTTGGCAAGGCCGTCTTCGATGAAGAACTCGGCGTCGAACCGTTTCCCCATCAAACGCCCGTAATGGTCGGTAAACGCGACCATCACCGTGTTGATTTCGCCAGAACCCACCAATTCGATCAGTTCGTCACCTGTCATGCCTAGCGACGGTAGCCGCCAACCCGGTGAGGCTCACTGCTTGTGAGGTTGGCTCGATCAGCTGTGAGCGTCTCTCATGGGGTTGTGGTCAGGGGGAGTGATGGCTACCAGGGTTCCGACACGCTGGAAGCCGAGACGCAATGCCAGCGCCTTGGATGCTGTGCGGCTCCAGTTGCAGCGATACAGCGGCAGCCGATCGAGCTCGAAACTGGAACGACAGAGCGCGCCGACCACCGCCGTCCCCCAGCCCTGTCCGCGGCGATCATCGCGAACCAGCACGGCGATGTCGTCGAACTGTTCATCCTCCTCCCATCGACGACCGGCGGCCAGCGCTTCGATCCGCCCGTC
>JABDIY010000097.1 GCA_013003535.1 Acidimicrobiales bacterium | reverse complement strand
CCAACTGCGGTCACGAGGGTGGTGAGTAGTGGGTTGTTGGATGCGGCGGTGGCGGCGTTGTCGTCGGCCATGCCGGCGAGGCTTCCTTCACCATCGGATGGGATCGCAGAACACGCCGGGCCGAACGCACCCATCATAGCTACCTCCTCGGTTTCGGGGACAGCTGTGGGGTCATCGCTGCCGCAGGCGGCAAAGGTGAGTGCGCTGACTGCAAGGAGGGCCAAGGCTCTTTTCGAACCGTTGCCGGTGATTGAGTACTTCATGGAATTCAACTTTCTTATTGCTTGGTGGGGGATCTATGACTCTTCGATGATCACGACAATTGTGTGGTGACCGGTAGCGCCGTCGGGAAGTGGTTCGGAGCGATCAGGGGTTTGGATTGCCCCTTTTTGATCAATCGCTCTTACTTCTATTTCGTGACGTCCGGGAGTGGCGTTCCAGTTGTAAAGCCACTGCCGCCACGTTTCGATCGTGACCTGTTCGGCTATCTCTGCCTGCTGCCAGGGGCCTTCATCGATACTGACCTCAACCGCGTCGATGCCGATCGTCTGAGCCCAAGCGACACCGGCGATTGGGACGGTCCCGGCGGGGACTCGCTGAAGACCTTTCGGCGTGTCGATACGACTCTGGAGTTTGATCGGCGCTTCTGCGGCATAGCCCCGAGGAACCCAGTACTGGTCGAAGGCTTCGAATGTGGTGAGCTCGATTTCGGCGAGCCATTTGGTGGCAGATACGTAGCCATAGAGACCCGGGACGATCAGTCGGGCAGGAAATCCATGTCGCTGGGGAAGTGGTTCGCCGTTCATCCCCACCGCTAGCAGGGCGGTTCGACCATCCAGGGCGGAAACGGGGAAACCGCAGGTGTAGCCGTCTACGGAACGTCCAACGATTTGGGTAGCCGCAGGGTCGATGCCGGCCTCGTCCAAGAGGTCATCCAGGCGGGTTCCCAGCCACCGAGCGGTACCCATCAACTCGCCTCCCACGGTGTTCGAGACGCAGGTGAGCGTGATGTCGGCCTCGACGAACTCTCGATCGAGCAGATCCTGGTAGGTGAGCGTCAAGGGTCGTTCCACCATGCCGGAGATCTTGAGAGTCCAAGTATCGACCGGTACCTGGGGGATTGTTGTGTTGATGTCGATTCGGTAGAAGCCGTTGTTCCTGATGGGCGTGAGAAAAGGAACGGCACCGGCTGCATCAACCGACGCAGCCCCTGGAATGGGGGCCAGAGTGTTGGTCGGCGTCGGAAGCGATAGGGCGCTTCTCGCCGCGGCTACCGAGTTCTGGCCAGTGATGAACCGACTCCCGGCTGCGAGCGCACCCGCACCGGCGATGGCCAGGCCGGAGGCGGCCAGGAAACGGCGCCGGTCGGAGGGCCGAGCGGTCATCATCGGGTCGGTTGTCGCCGGCGTGCCCGACGCATTCGCAAGCGTGTACTCCAGACGAGCGAGGACAACCCCAACGATCGAGGTCCCGATGAGCGTCGGAAGAGCTTCCGTGGGATCAGGGCCGGTCCGCTGGAAAACGGTGCTTAGTACACCGGCCGATGCGAACAGCGCCAGGAGTGCGCGTCCGAGCATCGGGTTGCGGCTGTGCGCTATCCCGGTGAGGGCGGCGAACACGATGAGGCCACTGGCAATGGAAAGGAGGAGAACGACCTTGTCGTTCATTCCGAAGAGCGAGATTGCCAGGTTTTTGACAAACGTCGGCACGTTGTCGATGATTCGATCACCTACGGCGAGAAACGGCGAAGAAAAGAAGCTGAAAAGCGACGCAATGAATTCTGCCAATGCCAAGCCGAGTGCAGCTGATGCCACACCAGCCAACGCCGCGAGTTTCTTGCTCATTTGTATGAAAGCATCTCGTCAGTAGGGACGGTCGGAGCGATTGTGCTCAAGGCTGATGGTGGGTGAATGGGGGCGGGAGTAATCTGCTGCATAGCACCATCTGTTCGAGAGCGATGGCACTGTGGATTGGATTGGGAAGGCTGCGTTCTCGAACTGCAATGTTGTGACTTCTTTCTGGGCCTCAGGACCTATCGCAGCTAGTCCAAACGACTCATGAACAACTATTGCTGTGGAAAAGCCATCCAGACCGGCCTGGGTTCCGAAGTACCACCGTGGCTATCCCAGCGAAAAAACCGGATCCGGACGACGATGCCGGCAGCTCCAATCTGAAGGCGAGCAGCCTCGCCCAGGACATCCGAACCCGAGAGGTCGAGCGGCAAGAGCGATCCGAGCGTCTTGTGATGCTGTTGGCACTCGCTGCCGACGGCAATCATGACGCCTTCAGTGAGTTCTACGACCTCGTGTCACCCATCGTCTTCGGTATCGCTCGACGGGTCTTGGTGGATCGTTCTCTCGCGGAAGAGACGCTTCAGGACGTCATGTTGGAACTGTGGCGACAGGCTCCGCGATTCGACCAAGCCGCTGGCTCGGTCACGGGGTGGGTCTCGACCATCGCCCATCGCCGGGCTGTCGACCGGGTTCGCTCCGAGCAGTCTCACCGCAATCGCCACGAGGCAGAGGCCTTGAAGGTCGAGATCGATTTTGACAGCGTCGCCGAGGCCATCGAGGGCGATTTCGAGATGGGTCGGCTCCGGGAAGCGCTCACCGACCTTCCAGCTGCCCAGCGAGAGTCGATACTGCTCGCCTACTTCGGGGGGAAGACCTACCGAGACGTCGCAGCGGAACTGGGCATCGCAGAAGGAACGGCCAAGACAAGAATCCGCGACGGGCTGCAGAAGCTCCGATTCGCCCTAGTGGAGGTGGGATGAAATGACGATTTCCGACATCGGTGACAAGTTCGAGAACAACGATGCTGCCGGAGCCTTCGTACTGAATGCGATGAGCCCGGACGAGCGTGAAACGTTTCAGCAGCGAATGGGAGTTGACCCGGATCTACGGTCCGAGGTTGACGAACTCAGGAAGGTGACAGAGGCCATGAGCTTGTATTTGTTAGAAGAGCCGCCACCCACGGTCAAGGACGCTGTGATGTCGCTGATCTTGTCAGAGCCCCAGCTGGACAGGATCGCATCCGAATCAACGGTTGTATCCGAAGATCTAGCCACGGTGGCGGTGCTGAGCGAGCGGCGAGCGATTCGTAGGGGATCGCTCGCCGCCCTCTCCGCCATGGCTGCAGCGTTTCTCGTGATCGTCGGGTTCGTCGCACTGGATACCCCGTCATCCACCGTGGATGATCAAATCGCTGCTGCTCTGGCTGATCCAATGGCGTCGGTGGAAGTTCTTCAGAACGAAACCGGCATGCTGCGCGTTATCACTCTTCCCAACTCTGAAGACGCAGTCCTGGTGGGCTCTGGCCTTCCTGCCTTAGATGATGCGCAGACCTACCAGCTGTGGGCCATAGACAGTGCTGTGGAAGATGCTGCACCGGTTTCGGCCGGCACCTTTGATCTGTCCGACGGTGAGATCCGAGCGATTCTCCGCCGAACAAGCGTGAACGATCCGGTGTGGGCGGTCAGCATTGAACCGGCGGGTGGCTCGCCCCAGCCAACCGGTGAGATCGTGCTGATCAGCGCCTGACCGGTGCTAGCGCGATGACGGTTGGGCGGGTGTTGGTCGAGAGCGGTAGGCCGCAACCATGGTGGCGGCGAACCACGTGCCCCCGAATACTGTGACCGGCCACCAGAATTCGCCGCTCCACCGCTCCAAGAATTCATATCCAAGACCCCGACCGAAGCCGACGGCGCTCACCGCCATGGCGATGGTCTGCCATCTGGCTCGGTATGGGAAGAGGCCTAGCGCCTCGCCGCAATAGGCCACCGTGGCGGGGATACAGAGGATCCAGATGGCAGCCATGTCCCACGAACGGGGCCAGAGTTCGACGCCCGCCGCGAACAGGATGGCTACCACCGTGCCAACGGGGTAGAGCAGGCTGCACCGCCGGCAAATCCAGCGACCCCGGACGTGGATGCAACGATCGGCGTAGTGCTCGGGCCAGCGATGGGCCAACCACATGTTTCGTTGGGCCTGATCAGCCGAAACAACGGTTCCATCTGGAAGAACTGTGCCCTCGTCATTTACGAGAGCGGGGGACCCTGACGAGCGCTTTTGGACTGCGTCGTCGGAGCCTCCCTCTGCATATCTGGCCAGCACTTCCGCCCGTTTGGCCTCAAACGCAGCATCGAGATCCGACGACGCAGTCACCCTGGTTCTTTCGGTACCTTGCCCGCCGGTGTTAGTACTTCGGTTGCGGATGGTGGTCACCCGATTTGCGTGCGCAACCAATCTCGGTGTTCGGCTTGTGTGGGCCGGGCGAGTTGATTGGCGGCCGTGGTGATCTTGCGCATGAGTGCAGGAACATCGCTCAGAGTTCCCTCGCGGTCCAGGGCTTTTTCCAGTAGCTCACACAACGCGAGATGCCCTTTGAACCGGTGTTCGGAGTTGGCGATTCCGATGCAGGAGTAGATAAGCCCCAGATGCCGGCAGCTCTCATTCAGGTTCTGAAGATTGGTCAACGTCGGGTCCGATCGAAAACACGACCACCGCTCGCTGAAATCCACGAAATGTGACGTTGCGAGGGTGAGAATGGGTTTGGTCTTCAGTCTCGCTGAACTGGCACCGAGCCGGGTTCGCATTGCAGCCAGCACACCGAGGCTGTATCCAAGCCGCTGGCGGAAGTCGGGGCTGAACGGTGGTGCAGTCACATTTCTCTCGCTCACCAGTTGCATGAGCGGGCGAAGTTGGTTCTTCACGGTTCGAAGCGGACCGACTTCCACGGCGTCTGCTGATTCGGCGGCTTCGAAGATTGCGATCGCCATCGAAAGCCGGGCGAGCGGTTCTTGAAGAGCGCGAAGGCAGGCGACCGGCTCGCTTTCCACATTGCTCAGCAGCAGTGCGATTTCATCGATAGACCTAATCGCTCGCTTGCGGGTCCGTCGTCCCTGCTTCTTCGCACTCATTGCCACATCCTTGGTATCCGCCGGTATCGACCGTACCGGAGGCTCCATCGGCCGAAAACGGGTGGAATTGCAGGGGTGAGGCTGGTTGCCGCTGGTCAGGGCAGGTGTCTGTTGGACGCCGTACGCTCGAACGGCAACAATCGAGGCTATGACGGATTCGGGATCATCAGACGCCATCGAGCAACTCATGGAGGAGCTTCGAACCTTTGAGGCATCCGAGAAATTCAAGGCCGAAGCGCTGGTCAGGGACCGGTCGATGTACGAGGCGGCCGCCGCCGATCGCCTGGCGTTCTGGGCCGAGCAGGCCAGTGGTTTGGATTGGGTCGAGCCGTGGAGCGAGGTCCTCGACTGGTCGGATGCGCCGTTCGCCAGGTGGTTTGTCGACGGAAAACTGAACGTTTCCGCCAACTGCCTTGATCGGCATGTTGCCAACGGCCTCGGTGACCGGGTGGCGTACTACTTCGAGGGTGAGCCGGGCGACAAACGCACGATCACCTACGCCGAGCTCTTTGCCGAAGTCCAACAGGCCGCCAACGCCCTGAAGGATCTGGGCGTAAAGAAGGGCGATCGGATCGCCATTTACATGCCGATGATTCCCGAGCTGCCCGTCGCGATGCTGGCGTGTGCTCGCATCGGTGCGGCCCATTCCGTGGTGTTCGGGGGTTTCAGTGCTGCCTCGCTTTCGGATCGAATCATAGATGCCGAGGCACAAGTGCTGATTACCGCCGATGGCGGTTATCGAAGGGGTGCTCCCTCGATGCTGAAAGGCATCGTCGACGACGCCCTCCAATCAACCCCTACGATCACCGATGTACTGGTGGTGCAACGCATCGGGGATGCCGCCGAACCCGTCAATATGCAGGAGGGTAGAGATCATTGGTGGCATGACGTGGTGCCGGGTTTCAGTGCCAGCTGCCCACCGGAGGTCATGGACGCCGAGGATCTCCTCTACCTTTTGTACACCTCGGGGACCACCGGCAAGCCCAAGGGGATCATGCACACGACCGGTGGCTACCTGACACAGGCGGCCTTCACGCACAAGTACGTTTTCGATCTCCACCCTGAGACCGATATCTACTGGTGTGCTGCCGATATCGGATGGGTAACGGGGCACAGCTACATCGTGTACGGACCGCTGGCAAATGGCTGCACGTCGCTGATATACGAGGGAACGCCGGACACGCCGACCGAAGAACGCCGAACCGGCGATCGAGCCGCCTGGGCCAAGGACCGTTTCTGGGAGATCATCGCCAACTACGGCGTCACCAAGCTTTACACCGCACCCACCGCCATCAGAACCTTCATGAAATGGGGGACGCAGTGGCCACAAGGGCAGGACCTTTCATCGTTGAAGGTGCTGGGGTCGGTTGGCGAGCCCATCAATCCGGAGGCGTGGGTCTGGTACCACACCTACATCGGCGGCGGCCGCTGCCCGATTGTGGACACGTGGTGGCAGACCGAAACCGGGGCCATGATGATTGCGCCGCTGCCTGCTGTTACCACGCTCAAGCCCGGCTCGGCCAGCGGCACTCTGCCGGGAATAAGCGCTGAACTGGTCGACGACGCTGGACAGCCGGTCGGTGTGCCCGGGGGCGGCTACCTCACCATTACCGAACCGTGGCCGTCGATGCTGCGAGGGATCTGGGGCGACCCGCAGCGCTACAAGGACACGTACTGGAGTCGGTTCCCTGGCCGGTACTTCGCCGGGGACGGTGCCAAATTCGATGCGGATGGGGATATCTGGTTGCTGGGCCGGGTGGACGATGTCATGAACATCTCCGGTCATCGCCTGTCCACAACCGAAATCGAGTCGGCCCTGGTTGATCATCCAGCGGTTGCTGAGGCTGCTGTTGTGGGCCGTGACGATGCCACCACGGGGCAAGCCATCAGCGCATTTGTGATTCTGCGAGGTGGCGTAACGGCGTCGCCCGAACTCCAGGCCGAGCTTCGGAACCATGTGGCCACCCTCATCAGCCCAATCGCGAAGCCCGCCGATCTTGCCATGGTCCCCGAACTCCCCAAAACCCGGTCCGGCAAAATCATGCGTCGGCTCCTGCGAGACATGGCCGAGGGCCGCTCGATAGGTGACACGACAACCCTGGCGGATCCCAGCATCGTCCCGATCATCGAAGAGGCGCTCAACGGATAGGCCTTTTCGGTTGGCGCCATTGGCGCGGCGTGGTCTCAAATCGCTCCGATGATGGTTGACTATGAGGGTGCGCGCCCTTCCTCCACCACTCTTCTCATTGCTCGTTGCAGTCTCGTTTGTGGCAACCGGCTGCTCTGGCTTCCTCGGTGCGGGGACCGAGCGGGCCGACCTGATCCAAACGCTCGAGCTGCAAGCCGGACTGGATTCCGCTGACGCTACTTGCGTGGCCGACGCATTGTTTGACGACTCCGGCCTCACCCCGGATCAGATCAGAGACTTCACCCAAGGTGAGTATGACCAAGACAATGAACGCTACCAGGAGTACCTCACGTATCAGGAAGCCGTCGATGCCGCCGTCAATGACTGCATCGGATGATGCCGCGCTATAGGCCAAATGGGCTAAATTTTGAGTCACATGACACCTCAGTCGATGGAGCGAAACGTGCCGATACATGAGAACATGGAAGCTGTGACCATCGAACACTCGGAGCTAATTCAACGGGTAGCCGAAATGCGGGCCGCCATCAACGGACAACTTTCTGACAAGGGCCGGATCGTCGATCATCTGCTCGACATCCGTCTAGATTTCGAAGCTGCCGGCATTGTGGCGATAATCGACGAACTCCTTGTCGAGATGCCGGGCCTCACCGTGGTCGAGAACTCTTGGTGGACTACGGCTCTTGACCGCCTCCAACTAGCCGCTTCTCCAACCGCGGTCTGACCGCGGCCCGCCGGCGCCATCCCTAGCGGTGGCTCCGCCAACCGGTAGTTTTTCACCGTGAGTTCCAGCGGTTTCATATTTGGTGTCGACCTCGATGGGGTCTGTGCCGATTACACCATTGGGTTCCGAGCGTTCCTTGCGGCACAGCGTGGGGTCCCCCCCGAGACCCTGCCGTTGGAGCGGAGCTGGGATTTCCGAGAATGGGGCCTCGATGAGCCCGAGTTCGCTCGTCTCCATCACAAAGCGGTCCAAGAGGAGCGGATGTTCCGGCACCTCCCGGCGATCGATGGAGCTGCGGATGCTCTTTGGCGTCTCAGTGACGCCGGGATCTGGATACGGATCATCACCCACCGGCTGTATGTGAATTGGAGTCACGAGGCCGCTGTGACCGACACTGTGCTTTGGCTGGATGAAGCGAAGATCCCGTACCGAGACATCTGTTTCCTCGGTGCGAAACCCCAAGTCGAGGCCCATGTCTACATCGATGACGCTGAACACAACGTCGTGGGCCTGCGCAAAGCCGGCAACGAAGTCATCGTCTTCGATCAGCCCTACAACCGGCATTTGGCGGGGCCACGCGCCCACGATTGGAAAGAGGTCGAAGACCTGGTGCTGGAACTGGCCAGCAAACACGCCTGGCTCCAACCTCAACTCCCTGGAATCGACAGCGGGGCCGATCGGATCTCTCGCAAGAAGATGGGGAGTTAGGCCCGCCCGGGCTTCTCGGCCAGATAGAAATAGACCCCGTGGAATCAAGCGGAGTGAGCGGAAATCGGTGACGGACGAAATCGACAGCTACGCCTTCGTGGTGGGCCCCGGTCACTGGGATCAAGCGGCGATGGACCGGGCCCAACTCTTTGCGGTTCCCGCAACCGGTATCACCCGCTACGAGCTGGTGCATGTGCGAGGACTTCTCAGTCATCGCGACCTTGACACGCTGGCTCGAACGTTCTGTATTGATCCAGTCGAAGGCTGGTGGGAGGATGCGCTCACCCCTGATCATGCTTCGCCTGGTCCGGGTCAGGGACAGATCGAAACGGGGTTACGCCCTGGCGTCACCGACCGCGAGGGTGCCGAACTCACCCGCGTGGCCCGAGCGGCCGGGCTTGCAGTGGAAGCGGCCACGATCGGAAGGCGCTGGATCGTAGACGGTGACCTCTCTCAGGAGGCAACGAACCTTCTGGTCGACCGGGTACTGCACAACGAGGTCATCCAACGCTGGGCTATTGGTCATCTCGACCCCGCCTTCGTTCATGCCCACGACGATGCCCCTGAGGTGAGCACGATCCCAATTCGCGGTTTGGACCAAGAAGGATTGGCCGCTCTCAACGCCGCTCGGCGGCTCGGCCTGGATCCCATAGAGATGACCGTGATTGCCGCATATTTCGGGGAACTGGACCGCGATCCCACCGACGCCGAGCTGGAAATGCTGGCCCAGACCTGGAGCGAGCATTGTGCCCACAAGACGTTCCGAGCCCACATCACCTGCACCGAGGCGGACGGTTCCGTAACCGAGGTCGATGGCTTGCTCAACACCTATCTTCGTGCGGCAACGGACCAGATTGCCGCCCCGTGGGTTCGCAGCGCCTTCGTTGACAATGCGGGCATCGTCCAGTTCGATGACGAGTTCGACCTCGCCCTGAAAGCCGAAACGCACAATCATCCCTCCGCACTCGAACCGTTCGGCGGCGCCAACACCGGGGTTGGGGGAGTGGTGCGGGACATCCTCGGTGTTTCGGCCAAACCCATCAGCGTTTCCGACATTCTCTGTTTCGGTCCGCAGGACGTTGACCCGGCAACCCTTCCCGATGGCGTGCTCCACCCCCGCCGGGTACGCGACGGGGTGATCGAAGGCATCGGTGACTACGGCAACAAGATCGGCGTGCCAAATATTGCGGGGGCGGTGATTCACGACTCTCGCTACACCACAACGCCGCTCGTGTTCGCCGGCTGCATAGGGCTGCTACCAACCGGATCCAACCCCACCAACGCCCAACCGGGCGACACGATCGTGGTTCTTGGCGGGGCCGTCGGCCGTGACGGGGTTGGCGGCGCTACCTTCTCATCGCAAACCATGGGGGCTGAAACCGCCGATGTTGCGGGGTCGTCGGTGCAGATCGGCGATCCCATCGTGGAAAAAGGCTTGATCGACGTGGTTCTGCAAGCACGCGACGAGCGGCTGTACACGGCCATCACCGATTGCGGAGCCGGCGGACTAAGTTCCGCGGTCGGGGAGATGGCACAAGAGCTGGGTGCCAGCGTCGACCTGGCCCGGGTTCCCCTGAAATACGCCGGGCTTGCCCCCTGGGAGGTGTGGTTGAGCGAGGCCCAGGAACGCATGGTGCTCGCCGTGCCCGATCCCACGCCGCTTCTCGCTATCGCCGATCGTTGGGGAGTGGATTCAGCCGTCATCGGCGAGTTCACCGGGGATGGTCACATCAGGGTGAAGAACGGTGAGGTAACGGTGATCGATCTCGACTGCCGTTTCCTTCATGATGGCCGCCCCAAAAGAACGATGACTGCAGTGATGCCAGCCACTCACATTCACGATGACGTGATCGTGGTTTCCGAGGACCCGGTGTCGGATCTCCTCGCACTATTAGCTCATCCCAGCATCCGTTCGAACGAAGACGTGGTGCGAACCTTTGATCACGAGATCATGGGCGGCACGATGGTTCGTCCCTACGGCGGGCCACGCGGCGACGCCCCAGCCGATGGGACAACCCAGATTCCGCCCGGCACATCCAGCGGGCGCGCTATGACCATCGGAGTCGGTGTGAACGCTCTTCTGGGGTCTCTCGATGCATACGCAATGGCGTGGCATGTGATAGACGAGGCAGTTCGCAATGCTGTTCTCGGGGGAGCTGATCCCGATCAGCTCTCACTGCTCGACAACTTTGCGTGGGGCAAGCCAACAAATCCGGAGACACTCGGCCAGATCGTGGCCGCCTGCCGCGCCTGTCACGACGCCGCAGTGGCGTTCAACGCTCCGTTTGTCTCTGGCAAGGACAGCCTGTACAACGAATTCGTCCACCCCGACGGCACCGCCGATCCCGTTGCCCCCACGCTTGTGATAACCGCCGTTGGCCTCGTCGACAATCCGCAGAACCTGCCACTGACCGGCGTGGTTCAGCCGGGCAACGAAGTGTGGCTGGTGGGGTCTGCCGCCGGGGCGCTAGGGGGCTCACATTACGAAGCGGTCCGCTCCGATCTGAACTTGGGGGATGGCGGCCCACTGCCGTCGCCGGCCAAGGATGCTTTGAAAGTTCATCAGCGGGTGGCCGCCCTCATCCGTAGTGGCGTAGTGGTGTCTGGCCACGATTTGGCCGAGGGCGGTCTGGCAGTGGCCGCGGCCGAGTGGGCCTTTGGCGGCCGCCGCGGACTGGATCTGGTGGACGATTCGATCACCGGCGATGCGGCTGTTTTGTTCGGCGAGGGCTCGGCCCGCTATCTGCTGGAGGTGGCGCCGTCGGATGCGAGCCATATGGATGGTTTCGACGAAGCGCAGCGAATTGGCTCGGTGACCGAAACCGATCATGTTGTTCTCGGGCCCATCAGAGTCAGCCTGGATGCAATTGGGCACGCCTACCGGGGGCACGTCAAATGACGATTCGACCCAAAGTCCTCATTCCCATCGCCCTTGGTACCAACCGGGACGCCGACCTCTCGGATGCCTTCTCGCTCGCCGGAGCTGATCCAGAGACGGTGCCGCTGGCCGACATCCGAAACGGCGTCGTCCGGCTTCGTGACTTCCAGATGCTTGCAGTTCCGGGAGGGTTCAGTTACGGCGACGCTCTCGGCGCCGGTCGCCTCCTCGGCCTCGATCTCATCGGTTGGTTCGCTGATCAGCTCCGCGAGGCGGTAGCGGCAGGGAAACCGATTATTGGCATTTGCAATGGTTTCCAAGCCCTCGTCCGGACCGGGCTGCTCCCGGGCGACAGCGGGGATGCTGGGGTGGCAACATTGGCCCACAATGAATCTGGGCGCTTCGAGTGTCGCTGGGTAACCCTGGATCCTGGCCCAGCCAGTGTCTGGACGGTGGAGCTGGATGAGCCGTTGCGGTGCCCAGTGGCTCACGGCGAAGGCAAATTTGTTGCGAGCCGGCTGGACACGATCGAAGAGCGGAACGGTGTGGTCTTGCGATATGCCGGTGACGGGTATCCGGCCAACCCCAACGGTTCAGCAGGCAATGTCGCCGGGGTCACCGATCCAACGGGCTTGATCCTCGGGATGATGCCGCACCCGGAAAACCATGTTCTGCAGCGCCAGGATCCATTGCGAGGACGCAGCGGTACCGGCAATTGTCTACCTCTCTTTCAGGCCGGAGTGCGCGCTGCTCGCTAGCCGCGCTTGTCTGACTTCCGGACAATCTTGAACTACGCCTTCTGTGAACGTAGTGCGTCCAGAGGGTTTCGTCTTTGCGATCATCGGTTGATTGGCTGGAAGTCGGCTGGTTCGCTGGCATGCTCCATGGGTGGCTGATCCAGGGATACTCCAACGAATCGTTTCGGCTTCGATCGACGCTGAACTGGGGGACTCGGTGGACATCTTGCTCGCCCTTGCTGTGGCGAGCAACTACGGCCGGGACACCGAGAGCATGACGGTCACTCTGAACGACAAGGACTTCGAAGCTGTGGAGGTCGGTGCGCCGCACCACGCCCGTTTTCATCTCCTGAAGAACGTGGGGCCTGGTCAACTCAGCATCCGGTATGACGCCACCGTGTCCTATCCAACCGAACAGGATGCCGCCGGAGATCTGGAATGGTTTCGTTACGTTCGCCCCAGTCGTTATTGCGAGTCTGACCGGCTTGGGCCTTTTGCACGCGATGAGTTTCAGGGTCTCGAGGGGTTTGATCTTCTGGCGGCAGTGTCCAGCTGGGTCGGGAGCAACATCAACTACGTGCCCGGATCGTCACGGCCAACAGACGGAGCGATCGCCACACTGCTCGATCGGGAAGGCGTGTGCCGAGACTTCGCCCACCTGACCGCCGCGTTGCTACGGGCGAACGACGTGCCTGCTCGTGTCGTGTCCGTATATGCACCGGGACTCGCCCCGATGGACTTTCATGCAGTAGCCGAAGCCTGTTTGGATGGGGCCTGGTATGTGGTGGATCCCACCTGTTTGGCGCCGCGCCAGGCGATGGTTCGCATCGCCACCGGCGCCGATGCGTCAGACACGGCGTTCCTCACCAACGTCGGCGGCCGCCTCAACCTGCAATCGATGAACGTGACCGCGGTGGCCGAACCCGACCTCCCAATCGACGACACCGCCGCAACCGCATTCCTCTGGTAGGCCCTCGCTGAACCAGACTCCTTGTCGGTTGATGAACCGTTCGCCTTGACAGCGGCATACTAATACATCAAGATATCTTTATATTCTGATTATTTAGAATGACCGTGGCAGCGAGCGCTGAGCAACCACACCGATTGGGATCACCGTGGAAGAACTTCTCACCGCACTTCGAGCCACATCCGAACAGACCCGGCTTCGAATTATCGCGGTTCTCTCTCGCACGGAACTCACGGTTTCGGAACTCTGCCGGGTGCTGGGCCAGAGCCAGCCCAGGGTCAGCCGCCATTTGAAACTGCTCTGCGACGCCGGTGTGCTCGAGCGCAACGCCGAAGGCAGTCATGCTTTCTACCAGCCCGCCCGCATCGGGCTTGGACGACAAGTGCTGGACTCAATCATCACCATGATCGACCCCGAGGACGAAACGATCGTCCGCGACCTCGACCGTCTCGCAGCCGTCCGAGACGAGCGAGCTGCGATTGCAGCCGCCTATTTCGAGGAGATCGCCAAGGACTGGGATCGGCTCCGCACGCGGCACGTGCAGGACGAAGTTGTAGAGGCGGCCATGCTCAGCGCAGTAGAAGGCCAGGTGATTCGGGATTTTCTGGACATCGGAACCGGGTCGGGTCGAATCCTCGAAATCTTCGCGCCTCGAGTCAGCCATGGTCTCGGTGTTGACCTCAGTCACGAAATGCTCAACGTGGCGCGGGCCCGGCTGGACGAGAAGGGTCTCCAGAACATCTCGCTTCGAAAAGGCGATATCTATCACCTCGATCTGCCCGACGGATCACAGGATGTTGTTGTCATCCACCATGTCCTTCATTTCTTGGATGCCCCACAAGACGCACTAGCTGAGGCGGCCCGAGTCCTGCGGCCCAACGGTCACCTTCTGATCGTCGACTTTGCGCCCCATGACCTCGAATACTTGCGGATGGAACTGGCCCACCGCCGGTTAGGCATCCATCACGAAGACATCGAGACGTGGGCGACGAACGCCGGCCTTACCGGTCTCACCCGCTCGGACCTCCACCCATCCGGCCCACGGCAGGACGGCCAGCTCACCACCATCTTGTGGACCCTTCGGCAACATTCCGATGCCACCGACTTCCGCACCCTTGCCCACCAGCCCATCAGCTCAGAGGAGCGCTCAGCATGAACCAGAATTCTGTGACCAAGGTTGCCGGCAACACTATCGATCGGTCAATCACCATGAGGTCGGAGGTGGAGAATGCCGGGCAACGACTGGCGCGGCGCCCTTGGCCAACCACGCCGATTCGCCCCGGCATCGACGTGTCGTTCGAGTTCTTCCCGCCAGCGTCCCCGTCGGCCTCCGATCAGCTCGCTGAGTGTGTGAGCCAGCTCGCACCTCTCGCCCCTCGGTTCATGAGCGTGACATACGGGGCCGGTGGCACCACGCAAGATCGAACGATTCATGTGATCGAGGAACTGGGATCCTCTACGGGAGTCCCGATCGCCGGCCACCTGACCTGTGTGGGGGCCAACCGGGCCACTGTCGACAAGGTCATCGATCGGTACGCGTCCGCCGGCGTGAACCACATCGTGGCCCTGCGCGGCGACCTTCCCAAGGACCGCACCAATGATGTGCACAACAACACCTATCAGGACGCAGCAGCTCTGGTGGCGGCCATTCGATCGAAGTTTCCATCCGAATCCTTCGAGATCTCGGTGGCGGCCTACCCCGAAACGCATCCGATGGCCACTTCACCGGAAGCTGACATCGAAAACCTCAAACGCAAAATCGACGCTGGCGCAACCCGGGCAATCACTCAGTACTTCTTCGACAACAACCATTTCCTCCGTTTCCTCGAACGAGCCCGTGGCGCTGGGATTGCGGTTCCAATCGTCCCCGGCATCATGCCCGTCACGAACTTCGCCAGCATCGCCAGGTTCTCCGAGCGCTGCGGTACGTCGATCCCGTCGTGGCTGCCCGATCTGTTCGGAGGACTCGATGCCATGCCGGAGGTTGGCAACCTGGTGGCCGCCACAGTCGCCGCTGAACAGTGCCGTGAACTCGTCGAGCACGGAGTCCGAGAGTTCCATTTCTACACCATGAACCGGCCACAGCTCTCGCTGGCCACCTGCCACATCCTGGGTGTCAGGCCCAACGTCACCGCCACCACCACGCAGGCAGTGGCGTCGTGAACATCGGGCGAACCCACCACGCAGCAGCCCTGCGGAGCGCTCTCGGCGATCGAATCCTGATAATCGACGGGGCGATGGGCACCAGCATTCAGGACCTCAAGCTCGGCGAAATCGACTTTCGGGGCGAGCGGTTTGCTCACCATGCGTGCGACCTCGCTGGCAACAACGACCTTCTCAGCATCACCCGTCCCGATGTGATCACCGAAATCCATCGGAGCTTCGCCGCCGCCGGCGCCGATCTGATTTGCACCAACACGTTCAACTCCAACACCATTTCCCAGGCTGATTACTCCTTGGCGCATCTCGCCCGTGAACTGAACGTCGAAGGCGCTGGTCTCGCTCGACGAGTGGCCGATGAATTCACCGCCGAAAACCCCGACCGTCCCCGGTGGGTCGTTGGAGTGGTAGGCCCCACCAACAGAACCGCCAGCATTTCCCCCGACGTGAACGACGGTGCCTACCGCAACATCACCTTCGACCAGCTGGTGGAGACCTACGGAGAGGCGATCGATGGCCTCGTCGAAGGAGGCGCCGACATCATCATGATCGAGACGATCTTCGACACGCTCAATGCCAAAGCTGCCATCTACTCGCTGGCACGATTCCGGCAAGAAACCGGCATGCCCATTCCGGTCATGATCTCGGGAACGATCACGGACCTCTCCGGTCGCACGCTCTCGGGCCAGACGGCCGAAGCGTTCTGGTACTCGGTGCGGCATGCCAACCCGATCTCGATCGGGCTGAACTGCGCTCTCGGTGCCACCGAGTTGAAAGCCCATGTTGCCGAACTGGCGAGAGTTGCCGACGTCGCGGTGAGTGCCCACCCAAACGCCGGCCTCCCCAATGAGCTGGGGGAGTACGACGAAACCCCTGAGCACATGGCCACGGTCATCGAGCAGATGGCGAAATCGAGAAACCTCAACTTGGTTGGGGGATGCTGTGGAACTACCCCGGCGCACATCGCGGCGATCACCGCTGCGGCTTCCCGTCACCAGCCACGGCTGGTTACCGCCAAACCGCGGGCGATGCACGTGGCCGGCCTCGAGCCAGCAGTCATCACCACCGAAAGCCTCCTCGTCAACGTGGGTGAGCGCACCAACGTCACAGGATCGGCACGGTTTGCGAAACTAATCCTCAACGGTGACTACGAGGCCGCCGTTGCAGTCGCCCGCGATCAGGTGGAAAATGGCGCACAGATCATCGACGTGAATATGGACGAGGGCATGCTCGATTCCGAGGAGGCCATGACCCGTTTCCTCAACCTCATCGCCACCGAACCCGACATCAGCAGGGTTCCCATCATGGTGGACTCTTCGAAGTGGTCGGTGATCGAGGCCGGGTTGAAGTGCGTGCAAGGCAAGCCCATCGTCAACTCGATCAGTCTCAAGGAGGGCGAGGAACAGTTCCTGGCTCATGCAGCCGAAGCCCAGCGTTATGGCGCTGCCGTGGTGGTGATGGCGTTCGACGAGACCGGGCAGGCCGAGACCACCGAACACAAAGTCTTCGTGTGTGAACGGGCCTATGAGCTGCTTACCGGACAACTCGGGTTCGCTCCCGAAGACATCATCTTCGACCCCAACATTTTTGCCGTAGCTACCGGAATCGAGGCGCACGCCGAGTATGGCCTGGCGTTCATCGAGGCCACGCGTGAGATCATGCACCGTATGCCAGCGGTGAAGGTGTCGGGCGGCTTGAGTAATCTGTCCTTCTCATTTCGAGGCAACAATCCGCTCCGAGAGGCGATGCACAGCGTCTTTCTGTTTCATGCCGTACGGGCGGGAATGGGCATGGTGATCGTCAACGCCGGCCGACTCCCGGTGTTCGAGGACATTCCGGTTGAACTGCGCGAGCGGATCGACGATGTCTTGTTCAATCGGCGACCTGATGCCACCGAGCGACTGTTGGAAGTGGCGAGCCAGGCCGAGAGTTCGGCTCGTGCGGCCGCCACCGACCTCAGTTGGCGCAAGACGACAGTGACTCAACGGCTTGTACATGCGCTGGTCCATGGACTTGATGAGTACGTCGTGGCGGACGCCGAGGAAGCCCGCCAGGGCTCTGAGAGAGCACTGGATGTGATCGAGGGTCCGTTGATGGACGGCATGAACGTGGTGGGTGATCTCTTTGGATCCGGAAAGATGTTCCTACCCCAGGTGGTGAAGAGCGCCCGGGTCATGAAGAAGGCAGTGGCCTACCTGGAGCCGTTCATGGAAGCCGAGGGCGGAGTGACCCGGACCGCCGGCAAAGTAGTAATGGCAACCGCCAAAGGCGATGTGCATGACATCGGCAAGAACATCGTGGGCGTGGTGTTGCGCTGCAACAACTACGAGGTCGTCGACCTCGGCGTGATGGTTCCGGCTGCGAAGATCCTCGAGACCGCTCGCCAAGAGAACGCCGACATCATCGGCGTGTCTGGCCTGATCACCCCCAGTCTTGACGAGATGGTGCACGTCGCCGGTGAGATGAAAGCGGAGGGCTTCACCATCCCGTTGTTACTGGGTGGTGCCACGACGAGCGAGATCCACACGGCGGTGAAGGTGGACGAGAAGTACGACGGTCCGGTCATCCACGTCACTGATGCTTCCAGGGCCGTCGGTGTTGTCTCCCGGCTCCTCGGTGACGATCACGCCAACTACAAGGCTGAGATCAGCGATCGTTATGAAGCGATTCGTACAGCTCGATCGGGGGCGACGCCGCAGCCACTTCTGCCTTTGGAAGCGGCTCGGAGCAACCGGGTGCCGATCGACTGGAGCGAGTTCAAGCCGGTAATCCCCAGCTTCACCGGCGTTCGGACGATCACGGATATCCACTTGAAAGAACTACGCGATTTCATCGACTGGACCCCGTTCTTTCGGTCCTGGGACCTGGTGGGAACATACCCGAAGATTCTCGACGACGACGTCGTAGGCGATGCCGCCCGGTCGCTGTATGCAGACGCCCAAGAGATGCTCGAAACCATGATCGAGGAAGATTGGCTGCAAGCCAAGGTCGTCGTCGGGTTCTGGCCAGCCGCGGCGATCGGTGATGACATCGCCGTGTACGCCGACACCGAACAACACGAGGAACTGGCGGTTCTGCACACGCTTCGCCAGCAGGTGGTGCACGCCGATGGCCGGCCGAATTACGCTCTGGCAGACTTTGTTGCTCCGGTTGGCTCAGGTCAGGACTACATCGGAGCCTTCGCCGTCAGTACGGGATCTGAGGTGGAGGCCCGGGCATCTGGCTTCGAGGCCGAACATGACGACTACCGATCGATCATGTTGAAAGCTCTCGCTGACCGCTTCGCTGAAGCATTGGCCGAGTTCACCCATCACCGGGTTCGGACTGAACTGTGGGGCTACCAGGCCACCGACTTCTCAAATGAAGAACTGATCCGAGAGCGCTATCAGGGCATCAGGCCTGCTCCTGGTTACCCGGCCTGCCCCGATCACACAGAGAAGCGCACGATCTTCGACCTCCTCGAAGTCAGCGATCGAATTGGAGTGGAGCTCACCGAGAATTGTGCAATGACGCCGGCCGCGTCCGTTAGCGGGTTGTACTTCGCCAGCGCTCACAGCCGTTATTTCGGGGTTCGTCGGGTCGCCGAGGATCAGTTGATCGACTATGCCAATCGCAAGGCCATGACAGTGGAGGACGCTCGACGCTGGCTCGGGCCGGTTCTCAGCTCTTGATACTGGGCCAACGAGCCACGGTTACTGTGGTTGCTGTTGGTCTGGCACAATCCGGTGAACATCGACCGAAACACTCAGCTGGGTCATGCCCCCGTTGCTGTAGATCACACCCTTGACGGGCGTGACGTCGTCGTAGTCGCGTCCCCACGCAGTAGTGACGTAGCGGTCATCGGCGAATTGATTGTTGGTGGGATCGCAGTTGACCCAGCCTGCGCCGGGAATCAACACCGCGGCCCAAGCATGGGAAACGTCGGCGCCGATCAGTTTGGGCTGACCGGCAGGCGGAAACGTTTCGAGGTAGCCGCTTACATATCGAGCGGGTAGCCCGGCGGAGCGAAGACAACCGACGGCGAGGTGGGCGAAATCCTGGCAGACACCGCCACCTCGTTCGAACAAGTCAGCGATGGTGCTGGTAACCGTGGTGGCGCTGGAATCAAAGGTGAAATCGGAGTTGATTCGCTCGGTGAGGTTCCGGATGAAATCGAACACCGGCCGGTCTTCGACAATGGAGGCGAGGGCGTAGTTCCGCACTTGATCGTCCAGTGGCACACGGCTCGAGGCGGTAAGGAACCGGGCCGCCTCCACCCGTTCGACCGCCTCGAGTTCGACGAGTTTGCGGCGAGCCTCAGCTAGAGATTCCTGAACTGCCGGAAGGAACTGAATTTGGGGTCGGACGATATCCACCTCGCTGGTAGCGGTGACCTCCAGAAGCTGATGCGGCTCTCGAACCTCAATGTAGGAAACGAGATTGCCAAACGCATCCACTCGAGTGGTCATGTGAGCGGGCTGGGGTTGGACGGTCAGTGCTGCGGAGATGACGCTTTGCTCTGGAGATGAGCGTGGTAAGAGGCACGCCTGTCCATAGGAGGACGACACTGTGGACTGGTAGCGATAGGTGGTGGTGTGGGTCACGGCGAAGCGGCTCATGATTCCTCGTCGTCACTGGTGCCCAGTGGACGCTGGGGGGCGAGCTGGGAGAAGCTCCGCTGCGCCATGGATGCAGCCACTTCGTTGATCTGGCGACGGAGATCGTACAGGAAGCGGTTGAGTTCGGTCCGGCGGCCATTTGCGTCGGTTGCCGTGAGCAACTCGTAGTCGGCCACTCTGATGGCCGTGAGCACTTCGATTACCCCTCGTTCTTCGCTGGTCAGACCACCGCTGACGCTTCCCGGCAGTCCTGCCAGGGCTTCCTGAAGACGATCGATCTGGAAACGGAGGGAACGGGGATTCCCCTCATCGGTCACGAGGAGCGCAAGGATCGTTTCCACACGGGCTTGGGACCGGTAGCGCCGCCGATAGGTGATGATGCTTTCGGTGGCGACGAGCGTTGACTCGAGCACCAGGCTGTCCACGGCAACGCTTCTTTCGGTGCCCAAGAGAGACCCAAGAAGGAGCGTCACATGCTGGAAACGTTCAATTCGTCGACCGGCTTCCATGAAATGCCAGCCCGAATCACGAACCATCGATTCTGCCGACAAACCTTGGAGAGCAAGGAGGGATTGCATGACTGATCCGAGCGTCCCTTGTACAACGTCTTGGCGGCTCGGAGCGATTGTGGCCAGAACTTCCAACTCTTTTTCCAAGGTGTTGGTGATCTGCCAGGTATCGATCGACAGCTGGTCTCGGAGGGCGTCGGCGTTCTCGAGCACCTTGACGAGGGAATGGGCCAGCGATCCGATCCGGTTCTGATCGGAGGTGAGGGAAAACAGCTCGGTGTCAGCCCGTTCCATCAGTTGGTCAAGGTCGCTGCCTTGGAGTGCGTAGGCGCTGAACGTGGTGACCCGCAATGCTTCGAGCAAGGCCAGTGTGGTCCCCCAATCGCCAATATCGTTGGTGGTTTGGGTGTTCCGACCGTCATGAACTGCTCGGAGCAGCCGGACCGCAGACTCGGCGCGTTCGGAGTGACGACCCATCCAAAAGAGGTTCTCCGCCGCTCGTTCGGAGAGACCCGGAAACGCATCGGACCGGGGTCGGGGGCCGCTACCTCGACGAAGCCAGAGCTCCGAGGGTTGTTCCGGTTCGCTGGCCAGGACCCATGTGTCCTTGGCGAGCGCACCGAGCTGGTTGGAGATCAGCGGTGAATCCTCATCGGGAGCGACTCGGGTGAGGCCCCCGGGCATAACCGCATAGGAGCCTTCACGGGCAACCGCATAGGTGCGCAAAATCGTGCGACGCGGCAACACGCCCTGAGCCGTGAGCGTCGGAGTAGTTGAAAGATCGACGTTCGCCTGTGCGACCCATTGGCGCGGCTCGGCGAGAATCCTGCGCCGTAGATCCTCTCGTTGAGATGCCCCCATCTTCGCCGGGAACTGAACACGGCTGGCGTGGTCTCGCGCCACCGGCTTACACACCAGCTGGTCGAGATGCTCGATTACATAGGCGAGCCCGGAGGGCTCGCCGCACCACCAGGTTGGTGCGCTCGGTAGTCGGAGGTCTTGCCCCAGCAGCGCTTTGGAGATCGCGGGAAGGAAGGCGTTGAATGCGGGGTTCTCGATGGCTCCACTGCCGAGTGTGTTGGCAACTGCGACATTGCCACGCCGACAGGCCTCCAGGAGACCAGGCACACCCAACCGCGATTCCGGTCGAAGCTCGAGTGGGTCACAAAAGGTTGCGTCGACCCGCCGCAGAATGACGTCAACAGGCTCCAAATGACCGAGAGATCGAACGAAGACCGAGCCGTTCTGCACTACCAGGTCTGAGCCTTCTACCAGGCTGTAGCCGAGATACGACGCGAGGTAGGCGTGTTCGAAAGCGGTTTCAGACATGGAGCCGGGGGTCAGCACCACGATCCGGGGATCGTCGCTGCGGTGCGAGCCCAGCGTCTGTAGTCCAGCCCGCAAGCTTCGAAAGTACGGGGCAACACGGTGCACCTGGGCGTCGCGATACATGCTGGGAAACACTCGGGACAGCACCACTCGGTCCTCGAGCGCATAGCCGGACCCGGACGGCGCCTGTGTATGGTCGCTGATGACCCTGAACTCACCGTCGCTGTTGCGTCCCAGGTCCACGGCGTAGGTGAAGAGCTGTGAGCCATCGGGAAGCCTGATTCCTTGGCATGCCGGGAGAAACCCGGGGTGGTCAAAGACCAACTCCGGCGGGAGTAAACCGCGTTTTAGGAGGTCGCCGTCGCCGTAAAGGTCCCGGAGCACAAGATCGAGCAGTTCCGCACGCTGAATAACTCCAGACTCGAGTTCAGCCCACTCCGCTGATGGCAACACATGGGGGATGGGATCCAACTGCCATCGCTGAGGCCTGCCCGAGGCGAGAATTCGGTAGCTGACACCGTCAGCCTCCAACAGACGATCAACGTCTTGCTGGCGTTGCGCGAGTTCGCCCAGACCGAGGGCTTCGAGCGCCGGGCCAACATGCAGCCAATGTTCCCGGAATCGGCGATTTTCGGCGAGGAGTTCGTCGTGGCCAATGGGCGGGGGGTCATAGTTCTGGAGTAGGCCTACCTGGCCTTCGGTTGCTGTTGTTGGCATCAGCCTCAGCTCAACACGGCGGTAGTGGCCGGTCGAAACCAGGTGGTGTGAATTTTCTGGTGGATTTCGCTGATCGCAACCTCCAAGCGATCGGCAAAGCCGTGCAGATCACCGATCGCGAGTTCCTCGACATCGGCATCCTCGAGGAAGGACCCGACGGCAGCGCATGCCGTGATCGCCTCGTGGTTCTGGGGCAGTTCAAGCAACCACCGAGAGGCCTCGTCAATGCATGACCGCACGGTTCGGGGACAGTTGTTGTCATTCAGAAGGAACTCCAGTGTGGCGGTTGGGGAAGCACTTACGCCCCGCCGCCGAAACGCCTGCAGCATGCTGACCGATCGCAGGGTTGCAGCCCAACACAACCCCGTGTAGGGAGCCAGAGCATCGGTTGGGCGACCGGTGAGGACCCCCGCATGGACGTCCAACACCCGGGTGGTGAGGTCGGCTCTTTCCAGCTGTCGGCCGATGGTGAAAAACGAGAACGCATCATCGTGGGTCATGGTGTCATTCAGAATGGCCGACAACGTTTGGCAACTACGCATGATGTTGGTGAGCCACTGCCGCCGGGTGCGGCGGTCGTTCGCAGGGCGCCCGTCGTTATTGGCGATGGTGTGGAGTTCGATGATGAGTTCGGCGGCCTCGATCGGCATCACCGAGCGGGTGACTCGAAGGTTGTAGTGGACGCCTTCGATTGCCGTGCAAATGGAGCCCGGATTCCCATGATTATGGGCGAGGTGATCCACGACCGCTTCTTCGGTGTGCAGGTCATACTCGGGGCCCAACTCCGTGCCAACGACGGCAAGAAGTGGTTCCCAGCCCAGGCCACCGGCGCGAGGCAGATCTATCACCAACTCGGAGTGAGATTTGATCAGGCGGGCCATTCCCTCGGCCCGCTCGAGATAGCGTCCCGCCCAGTACGCCGACTCGGCGACCCGCGAAAGGAGAATCGGGTTTTCTGGTGATGCCGCAATTGAGCCGTTCATGAGGGGTTCTGTCCGTTCCCAGATCGCTGGACCTGCTGCTGACCTGGCTGCCGGTGCTCCAACAGACGGTCCGGCCGGACTGATTCGTCGACGATCCACGTGTCCTTGCTCCCGCCGCCCTGGGAGCTGTTGACGATGAGTGATCCCTCCCGTAATGCTACGCGGGTCAGTCCGCCGACGCTGACGAATGGTTCGTCGCTCGAGAGCACGAACGGACGGAGGTCGATATGGCGCGGAGCAATTATCCCATCGCAGAGGGTAGGCGAGGTTGACAGGCTGAGAATCGGTTGGGCGATCCAGTTCCGAGGATCGGTCTCGATTTCGGTTCGGAGGTGATCCAATTCTTCCTCTGTTGCCCGGTTTCCGATGGTGACACCCTTGCCGCCGGATTCATTGGCCGGCTTACAGACCAGCGAGTCCAGGTTGGCCAGTACGTGCTGGCGATGGTCTGGTTCCATACACCGCCAGGTGGGCACGTTGGGCAGGGTCGGTTCCTCGTTCAAGTAGTACCGAATGAAATCGGGCACGTACGAATACAACACCTTGTCGTCCGCGACCCCCGCGCCAGGCGCGTTGGCCAACGCCACATTGCCTGCTCGCCATGCGGCCATCAAACCGGCGGCACCCAGGGTTGAGTCGGAGCGAAAAACTGCAGGATCCAAAAACAGGTCGTCTACTCGGCGATAGATCACATCAACGCGGACAAGGCCTCGCACGGTTTTCATGTAGACGATGTTGTCCACTACCTGGAGGTCTGAACCCTCCACGAGGTGAGCGCCGATCTGGGTAGCCAGCATGCCATGTTCGTAGTACGCCGAGTTGAAGATTCCCGGCGTGAGCAAGGCAATCACCGGCTCCACGTCATCACGCGGAGAAAGCTTGCTCAGCATCTTGCCCAGCTCTTCGGTGTAGTTATCCAGCGGATGGATGTCGAGGTCGCGGAAGAGGTCGGCGAAGACCCGTTTGCTGATCTGGCGGTTCTCGAGCATGTAGGAAACACCGGAAGGGACACGCAGGTTGTCTTCCAGCACCATCATCTGGCCGGTGGCATCACGGACCAGGTCTGACCCGCTGATGTGAGCCCAAACGCCACCCGCGGGGTGTACACCGCAACACTCGGTACGGAAGTTGGCCGAGTCTTCCAGCCATTGGGCCGGCAGGATTCCGTCGTTGACGACGTTCTGCTCGTTGTACACGTCCTCGATGAACATGTTGAGCGCCTTCAGACGCTGGATCAGCCCTCCTGAGATGGTATTCCATTCCGAGGCCGTGATGATCCGGGGAATGACATCGATCGGCCAAGCCCGATCGATGCTGGAGCCTTCGGTGTACAGGGTGAAGGTGATCCCCATCGAACGGATTTCAGCCTCGGCCGCACGCTGACGCTCCACGAGCGCGGGGCCGAGATCGGCAAGCCGTTGGAAGACGGCCTCGTTCCCAGTACGAGGTTTACCGTCACCGTCGACCAATTCATCGAAAGTGATCGAGGAGTACCCTGTCCAGTCACTTTTCACTTCTCCCTGTGTAGCGGAATTGCGTGGGGTCTGTGGAAAATGAACGGTTTCGGGTGTGTGAACAAGTGAAAAGCTGATGTCCGCTACCTCGCAAAAAGGCGATTGTCGGGCTTCGTGGTTGCCGTTATCTGTGAAATGCGGACCAGTGGTCGGGCCTGCCGGTGAGGCCCTCTAGGCTGGTCCCGTGGGAGCACAGGGGACCTTAGAAACCATCTCGTTTGATCTACCCGGGCATGTCACCGGCAAGGTCAGGGAAGCGTGGGAACTCCCTGATCAAAGGAGATTGTTGGTCACCACGGACCGGCTGAGTGCCTTTGATCGCGTGATCGGCACCGTCGCCAACAAGGGGCAGGTTCTCAACCAGCTCGCCGCATGGTGGTTCGATCAGACCCGCGACATCGTGGCGAACCATGTGATCTCGGTTCCCGATCCCAATGCGTTGATCGCCATCGATGCCACACCACTTCCTGTTGAGGTGGTCGTCCGCGGTCGACTCACCGGATCCACCAGCACTTCGGTGTTGCCTCGCTACCAAGCGGGGGAGCGGGTCTTGTACGGATACGAGCTTCCCGATGGCCTCCAGCCGCACGGCCCGCTTCCTGAACCACTGATCACTCCAACCACCAAGGCTGAAAAAGGCGGTCACGACCAGCCCATCACGGTGGCCGAGGTTTCCGATTCCGGGCTGGTAGAGGCCGGCCTCTGGGCCGAGATCCAAAAGGTCGCGCTGGCGGTCTTCAGTAGAGGAACCGAGGTGGCCGCCGCCGCCGGATTTGTTCTGGCCGATACCAAATACGAATTCGGCCTGGCTCCAGATGGCACGCTTCTCCTGATCGACGAGATGCATACACCGGACTCCAGTCGCTTCTGGGCGGTCGCTTCGTTGGAGGAGCGCTTGGGAAGCGGACAGATGCCCGAAAGCTTCGACAAGGAACCGGTTCGGCTTGCTCTCTCCGCAACCGGCTACCGCGGTGAAGGGCCAATACCGGAGCTTCCCCAAAGTGTGTGGGACGCCGCATCAGAGCGGTACGTGGCGTTGTATGAGCGTCTCACCGGTCTCCGGTTTGTACCGGGAGAGCAACCAGCGGCTGAGCGCATTTCCCGGAATCTCGCCGAGGTCGTGGGCACCAAATGAGTTCACTCGTGGTTGTCCTCAGCGGTTCGCCCAGCGACGCCGACTGGGTCGCCAAGATTCGCAAAACCCTCGATGAGCTCGAGGTGCCCAACGTCTGGCGCGTTGGGTCGGCCCACAGGGTTCCCGAGCATGTGCTTACGCTCTTGACGCACTACGACAACGCACCCGAGTCGGTGGTGTTCATCACCGTTGCGGGCATGAGCGATGCGCTTTCCGGTTTGACAGCCGCCAACGTTTCCTCCCCGGTCATCGCATGCCCGCCGGCCGAGAACGCCTTTGGCGGGCTGGATGTTTTGTCCAGCCTCCGAACCCCTCCTGGTGTCGATCCTCTCACGGCTCTGCATCCCACCAATGCGGCTTTGGCCGCCGCCAAGATCCTGGCGCTCCAGGATCCGGCGTTGAAAGAAAGAATTCGTGCCAACCAGGCGGCTCGAGCCAAAAATGTGCTCGACGCCGACAGCGCCCAGAATTCCTAGCGACTCACCACCAACCAACGTCACCTGAGAAGGCATCACCCATGTTCGATTCGGACCAGCCCAAGGAAGAATGTGGGGTCCTGGGCATTTCCCTTCCCAGTGGGGACGCCGCCAGCTCGGCGTTCTTCGGTCTCCACGCTTTGCAGCATCGCGGCCAGGAGGCAGCGGGCATCGCCGTCAGCGACGGCCGCGCCGTTCGGCTCCATAAGGGTCAGGGTCTGGTCAGCTCGGTTTTCAGTCCCGAGAAGCTGGCCCCGCTCGTGGGATCCATGGCGATTGGTCATACGCGCTACTCAACGACCGGCGGCAACAACGAACGCAACGTTCAACCGTTTGTTGTGGAGACGATGTACGGACCTCTGGGAGTCACGCACAACGGCAACGTCACCAATGCCGATCGCCTTCGCGAAGGGCTACTGGAGCGCGGTGCCGGGCTCATGAGTTCATCAGACACGGAGGTGATCAGCCTCATGCTGGCCGCCGCCAAGGGCGAAACATGGGAAGAACGCCTGGCCAACATGATGTCGAGTTTGGAAGGCGCCTTCTGCTTGGCGTTACTGGCGGGCACCAAGGTTGTCGCCACCCGCGATCCATGGGGATTCCGACCGCTGAGCGTGGGGAAGTTTCCCACCGGGGGTCATGCCGTGGCTTCGGAAACCGGAGCTTTGCGGACCTTGGGGTGTGAGAACATCAGGGAAATCCAACCGGGCGAAGTGATCGTGATGCAGGGAGCGCTCATGAAGAGCTTCCAAGCGGTGAAGCCCAAGACCAAGCAGGCCCGCTGCACGTTCGAACACATTTACTTCTCTCGCCCCGACGCGGTTTGGGATGGGAAGAGCGTCCATGCCGTTCGCCAGCGCCTCGGTGAAGAACTCGCTCGAGAACACCCCGTCGAGGCCGACGTCGTCATCCCAGTCCCAGACTCCTCGATGCCTGCCGCCATCGGTTATGCCGCAGTCTCCGGGATCACCTACAACGAAGGATTCGTGAAGAACCGGTACATCGGGCGGACCTTCATCGAGCCGACCGACGATCTCCGCCGCCAAGGCGTTGCTCTGAAGTTCATGACGCTCGAAGAAAACCTTTACGGCAAACGCGTCGTGATGGTCGACGACTCGATCGTCCGCGGCACCACCAGCGGACCGCTGGTACGCCTTGTTCGCGAAGCCGGGGCCACCGAGGTCCATGTACGGATCACCTGTCCGCCAATCGCTCATCCCTGTTTTTTCGGAGTCGACATGGGCTCCTACGATCAACTGATTGCACATCAACTGGGTGTTCCCGAGATCGCTGCCCATATCGGGGCGGATTCATTGGGATTCATCAGCGTGGACCGCATGATGACTGCTATTGGACCTTCGGTAATGCCGCTACCGGGGGGAGTTGAGGCCGAAGGCCATGGGTATTGCAATGCTTGTTTCACCGGCCAGTACCCGGTTCCAGTCCAGTTGAGTCTCGCCGACAACAAACAACGGTTCGACGGGGTGCTGGGTTGAGCGGCGGCGCCCCAATCGTTTCCAACTCGCGGTCAGAATTCGAGCGCGGCGTTGGCGCGGAACCGACGACGGCCACCGACACCGAAACTGAAATTGTCATGCCGGCAACGCTGGTGGTGCCTGGTACTCCTCCTTCCGACACGGTGATCGACACCGAGCCCGAGAGTTTCGATGAAGCGGTCACCGCGTCGTCCGGAAACCTTGGACTCCTCGATGTCCTCCTCATCGGATCGGGGGGCAGGGAGCACGCGCTCGCCAACTCGCTCGCGGAATCGCCCAGATTGCGGGACCTCTACGTGGCGCCCGGAAACCCCGGCACCCGGGCGTACAACGTTGAGCTCGATGTCAACGATTTCAACGAGGTAGTGGCCTTTTGTTCAGACAAGGGAGTTGACCTCGTGGTCGTTGGTCCCGAAGGTCCCCTCGTGGCCGGCCTCGCCGACTTCCTCGCTCAGCAGGGCATCAACTGCTTTGGTCCCAGAGCAGTGGCCGCCGCCCTCGAGGGTTCAAAAAGCGCCGCTCGTGAGTTTGCTGACCGCCACGGGATTCCCAGCCCGGACAACGCCACCTTCACCGATCCGGGTGAAGCGATCGCTTGGCTCCGGGAACAACCCTATGACGTGGTGGTCAAGGCTGACGGCCTGGCGGCAGGCAAAGGCGTTGTCGTGCCATCCGACCGGGCCGAGGCCGAGGCGGCAATCGTCGATTTTCTCACCAAGGGAACAATGGGGGAGAGTGGCCGCACGGTGGTTCTGGAGGAAAAGATCAGCGGTGAGGAAATCAGCCTCTTCGGTATCTCTTCGGCCACACAGCTGGATCCTCTGGGCGGGTTGACGGTCCAGGACCACAAGCGGGTCGGCGAAGGCGACACCGGTCCCAACACCGGCGGGATGGGCGCCTTCGCTCCGGTGCCCAGCTTGGATCCGATGCTCGTCGAGCGTTTGGTGAACACCTTTCTCCTGTCCGTTCAGGCCGGGATGGCCGAGGAGGGCACGCCCTACGTTGGCGTGATCTATGCCGGGATCATGCTCACCGACCACGGTCCCCGCCTCATCGAATACAACTGCCGCTTCGGTGACCCTGAGGCTCAGGTGCTTCTCCCACTGCTCTCCGGCGACCTGCTGGCGGTCATGTATGCCGCAGCTACCTCACAACCGTGGGAGCCGCTGGCCGTCAAGCCCGGGCGATGTGCCAGCACCGTGGTGGTTTGCGCTGAGGGTTATCCCACCGCACCTCGTACGGGCGTGGTCATCCCCAACGTTATTACCCCGGGAAATGGCCACCTTATTCACGCCGGCACCGCCGAGCGCAACGGAACGATCGTGAGTTCCGGAGGGCGGGTTCTGAATGCGGTGGGAACTGGTCCGGACCTTGCGACGGCTCTCGAGATCAGTTATCAGATCGCCGATCAGTTGGTTGGCAACGGGTTGTTCGCCCGCTCCGATATCGGCTGGCGGTACGTCAGTCGCAACCCGAACGACTCCTCTATCGAGCCGAAAGAAGCCTCCGTGACCACCATTCCCACAGCAGAAAACGATCCGTACGCTGAGGCCGGGGTCTCACTAGCCGCCGGAGCAGCTACTACCAAACGCATCGGCGCAGCCGTCAAGAGCACCCACGATGATCGGGTTGTCTCGGGGTTGGGAGGCTTTGGTGGAGTATTCGCAGCCACCCAACTTTCGGATATGGCAGAGCCGCTGCTGGTCGCCAGCACCGATGGAGTTGGGACAAAGTCGATGCTCGCCGAAATTCTCGTGGCCAACGGGCGGGACGCCAGTGGGGCCTGGGCTGGCCTTGGGGCCGACATCGTGAATCATGGCATCAACGACGTTCTGGTTCAGGGGGCGCGACCACTGTTCTTCCTGGACACGGTGGCGGCTGCCAAGCTGGATCCTGAAGTGGTGGGCAACATCGTGGACGGCATGGCGACGGCATGTCGGGCGGCTGGGTGCGTTCTCCTGGGCGGCGAGACGGCGGAAATGCCGGGGGTGATCGCCAATGGTGCAGTGGACATCAGCGGGACCATGGTGGGAGCGGTCGACCGCCCTCACCTGTTGCCGAAGGCTGGTATCGCTGCGGGTTATCAGCTGATTGGGATCAAATCGTCGGGCTTGCATACCAACGGTTACAGCCTTGCTCGCAAAGTCATTCAGGGGAAGGACACCAACGCTTTGCTTCCCGGGGGAGCGGGCGAGTCGATTTTCGAAGCCTTGCTGGCGACCCATCGCAGTTACCTCGACGTTCTCGGTGCGGCCTTGGCCTCGGACATGGTGGCGGCTCTGGCCCACATCACCGGTGGCGGGCTGGTAGACAACTTGCCCAGAGTCCTGCCCGACGATCTCGGTGCGTACATCGACACCGCCTCGTGGCCACAACCCGCTCTGTTCCAATACCTGATCAAACAAGCCGACCTCAATACCGAGGACGCTCACCAAATTCTCAATTGCGGGATTGGGATGGTGGTTGTGGCTGCACCCAATGACGTTGCCGCCGTGCAGGCCTCGATCGACGAGGAGACATTCCTCATCGGAGAGGTCACTGCCACTCCGGGAATCGTTCTTTCGTGAGGAGCGAGCCGCTATGAGCAACCGGCGGGTGGTGATCATGGCCTCTGGCAACGGCACCAACGCCCAGGTATTGCTGAATCTCGTCGCCGCCGGTGACCTCGACTGTCAGATCGTTGCATTGATTTCGGACCATTCCGATGCCCCGGTGATCCGGCGGGCTGCTGCTGCCGGGGTCAGAACCGAGGTGGTGGAACAACGGGCGGGCGAGTCTCGTACCCGCTATGACCAACGCTTGGCTCCGATCGTTTCGTCACACCATCCCGATCTGTTGGTAATGGCCGGATGGATGCGCATTCTGACGGGTTGGTTCTGTCAACAATTCGCGATTATCAATCTTCATCCAGCCTTGCCCGGGGCGTTCCCGGGTGCCAATGCAATCCCAGACGCCTTTGCCGCCTGGCGGGCTGGTCTCGTAAGCGAAACCGGCGTGATGGTGCATTGGGTCCCAGACGCTGGTGTCGACACTGGACCGGTAATCGCATCCGAGGCCGTCCGGTTTGAGCCCGATGACACGCTCGACACGATCACTGAACGGATCCATGCTGTAGAACACCGACTCCTTCCGCTCGGAGTCACGATCGCCCTTGAATCGTTACCCGTACCCCAGACCCCCGAGGTTTCCCGATGACCGCCCGTGAAGTAAACGCTCGCATTTTCGACTCCTTCGAATCTCTCACGTTCGATGACGTACTTATCGTCCCCGGTTGGAGCGAGGTACTCCCGCACGAGGTGGACATCGCAACCTCGATCTGCGGCATCCGGCTGGCTACACCGCTCATGTCGGCGGCGATGGACACGGTCACCGAGGCTCCCCTGGCCATCGGCTTGGCCCGGGAGGGTGGTATCGGTGTCCTCCACCGCAACCTCTCCATAGAGGATCAGGCCTTTCAGGTCGATCAGGTGAAACGGGCCCAGAGCGGCATGATCACATCTCCCATCTCGCTTCCACCTTCCAGTACCTTGGCTGACGCAGAGGTCCTGATGAACCGTCACAAGATCAGCGGTGTGCCAATCTGTGACGAGGACGGGGTACTGAAGGGGATACTCACCAACCGCGACATCAGGTTCTGTGGACAGGACGAGTTCGGGTTACCGGTCACCGATTTCATGACCTCGGACGGTCTCGTAACCGCCCCGGCCGGAACCGAACTTGACGAAGCAGTCCAGATTCTTCACAAGCATCGCATCGAAAAGCTGCCACTCGTAGATGGTCAGGGTCGACTCACCGGCCTCATCACGGTGAAAGACATCACCAAGCGGATCGAAAAGCCCAATGCCTCACTGGACGATCGCGGCCGTCTCCGAGTAGCGGCTGCGGTTGGCGTGACCGACGTTGCGGAGCGAACCGAGGCGTTGGCTGAATCCGGGGTGGATATGGTGGTGATCGATACTGCGCACGGGCACACGCGCGGCGTTGTGCAGGCGATCCGCACGATCAAAAAGGGGTGGCCGGATTTGCCCGTGGTCGGTGGGAATGTCGTGACCCGTGAAGGAGTGGAAGCGATGGTTGACGCCGGAGCAGATGCAGTCAAGGTTGGCGTGGGAGCCGGCTCTATCTGCACCACCCGAATCGTGGCCGGGGCCGGCATGCCGCAGGTCACCGCCATCTTCGAATGTGTTGAGGCGGGTAGAGAACTGGGTGTGCCCATCATCGCCGACGGCGGTGTTGTCTCCAGTGGCGACATCGTGAAGGCATTCGTGGCCGGTGCTGATGTGGTGATGCTCGGAAATGCGCTGGCAGGATGCGATGAAGCCCCGGGGCAACTGGAGCTGGTTGACGGAGCGATGTGGAAGACCTACCGCGGCATGGGCTCGGCCGGTGCCATGCGAGGACGGGCGGCCGACCGGTACGGCACCGGCACCCCAGCGGTTGGGATCGCTCCCCAGAAGCATGTTGCTGAGGGGGTTGAGGGCCGGGTTCGTTATGCCGGCGCCTTGACCGAGCTGGTCACCCAGCTCGTGGGCGGAGTGCGGTCCGGGATGGGTTACGCCGGGGCTGCCACGCTCGCCGACCTCCAGGACAATACCCGGCTCACCAAGATCACGGGGGCTGGTCTGCGCGAAAGTCATCCCCACGACATCTCCATGTACTCCGAGTAACTCGGCCGCCGAGATGTCGGATTTCCGCTAGGAACGGTTCACCCCTCCAGGCAGACTGGGGTCATGGAAGCGCGAGAAGCATGGATGCGGGCGGTGGAGAGTCGGGATGCGCGCTTCGATGGCTGGGTCACCGTGGGAGTCACCTCTACACGGATCTACTGTCGACCATCGTGTCCAACCCCGGTCCGACCCAAGCGGGCCAACATGAGGTTCTTTCCCACGCCGGCGGCAGCCCAACAAGCGGGGTTCCGCTCCTGCAAACGCTGCTCGCCCGATGCCACGCCGGGCTCGCCCGAATGGAATCGGCGCGATGATCTCGTCGCCCGGGCGATGCGCGGAATCGAAGACGGTGTCGTAGATCGAGACGGTGTCGGAGGGTTGGCAAACGAGTTGGCCGTCAGTCCTCGCCACCTCCAACGAATCTTGACCGAAGAAGTGGGCACCGGCCCGAAATCGCTCGCTCGGGCCCGGCGGGCTCGGGCCGCGCGTGCTCTCATCGAGACCACCACACTTCCGTTCACCAACATCGCATTTGCCACCGGCTTCAACAGCATTCGGCAATTCAATCACACCATGGGAGAAGTGTTTGCCGCTTCGCCAACCGAGATGCGCCGCGGCCGAGGGCGACCCGGTATGCGAGAAGCGGGGGAGTGGTTGTCCGTCAACCTTCCATTTCGTGCACCCCTGGCACACAAAGAACTCCTTCGCTGGTTGAGTCTGCATGCGATTGCCGGGGTGGAGGAGGTGGATGGCACCACTTACCGGCGTTCGCTTCGCCTCGACGGCGGTCCAGCCATCGCTGAGGTAGATCTCGAGGCCCAGGATCGATCGGTTCTCCCGGCCCGTTTTCGACTCTCGTCACTGTCGGATCTGCCCCGGGCCATCAACCGGATGAGAAGGCTCTTGGACCTCGATGCCGATCCAGCCGTGATCGCCGGTGACCTGAAAGATGATTCACTGATGGCTGGCCTGATGACGGCCACACCCGGGCTCCGCTCGCCGGGCGAAGTGGATGGGATCGATGCCGCCGTGCGGGCTGTCCTGCATCAACAGGTCTCGCTGGCCAGTGCCAAAGCGATGGCCGCTCGGCTGGTGGCCGCCCACGGACTGAAGCTGGAGAATTCGGTAGGCCGGGTCAAGTTTGTCTTTCCCTCGGCCGCTCAGTGGGCTGCTCTGGACCCGTCCGAGCTAGGGCTGCCGAAGAGTCGGGCGACCGCCGTGGTGGCGGTGGCCACTGCCATCGATCAGGGTCAAGTAGATCTCTCCCCGTGGGCTAATCGAGCCGAGGCAGAAGCGGCGCTCCTGGCCGTGAAGGGCATCGGGCCATGGACGGCCAACGTGGTGGCGGCCAAGGCGCTGGCAGCACCCGATTCCTTCGGCGCAAGCGACCTGGCATTGCTGAGGCAGGCGGAAAGGTTGGGCATTCCTTACTCCGCAGGCGGGCTCGAGGAGCACGCCGACCGATGGCGTCCGTGGCGCTCGTATGCAATGCACCACCTCTGGAACCTCTATCTCAATGAACTCGAAGGGAAACCGTCATGACCGCCGATCTGTACGTCTCAGACCTCCACCTGCCTCCACCAATTGACGATCTGGAGATCGTGGCCAGCGACGTAGGACTCGTCGCCATTCTTTGGAAAGACGACGAACGATGGGTTTTCAGCGAGGCAGTCAAGCAGGAAAATGCGGCGACCGCTGCTGTAAAACAACAGCTCAAAGAGTATTTCGCGGGCGAACGCACCGAGTTCGACCTGCCGCTCGATCTTCGCGGCACTGAGTTCCAGACCAGCGTCTGGCGTTCTCTCTCCATTATCCCGTACGGAACAACCGTGACCTACAGCGAACAAGCGCAACGCCTCGGCCGACCTTCATCGGTCAGGGCGGTCGCTTCGGCCAATGGTTCCAACCCGGTGAGCATCGTTTTGCCGTGCCATCGGGTGATCGGATCCAACGGAAAGCTGACCGGATACGCCGGTGGGTTGGACGCCAAGCGCTGGCTCTTGACGCTCGAGGGTGCAACCGATCAGACGTTGTTTTGAGCGCAACTCACCTACGATTCAATCATGAGCTTGATCAGTACTGAACAGCGGCGAATCGGTCCATTCGAGGTGGGACCAGTCGGGTTTGGTTGTTGGCGATTCACCAATGACCGGGTGGATGAGGCGGCGGCCATACTCAATGCGGCCCTGGACCTCGGGATCAATCTGATCGACTGTGCCGATGTCTACGGCTATGACTGGGGTGGTCAGGGATTCGGTGAGAACGAGGCGATCTTGGGTCGGATCATCTCGGCTGACCCGTCCCTTCGAGCCCGCATGGTTCTGGCCACAAAAGGCGGCATTCGACCGCCGCTCCCATATAACTCAGGTCGGGAGTACCTCACCGGCGCAGTGCATGACAGCTTGAAGCGTCTCTCGGTTGATCGGGTGGACATTTTCATGATCCATCGGCCGGATATGTACACGCACCCCGAAGAACTCGCCGGCACACTCACCGCCTTGCGCGAGGCGGGCAAGGTTGCAGAGTTCGGAGTGTCCAACTACGCAGCTCATCAGTCAGATGCGCTGCAGCGGTTTCTCGACTTTCCGCTGGTGACGGACCAGATGGAGTATTCGATCACCCACCTCGATCCCATGCGTAACGGAGTTCTGGACCGCTGTATGCGCGAAGGCGTCACGCCGATGCCGTGGAGCCCGCTCGGTGGCGGGGCCCTAGCAACAGGAAAAGGGCTGAACGCTGACCTTGTGGCGAAAATGGACGAGTTGGCCGATCGAGAGAGCGTTTCCCGAGCCGCTATCGCCGTAGCGTTCGTACTGGCCCACCCGTCCCGGGCGGTGCCGCTCCTTGGTTCGCAGAGTCCGGACCGGCTCGCAGAACAGGCCGCGGCGGTGACGGTGAGCTTGGATCGCGAAGATGTCTATGCCCTCATACAGCTCTCAGAAGGCCAAGCCCTGCCGTAGAGTCGTCGTTCATGGAGAGCTGGCGAGACGAAGTCGACGATCTGGTCGAGGGCCTGTATCGCAGTCTCGGCGAACTCCCCTACGATCCCACGCCCCACCACCTCTACACTGCGACCGATCTCTACGCGACCGGTGAGCACCCCTTCACTGGATCGATCGATCAACTGATTTACCGGCGGGCTCGGCACGCCAACATGCAGACGGTTCCACCGGCCGAAGCTCTGGCCCAGCGCCTGCACGATCACGGCATTACGGTGGCTCTCGATGCCTTCCGTCACGGCCGATCGATCGTTGGAGTTATGGGTGGTCATCATCTCGCTCGTGGATCTGAACCGTTCCGCCGTGCCGTTGAACTGGGCGCAGCTGTAACGCAAGCGGGTTATTGCGTTGCAACCGGGGGTGGGCCTGGCGCCATGGAGGCCGCCAACTTGGGTGCCGCAGCGTCGGAGCTCAGCAACACTCGGCGAGGCGAGCTGGTTGATTTGCTCGCCGTGGCGCCAAGCTTTGCTGACGATCCCGACCACTTCGTTGGCGTGGGGCTCGCAGTCGCTCAGGAGATCCCTGACCCCGTGCAAAATCTCGCGGTCCCAACCTGGTTCTACGGCCACGAGCCATCCAACGCTTTCGCTACTGCGATCGCCAAATATTTCGGAAACTCCGAGCGCGAGGACGGATTGCTGGCGATCGCCACCGCAGGCATCGTCTTTGTTCCCGGTGGGCCCGGGACCATTCAAGAGATCTTTCAAGACGCCGCCCAAAACGCCTATGAGACCTTTGGGTCGCCTAGTCCTATGGTCTTCCTCTCGCCCGAACGGCAACCCGATTACTGGGACGTCAACGGTGTGCGTCCAACCCTGGAGCAGGTCTTCACAGATCATCAGAGGAATCAGCGACCGGGCTGGGACAAGGTTTCGTTCGTTTCCACGGTCCCCGATGCCGTGGCCGCCCTTGGCTAGTCAGCCAACGTTTGGTTCAGCCAGCGGACGAGATCGGCGGCCAGGAGATCGGCGGCGGCACGGTTTGCGAAGAGATGGCCGCCGGTGGCATAGCGGAGAAACTCTTTCGGCTCCGGGGCGGCAGCATGGAGCGCTTCGCCCTCGGTCACCGGCACCGTCAGATCATCCTCGGCGTGAATCGTTAGATACGGCGTGCTGAGCGAGGCCACGGCCTCCAGGACGTCGTGCGTCTCCAAGTCGTGAACGAACCCGGCGTCGAGTTCGAAGGTGCGGCCCCCAATCGTGACCACAGCTCGACCGTTGGCGAGTAGCTTCTCCTCGTCTTCGGCGAAGAGGTGTCTCACGTGGCCAGCATCTGACGGGGCACCGATGGTGATCACCGCTTCTAAGGTCTTGATCCGAGATGCCGCCAGTAGTACAGCCGCCCCGCCCAGGCTGTGACCCACGATGGCGCATGGGCCGAAGCCCATTTGAATCAGGGTCGTGGCGGCCCGGACCACATCGGAGACATTCCCGCTGAGGGTTTTGGTGGCGAAGTCACCTTGGGACTCGCCTCTTCCCGTGAAGTCGAACCGGAACGCTGCGTACCCGGCGTCGGTGAGCGCCTTGGCCAGGCGCGTCATGGTGTGGATGTCCTTTGAACAGGTGAAGCAGTGAGCCATCAGGACCGCCCCTTTTGCCCGCTGTGGCGGCCGGTGTAAAACGCCGGTGAGTGTGGCTGCGGAGCCGCCGACGAACCTTATGACCTCGGTTTCGGGTCGAATGTTCATGTGAGATGCCAGGAGGCCGTGATGGCCGTCGTCCCGTTGGCACCCTCGGCTCGTCCTTCCTTGGCCAGAGCCAGAAGGTGGGCATAGACCGAGTTGCCCGCAGCTCGCCACAACCGCTTGTCAACATCGGCATACATCTGTGGCACGAGGTCCACAACCCTGTGGGTTCCACCGGCCAGAAGGTCGACGATCTGTTCGGTTCGGTCGTTGCGGTGATCAATGATCGAACGCACGTAAGGAGCCGGATCGTCGATGACCGGCCCGTGGGTCGGAAGGTAGTAATCGTCCGAACCCAGGAGAAGCCGCTCGAGACTGGCGAGGTATGCGAATAGGTCTCCGTCGGGTGGGGAGATCACCGACGTTGCCCAGCCCATCACATGGTCACCGGTGAATAGGGCGCTCTTCCCGGTGCCGTCGTTCAATAGACGAAAACACAGATGGTTGCTGGTGTGCCCGGGCGTATGGATGACCTGTACCGTCCAGTTGGCAGCGGTGAGCAGACCGCTGACCCCTTTTGAGTCAGCCGGTTCGTGCCCCACAACTACCTCGGGCACAAAAGTGGTGTCTGGGCCCTCCCGTTTGAGCTCCTCAGGTAGGTCGGCCCACTCTGCCGCGAAAGCGGCGTCCTCTTCAGGGGAGATGTGGTCACTGAAATCGAGCCGCTCCAAGGGATCGTCGGAACTCACCGGACCATGGGGACCAAAACCATAGGTGTGGGCTCCGGTTCGTGTAGCGAGGTCTGGAACGGCGGCGGTGTGGTCGGTGTGGGTATGGGTGACCAAAATGTGGGTTATCGTTTCGCCCGGCAGAAGGCACGCTTCGATGGCGTCGAGGTGCACGGGCAGGCTAGGTCCGGGATCCACGACGGCCACATCACCCGTCCCGATCAAATAGACGCCCGTTCCGGTGAATGTAAAGGCATTGGGGTTCTGGGCAACGACCCGACGAATCGCTGGCGCCACCCAGACACATTTCCCATAGTGCGGCTCGAAATCACGGTTGTGGGTGATCGCCATTGTTACGCCTCCGAGGTGGCGACAACCAACCGTTGCAGACCTTCAGCGATCCAGGCTGCCGGTTTGGTGGGTCGACCCTCTCGATTGGTCACACCGGCCCTGATGCGTGCCGTCAGGTACGTTATGTTGCCATCCGGGCTGGTGATCTCCTGGACCCACACGCCCGACACTCGTCTCAAGTCCTCGATGGTGGTGTGCACCACGATGGGGAACACCGCGGTGGCCGGAACGAGGAATTTCGCTTCAACTTCGGTGACCACGAACTGGAAGCCCTCTGCTGCAACGCGATCGAGGTGTAGTTCCGCCGCTTCCAGCGCTTCTGCTCTTCCCTGTTCCAGATAGGTGAAGTACATGGCATGGTTCACGTGGCCGTAGGGGTCCAGTTCGGCGAATCGTACCTTGATTGCGCTCTGGACCGGGAGCGCCATCATCAGGCCAGACCGGCGTTCTCGATGTCGTCTCGTCGAACGCCGAGGAAGTACAGAATGGCATCGAGATACGGAACGTTCAAAGCGGTGTCGGTAGCGTCTTGCACAACCTGCTTGGCGTTGAAGGCAATTCCCAATCCGGCAATGTTGAGCATCGCCAGGTCGTTGGCACCGTCGCCTATGGCAACCACCTGATCCACCGAAATATCTTCTTTGGCAGCAAGCTCGTGAACCAGTTCAGCCTTACGTTGGCGATCCACGATGTCGCCGATAACACGACCGGTCAACCGCCCCTCCACGACCTCCAGCGTGTTGGCAAATGCGTAATCGATTCCGAGATCGTCGGCAAGGGAATCCGCAATTGCGGTGAATCCGCCAGAGACGATCGCCGTGCGGTAGCCCAGGGCGTTGAGGGTTCGAATGAACGTGGCCGCACCGGGAGTGAGTTTGATCTGGGCCCGGGCTCGCATGAACACGCCCTCATCCAGACCTTCCAGGAACTTCGCTCGCTCGATCAGCGATTCTGTGAAGTCCAGTTCCCCGGCCATCGCTCGGCTGGTGATCGCGGAAACCTCGGCTTCGTGCCCGGCCTCGGACGCAAGGATGTCGATCATCTCGTTCTGGATGAGGGTGGAGTCCACGTCCATGATGATCAGCCGCGTGGCTCGCTGCCCCAAACCTTCGGGGACCACGGCCAGGTCACAGCGCAGATCTCGGCCGGCCAGCAGAAGGTTGCGCCGTAACTCTTCGGCGTGACCACCCCGGACCACGAGCTCGTACGCCATGACGGGGTATCGGGCGATGCGGGTGATCCGGTCGATGTTGGCGCCCGCTCGGGCACACATCGCGGCTACTGCGGCGAATTCGAGGGGATGGATCTCGCGTCCAACGAGCGTCACGATCTGACCCTGGGCTCGGGGTGTGGGTGTGCTGTCGACCACCTCGAAGTCCACGTCCATCTGTTGTTCCCAGCCGAACAGAAGGAGTTCTTTCACCAGGTCCCTACCGGGCGGCACGACCACCACGATGGAGAGCGAGAGTCGGCCACGGGTGATGGTTTGCTCAACGTCCTCCACATCAGCTCCGGCACTTCCTATCACGTCCATTACACCAGCGGTGATACCTGTCCGGTCGATACCCGAGATCGTCACCAGAATGGTCTGTTCGTGAGCGGACGACGGTGAAGAGCGTTGTGCCATGGGTCTGAAGCGTAACGTGCCGGCCGATGGTGAGTTGGCCAGCGGGATGAGGCATTCTCCAAGCCGCCATCCACCAAGCGCCGGCTATTCCGGTCAGTTGGGACCCAACCCTGGCCCTGATGCGGTGGTCAATTCTCGAATTGCCGTGGGGCTTCCGAGTCCTTCATCACGGTTGAGGACCAGTTGTTCGATTTCCTGAAGCCCACGGCTAGGGGTAAGTCCAACCGTCTTGAGCTGCACGGCAGCGTAGTGACAGAAGCGAAGAGCCTCCACGTGACGGGCTGCGCCGCAGAGAGCATGGATGAGCACGATCCAGCGCATTTCCCGGAACGGCTCCATGAGGGCGAGTCGCTCCAACTCCCCGACATTGGGTCGACCTTGAATGAATTGCAGGATTGCCAGCTGCTCTTGAGCGTTGAGGCGAGCTTCGGCAAGCTCTGCCTGTCGGCCCCTCCCGGCTGGCGTTCTGGTCAAGTCGGGGAGGGGGGTGCCAGAGCCAGCTACCTGGAGGGCGTAGGTGTAGCTCTCGATTGCCTCATCGGTCTGGCCCCGTCGGTGTTGGTTCTCGGCTTGGTGCACCGCGAACTCGAAACGATGAACATCCACTTGGTCGCGTCGATTGGTGGTGTGGTAGCCGTGACCGTCGGTGGCAACGGCATCTCGGCCGAGATGGCGGCGCAATCGCATGATGTGCGTTTGGATGGCGTGACAAGGATCCGCCGGTCGGCGGGAGAGCGGCCACACCCATTGGGCCATGGTGTCAACATCTACTGGTCGGCCAGGGTGAAGAAGCAGCGTGGCGAGGACCGCCCGCTCGGTCTTTCCGCCGCACCGAACCGGTCGGCCAGCGCATGATGCTGTGAGCGGACCGAAGAGCAAGAAATCTGAGCTGTCAGCGTGCATCGCAACTCCGTTCGATGGCGCCCGCTACCCCTGAGGGAAAGGTATCACGTTGTCATATTCCTCGCCTTTTGCTCCCGGATCGCTCGCGTTTTGGGCGTCCCCCTTTCCGAGAGCGGCGCTATGCGGCACTGTTACCCGCAGGGACCGGGTTGCGGTCATCGACGCGAAGGATGAGCGATGTATTTATTTAGCCGAATGCGGGTGCACAACGGTCAGAACGGTGGCTCCACACGTGCCGCGTTTGTGAATGCGGCCACCGTGGCAACCAAGGTAACCGGCATCCAGACCTTCACATGGCAGGTTTCGTATCATCCGATGGGGAACGGCTGGATGACTTCAGCCCGTGTGGAAACCCAAGCACAGTTGGAAGATGCGTGGGCCAAGCTGGCAGCCAACAGTGAGATGCTGGACGCCATGGAGGAGGTAGCCAGGCTGGCACCGAGCCCACCGGTGGACAACATCGCCAGGATCGTGGGTGGCTCGCTGGGAGATCGCCCGGCAATGATCGTGCGTGCCACGATCGCAACGGCCGCACCGGGCCAAATGGGGCCGGCTGTCGGGTGGCTCGTCCAGATGGCCACCGCCGGTTCAGCCGCCCTGGGAGTACCTATCGCCGCATCCATGAACGTCGCCGGAACCTATGGCGGTATGGCGTTGATCAGCAGCTACGAAAGTGCGGAGCAGGTGGATCAAGTAGCAGACAAGCTGATGGTCGATGAGTCTCTTCAACAGATGATTGCCGACGGGGCTCATCTGTTCGCAGGGGAGAGCTCTCAGATCATGTTACGCAGGATGAACTGACCCATCAGCTGAAAAACTGCTTGATCCAGGGTGCCGGGGGGGCGGCGGAGAGCTCCCCCGGCGGAGCCAATGCCACGGCTTGGCCATCCTCCAGCGCCAGGACCAGGTCGCACTCACTGGCGTGGTCGGGTCCGTGGGTCACCACGATGATGATTTGCCGAGGGCTGCTCCAGTCGCGGATCACCGCCCGATTCAGCCGCCGGAGTTCGGCGTCCACCTTGCTCAGGGGCTCATCCAACAACAACAACGACGGCCGCCGAACCAGGGCGCGGGCCAGCGCCACGCGCTGCTGCTCACCGCCAGAAAGCTCCCCTGGTATTCGGTCAACGAGGTCGCGAAGTCGGAGGTCCTCGATGACCTTGACGAGGTCAGACTTCGTGATTCCCTTGCCGAAAGCGACGTTCTCGCGGACGCTCAGGTGGGGAATCAGCAGGCCGTCCTGTGGTACGTAGCCAACCGTGCCGCCGGGCCGAGTGATCTGACCGGACGAGGGTTCCAGAAATCCGGCAAGACCTTCGATGAGTGAAGACTTCCCTGATCCGTTGGCACCGATGACGGCCAACGATGTCCCTGCTGACACGGTGAAATCCACATCGAGACAGAAATCCCCCCGGTCAAATCTCAATTTGGAGGCGATGAGTTGTGTCATCGTGACGGCAGGAATCGGTCTCGGAGAGCAAACAGCACCGAAAGGCTGACCGCCAGCAGGAGCACGCTCAGCGCCAGCGCGCGTTCGGGGTCTTGTTCATAGGCGAGGACAACCTCGAGCGGAAGCGTGCGCGTAACGCCCTGAACACTTCCGGCAAAGGTGATCGTGGCGCCGAACTCGCCCAGAGCACGAGCCCAGGCCAGGACTGCGCCGGCCACAATCGAGGGCCGTACGACCGGCACTGACACCCGCCAGAACGTTTCTAGAGGACCGGCACCCAGGGAATGGGCCATCTTCTCCAGGCGTCCATCGCCCGAGCGAAATGCTCCTTCTACGCTCAGAATGAGGAATGGCATGCTGACGATCGTGGCGGCAAGAATTGCACCGACGGTGGTAAGTGGGAGGCCGAAGCCAAATACGTCGCCCATCCAGCCCCTGCGCCCAAATCCGGAGAGCAACGCCACGCCGGTAACTACTGGGGGAAGAATCAGGGGCACGGTGACGATTGCTCGGATGATGCCCCGGCCGGGGAAATCGGTTCGAGCGAGGATGTAGGCGAGTGGCACCCCGAGGAGCACCGATAACAGGGCTGCTACCAATGACACGACGCCGGACACCCGCAGTGCGTCGAGTGACTCGGTAGACGTGAGGAGTCGGGGGAGTTCGATCCATGGCACGTCGAGCAGGAGCGCCAAGAGCGGTATCGCCAAAAGAAGTGTTCCGAGGCCGGCTGCCACAGCTACCGGACGAGGAGCAGCGGTGCTGGGCGTCATAGCATGCCGAACCCGGCATCTCGGAAGAGGCGTTGGGCGTCATCATCGGCGAGGTAATCGAGGAATCTGTCGGCGGCGGCGCTGGCGTCGCGGTTTCCGGAAATCACCACGAACCCGGTAACCAGGGTCCGAGGGGTCTCTGGTCCAAGCTCGATTGTGATGATGTCGTCGCCGGCGATGATGGCATCAGTCCGGTAGACCAGTCCGAGATCAACCTCGCCGGTTCGTACCTTCGCCAAAACGGCCCGCACATTGTTTTCGATGGAGATCGTTCGAGCGCTGGGAAGGTCTGCAACCGCAGAGATCCAGGCGTCTGCCGCATCTCCGCAAGGAACACCGGAGGCACATCGAGCGAATGACGTGGCCCACGCAAGCGCTTCGGCAGGGGTTGGCGACGGCCCTTGGGCCGGGATGGCCGAGTTCGCCGGAGCGATCATCACCAGTGAATTCCCCGCAAGCGGCAGTGAACGGCCCAAGAGGTCTGGGTCAATGCTGTCGAGGGCGGTCAGGTCGGCGGGAATGAACAGTTCGGCGGTCCCCCCATCTTCGATTTGTCGGGCGAGAGCATTTGAGCCGGCGAGATTCAGCCGAATATCCACTCCGTCGTTGATCGCCTCGAATTCGGTCTCCGCCGTTTGCAGAACGTCGGTCAATGAAGATCCGGCGAAAACATCCACGGAGGTGTTCCCACTGGAACACGCAACCAGGCTCACCCCCATCGCCACAAGCGTAGGGGGAACCGAAGCGGCGAGCTTCATGCCGGCGTTACGCCTCCGGTTCAAGCGCAACGGTCACCGCAATTCGGCCTCCGCCTTCCGGTTCTGCGATGCGAATGTCAACGGTGTCGATCAAGGCGCTGTCTGTTAGATCCGGCAGGGCTGCATCGAGGCGGACTCGGTCAGTGTCGGCGACGGTGAACCTGGCGTCGGTGATCCTGGTTTTGAGGGATCGTTTCGCCTCGGTTTTTGGGCGGCGCAGTTCGGTGAGGGCGATGCCCGCAACGGTGAGAATCTCCGGATCGGCGTCGGCTCCGGCCTTGCTCAGCAGTGTGTCTGCCCTTGGCCAGGGAGCCTGGTGGATAGATCCGTCCCGCCACCAACTCCAGACCTCTTCGGTGGCGAAGGGGAGGAACGGCGCGAGCAGTCGGAGGAGGGTGTCCAGCGTAATGGCGAGGGTGGCATGCGCTGATGAAGTGCCGTCGGCAGAGGCCACCGTCGCTTGGCCGTATGCCCGGTTCTTCACCAACTCGATGTAGTCATCGGTGAATGCCCAGAACAGTGATTCTGTCCGTTCGAGCGCCCGGGCGTAGTCGTACCCGTCAAAGGCTTCGGTGCATTCTGTAACAAGCCGACTCAGTCGTATGACGAGTGCTCGGTCCAGTGCTTCGGTGACTGGCTGGTTCATCGCGTCGATGTCAACCCCCATGCCCAGCGCGAACTTGGAAGCATTCAGCAGCTTGATCGCGAGACGACGTCCAACCTTCATCTGGCTTTCATCGAATGCGGTGTCGGTTCCGGGTCTGGCCGACGCAGCCCAGTAGCGAACAGCGTCAGAGCCGTAGGTCTCCAGTGATTCGGTGGGTACCACGACGTTGCCGACAGATTTCGACATCTTCTTGCGGTCCGGATCCAGAATCCAGCCCGAGATGGCGGCGTTGGTCCAGGGAACGCTGTTGTGCTCGAAATGGGCTCGTACCACGGTGGAAAACAGCCATGTGCGAATGATGTCGTGGCCCTGAGGACGCATATCGAACGGGAACACCCGATGGAAGAGATCGCTGGTGCCTTCTTCCCAGTCGCCGGCGATTTGGGGCGTGAGCGATGATGTTGCCCACGTGTCCATCACGTCGGGGTCGGCCATGAAACCACCGGCCTTGCCTCGTTGGTCAGGGGTGAATCCGTCGGGAACATCCACCGAAGGGTCAATTGGCAGCGCGGTTTCGGGCGGGGAAAGCGGATCTTTGTACAGCGGCTCTCCGGCCGCATCGAGGCGATACCACAACGGAATCGGAACGCCGAAGAATCGCTGCCGGCTGATCAGCCAGTCCCCGTTGAGGCCCTCTACCCAGTTCTTGTACCGGGCTCGCATGTAGGGCGGATGGAAGTTGATCTCCTCTCCTCGCTTCACCAGCTGCGCGTTGATGTCGGAATCGCGCCCGCCATTGCGGATGTACCATTGCCGGCTGCTCACGATCTCCAATGGTTTGTCGCCCTTTTCGAAGAACTTGACCGGGTGGGTCATGGGGCGAGGTTCGCCAACGATGCCTCCGGCATCGGTGAGCGCCTTGACCAGGATCTCCTTGCCGGTGTGTACGGTCTTGCCGATCATTTCCTGATAGATCGCCAGACCAGGGCCGGTGAGAACATCGGGGACTTCATCGGTGAACCGGCCGGCGCGATTGATGACGGCTCTGCTGGGCAGGTTGAGTTCGCGCCACCACGTGACGTCGGTGGTGTCACCAAAGGTGCAGATCATAGCGATGCCGGTGCCCTTCTCCGGATCGGCCAGTTCGTGGAGTCGCAAGGGGACTTGCACGCCCAAAGGGGTGGTGATCATCTGGCCGTCCATGTCCTGGAAGCGGTCATCGGCTGGGTTGGCGACTACGGCAACGCAGGCCGGGAGAAGTTCGGGTCGAGTGGTGTCGATCAGGAGGTCGGACCCGTCAGGTCGCCGGAACCGCAGTGTGTGGTAGGCGCTGGGTCGCTCCACGTCCTTCAGCTCGGCCTGGGCCACCGCGGTTTGGAATGTGACATCCCACAGGCTCGGTGCTTCCTGTTGGTAGGCCTGGCCGTTGGCCAAATTTCGCAGAAACGCCTTCTGGGAGATTCGCCGGGCCTTGTCCGAGATCGTCTCGTACAACAAGCTCCAGTCGACGCTCAAACCCAAATGGCGGAAGAGGTCCTCGAACGCTTTTTCGTCTACTTCCACCAGCTGGTTGCACAATTCGATGAAGTTGGGTCGGCTGATAGGGACCTGTTGCTTCAGTTTCTTTCCATTGACATCGAGTCCTTCTTTGGCTGGCGGTTGGAAGCCGGGCTGATAAGGAAGCGACGGGTCACAGCGAACGCCGAAGTAATTCTGGACCCGCCGTTCGGTGGGGAGACCGTTGTCATCCCAACCCATCGGGTAGAACACGTTCTTGCCGGTCATGCGCTGGTAGCGGGCGATCAGGTCCGTGTGGGCGTAGCTGAAAATGTGGCCAACATGGAGAGAACCAGACACGGTGGGTGGGGGAGTGTCGATGCTGAATACGTCTGCTCGGTGAGCGGAACGGTCGAATTCATACACAGCTCCTTCAGTCCACAGCGGATCCCACTTTTCTTCCAAACCATCGAGCGACGCCTTGGCGGGTGCTCCCGAACCGTGTTTCTGCATTCCATAAGGTTATGCGATCACCGTCGGTGTGGGGGCGGGCTTTCAGATGGTGTCGTTCCGGCGACCGGCCGAGGTGATCCGAGGCTCGGTTCCGCTGGTGGCGATGAGATCATCGGTGTCCGCAGTGACGAATGTGGGACCGGCGCAGCGAGCGCCAGCGTCTCCCGACGCCGTCGGCTCCCAGCAGGCGCTGGAAGCGTTTCCGCTATTGGCAGCCAGCGAGAGCGATTGTCCGGGGTTGGTTCCGATGATCTGGTCTTCATAGCCACTCACCCAGAGGTAGGCCGGGGCGGCGATGTCGGTCGTCCGGTTGCTACCAGAACCCCAGCCGAGGTAGTCCACGAGGTCGCCGTTGTCGTCGAAGAACCAGATGTCGTCGCCGCTGTTGCCGAGCACTGGATCGACCTTGTTGCTGAACCAGTGCGAACCGGGCGCGTGATAGCTGTCAGGATCCATTCCGGCCAAACCGAGCGACGGGTCGTCGAGGCCGATGTAGATCATGATCATTTCGTCCTTCTTGATCTTGGCATTGCTGCCAACGAAGTCCAGGCCGAATGATTGAGCGCCGGCCCCGTGGCCCCGGCCGGGACCGTCCTGAACGCGGAAGCCATCAAAATTCAGTGTGCCGTTCGCTAGTCCCTGTATCTCGATGAACTCATGACCCCACTCGGAGTCTTCTTTGTACAGGACTTCGCTGATCCGAAACTCGCCGAACCGAGTTGATAACTTCATTGGAGTCAACCAGAACGACGAAGTGTCGGATCCGCCGAGACCATCGTCAGCGCTCACCGTGACGAGTCGGCTGATTCCCGCCTGGCTTTGGGTTGGTCCCGTGGTCGTCCATTGCAGGAAGATGTTGTTGGTAACCGTCTGCGTGGCCGTCATGCCTATTGGCAAGTTGGTGACGGTGAGCGTGACGGGGTCGCCGTCTGGATCGCTCACCGAGATAGGCAACAGATAGTTGGTGGCGCCCACGGTGGCGAGGTTGCGGATCGTCCCGAGCGCCGGTGCTCGGTTGGCGACCGTCGTGGTGGTCACTGGGATCGTGGTTGTGGTTGGGATCGTGGTGGTTGTTGCCAGGGTGGTGGTTGTTCCCAGGGTGGTCGTGGTGGTTGTTGCCACGGTGGTCGTGGCCGCGACCGTTGTGCTGGTGGCGAGCGTGGTGCTCGTGCTGGTGGTCGGGATCGTCGTTGTGGTTGTTGGCGCCGTGGGGGCTGGTGTCGTGGTGGGCGCAGGTGCAATAGTGGCGATGACCACGGCGACTCGGCCCTGGTCACAGCGAGCGGAGCTGTCGCACACTTCGAAAACGATCCCGTTGAACGTAGCCGTGGGACTGGCGCTGACCTTGGCCTGAACCGCCACTGTGGCAGGGCTTCCGGGTGAGGCCGTTGCAATATCGTCGATCAGGTCCACACCGAGCCCGTTTGGAACGGACACGATCCGATACGACAGGTTTCCCGAGGTGGTGGTAGCCAGGAGCGACGTGATCTTGTTCGTCCCGGGTTCCACCACCAGAATGCTGTCCAGTGCCACTGGCGCCGTGTCGAGACGGGGAGCCGCCGGCGGTTCCGAAGATGGGACAACCGTTGGGGGGAGTGTGGTGGGCGCCGTGGTTGAAGCGCCGGGTGTGGATGTGGTCGGCGATACAACCGAGACCGATAGTGGCCCAGTGGTAGAGGTGGTGTTGAGCACTACCACGCCATCGGGTTGGGTAACCGGCGGCACCGACGTGATGATGGTCTCGCTCACCGGGCCCACCACCAGCTCTGATGGTGCCGCGACCACCGCAAGCTCGGTCGGGAGAGCTTCTACTGGGGAAAGGGCGATACCGCTGCCAACCGCTACGGCTGAGGCCGCGAGCGCTGAGCCAACCTGGAGTGCGGAACTGGCGATCGGCGAAACGACTGGGCTCAGACTGCCCGCTCCTGCGCTGGGAACGTTCGCCAGCCAGGTCAGCGGGCCGAGCGCCATCCGCAGCTTCCCTAGGCCGATGTTGAGAAACGCTCGAGCGACGGTCGGATCGAACTGTCCTCCGGCGCAGCGGGCAATTTCCTCACGAGCTTCGCTGGCGGGACGGGGCTCCTTGTAGGACCGCTTCGACGTCATGACGTCATAGGCATCAGCGACCGCCACGATGCGGGCGCCGATCGGGATCTCTTGACCCTTCAGCTTGTCCGGGTAGCCATTGCCATCCCAGCGCTCGTGGTGGCTGCGAATCGCGGTGGAGAACTCGCCAAGCCAACCCGCCAACGGCGCCGCCAGTTCGTCCCCTTTCCAAGTGTGGGATTTGAGGATTTCCCACTCCTCATCGGTGGGCTTCCCCGGTTTGTTCAGGATCTCGCTAGGAACGAAGAGTTTGCCAACGTCGTGCAGGAGGGCCGCCCAGCGCAATTTTTGCTGCCGTACTTCGGAGATGCCCATCTCGTCGGCGATCAGGTCCGTGTAGGCCCGAACTCGTTCGCAATGGCCTCGGGTGAGGCGGTCGTGGGTGGAAAGGGCAGCAACCATTTCCAGCATTGTTTGAGAGTTGAGCGTCTCCTCGTCGGTCAGACCACGCTCGGTGATGTCTCGAATTCGCCGTTCGAGCTGTTTCGTCGTGCCGGTCCGCATGGCCATGTTGAACCGGTTGGGGGCTTGGTCGGGGAAAACCAACGAGAGCTTGAAGAGGGCGGCCAGGGGCAGCAGCCGCCGGGAGAGACGGTCCACCGAGATAAGCACGACGCCGCCGACAACGAAGATTGCGAGGTACCACAGCCACTTCGGCTGGCCGCTGTCCTGAATCGGAAAACGGCGACTGACGAACATGGTGGCCAGGAACGAGCTGAGGAGGGGAACTGCGAACGCGAACACTCGAATGGATCGGGCGACGATCGGCCGACCTTGCCAACTGGTTCTACTCGGTTCGGCGCTGGCCCGGGTGGGCCCGTCCACAAATGGCACGCGTGATATGTCGGCGCGTTTCGCAATGGTCTGTAGAGGGTGAATGCACCGCGAAATGAATCGAATGACCTATGTCCTGATCGGCGATCCAATGCTTTGGACGTCCGGGCCTCGAGCTTCAGATGGCGTCAGAATCCGGCTGGTGATACCCCAGAACGTCCATGCCGATAACGGCCTTCAGTTGACCGAAGCCGATGACTGACGTCTTGAGCCCTCGCAGGATGCCGCTACGTCCATCCTGAATCCCATACACCACCGCTCTCGCCACGCCGAGTGGGAGTTTTGCAAGTCCCTCGGCCAGGTGGCGCAGCCTCACTCGGATGCCTTCCAGCGGCGAGCTGGCAAATGAAAGATCAACAATTGTCAGCGTGTTTCCGTCGCGCTGGAGTCGTCGCAGAACGACGGCCAGTGGCATCCGGTCGGGTGGTACCCATTCGATCGTCTGGCCCATCGTGGACTGAGCGATCGTGTAACCCGCCCGTAGCAGCCGTCTACCGAGATGGTGGTCTTCGCCCCCGGTCTTGCTGAACCGTTCGTCGAACAGTGGGCCCAGTTCCTCCACTAGTGCGGTGCGGAGCAGCACGTTGTTCGTGGCCAGATGATGGATGGGCTGCTGGTCTGGGACGTCGGGTCGAAACTCATAGACCCGTGAACCTTCGAGCCATGCCGGTGGCGACTCCTCAAAAAGGAACTGCGTGTTACCGAGGACGGCGTCGGCGTTCGTGGCGCGTTGGGTGCCCGCCAGCTCGGTCAACCATTGCACGCTGGCTTCCTCGTCATCATCGATGAAAGCCAACCAGTCGGCGTTGGCGTCGCGAGCTGCCTGCACGGCGCGGTTTCGAGCCACCGAGAGGCCGGTGTTCGTCTCGCTGATGTAGGTGACCTTGGGCAGGCGATTGGTCCATTGCTCCACAGTTGAGCGAGCCGATCCGTCGGGGTCGTTGTCCACGATCACCACGCCGTTCCATATCCAAGGCGCCGGAGCCTGGACGCTCTCCAGGCTGTTGAGCAAACGCGCCAGCTTCTGCGGACGACGAAAGGTGATGACGCCAACGACTACAGAGGTTGTGGTGGCGGATGCGCTTGCCGACTCTGAGGCCAAGGTAGTCACACTCTCCTGTCGGCTGTCTTGTTGCTCATCTTGACGCCCCTCGTGAACGACCCTTCGGCGCACAGTGTTTCACCCTAGGGCATCACCCCGAGCGTGGGAGGTAGGCGAATAATAGTCCGGGTCAGCCACCAGATCGCTTCTAGGATCGGGGGTGTGATTTCGCTCTATGACACCGCCCGTGGCCAGGTTGCTCCGCTCAAGCTGCGAGACCCCGGGCGGGTGTCGATGTACGTCTGTGGCCCAACGGTCTATGGCCCACCGCATATCGGGCATGGGCGCCAGACGCTGGTGTATGACATCCTTCGACGCTTCCTCACGTGGTCAGGGTTAGAGGTCACCTTCGTCTCCAACGTCACCGACATCGACGACAAGATCATCAATCGAGCTGCCGACGAAGATCGGGAGTGGACCGAAATCGCCACCAAATGTGAGGCGATTTGGTGGAAATCGATGGACTCCTACAACGTTTTGCGCCCGGACCACACGCCCCACGCCACCGAATACGTGGAGGAGATGGTTGACCTGATCGGCGCGCTGATAGCTGGCGGAAGTGCCTACGTGACTACCGACGGGGTGTATCTGCGGGTGTCGACGGTCCCTGACTATGGGCTGCTCACCAATCAAAACCTCGACGATCTCCTCGAGGGCGGCGGCGAGCGATCCTTGGTCGGGACGGAGAAGGAGAGCCCGGCGGACTTCGTTCTCTGGAAGTTCTCAAAACCGGGCGAACCGGCGTGGCCCTCTCCATGGGGTGAGGGGCGTCCCGGCTGGCACACCGAGTGTGTCGTCATGAGCCTGGATCTGTTGGGGGAGGGCTTTGATCTCCACACCGGTGGCCTCGATCTCGTCTTTCCGCACCACGAGAACGAACGAGCCCAGGCGGTCGCCAACGGTCAACGTTTCGCTCGCCATTGGATGCACCACGGGTTTGTGGAACTCGAGGGCGAGAAGATGAGCAAGAGCCTCGGCAACGTGAAGAACCTGCTGGATCTCGCCCAACTGTATGACCCTCGGGCCTACCGGCTGTTGATCCTGCAAAGCCATTACCGTTCGCCCATCGAGGTCACCGACACATCGCTCAACAATGCGGTGGCCGCCCTCGGTCGGCTCGACTCGTTCGCCCGTCGAGCCGCAGCCCTGGCAACTGAGTCAGACCCGACGACCTTGAGCGAATTCCGGTCGGTGATGGAGAACGATCTGGACACCGCCGGCGCCGTTGATCTGATGTTTCGAAAGGTTCGCGAGACCAACTCTCTGTTGGACTCAAAAGATATCGAGGCAGCCGGGATCGCCGCTGCGACGGCCCTGGAGATCGCCACCGTGCTGGGGCTCGAACTGAATGCTGAAGGTGAGGTGGTGCCCGAGGAGGTAGCGGCGCTCGTGGTTCGGCGCACCGCGGCTCGAGCTGCAAAAGACTGGGCCGAGGCTGACGAAATCCGGGATGAACTCACTACCGCGGGGTGGACCGTGGAAGACGGCGCCCAGGGACCTGTGCCCCGCCGTCTCTGAGCGAGAGCCGTACCGGAGACCTCTCGGTTGGCGGGTTGCGAGAGGAGTGACCCGAGCATGGCGGCCTGACCATCTATCCTTTGCGATGATGCCGGGAGTGACTGTCGACAACTATGTTGGCCGCGTCTTGGGTGACCGCTACCAGCTCATAAGTCCGATAGGGGCCGGAGCCTCGGCCACGGTGTACACCGCCGACGATCGTTCTCTCGAGCGCCGGGTGGCAGTGAAGGTGCTCCACCAGAGCCTGGCCAACGATCCGAAATTCGCGAAACGTTTCCGCAACGAGGCCCGAGCAGTGGCCCAACTAGCTCATCCCCGGATCCTGAACGTCTATGACTGGGCCGAAGGTCGCGATTGCTACATCGTGACGGAACTGCTGGTGGGGGGCAGCCTTCGAGACATGCTGGACCGAGGTCATCTCCTTTCGCCCAGCCAGGCGCTGGTTGTGGGACTTCACGCTCTGGAAGGCCTCGAGGCCGCGCATGCAGCCGGTTTTGTTCATCGCGATATCAAGCCCGCCAACCTTCTGTTCGGCCCGGATAGCCGACTACGAATCGCGGACTTCGGTATCGCCCGCGCCGTTGCAGAAGCGGCTTGGACCGAACCAGAAGGCGCATTGATCGGGACTGCTCGCTATGCCGCCCCAGAACAGGGATCGGGTGTATCGGTCACCGGGGCGGCTGACGTGTACTCGCTCGCACTCACGCTTATCGAGGCGGTCACGGGCGACGTTCCCCTCATCGCCGACAGCCCGATCGCCACTATGGTGCTCCGCCAAGACACCAACGTGGAAGTCCCGGCCGGTTTGGGTCCACTGTGGGAGGGTTTGAGCGCAGCGACCAAGGCCAACCCTGAGCAGCGGCCGTCGGCCAGCCGCCTCATTCGAAGCTTTCACCGCGCCGCCGCCGACCTGCCTCGGCCCTATGTGCTCCCCCTCGCCAATCTTGCCGATGACGCTCCTTCAGCGCTGGACTATCCCGAAGTCACCGGCACCGGTGGTACCGACGTTCTTGGCGACAATGGCAGCCGGCCACCGTCTTATGTAGACGATGACGGCGAGGAGGTTGTTGACCTTACCCCGTTCGCCCTGCACTTCGCCGATGACGATCTGGCGGCCATGGGCCTCAGCTCGGGCGAAGTAGACGCCGTCCCCAGCGATACGCGGGGTGACATGGCTGATCTCGATTCCGCAACCAGAACGCTGTGGCCCTACGTGATGGCGGGATTCATTGTCTTGGCCGGGATCACGATTTTGGTCTCGTCGGCGGTGTTTCGATCCGACGTGGCGGCGGTACCTGTTCCCGCCGCCATCGATGGCCCGGAGCTGGAAGCTTTCGTTGGCATGAGCGAACCAGACGCGGTGGCACTCCTCAAGGAGGAGGGATGGGTTCCCGCGGTTGTGACCGACCGGGTGAGCGGCACCCTGCCCGGCGAGGTCTTGGCGCAAAACCCCGTCCCCGGCAATCGGTGGGCCGCCGGTCAGATCGTGACCCTTCTGGTATCGGAAGGGCCCCCGCTCGTCACCGTGCCACCAGTGGTCGGGATCGATCGCCGCGAGGCTCTTGAGCTTGTTCGGGCCGTTGGCCTGGTGGCCGGGCAAGCCGAGGAGGTCTTCGACGAGGACATTCCGGCCGATCTTGTCATTACCTCCAGCCTGCCCGTTGGCGAGGCTGTACCAGAAGGCGAGACGATCACTCTGACGATCAGCAGCGGACCAAAGCCTCGCCCTACGCCCAACCTGACCGGTGTTTCGATTGACGACGCCACCGCGCAGTTGGCCCAGCTTGGCGTCACGCTTTCCATCGCCGGCGATGACTACAGCCTGGTGGTCCCCGAAGGTTCGATCATCTCCACGTTGCCCATTCCGAATGCCCTCGTGCCCAAAGGGGGGGATGTTGCTGCCATCGTCTCCGCCGGGAAACCATTTGTGACCGTACCAAACACCCGGGGTCAGACAGTGAGTCAGGCCACATCTCGGCTTGAGGCGCTCGGCCTCGTCGTGATCGGAGTGGAGGGCGCACCGAACCGTCCGGTCTTGGTGACCGACCCGCCCAACCCCGACAGTGTTCGGGTAGGAACCGAGGTCACCATCATCACCCGGCGTTGAGGAGACTCGCTCCACGATTCAGCCGTTGGTGCCCACTGCCTGAGTGAGGTTTCCCCCGTTCGAAGTCTGAGCTTTGTTGGACGGTACGCTTTCGCCTGATGAGCGCAAGACTTCTTTTTTTGAGCGACGAGTGGATCGCCAAGGCCACTGAGCTACGGGAGGAAGTGGAGCTACGTTACGGCGACCGCCTGCCCGAGCCCCCAGCCAAAGTGGCCGTCAACATCACGATCACCGGGATTCCCCATCGGAACGATCTGAGCGGCCACATCGACACAACGGCTGGCAGTTTCGCGATCATGGAAGGGACGCTGGATGCCGCCGACGTTTCGATTACCACCGACTACATCACCGCAGCGGAGCTCTTCACTTCCCAAGGACCTGAGGCGTTCATGGGGACGATGATGCCGGCGATTTTCGGGGGCCGAATCCTGGTGGAAGGCAATCTGAACGAACTGATGCCGCTCATCCAACAGCAGGCGATCCAGACCCAGGACGTCCCGCGTGAAGCGCAGGAGCTTGCAGCCCGAATCATCGCCTTCACCGAGGTCTGACCTCAAGTTGGCGGGGCCTATCCTGTTGCGGTGGCAGAACCGTTGACAAGGGACGAAGTGGCGAGGGTGGCGGAACTTGCGATGCTCCGCCTCACCGAGGAGGAACTGGAGACCTTCACGTCCCAACTGGGGGCCATCTTGGGCCATGCCGAGGACGTCGAAGCACTGAATGTCGACGATGTTCCTCCTACCCAGCATCCCTATCCGCTGGTCAACGTCTTCAGGGACGATGTGGTTGAGGAGTTCGACGGTCGAGAGGCAGCGTTGGCTATGGGCCCAGACGTCGAGGATGGCCGTTTCAAAGTGCCGCCTGCGCACGGCGAAGGTTCCTAGTGGACTCCGCACTGAAGATCGCTGTGGCAGTTCGCTCCGGCGCACGATCCGCCGCCGATGTGCTGGCCGAAAGCCTGGCCGTTGTCACGACCGAGGACGACCGCATTCACGCGTTCAATACCGTGGCAACCGAGCAGGCCTACGAAGCTGCCGCCGCAGTGGATTCAGCAGTGGCCCAGGGTCGCGATCCCGGCATCTTGGCGGGTGTGCCGGTCGCTCTCAAGGACAACATGTGTACGAACGGCCTGGAGACCACCTGCTCCAGTCGGATTCTCGATGGCTGGAAGCCTCCGTATGACGCCACCTCGGTGGAACGCCTTCGAGAGGCCGGGGCGATCATCGTTGGGAAGACTAACATGGACGAGTTCGCCATGGGCTCCAGCACGGAGAACTCCGCCTTCGGCGCTACCAGAAACCCCTTGGACACCGAGCGCGTCCCGGGCGGCTCCAGTGGTGGATCGGCGGCGGCCGTAGCGGCTGGAATGGTTCCGTTGAGTTTCGGATCCGATACTGGAGGGTCGATTCGGCAGCCCGCCGCATTGTGCGGAACGGTGGGTTTCAAGCCCACCTACGGGGCGATCTCCCGATACGGGCTCATCGCATTCGCCAGCTCGCTGGATCAAATCGGCCCTTTCGCCACCACGGTTGAGGACGCTGCAGCCGCGTTTGTCGCCATCGCCGGGCACGACCCGCGGGACTCCACCAGCATCCCCGCCGCAGTGCCCGACGTCATGGCGGCGCTGGGCAGGGGTGCGCAGGGGTTGCGGGTGGGCGTGATCAGCGAGCTCATGGGTCAGGCGATCGAGGGCTTCGAGCCCGAGGTGCTCGCCCAAACCCGGGCTGCCGCTGACGCTCTCGCCGACGCAGGGGCAACGGTGGAGGAAGTGAGCATCCCTTCGACCATCTACGGGCTCTCGGCCTACTACCTCATCGCCCCGGCCGAGGCATCCAGCAACTTGGCGCGCTACGACGGCGTACGTTACGGCAACCGTGTGACCGAGGGCCTGACCACGGCCGACATGATGATCGCAACGCGGACGGCGGGGTTCGGACCCGAAGTGAAACGACGGATCATGCTGGGAACCTACGCTCTCTCGGCCGGTTACTACGATGCGTTCTATGGCAAGGCGCAGCGTGTCCGCACACTGATTCTCAACGATTTCAACGCGGCATATGAGCGTTTCGACGTTCTGCTGTCGCCGACCTCGCCGTGTGTGGCCTTTCCGTTTGGGGCCAAGGCCGATCCGCTGGCGATGTACCTCAACGACGTTTGCACTATCCCGTCCAACCTGGCAGGCCATCCGGCCATCTCGGTTCCCTTCGGTACAGGAGCCCACGATCTACCGGTAGGTGTGCAGTTGCTGGGACCGATCCTGGGTGAGGCGGCGATCTTCCAGGCCGCCGCTGTTCTCGAAACTGCTGCGCCAAAAGGATCGGCATGAGCACCTCCACAAGCGCCAAACTGGTGAAGATCAGTTCGGGTTCGGTCAAGATGACAGAAGGCGAGTGGTTCCGATGACCAACTGGGAAACGGTGATAGGCCTGGAAGTGCACGCGGAGTTGGCCACGGAATCAAAAATGTTCTCGCCAGCTCGCAACGTGTTCGGCGGCGAACCCAACACCAACGTGCATCCGGTTTGTCTTGGCCTTCCCGGCACATTGCCGGTGGTCAACGGCAAGGCCGTGGAGCTGGGGATCAAACTGGGTCTCGCGCTCAACTGCACGATCAATCGGTGTGAGTTTGCCCGCAAGAATTACTTCTACCCAGACATGCCCAAGGACTATCAAATCAGTCAGTACGAGATGGCGCTGAACACCGACGGTTACATCGATCTCCCCACGGGCACGCGGATCCGGGTGGAGCGCGCGCACCTGGAGGAAGACACCGGAAAGTCCACTCACGTTGGCGAGTCGGGTCGGATCACCGGGGCCGACTATTCGCTGGTCGACTACAACCGAGCTGGCGTGCCGCTCATCGAGATCGTGAGCCACCCTGATCTCCGAAGCTCCGAGGATGCCAAATCCTATGTATCGGAACTGCGGGCGATCCTGGTGGCAGTCGGCGCCTCGGATGGGAAGATGGAGGAAGGTTCTCTGCGGGTGGATGCCAACGTTTCGGTCCGCCCGGTCGGCTCAACCGAACTCCGGACACGCTGCGAAGTGAAGAACGTGAACTCGCTCCGATCACTGGGTCGGGCCATCAATTACGAAGTGGCCCGTCACATCAGACTGTACGAAGACGGCGAGGCCCCGATCCAGGAAACTCGCCATTGGGACGAAGAAGCCGGTCGAACCCAGCCCGGGCGCTCCAAGGAGGAGGCCGAGGATTACCGATACTTCACCGATCCCGACCTGGTGGTGATGGATCCGTCGCCAGACTGGATCGAGGAAATCCGGGCGTCCATGCCCGTGCTCCCAGCTCAGATTCGATCATCGCTGATCGAAGACGGTGCCGATCCCCACGTGGCCGCCACGGTGATCGCCCGAGGCCTCGGCCCCCTGGTGGCCGCCACGATCGGCGCGGGCGCCGATGCCAAAAAGACCTTGACCCACGCCCAGAACAACATTGACCCCGATGCTGTCGGGGTACTGGATGCTTCCATGTTTGCCGAGTTGGTCAAGATGGAGACGGACGGGAAGCTCACAGCTACCCAAGCCAAAAGCGTTCTTGGAGAGCTCTGCCAGAAGGGCGGTCGAGCTGCGGACATTGCGGCCTCCATGGGATTTGAAGCTATGGAGGTCGGGGAGCTCGAGGCCCTCTTGGATCAGATCATCGCCGACAGTCCCGACGAATGGGAGCGCTTTTGTGAAGGTGAGACCAAGTTGCAAGGTTTCTTCACCGGCCAGATCATGAAGGCCACCAAAGGCAAGGCCGACGGCAGAGAAATCAACCAGCTTCTCATCGCCAAAAAGCCCTAACCTTCCACACCATTAGCGGTCGGCGATCCAGGCGGTACGGGCCATCCACTCCAGCCCTGGTTCGTAGAGGGATTCGTGTTTTCCTTCGAAGAGCACCAGAGTGACGTTGCCCGACTCGCGGCTCATGAGTAGCGGCGGGTCCTGGCCGTCGAACCATGCATCGCCGCTGTAGGTTCCCTTGATCGAAGCGGGAACCACGTTGTTGTCCACCGCGGCGTAGACGTCGGGACCGAATTGATCTTCGGGAGCGGCCAAGGCGTCGAAGGCCTTGAATGCCGGTGAGGTTCCTACGAGAACATCGCGGATTCCGGCCCCGATGTAGATGGGAATCCCTGACGCCTTTGCGTTGGCGATGGTGTTGATCGGGCTTCGTCGGAAACATTCATCACCCGCTGCGGTACCGGGCAATGGCTCACCTCCGCAGGAGTTGATCAGTTGGGTTCGGTAGTGACGACGTGGCACCGTGAGACGGTGGAGGTAGAAGTCCACCATGTTGTAGACGGGCACCCAGGCCACGGCACCGGCGAACATTTCGGGCGCCCGGCCCGCCATGTTGAGACTCGCCATAGCGCCTCCGGAGAAACCGATCATGAAGACTTTGGTGGGATCGATACTGTCATTGGCCAGCGCGAAGTTGACGGCGTCTTTGATGTCCTGGGTTGTTTTCACCGAGCCGGTGGCATCGGGATTGTTGTTTGCACCTCGGAAATTGGGGGCGATCATGGCCCAGTCGTTCTGGTCGGCCCACCGAGCGAACGGGATGTTGAGCTGCTGGGTGTAGTTGGAACTCCAGGAATGCAGGACGAGAAGCAGTGGTCGCTGCGAACCGTCTGATGGCGCCCAGTAGGTCGGCTGCTGATATGAATCAAGGGTGGAGGGAATCGTGATCGGCTTGGCTTTTGTGTAGGTGGCCCAGGCGGCGGTGTTGGAGGACGAGTAGTTCCGGAAGTCGTCGGTCCCCACGAAGCTGTTGATCTCGGTGACCTTCATCCCGCGGTCCGCACCCGGTCGGGCCGAAAGTTCACCCACGAATCTATTGGCGCTCACGAATTCGTTGCTGGCGGCGATCCAGCGGACCGTCCCGCCGCGGTTCAACTGGCCCGAGTTCAGCAGACCAAGCCAGTAGTTGAACCCTGATCCGTCGGCTCCTCGCCCGAGGACGTTGTTGTACACCGTGGTCACGAACTGCTCGTTGGTGGTGGCCCCGTAGGTGTTCCGGAATTCTGCGCTGGCCGCGAAAGAGCTGGCAATTTCCTCCAGGTCATACGCCTGCCGGTAGAGCCGTATCCAGTATTTCGCGCCACTCACGTCCGGCGGCCGGTCGAAGAAGGCCTCGTATAACCGAAGGACGTTGGCGTATTCGGTGTAGAAATCTTCGGCGGTCGTGAGTTGATCCAGGTTTACTGCGTCGATCATCTTGCCTGACGTTTGCGCTTGGACCGGGGTGGTGAGCGTCACGGCCAGCAATAGGCCACAGATGGTGATGACGATGTTTTTTCGCACCCTGGGAAAGCTAGTGGGGCCATCCCGCAACCACGACCATGGTGGATGAAGCTCCCGGCTCAGGGGATGCGAGAGCGGCCGTTCGGCTTGCTAATAGCCGGTGATGTGAAGGTGATCTTGGTGCACGTCGTCGGTGAAGGATCGGCCGCCGAATCCGTCGAAAGCCCACGGGCTACCGATGCTTTGAATGCCGGCATCGAAGAGCTTCTTGCTCAACGTCCAGGCCGGCGATCCTTCAAACCGACTGTCAACGACCAGTTGTCCGTCGACTTCATAAACGTCCATCGCTTGCCCAACCGAGTGCCGGCTGACGCTGTTGGTGGCGAACACGTTGTAGGGGTGACCGCGGTTCAGGACCAGCACGCTGTAACTGTGCTCCTCCGCTATCTGCAACATCCGCTCCAACATGGTGACGGTGGTGTGGCCCGCGTAGATGTCCCACCGGGCTGAATCGGCCATGGTGATGCCGGGGTGATCCACAACTGCCCGGGCCACGTCCCCCAGGTCGTCGGGGCGCTCGACTTTGGGACCTCCTAGGGAGGCCAGCTCGTCCACCACGAACCCATCCGGACCCCGTTGGACCCGAACGTCCACGACCCGTGACTCACTGGAGCGTTGTCCCTCCGGCGACAGCTGCTCGGTGTCCACCCACACCATCAGCGATGCGCTATCCGGACGGTTGCCGCCCATTTGTACATACCGGACGCTGGCCACCGACTGGGTCCCGGGAGTCATTGCTTCAGCGAGAAGCGAGGAGAGTTCCGCAGAAGGTTGCACACCGAAGACATCCACCAGTTTGGCTAGCTGCTCGTCGACCGTGCTATCCGGTTCGTAGGTCAGGGTGGCCTGAGCGAACTGTCCGCCCAGTCGCTTCCGGTCTTGAAGAATCTCGGTTTCGGACGGAGCGAACGGCGGTGCCGCCACCAGCGGCGCGGTGGAGGTAGTTGGCGCAGCTGTGCTGGGCGGGGCGGTGATGGGGGGCGTGGTCGTGGTCAGCGCAGTGCTTGGTGCCGAGGGAACCGGGTCGCTGGCCTGTTCCACGATCGTGCCCCGGACTTCGGCCTCGGAATCGCCGGTTTCGCAGCCGGAGGCGCTGAGCACAGCAGCCAACGCCAGCCCGGCCGCCACCACAACCACCGGACTCGCTGTTGTTCGAGACTTCCTTCGAGACATCGGAGCCTGAGAGTACACGATGACCCTCTGACGAGGCAGATGGGTCATTTGATGGAACTGACCCAGGATCTGGTAAACCAGGGAGGGGTGTGGGGCGTCTAATGAGGTGATGGTGATGGCTGGTCTCGAACGCACTCCAACAGGGGAACTCCCGGTCGTTGAGCGAGTTTCCGCGGACGCCGGAACGGGTCCGCTCGTGGACCTTCCGACGCTTTATGAGCTGCACTACCGCAAGCTGGTGAAGCTCGCTTGCTTCTATACCGACGACATCGAGACCGCCGAGGAGGTGGTTCAGGATGCCTTTGTCAAACTGCTGAATGGGAACTACCGAATCGAGACGAACCCCGGTGGGTACCTGCGATCCATGGTTCTCAACGGAGCGCGATCACAACTCCGGAGACGCAAGGTCCGCCGAAATCACGTACCAGAAGCGCCGCGGCCTGCCGATGCGGCCGAAGTGGGTGGCGTTGCTGCCGCCGCGTCCTCGGAGATTGTTGCGGCCCTGCGAACACTGCCCGATCAACAAACGGCCGTGCTCGTCTTGCGTTATTTCCTAGATCTTTCCGAGGCGGACATCGCCGACACGCTGGGGATTGCCCGTGGGTCGGTGAAGAGCCATGCCAGCCGTGGCCTTGCCAAACTTGCCGCCATCGTTCCGGAGGTCGCAGCATGAACGGCCCCAGGCCTTTCGGTCAAGATGAGTCATTGGATCCCTTCACTGAAAAACGGGTTGCCGAGAACCTTCGCTCTGCTCTGAACGAACGCGCCACCCAAGTGGAACCGGCGGCCAACAGCTATCTCACACTGTCCTCCCGCCTCGCCGAGGAGGCCTCCAGCGCCACCAAAGGGGGCGGGCGAGTGGGGGCCAGAGTGTTGGCGGCCGCAGCGATGTTTGTTGTGGCGGCGGGGGCGGGAATTTACGCGCTTAACCAGTCGGGTGGCAGCGATTTCGAGGCGACCGGTGGGATTGCCAACAGCACCACCGTTCCCACCTCCACACCCACAGTGCCATCGACCCCCGTAGTGCCCACCACTACGCCAACCGAGACGCCTTCCAGCACCGCTCCTCAACCACCTGAACCAATGGTGCAGGTGCTGGAATCTGCACAGCTACCGGCTGCCTCGTCTGTCTCTGAGGCGAGCCGCGCCTTGCTGTACTTGCTGGGTTTGCCGGGCCAGACCCGGGTTGAGGAAAGGGATTCCATCGGAGTTCTGTTGCCTCCTGAGGAGCTGGACTACGGCGGCGGCCCTGTTCCTGAACTGGCGAAGGTGACAACCCAAACACATTCCACTGGAACGAGGGCCGTGTCGGCAACATCGAAGACGATGCAGATCGAATCTGTTCGGCAAGACGGTGAAGAGATCGTAGTCACGGGCCGGGGAACAGCATTCGAAGCCTGGGTCGGGGTGCAATTGATCAGGACCGACGGCACCCGCCTGGCGTCAACATTCACCACGGCGGGGTGCTGTGAGGAACTGGTTCCGTTCGAAGCTCGACTCCCGCTTCCACCAGGAATTGGTGAAGCATTCGTGGTGGCTCACGGCGACAATGCCGGTTCTGGCGTGATCCCTGCATTTGCGGCTGTCCCGATCCGATACGAGGGTTCGGTACCTGACTCCACTACCTACAGCGTGTTCCGGATTCGTCCGGACGATTCCGACCGAGGTCTCAACATTCGAGATCTCCCCGGCACCGACGAGGGCGAAGTCTTGGCGACTCTCCCCTCTGGCACTTCCGGCATCCAGCTTCTCCCTCGGATGCCAGCCCTCGTCGGTGATTCTTTTTGGTGGCGAGTGAAAACCACCGACAACGTTGAGGGCTGGGTTCACAGCTCGTTCCTGACCCCTGAGCAGCCCATCCTTGATGAAGCACAACTGCGGAACCTCGCCGAATCGGCGGTCTTCGGCATCAGCTTCGCGGAATTCGACGGACTTTCGGGGCTCAGCCTTTCTCGGCGGGTGCCGGTGGCGGTTGGCTGGATCGGTGATCCCACGTTCGTAGGTGGTCCCGATCTCGTGGACCCCGCCTTCTGGACCGAGGCCCAGCCTTGGCGGGTACCTGAGGCAACCTTCGGCGAAACCGAGACAATCATCTCGCTGCGGTCCTTGATGAACCTTCCGGATCTCACAGAGCAAGGGCCTGCGCTTCAATCCGGAGCAGCCTTGCCGTACGGCTTCGAACAGGAGATGGTGGGAACCTACTTCGCCGGCACGCAGGCCGTCACCGTGGTTGGGCCCGAAGATGGCGAGCCTCCCCGATCCATGGTGCTGTTCTTCGAGTCATCGCCGACAGGCCCCCAACTGGTGGGCGTGGTCGCCAGCATCTTCGTCCCCTAGGACTCGTTTGGCCCCACGGCATCCTCGGTCGGTGCTACCGATCACCCACATTTGTTCCATGCCGCATCGAGCGGGTCGAGAATCGCCGGTCTCGCTCGTTGCTGCACGATATGGGCGCGCCCTCGGTCGTCGGTGACCGCTACCAGATCGTGGTTGAGGTCATCGAGCTGTAGCAGTGCGGCGACGAGGGAGGGATCTTCCGCTACAGAGGCTGCGTCTCGCAGCACCCATGAGAGCGCATCGTGAGCACGGGCCAGCGCCGCCTGATTGTTCAGGTTGGTGGCAGGGTCGATTACCGACAGCACCAAGAGAGCTCTGCATACGCGAATCTTCGCGGGTGGCGGGCCGCACCGAAGATCATTCACGCGGGTTCGAGCGACGGCGAGGAGCACCATCTCGGAGGCAGAGCCGCTGTTGGTCTCCAGAGATGACGCACCCTCTCGGCAGACCTCCGCCGGGTTGGACGGCGATACAGCGGAGTTTGTGAACGGTTCGTCGATGCCGGAAGCTCGCTCGGGGAAGGTGCATGAAGCCAAGACAATGCAAACAAGAGTAAACAAACGCATAGAGACGGCAACTCTAGAACAGCACGGTACGGTTTCCTCCGTGTTGCTTCACATCATCGGAACCGACGACCTGCGCGCCGCCCGCGAGTCCGGTGAGATCGTCACACCTTCTCTGGCTGAGGAGGGGTTCGTTCATTGCTCGTATGAAAATCAAGTCTTGACACCGGCCAATCAGCGCTTCTCGGGCCGCCATGATCTGGTACTGCTGGTCTTGGACCCTCAGCAGATCTCGTCTCCTCTGGTGATAGAAGACAGCTATGGATCGGGCACCGAGTTCCCGCATGTGTACGGGCCCATTCCTGTTGAGGCCATCATTCGGATCGTGGAGTTCCCGCCCAATGCCGACGGCAGTTTCGGTCTTCCCGTTCTCCGGTAGGCCCTGTTCGGCAGTGCGGCTCGGCTACCCCCGAACGGCTTCGTGGGTGATCCACCGAGGAGTTTCTAGACCAGCCAGGCGCCGCTGCGCCAGCGTCGGAGCAACGGCACCATCCGAACCAGCATGAAGGCCAGGATCGTGGTCCACAGCCAGCCGAGCCCGGCTCCGGTGACCAGTACGATGCCTGCGCCAACGCTAAACGTTGCGAATGCGACCACCATCCACTTGGCCAGGAACCAAAGATCGCCGGCACCTATCAAGATCCCGTCAAGTGCAAAGACCACACCGTTCATCGGTTGTTGGGCTGCCACGAACAGCAGAATGAAAGCGGTGAACGAGATGACGGCGGAATCGGTGGTGAAAAGCTCAGCGATCGGATGTCGGAACACCACCACCAACACGCCGAAAGCGACCCCGACCAAAAGATCGATTTCGATCATTCGTCGCGAGGCGGCCCAGGCCACCCGGGTATCTCCTTCGCCTAGATAGCGGCCCGTGAGGGCTTGTCCCGCAATTGCGACAGCATCGAGGGCGAGGGCCAGCGTGAACCACACCTGCAAAGCGATCTGGTGGGCTGCCAATTCCGCAGTCCCGATCGAGGAAGCGACACCGGCAGCGAGGGTGAGCGATCCTCGGAGCGATGCAGTCCTGACGACCAGCGCTTGACCGCTCTTCAGGATGCTCAGCATTGGAGCTCGTTGCGGGGCGGGGGAGGCCCCTGTAGCTCGGGCCCACCGAACCACGAGCGCAACGAACAAGGACCCGCTGATGATCTGAGCAACAACGGTGGAAAGCGCTGATGCGCCGAGGCCGAAGCCCAGCCCGAAAACCAAGAAGATCTCGAGCACGAGGTTCAAGAGAGCGGAAGTGACGGCGATGGCCAGGGGTCGGCGGGTGTCTTGGCGCCCGTGCATGACGCCCGCTGCGGCCATCGCCAGGAGCAGAAACGGAAAGCCCGGCAGGGAGAGGCGCAAGTACAACAACCCCGCGTCGAGGACTGCGCCGTCGGCCTGGAGTAGGACGAGCAAAGGTTCGGCCAGCACGCCCATCAGCACCGCAGCTCCGACACCTAGAATCCCGGCTAACCACAATCCTTGGACGCCCCGGTTGGCGCCGCCCAGCTCATCACCGGCGCTGATCATCCGGGCGATCGGTCCGGTGGCCCCGTAAGCGAGAAAAATCATGAGGGAATGCACCGTCAAGAGGACCGTGGAAGCCAAAGCCAATCCGGCCAACTCGTTCGTGCCGATGCGCCCGACCACTGCGGTGTCAGCTAACACATACAGGGGTTCGGCAACCAGCGAGCCCAGTGCCGGGAATGCCAGGGCTGCGATCGGCCTGTCGAACTCGGTTCGGAGGGCGGGTATCCACCCAGGGCTAGGCAACTTCCATCCGCTGGAGTCGAAGTGTGCCCAACACGATGGCGATGATCGTGACCGCAGCGGGAATTGCGGTTGTGGCCCACTCGGCGCGATCGGCGAAGGTGAGCGGGATCCCGGTGGCGTTGGAGAGGATGGTGGATCCGTAACTATTGATGCTGAGGCGGGCCGCTCCCTCAGCGCCTCGAGAGATGAAGAACTCCCAGATGAACACATAGATGAGGCCGAACGCCAGTGGTCTTTTTACCGTGATTCCCAGAACTACGAATACTGCTGTGTACGGGATCGTGACAAGAGTTGTAGCCGCCATGGTTCCGGTCAGCACGCCGCCGCCGGTCTCACCAGCGGCCAACACCGTTGCCACCATGGGAACGAGGTTGGCTGGGATCGAAATTGACAGTGCTGCGGCAATAGCTGCAAGTGCGATTATGGAACGGGGGACGGGCCGCAGCCAGACGTAGACCAGGGTTTCGTCGTCATACCACTCGCCCATAGCCCTGCTCCCCAGCATCAGTGATACCACTGGAATTGTGAGACCGAGACCGAGAACAAAGACAAAATTCACTGCGGCATCGGTTGGATCGCTGACATTTCGGAGAACCGCCGCACCGATCAAAATGCCCCCGGCGCTGATAGCTGCGACCAAGAGCGCGCGACCTCTGGTGATTTGATGGCGTAGAACGAGACGGTAAATGGCGAAGAATTGCAGCACCATCACGCCACCAAATACCGGAAGACGCTCTCGAGGTCTTCGTCGAGGGGGGTCATTTCGTGGAGCCGGGCGCCCAAGCTCTGACAGAGCGGCGCCACTGCGCTCCGGAACTCCGAGGCGTTGGTGGTGGTCAGTTCGATCTTGTCCCCGTGAATGCGGACCCCACTGGCAACGTCGTTGGCGATCAGAGCGGCCGCCACCTGCCGGGTCTCGGTGCAGTCGATTTTGAAACGGAGAGGCTGGTCATTCATCAAGGCCCGGATGGCGCGGAAGTCTCCCTGGGCCGCAAGGCGACCCCTGGCGATGACGAGCACGTTGGAGCCGAACCGCTCCACCTCGTCGAGGACATGGCTGCTGACAACCACGGTTCGGCCAGCCTCGCCAAGGTCGTGAAAGAGGGTTGTCATGGATCGGCGTTGTTTCGGGTCCAGACCATTGAGGGGCTCGTCCAGAAAGAGGACCAAAGGATCATGGACGAGTGCGGCGGCAATCTTGGCCCGTTGGCGCATACCTTTGGAGTAGGTGCCAAGCGGACGGTCGAGCTTCGGGTCGAGCTGGACCGAATCCAGGGCCTCCGCCACGGCGTTGTCTGGGTTGGGCACGTTGCTCAAAACGGCAGCCATCCTGACGAAGTCACCAACGAGGTCGCGTTCGAAAATCCCGTCCTGCTGGGGGACGAGTCCGATCTGCGAACGGGCCGCCGGGTCCACCCGCGGGTTCCCTCCCACCACGGTCACGGTCCCGGTTGTGGGGATGCTGAGGCCACACAACACTCGCAGCAACGTTGATTTCCCAGCACCGTTAGGGCCCAGCAAGGCAGTGATGCCGGGGCCGAGGGCAAAGCTCACCTCGCTCACGGCTACGAGGGATCCGAAGGACTTCGACACGCCTTGAGCCACAACGCGGTTCCCGGCCGGAGGCGGTGGGGGAGCGGCGGAACCAGGGTGCGGGGCAGCCGTCATGGGTGGTGCAGGGCTTGGGGGTGGAAGGCTCATCGGCGTACCAGTAGTGGTCCATAGCGGCTCCATACCCAGAGGCTGGAGACCACCAGAATCCCGGCCACGGCCAACCACATGTTTGAGGTGGATATGGCGCCCGGTCGCCATTCTCCGACCTCGCCGTGGATTCGAAACGCCAACTCGCCCGGCAGTTCGAGCAAACTGAACAGGAGAACGTTGTCTGAGACGTCGGTGTTCTCTACCACGATGTTGGCGATCGCGGTGCTCCCCACCAGGGCACCGAGAGTTCCCGCGGTTGCGGTGCCGGATCGGTCGGTGGTGGCGCTGACCGCAAACGAGACCGCGGTGTAGACAGCGGACATCATCAGGCCGGCAGCGATGATCTTGGCCCCCGTCTCCAGAGTCTCCAGAAAGCCTCCGGGACCGGAACCTTCGAGAACGAAGGCGATCATGAGAAAGAGCGGGGGGCCGATCGTTACGATCCCCAACATGATCGCAACCGATATGGCCTTGGCGGCAAGGTAGCTGCGGCGATCCAGTGGCGAGGCGAGATAGACGCCCAGCATGCTGCTGCGCCGATCGTTGCAGAGGAGATCGGGAGCGATGAATGCGGCGAAGAGATACAGGGTGGTGATGATGAATCCGTAGTACTCGGCATAGGTGGGGAGGAACTCGTCGCCGATCGCCGCCGGGATGAGTGCAGCGATGCCGACGAAAACCACCGCCGGGACGAAAGAAGCCAGGATGATGAGTATCGGCACCACTTTGAAACGTGCCGAGCGGCCAAGACCGAGGCTGCGCCGGATCGAGTGTTTGATCAAAGTCGTCATGGCGCCGCGGACTCCAGTTCGCGGCCCGTCGTAGCGGCGGTAACCGCGGTCATAGATTTCGGCGGTCACGATGCTCGCTCCAGATAGACGTCCTCGAGCGATAGTCGGCGACGGCTGAGTCGGTGAACGCTGACCGCCGCAGAGGCGCAAGCGTCGCGCGCGGTATCGAAAACCGACTCGTCGTCGCCACGAATGATGACTGTGCGACCATCGATCTGGTGGGCTACGCCCCGCCCGCTCAGGATCTGGGCCAGGGTCTCGGCCTCCGCCTCACTGCCTACTTGCACTACCACATCAGCCCCGGTGCCACGCAGATCGTCCAGGGTGCCCGCCGCCAGGGTTCGTCCGTCACCGATGATCACGGCGGCATCGCAGATCCGCTCCACCTCATCGAGGAGGTGGCTGCTGAGAATCACGCTGATGTTGAACGATTCCGAGACTGTCTTGATCAGGTGCAGCATGTCATCACGCTGTTCGGGGTCAAGGCCATCGGTGGGCTCATCCAGTAACACCAGAGATGGGTCGTGTGCTATCGCCTGCGCCAGCTTCACTCGTTGCCGTTGGCCGGTACTCATGGTTCCCATCGGTCGGAATCGCTCTTCGCCCAGGCCCACGAGCCACAACGCATCGCTTGCCCGTGTCCGGGCCTCGCGGGGGGGAAGTCCATGCAGTTCAGCCACGTGATGCACGAAATCCGCAGCCCGTACATCACCGGGCAAAGTGTGGTGTTCTGGGGCATACCCCATCCGGGCCCGAATTTTGCTGCCGTCGGTGAACGGGTCGACGCCCAGAACCATCAGGGAACCACCGCTGATCTGGTGCAGCCCGAGCATCATCCCCAGCAGCGTGGTCTTGCCGGTGCCATTGGCCCCCAGCAAGCCAGTAATCCCACTGGTAATGGTGAAATTGACGTCGCTGAGAGCAGAAAACGTTCCGTACCTCTTGGCCACTCCCTCCGCCACAACAAGCGTGCTCACTTCATCAGCGTAGAGGCCAGTTCTTCATCCCTTGGTCTGAGATTCACGGCGGGCGACAAATTGAGCAGCGCCTAGTGCTCAAGGTGGCGGGCGAGGAACTGCGCCATTCGGGCAAAGGCGGCCTCGGCGGCTCCGGGATCGTAGGTTGCCCCGTCCTCCATGAACCAATGCTCGGCTCCGGCATAGACGTGAAAATCTGTGGTGTTGTCGCCGAGGCGAAGGAACGACTCGGTGACGACGCGGTCTTCCTCGCTCACCATGTGGTCGGAATCGCCATAGTGGCCTTGGAATGCGGCGTCAGCCTTGTCGAAATCAATCGATTGGGCGCCGTAGAAACTGACGACAGCTGAGACCTCCAGTGGTGCACGCGCCGCCAGCCACATAGCGAGCGAGGCCCCCATGCTCAAGCCCACAACCGCAACCCGATCGTTTGGTCGTTTGGTGACCGCTCGCAGTGTGGTGGCCGAGCTGACTACCAGACCACTCATGGCGTCAGGGCTTTGGCGGCCGAGGACCGCCTCGGCCTCTTCGGCCGTTGTGGGGTTTTCGCCCTCGAAGAGATCCGGCGCCACCACCGTGTAGCCGAGTGCCGCGATCCGCCGGCTGAAGTCTTTCGTCCAGTCGTTGAGTCCCCACCAGCTGTGCAGAACGAGCACGCCGGCACCGGATTCGCCGCCGGGAGGGTCGACCATGAATGCTTCGCCCGCAGTCCGTGACGTAAAAATGTTCTTCGGTTCACTCACAGGTCGAGTCTAGGGATGAGGCTTCCCGCGGCCTCGGGTGCAGGTACCTCCTTTGTGGGCGGGAAGAACCTATTATCAGGACGTTGTGAACTCTGTACTCAAAGCTATTCGTTCATTCCCACGATTCGTGTGGGACGTGGCCAAGGTCTGGTACCACGGCGGCATCGGCGATCTGGCCGCTGGCGTCACGTTCTGGATCCTCATTACGGTGCCCGCAGCCGCTCTGACCATTGTTTCCAGTGCCAGCTTCTTGGATCGCATCATCGGAAGCGGACTCGACGAAGAAGTTCGTTTTGCCGTCTTGAAATTCGTGAATGAGACCTTCACCACCGATGCCGAACCGGTCATCGTGGCCGTCAATGCCCTTTTCGATCAACCCGCCACCGAGGTGCTCACGGTGGCGGCCGGATTCACCTTGTTCACGATCTCCCGAGGTTTCGCCGGGATGATTCGGGCGCTCGATTCGGTCTATGACGTAGTGGATGGCCGCACGTGGTATGTCACCCGCTTCGTGGGCCTGATTCTGGGGCTGGGAACCGTGCTGGTGATCATTCCCATCGTTCTGCTCGAGGTGCTCTTCTGGGATGCGTTCGAGTTTCCTATGGAGGGATCGCTTCGACCGCTTGTCTCACTGGCCATCCTGGTGTTCTGGGCCAGCATGATCTTTCATTACGGGCCGTCCACTCGGAGTAAATGGCGATGGGACTTACCGGGGTCCCTGGTGGCGGCGGTGTTCTGGTGGGCGCTTACAATTGGGTACACCAAGTACATCGATGTGATCAGCCTTGGCAGCGGGGCCAGCGCAGTCCTCGGGATCATCGGTGCGTTTCTGTTGGCCCTTACCTGGGTGTGGTTGGCATCCCAGGTCTTGCTGATCGGGGCCGCGGTGAACTTCGTTCTCGGTGAGAACCTCGGGTTGAACCGAGGGAAAAGGCGCTCCGTGATCAATCAAGCGATCTTCAACGCTACGGGCGAGCTGAAGAAGGTGGTGGTCAACGGTTCTCGTGTCGATGACACGCAGGAGTTCTCCCCAAAAGCGGTAGCGCAACGATTGAAGCCGAATAACCGCGTTCGGTCAGTGCTCGAAGATGCCACCCCTGAACTCGATCTCCGTGACGTTGATCATCACCGGGTGAGCTAACCCCCCTTCGCGCATCTCAGATCCCGGGGTCGGCAGCGCAGCACGATGACCCCGTAGCGATCATCCTTCGTTGCGGATTCTTTCCACTTCGGTCATGGCGTCTCGAAGTTTGTCGATCCACTCGGCCCTGTTTTCTCCCACCTGGGCCACACACCACGCCATGGCTTCCGAACGTGATCTGGCAACCCCGGCGTCTATGAGTGTGTCGAGGACTTCACGCTCGTTGAACAACAATCGAGTCATCACCGGTACCGCGGCGGACGTGAAGCGAACTTCCCGCTCGCCACAGCGCGCCGCCCAGGTGACGTGCCGCTGCCAGCGCGCTTGAGCGATGTCGGCTACGGCCATGCGCTGATTTCGCGTCCGTTCTCTCCAAGAATCGATTCGGGCCGCGGCCGCAGTCTCGATGTTCTCAGGGCCGTCGGGGATGTGTTCGGGAAGGGCAAGAGTGCCGGTGACGATGATCTCGTCCCGGTCCACTAGCACCTCAACTGGGCCGGAGAACCAGTCGTCGGGGAGTTGACCAGCGAACCAGGCGGCCGCCGAGTCGGCGTCGCATTCGGGCAGGTCTTCATAACGTTTCGGGCCTTTGCGGTGACTGCTTTGCTGCTTCATGGGGCGTTCTTTCGATTGGGCGTGGACTTGTGGTCTGTGAAATTGGATCGACGGGAACAACGAGCCGGGGAAGATCGTTACAACCTGCAAGGAAGATTACATGTAATTGTGTAATCACTGCAAATAAGGATCCTCATGGCAACCTCCACTTCACCCTCTGACAGCATTTCCCCTGCTGAGGGCCCCCCAACTACCAGAGATTTCGAAACCCTTCCCGTTCTGCCGCTTCCCGATGGCGTGATACTGCCCGACACCGTGGTCACGATCTCCTTGCAATCGGAGGAAGCCACCGCTGTGGTCCAGGCCGCTTCGACCACAAAGCGTCTGCTGTTGGTCCCGCGCTTCGAGCGTGACGAGGGCACACGATTCGCCCGAGTTGGGGTGATCGCGACGATTGAAGACACCGGCCAACTGCCCGATGGCACACCGGCGATCACGATCAAGGCCCACCAGCGGGCCCGGGTCGGAACCGGAGTGATCGGTGCCAGCGCCGGGCTGTGGGTTGAGGCCGAACCGGTCAGCGACACCAGCACGAGCGAGACCGCTGCACTCGCCAGCGAATATCGCGCCGCCGCCGGAGCCTTGTTGGAACGGGTTGGTGGCAGGCGGATGGCCGGGGTTCTTCGCGAGCTCACCACGGCCTCGGCCTTGGCCGACTCGGTTGCCTACTGGCCCGAACTTGGCAATGAGCGGCGAATCACGCTGCTTGAAACCATCGACGTTGATCGGCGACTCCGGCTGGCAACGGTCTGGGTGAAGGAAGCGATTGCCGAAGTGGAAATGCGAGAGCGGATTCAGAACGAGGTCACCGGTGACCTGGAGAAGACCCAACGGGACGCCATCCTCCGCCGGCAGATGAGTGCAATTCGCAAGGAGTTGGGCGAAGGAGACAGCGACATCGTCAGCGAGTTCCGCACGAAGCTGAGCGAGGTGGAAGGATCGATGCCTGCCGCCACGGTAAAGGCCATCACTACCGAGATAGATCGCCTTGACCGGACGGGTACAGAGTCCATGGAGTCCAACTGGATTCGTACGTGGCTGGACACCGTTTTCGACGTTCCATGGAATGAAAGATCCGAAGAAAACCTCGATCTCATCGAGGCCCGGGCGATCCTGGATGCGGACCACACCGGGCTGGACGATGTGAAAGATCGTTTGGTGGAGCATCTGGCGGTTCGAAAGCTCCGCCATGATCGGGGTGTCGAGAACGAGTTGACCGAAGTTGGATCGGGCCGGCGGCGCGCCGTGATCCTGGCTCTGGTGGGGCCACCCGGTGTTGGCAAGACCAGCCTCGGCGAATCGGTTGCCCGAGCATTGGGGCGCCAATTCGTGCGGCTCGCTCTCGGTGGGCTGCGTGATGAAGCGGAAATCCGCGGTCACCGACGAACTTATGTTGGCGCCCGGCCCGGCCGACTGGTCCGAGCCCTCACCGAAGCGGGCAGCATGAACCCGGTTGTCCTGCTCGACGAGCTGGACAAAGTCAGTGGCGGCTATCAGGGAGATCCGGCTGCTGCCCTGCTCGAGGTTCTGGACCCTGCCCAGAATCACAGCTTCAGGGATCACTACCTGGAATTCGAATTGGATCTGAGCGATGTGGTCTTCATCGCCACCGCCAACGTTCTCGACACGATCCCCGGTCCACTTCTGGATCGTCTGGAGATCATCACCCTCGATGGTTATACCGAATCGGAAAAGGCGACCATCGCCGTGGATCACCTCCTACCCCGTCTCGTGCGTCAGAACGGTCTCCGCGACGGTGAGGTGGTCATCACCCAGGCCACGATTCGTTCAATTGCGTCGGACTACACCCGGGAGGCCGGCGTCCGACGGCTGGAGCGACTTTTGGATAAGACGCTCCGGAAGTCGTTGACCAGAATCGCCACCGAGGGGGTGGACCGGACCGAGCCGATCGTGATCGCCCCCGAAGACCTGCGGGAGCTGCTTGGCAGGCCGATCCCGTCTGAGGAAGTCGAGCATCGGATCGATCGGCCTGGTATCGCCACCGGGCTGGCGGTCACCGGGGCGGGAGGCGATGTTCTTTTCGTGGAGATGGCGCTCGTTCCGGGCGAAGGCGAGCCGGTACTCACCGGCCAGCTTGGTGACGTGATGAAGGAATCGGCGGCGATCGCCCGATCGGTGGTGAGCGCCCACGCCGATCGCCTCGGCGTGACGATGCCGGCCGGACAGCGGCTGCACGTGCACTTTCCCGCTGGCGGCGTGCCCAAGGACGGCCCGTCGGCAGGCATCACGATGACCACCGCACTGGTCAGCCTTCTTTCGGGCCGAACCGTGAGGCCGGAGCTGGCCATGACGGGCGAGGTCACATTGCAGGGGCGCGTGTTACCGATAGGTGGCGCAAAACAGAAGATCCTGGCGGCGTACCGGGCCGGACTGCGCGAAGTGATCCTGCCCAAGGACAACGAGCATGATCTGGAAGACGTTCCGGCTGAGGTGCTGGATCACATAACCGTCCACCTGGCTCGCGATATCGATCAGGTTCTGGGTTGGGCGTTGGCGTAGCGCCGCGATAGCACGGCCCGCGCTGGAGCGGTGGTTTCACAGGCCGCCAGCGCGTCTCTACCACAGGCCACTGGCGCGGGCGTGGGGCAGCATCAAGTGGTGAGCTCCCGCGCGGGCGGCGCTTGAACTCACTAGCTCGACGCCCTCGAGCTGTATCTCGTATTCAGCCGGCGCAACATGGGGCTGCCGGGAGGCGATCGCCAGCTCCGGGAGCGCCGCCAGCGCCGCATCCCGAGCCGCAGAGTCTCCTCCATACCATTGCAACTCGTTGATTTGCTCCCACTTGTCCGCGCCCATGATCAGGACATCGAAACCTTGCGCGATATCGGCCAAGAGTTGGGCGTCGGTGACCTGGATCTCCAACCATGGATATTCTTTTGCCACTTGGTTCATCACCACGAACCGTTCTTCAACGGTAGGCCCGTCGTGGCTTTCCTTGCCCAAGGCCACCCGGCTGATGCTCCAGACCACAACATCCACGCTTCGCTGTTCGATCACCGCCTGGCTCAGATCGAGATGGGCGATGGTGGGCGGGTTGAACGACCCCGGATAGACGGCCCGCCGCCGAGCGCTACTCATCGGCGAGCACGGGCATGGTGGGGGCGAAAATCCACTGGCTCACAAGATCCGCAGCACCAGCGCCCGAAAGTTCTTCCACGAGATCCAAAAAGTTCTGGGTGCTGGCGACGCCTCCGCCGTAGCGATTGGACCACTCTCGCAGGATCTGTCCGAATATCTCATCGCCAACATCACGGCGCAGCGCCTCCAGCGTCAAGCCGCCGCGCCAATACACGTTGATCTCGAAAAGGCCCGATGCTGGTAAGCCCTTGAGCGGTTCCAGAGGGATGAATCTTGCAGTGTTCACGTTGTTCGTTCCGGTGATTCGCTCAGTCCACCACCACTCCGCCCAGGTTGCGAACCCTTCGTTCAACCAGATGTCGTCCCACGCCGCCGGCGACACGTTGTCGCCAAACCATTGGTGGGCCAACTCGTGGGCCAGGATCGGTTGGGCCGCTGGACTCGTCATGATGTCGGTGCCGAACAGGCTCAACGTTTGGTTCTCCAGAGCGAACCCCAGCTGCTCGGGCACCACCAGAATGCCGTAGCTCTCGAATGGGTAGGGGCCGAACCGCTCCTCGAACGCGGCGATCATTTCGACCGTGGTGTCCAGTTCGGTCCCGGTGGCGATTGCGGCATCGGCGTGCACCGCATGGCGAATCACGAGGCCCGAGTCCAGGGTCTCTATCGAGACGTCAAAGGCTCCGGTGGCGACGGAGGCGAGGTAGGTACTCATCGGATCGGCCGCAATCCATGTCTCAGTAGTGACACCTTCCGCGGTGGTGCTACTGGTCCTTTGGCCCGGTCCGGCCGTAGTGGTCCCTTCCGGCACCGAAATGGTGATCGTGAACAACGCCTTGTCTTGCGGATGATCGTTGGCGGGGAACCAGGTGGCGGCCCCAACCGGTTCCGATGCAACGAACGTGCCCCAAGATTGCGTCTGGAAGCCCAGGTTGAACGGGAGATCCTGGTCGGCAATGGGCTCGGGAGTCCCGTGGTAGGCCACTAGTACGGCAACCGTCTGTCCGGACTCGATCGGTTCCGGCGGTCGGATGATCACTTCTCGCCCGTCGCGCATAAAGAGTGCCGGCTCGTCGTCGATCCGGATCTCATCGATCGTTAGCCCTACGAGATCAAGGTGAAAACTGTCCAGCTCGGCGAGCGCGGTGAGCGTGACCGTGGTCTCGGCCACCAGTTCCGGTCTGGTCAGATCGAGGTTGATCGCATACGTCTGCACGTCGTAGCCGCTGTTGCCGAGGCCCGGAAACGTAGGGTCGCCGATCGAGCCGAGTTCCCGTGCCGCGGCGAGACCCATGGCATCCCCACCGGGATCGCCAGGGTCGAGACTGGCGAATCTCGGGTCCGACTCCCCACTCGCAGAGGGGACCGAAGTTGATCCTGAAGCGTCAATGGGTTCCTCGGTGGTTCGTTGACTTCGGCTGGTGGTGCTCGTTGTCTCCAGCGGTTCCACCGTGGTCTCGGTGGAATCGGACGTGCTCACGCAACCAGCCGCGAGACCCAACGAGAAGAGAACGATCAGCAGCCGACGCATTCTCTCCAGCGTGACACGTTGAAGTGGCATCGCGGTGTCAGACGTGAAGCCGACTCAGGCGATACCGTCGATGGGTGCCAGACCGCTCCACTCCCGACGCTTTGCGTCCTCATGTTAAGCGGGCACTCATACCAGCGCTCATTGTTCGGTGGTTGGGAAATACGGTGATTCGTTTCCCGTTCACCTTCCTCCCGGCGATCTCGAGGGGGTCGGGTCTGAGCATTGACCAGCTCTCGCTGATCCTCAGCATGCGTGATCTCACGGGCCTGACCGCTCCTTCGGTGGGTCGTGCCGCCGACCGCTTTGGCCCTGGCCGGGTCATGGTGGTTTTCGGCTGGCTGGGCGCAGCGGCAACGTTGGCGTCGGCACTTGGAAGTTATGGGCTTGCCATCGGCTTCGTGGTCTTTGGTTTCGCCAAAATTGGGTTTGATGTTGCACTGAATGGCTGGGTGGGAGAGGAGGTGGCTTACCGCCGACGGGCCCGCGTGTCTGGCATCATTGAGCTCACGTGGGCCCTGGCGGCCCTGGTGGGGATCCCGGTTGTCGGCCTGCTGATCGATGGTTTCTCGTGGTGGCTGCCTGCGGTGGTTATCGGTGGGCTCAGCCTGCCGGCCACTATGGCGTTGCAGTCGGCCTTTCGTGACGGAAACCATCGTGCCGGGGAACGAGAGGTGGAGCCGTTCTCATTGGCGCCGCTGCGTCGGAAAAGCGTGATCGGTGTGATTCTGGCGATCGGTGGTCTGAACCTCGGTTCGCAGATAGTGGTGGTGACGCATGGCCGGTGGTTGGAAGACGTCTACAACTTCGATCCCGCGGCGATCGGATTTGCAGTGATCACTATCGGGCTCGTGGAGTTCTTCGCCAGTGGCTCATCGGCTGGTGTGGCCGACCGGCTGGGAAAGCGCCGCAGTCTTCTCACCGGAGGATTGGTTCTGGCCGCCGCCATGGGCGTCATGGCGATCGTTCCCGCCCCTCCACTTCCGGTTGGCCTGGCGCTGTTGGCCATGGCCTTTCTGGGTTATGAGTTTGGGTTCGTGTCTTCCCTGCCACTCATCGCCGAACTGGACCCCTCCGCCCGGTCCACTATCATCGGATTCGTCATCGGCGGCGCCACATTGTTCCGAGCGATCGGCAGCCCGCTTGGCACGTGGCTCTACAACTCCGGTGAATGGCGTCAAGCCATGGTTGGCGGGACCCTGGGCACAATCGCCGGGCTGGGTATCCTGGTGGCGATGGTGAAAGAACCGAGTTAGGCCGGAACGTCGACCTTGGTCTCGGCCGTCGCCGGCGGTGGCGGTGGGGGAGTGGGGTCTGCCCCCCAGCTGCCGCGAGAGGGGCGCTTTGCCTGCCGCTTCTTCCACTCCTTGCCGGCGAACCAAGCGAGGGGGAGCAACCAGATGAAGGGGAGCGCGAAGCCCAGCGCTACCAGCAGGGTGCGTATCAGCGCAGTGAGACCGTCCCAGCCGGTGCTGAGCCCGTCGGCGAATCCCGCCGGGGAGATCTTGGGCAGGATCGACCGCGACAATTCCGCTCGGGCATCGGCGGTGGTACTGGCCAGTTCGTCGGTTTCGGCATCGAGGGACGGCACGGCGGTGGCCTGGGCTCGGGTGGTGCTGATGAGTCGGTTGCCAGTAGCCGTGAATTCGTAGGCGTACATCAGGCGCTGGCCGGGTTCCAGCGTGGTGTCAGCATTGCCCTCCACCAGGGTCATGTCGCCAACGTCGATGTCAAGGGCGGAGTCTCGGACCACGACGTCGGTGAGTCCGGTGGCGCCGCTGTTGGTCACCTCGAAACAAATGGTGAGTAGATCACCATCGCGAACATCGCCGGTGTTGCTACCGCAGCTGAAACCGCCGTCGTGTCCCTGGTAGAGGAATGACGCCAGGCTCATGTTGGGGGTGGGTTTGGCCGGGGCCAGGATCTCGGTGAATGTGATGGTGATGGTGGACAGCGAAACCTGGTTTTGGATGGTCCGCAGTTGACCACGCAAAGTCTCGAGATCGGTTTCACGGTTCCGGAGTTCGTTCTCGAACGCTGCCACTTGAGTGAGGTCGGTAGCGCCGGCAAGGAACCCACGAAGGCGTTCCACGCTCAATTCGGTCGAGGTGATCTGACTCTCCAGATCCACCACTCGCCCCGTGACATCGGTGGCATCGATCGTCTGTTCGCGAACGTTGCCGATCCCGCCAAGGCTGTTGAGTACCCGCTGGAAGTCGGCCGGTGGAACTCTGAACACCAGGGTGGTCCGATTGGCCTCAATATTGTTGCTGGCCACCCGCGTGTCCTGGTTGAACAGGAGTCCGCCCACGGAGGAGACCGTGTTGATCGCCTGCTGCGAGGCCGCAGCAACGTCGGTCACTTCGGCGAGAATGTTGGCGGTCCGGATGATCTGGCGACCGGTGTCCACCGGTTGTACCTCCGTGCTTGACTCATCGCCGGGTGTCCCGGGCTGGAGGTTCAGATCGGGTGCCGCCGGGTTCGTGTTGATTTGCGCACGTTCGACGTCGGCGCTGCTGTCGACGAGGTCTGCTCCTCCGGCTTCTTCGGACATTTCGCCGTCGTCGCCGGCGAACTCAGTACCAGCCGACTCCATTGCCCCATCGTCGGAGGCGCTAATGCCCTCGTCTGACGCTTCGCCGCAGGCGGCGAGGAGAAGAGCGACGGCGGCAAAGACTGCGATGAACCGGTTCATGGTCATGGGACGGCTGGACTTCCTGGTCTGGTTCCCACTGTCACGGAAACGTAACGACGTACATGCAACTATCGGCCACGATTGGCTTGGGTTGAGATGCCCGGGTGCCTCAAGTTGGTAGTCCTTCGGTCCGATTGATCCGTATGCCGATACTTCGGCCGCGCCAAGGCGGCTACGTCCTCGCAACAACTGCATTGATGTTGATTCCGCTCATGGTGTTCGCCGCGTTCGCCGTGGACGTCGGAGGCTGGTACGTGTCGGCTGATGAAGCGCAACGAGCCGCCGACGCGGCTGCGCTGGCAGCATCGGTGAGAGCCCCGCATGCAGCGAATGTCCAGGCAGAGGCCGTTCGGGTTGCGGCGCTCAATGGAGTAGTTGATCAGCCGGACGGTCCGGGAGCCGACGGAAAGCCTCAGTACCCGCAGGTCGTGAGCAAAGTCCTCAACTCGGCCACCGTGGAAGTCCGAATCACGGTCGAGGGCGAGTCCCACTTCGGCCAAGTGGTGATGGATTCCATCCCGATCGAGCGCTATGCAGTGGCAGAACTGACTCGACCATTGCCGATGGGCCAGCCAACGTCGGCGCTCGGAACCGGGGTGGACAGTGTGTACCCGGGCGAAACCAACAACTTCTGGCTCAACATTCATCGGCCGTCAACCACGAGAGGGAATGGCGGTCTACTCGAGGCGGACAACGACGGTAACGGTGGACCGAATCCCTGGAACGCTGCCGAACCCGACGGCTACCTTTTTGGAGTCGACATTCCCAACGACGGTCAAAGTTATGACCTCGAAGTTCGTTTGACGTGTTTTGATGAGGCGAGTGGCGGCGTTCGTTTGAATCTGCACGTGCCTGACACCACCAACACCCCAAATTTCATTCGGGACAACATCACAAGTCCTCCATACTCATCACAGGACTTCTTCCAACAAAACTGTGGCGCCACGCCCTACGTCTTCGGGGCTGCTGAGGAATCAGCCGTTTGGCAGAAGGTAGCTACCAACATCCAAACGGCCGCTGTTGGCGACTGGCTCCTTCAGGCTCGCCATGTGATCGATCCGGCGACAGTTGGTGCGACTCCTTATCAACGGACGTTGTACTCCTTGCGGGTCGTCAACACTTCCAGCGGGACTCCCCACTGTTCTGTCATAGCGAGCGCCACCTGTGCCACGGTGCGACCCATCAATTGGCTCGGCATTTTCACCGATGACGGCATGTTCGTTGACGGTGGCGGCAGCCTTGGTGTAGCGAAGAAGATCGAGCTGTACTTGGCTGAGGTTGGCCCGGAAAACTACCGATCGACGCTCCGGGTGAACATGTTCGACACCGCCGACGGAATCGATGAGGTTCGCTTTTTGATGCCACCGAAGGACGCCGCCTCAAGCGACCCGGCATTGAACCAGCGGTATTACGCGCCATTGGACTGGGAGATCGTTGACGACAGCCTCAATCCCGTCGGATCTCCTGGGGCCGGGAACTATCGGAATTGCGCGCAGCTGGATTGCATTCGCTACCCGTCCGGCCAAGATCGAACTTGGTTCAACAATAAGATCGTCCAGGTGGAGATTGACCTGAGCCAGGTACCGGGCGGCTATTCGTGTACTACCGATTGTTGGGTGAAGGTCGAGTACACCGTGTCGGGCACCATTGGCGAAACGACGACGTGGCAGGCCAATATCATTGGCGATCCGCTACGGCTCATCGAGTAGCGGGCGTCAAACTGGCTTGTCGGCCATCTCCACCCTGGTCAGCCCCAGCTGGCGAGCCTTGCGTTCGCTGAAGACGATGGCAGCGGTCAACATCGCCACGATTACACCGAGCGACAGGAACGTGTTGAGGTGGTACCACGGGCTGATCACCATCTTCAGGCCAACGAAGATGAGGATGCCGCCGAGGCCATGAGAGAGATAGTGGAAGCGCTGCCGGGCATCGGCCAGGAGAAAATACATCGCTCGTAACCCCAAGATGGCGAAGGCGTTGGCCGCAAAAACGATGTAGGGCTCGTTCGACACCGCCAGGACCGCCGGAACGGAGTCGAACGCGAAGATGACGTCGGTCAGTTCCACCACGACCAGGGCTGCGAAGAGCGGCGTGGCAGCCCTTTTCCCGTTCTTGATCGTGAAGAAATTGTGCCCGTCGAATTCCTCGCTTACCGGCATGATCCGTTTGAGCAGGCCCAAACCTCTCGTGCTGGTGCTGTCGCCTTCATCGTCGCGGTGGCGGATGATCCTGGCTCCCGTGTAGAGGAGGAAAATGCCGAAGAGGACCAGGATCCACTCGAAGCGGGAGATCAGGGATGCGCCCACCAAGATGAAGATGAAACGGAGGGTGAGGGCGCCGAAGATTCCCCAGAAAAGTACCCGATGCTGGTATTTCAGGGGGATTTTCATCGATGAGAAAAGGATGGCCCAGACAAAGACATTGTCGATGCTGAGCGACTTCTCGATCAGGTAGCCACTGATGTATTCTCCGAACGCTTGGCTGCCAAAGTGATAGGCGATCCAGCCGCCAAAGAGCAGGCCACAGGCGATCCAGCCGAGGCTTTCTCGTAACGCCTCGTTGCCGGTGGGTTCGTGATCGTCGCGATGGCGGTAGAGGTCATAGGCCAGCATCAGCACGATCACACCGACAAGCACGCCCCAGTTCCAGAGGGGGATCCCTTTGAGGCCGGGGTTCCAGAACTGATTGCGCGATTCAGCACCAAACAACAAACCGGTCATGGTGACAGTGTTACCCATATATCGGGCGTTCCCGTGACACACCGTGTTCAATCAATTCATTGCCGGTCCGCAGTGCCGACGAGAACCACGTGGAAGGATTTCGTAATGACCTCTAGGCAGAGTCAAATCCTTTGGGCAGTCCGGGTCTCGCTGGTCCTGGCCATCTTGGTTACGATCTCGTTTCCCACCTGGGAACAGTTCGAGGGGAAGGGCATGCTCTTTCGGGCACCGTTCTATCTGCTGCCGCTCTTCGTGGTCCCCGGTATTTGGCGCTATCGCGGTCGGCCCGACCCCTACCCGTGGGCGGTTGATGCCCTGGTGGTCGCCCCGTTTCTGATGGACACCTTGGGCAACGTCTTCGGTTTTTACAACAACTTCGACGTCACCGATGACGTACTCCATTTCCTCAACTGGATTCTTCTGATCGCCGGCGTCACGATCGCACTCCTGCGTACGGGGATCAGCCGGCTGGCCGCTTGGACAACCGCCTATGGGATCGGTGGACTGGCGATCATTTGGTGGGAGTTTGCCGAGTTCTTGGTGCAGAAGGCCGGCACCGCCGGACTGGGCCTCACCTATAGCGACACGATCGGCGATCTCATGCTCTCGAGCACTGGTGGAGCGGTTGGGGCGGCGCTGGTGGTCTGGCGCGCCAGCGAGGGGAGCCGCGTCACGGGATAACCTATTCCCATGGCCCAGTATCGTTCGCGCACAACAACTCATGGCCGCAACATGGCAGGCGCTCGAGCGCTGTGGCGGGCCACCGGAATGACCGATGACGACTTCGACAAGCCGATCATCGCTATCTCAAACTCCTTCACTCAATTCGTGCCAGGCCATGTTCATCTGAAAGACCTCGGCCAGCTCGTGGCACGGGAGATCGAGGCTGCCGGCGGCGTGGCGAAAGAATTCAACACGATCGCAGTGGACGATGGCATCGCCATGGGTCACGCCGGGATGCTCTACAGCCTGCCCAGTCGGGACATCATTTCCGACAGTGTTGAGTACATGGTCAACGCCCACTGCGCGGACGCATTGGTCTGCATCTCCAACTGCGACAAGATCACCCCCGGGATGCTCAATGCGGCGTTGCGGCTCAACATTCCAACGGTGTTCGTGAGCGGCGGACCAATGGAGGCTGGCAAGACCCGCCTGGCCGGTGCGGAGGTGAAGGTAGACCTGATCTCCGCCATGATGTCCGCCGGCGATTCCACGGTGAGCGACGAGGATGTTGCGGCGATCGAGCGATCGGCATGCCCTACCTGCGGGTCGTGCTCGGGCATGTTCACCGCCAACTCCATGAACTGCCTCACCGAGGCGCTGGGATTGTCCCTGCCCGGGAACGGCAGCACGCTGGCTACACACGCAGATCGCGAAGAGCTTTTCCTCACGGCGGGCAGGACAATCGTGGATCTCGCCAAGCGCTACTACGAAAAGGATGACGAATCGGTGTTGCCACGCACCATTGCCAGCGTGAAAGCCTTCGAGAACGCCATGGTGCTCGACATTGCGATGGGCGGTTCCACCAACACTGTGCTCCACATCTTGGCTGCCGCGCAGGAAGCGGGCCACGATTTCACGATGGCCCACATCGACGCGATCAGTCGCCGAGTGCCCAACATCTGCAAGGTAGCCCCGAGCACCGAGAAGTATCATATGGAAGACGTCCATCGAGCCGGTGGGATCATGGGGATCCTCGGTGAGCTAGACCGCGGCGGCCTCCTCGCTACTGACGTGCCCACGGTCCACTCCGAAAACTTGGCCATGGCATTGGATCAATGGGACATCGTGCGGCCAACGGCGACCAAGGCAGCCAAGCGCCTGTTCTCCGCCGGTCCCGCCGGCATCCCAACCCAGGTCGCTTTCAGCCAGAGCACCCGATGGCCCAGCCTTGATACCGATCGAGCTGATGGTTGCATTCGCGATCTTGAGCACGCCTATTCCAGTGAAGGGGGGCTTGCGGTTCTTTACGGAAACATCGCGGAGAAAGGATGCATCGTGAAGACGGCCGGGGTCGACCCGGAAAACTACCACTTCAGCGGAACAGCCCGGGTCTATGAGAGCCAAGACGATGCCGTTGAAGGGATTCTCGGTGAAGAAGTGCAGTCCGGTGACGTAGTAATCGTGCGCTACGAAGGTCCAAAAGGGGGCCCTGGTATGCAGGAGATGCTGTATCCCACCACGTACATCAAGAGTCGAGGACTCGGCAAGGAATGTGCATTGCTCACCGACGGCCGGTTCTCCGGTGGGACATCTGGATTATCCATCGGTCACGTCTCCCCCGAAGCTGCCGCGGGTGGCGCCATAGCTCTGATCCGCAACGGTGACACTGTCAAAATCGACATTCCCGCTCGATCGATCAATCTTGACGTACCTGATGCGGAGTTGGCGGAGCGTCGTTCCGCAGAGGAAGCTCGGGGCGACAAGGCCTTCACCCCGATCGACCGGGACCGGCAGGTTAGTTTGGCGCTCCGAGCCTATGCGTCCATGGTCACCAGTGCCGACACCGGAGCCGTCCGACAACTGGACTAGTCGTCTAGTGACAAATGGATATGCAGACGCTGCTACCGGCGGTGGGTTTGCCTGCTCTGACGCCGTCAGTTGCGGTAGGTATCTGAGAGTCGTCGGAAATCGGTGACGTCGTTTTCCCACAGCTCCGCGATGTCGCTTGGTGCAGTGTCAGCCAGCAGTGCTTCTCTGATCTGGGGCGAACCGATCAGCCGATCAAAGACATCGGGACGGTCGATCAACGCGGCTCGGTCGGGCGAGGCATCCATGAACGCGTCCAAGAGTTCAACGGCCACGCGCAGCGGTTCGGGCAGCGGCGCTCCTGTGGAGAAGTGGATCCCGCGGAGTTCGGTTCCTTCGTGCTTCGGATTCTTGGCCATACCCTCGATCGACCGGGGGACGAAGTTCGTTGCGGTGAGATCGAGCCCGAGGAGTTGGCGGTTGTCCTTGCCGCTCATGATCCGGTCAACGTCTACGCCCGGCCCGCCGATCACGGTAAAGGGTTCATCGGTGCCGCGACCCACACTGAGGGTTGTGGCCTCGAACGCCACCAGGGCCGGGTAGAGCCAGGTTGACTCCAGCGTTGGCAGGTTGGGGCTGGGTGGGATCCAGGGGTTGTTCAACTCGGCGGTCGGGCCGATCACTGTGAGGTCCACGGTTCCATCGATCCATGATTCCTTCGCCACCATTCGGGCTAGTTCGCCCGAGGTCAGGCCATAGGCGGCGGGAATCGGGTAGGGGCTGATGAACGACTCGAGACCGTCGGCAAGGACGGGACCATCCACTACGGCGCCCTGGGGATTGCTGCGGTCAACGACCACGACCGGCACTCCCGCACGGCCCGCCGCCTCCATCACCAGTCCCAGCGTGGCGATGTAGGTGTAGGCCCGGACGCCGACGTCCTGCAGGTCATAAACCACCACGTCCAGGGCGGCGAGGTCATCAAGCCTTGGGGCGCGACGTGCGCCGTACAGGCTCAGCACCGGTACCCCAGTTACTGACTCGAAGCCGTCCTCGAGCAGTTCGCCGGCATCGGCAGTGCCAGTTAGGCCATGCTCAGGAGCGAAAATGACCGCTAGCTCAAGCCGTTCATCCTGGTGAATGAGATCGATGGTGCGACCCTCGGGATGGCGCGAAGCCAAGTGAGCAACCAAGCCGACGCGGGTCGGTTGGGCCGATCTTGCTGCGAGCTCGTTCAAAAGGGTTTCGGTTTGGGTGGGAGGGCTTGTTGTGACGGTGGTGGTGATGAGGGTGGTAGGTGTGAGCGAAGTGGATGGGTTGACGGCATCGTCCAGCGGAGCGGGGACAACCGCCTCTCCCACGCTTTCCACATCAGGGTCCGAAACGACACAGGCACAAAGAACAAGTGCCATGATGGCGATGACAGCCGCTCTCTGCATGGGCTTGAGAGTATCCAAGCCTCGCCTGAGCGTGTGGGCGACCGCCATCCCGGAACGAAGGTGGTTTTTCGTTGGGCGGTCCGTCCGCGAAGGGTCGAGATCGGGCAGAATCGTCAACTCATGTCTGCCCGAACCCTTCGCCTCCGTCCTTGGCAACGGGCTGCCCTGACCGCTTTCCAATCCACGATCGGCCCAGATTTCCTGGCGGTTGCAACGCCTGGAGCTGGGAAAACCACCTTTGCGTTGACCGCCGCCCGGCTCACGCTCCCGAAGGTTCAGGGCCGTTTGGTGATCGTTGCCCCAACCCGACACCTCAAAACCCAGTGGGCCACAAGTGCCGAACGCTTTGGACTGCATCTGGAGGATGACTGGAAACCCGCCGATGGACCCCTCCCATCGGACATTCACGGTGTAGTGACCACCTACCAGCAGGTCGCAACGGCGCATGCGGAGTTGGCCTCGATTTGTCACGATGGATTTGCCATCCTCGATGAGATTCACCATGCGGGCAGTGACCGGGCGTGGGGGACTGGCATCACCGATAGCTTCACCACCTGTCGGCACCGCCTGGCGCTCAGCGGCACGCCCTTTCGCAGCGACGATGTGATGATCCCCTTCCTTCGGTACCAAAACGGCCAGGTTGTACCGTCCAGCGAATACGGTTATGGCGATGCGCTGGGCGACGGCCGGGTGGTGCGGCCCGTCTACTTTCCCCGCTTCGGTGGCCATATGGAATGGACCGCACCCGACGGGGCCGTACTGGCGGCATCCTTCGATGACCCGCTGCCGCGGGCGCACGCCAACCAGCGGCTCAGGGCAGCGTTGAGCGTGGACGGAGAGTGGCTGCCCGCGGTTTTGGGCCAAGCCCACGAGCAGTTGATGAAGATCCGCGAGCGAACCCCTGATGCCGGCGGCTTGGTGATCGCTATCGACCAGGAGCATGCCAGTGGGATCGCTCGGATGTTGCGCGATCGGTTTCAGACCAAGGCGACCGTCGTCGTAAGCGAGGATGCCGACGCTTCGAAGAAGATCCACGATTTCGCCGCCAGCTCGACGCCGTGGGTCGTAGCGGTGCGAATGATCTCCGAAGGCGTCGACATTCCCCGCCTGCGGGTCGGGGTGTATGCAACGACAACCACGACCGAGCTCTTCTTCCGCCAAGCTGTTGGGCGAATCGTCCGTTTCACCGGCGGCCGGGGGCGAGCGTTCATGTATGTCCCCGACGATCCCCGCCTGCGCCAGTTTGCCAACTCCATCAAAGAGGTCCGCCGTCACAGGTTGGACCTCTACAAGGATCAGCGGGAGGTTGATGATCGGAACGAGCGCGCCGACGGAGCGGAAGAGCAGATGTCGTTGTTCGCAGTGCACTCCGCGAGGCCTACCGACGCCGACCACGAGGACGAAGTGGCATCAGCATTGCGTAGTGAACTTGAAGAAGCCGACCTTCCTGGCGTCGAGGGTGACGACGAGTCCGCCGAACCGGTCGTGGACCATCCTGATCTGTTTCTTGATCTGACACGATTGCCGCCCGTGGACTCCAGTGAGCGAGTTCGCCCTTCGGTTCGCGGCGGTCGCAAGGATCGAGAGCGCTTGCGAAGTATGAACAACCGATGGGTTCGTGATCTCGTGGGCGTCACCGGTTTGACGCACGCACAGGTGAATGCCGAACTGAACCGGCTGTCCGGTGTGCGGCGGGTGGCGCAGGCCACTGCGGTGGAGCTCCAGCGTCGCTCCGACGAGGCCCAGAAATGGCATTCTCGCGAGCTGAAGACCCCGGTCTGACCGCACGTCGGTTGCACGGCGCCCTCCGCCGAAAACTGTGGTGACGGTAAACAAAACTGTGCTGACGGCAAAGCTGTGCTGACGGCAAAACAGTAACAACCCGGGCCGAAGCCCGGGTTGTTGAGTCGGTTGGACATCCACCACAGTCGATCGGAGAGGTTGTACCTTTCTACCAACTGTTTCCACTGCCCGTCGTTCCTTAACGGATCGGCGGGCAGTGTTCCGTTTCGGCCTCCCGTTCACGTCAGGGCTCGTGATCCACCCCCGGTCCTTCGGAGCTCCCAACCTCTTCCCGCCGGAGCGGTGGGAGGCTGCTTGCTAACGAAGCCGTTGATGGCGATTCCTGACCCGAGATCGGAGTGTGTGCCGATCCTCCTCACCGCCACCGAAGTGGGGGTGAAGTGGTTGCTCTGGTGCTGCCGTCTCCTCCTTCGGCAACCGAAGTTGCTTCCGATGGAGAT
>JABDIY010000055.1 GCA_013003535.1 Acidimicrobiales bacterium | reverse complement strand
GGTCTTGCTCAGTTGGCCTTGACCCGCCGCTTCGGATGTCTCGCCTAGCTGACGAGTCGAGGTGGGATGAGATGGCCATCGGCTGCCTCCTTCAGGCATCGGAACTCGGATCGGATCCCCGGCTGGAGAGCTGAAGCCTTGGACCGGAGATCCGTAGTGCAATAGTGCAAAGCATCGATCCATCGTCCTAGGGGCCGACGTCACAATCTGATCTGAACGGTGTGCTTCGGAGGCTGAGGGGGGAGTCGAACATCCCGTTCGTGTCGTCCGGATCGTCAGACCTCGGCAATCGGGTCGACTCTTGCGACCTCTTCGTCACCGGTCACAACTAGAGCGCTGTGATCGGGGTCTTCCCCAACTCCGATGAGGCCGTGCACTGCGTAGAACAGCATCAAGATGACGGAGATGAAAAGTCCGCCGGTCACTGCGCCGCCGAGCAGAAGGGCGTAGTACACCCACAAGTACCAACTTCGATCCACCTCGGCCTGGTCCAGCGGGAAGCTGAGAGACATCAGCAGAATCACTGATCCGACGATGACCACCGCGGTCAGGGTGGCGATTTCGCGCACCCGTTGGTAGTGGCTTTCCCGGAAGTCCAGATCGTGACTGATGCTGAAGGTGATCAGCGTAAGCATCAGCGCCAATATCGTTGCTCCCCCTGCCACATAGGCCGAAGCAGCGAATCGTACGGTCGGCAGCACTGAGCTCAGAAGCCGCCGAGCTTCGAATGCGGGAACCGTTCCAACGATGACCATTCCGCCGAAACCGATAATCGCCGCTGCGATGCCTCCGCCGGCAGCGAGGCGCCGATCGTTTCGACGTTCGTTCGATTCAGGGAGGTTTTCTTTGGCGGCAGGAGATGCGTCGGTCATGGGTCCCTTTGGATAGCGACGAAGATGCCTCATCGCTTTACCCAACCATCGGATGGCTCAACCCTGGGAATTCACCGAGGTCAATGGCCTCCTAGGCGTTCTCGACGCGATACAGCTTGGAGTAGTAGTCCTCCAGCATCCGTTTCATTGCGAACGGTTCCGAAGTGGTCCTGATACTCTCCCGCATCATTTGTTCCCACCGGTCGGAGTCTTCGTAGTAGGTGGGCAAGACCTTGTTGAGCAAGACGTCATACAGCGACGCGAGATCGCTGGCATCCAGTTCTTCCTCGGAGTGAGACTCGAAGCCATCTCCGATCTGCCACCCGTTCTCGCCGTCCTGGCAGGCCTCTGGCCACCATCCATCGAGGATTGAGCAGTTCAAGACACCGTTCATTGAAGCCTTCATGCCACTCGTACCGCTCGCTTCCTGAGGCCGACGAGGGTTGTTCAACCAAACGTCGGAACCCCGGGTAAGCATCCGTCCGATCTCCATGTCGTAGTTCTCCAAAAAGACCACCGAGTTGGGGTAGGCCTTCATCATGGCGACGATGTTTGTGACGATTTCCTTGCCAGTGTCGTCGAGTGGATGGGCCTTGCCCGAGAAGACGATCTGGAGCTGTCCGCTCTTCAGGTACGGCTCGATCGTTTCCAAATCCGAGAATATAAGGTCGCTCCGCTTGTACGTTGCGGCCCGCCGACTGAAACCGATCAGAATGCTGTCCGGGCGAAGCTCGGCGCCGGTGCGTTCCTTGATGAATTCGATCAGCTCACCCTTGATGACGTTGTGAACGGGAAGTAACGGCTGGTCGTTGTGGAAGGCCTCGGTAATACGTTCGTCCACCCAGGTTGGCGTGTGGATGCAGTTGGTGATCCCCACGATTTCGCTTCGGCCCGCTACATGGTGCCACATCTTGTTGGCGGTCTCGGCATGGAGCATTGCGACGGCATTGGCGTTTCGGGACAGACGGAGCGCCGCGACAGTCATGTTGAACGGATCCCCACCGATCCGGGTCATCTCCTCAGCGTCCAGCCCACGGAAGGCTCCCATGAACTCCATTGTCCTCAGCTCGTGGCTTTCGTTTCCTTGGATGACGGGCGTGTGGGTAGTGAAAACCACTTGCTCTTTCGTCTTGCGCCACGCCTCTTCGAAGCTGAATCCTCGCGACTTTTCCTCCTCGATCAGTTCGAGGGCGGCCAAGACGGCGTGGCCTTCGTTGAAATGGTAGACATCGATGTCAAGCCCGAGTTCCCTCAACGCTCGGACGCCGCCAATACCCAGAACGATCTCCTGGGCCAGACGCTCCTCTTTGAACCAGCCGTAAAGCTGTCCGCAGATCCAACGATCCTCGCCGTTGTTTTCCTCCAGATCCGTGTCGAGAAGGTAGAGCGTGGCGTTGCCGTAGGCCTCGGTTTTCCAGACCTTGACCTTCACTTCGTGGCCGCGGATGGTGACCGCAACGGTAACGCCGGTGTCTTCCAGGTCGTAGTGACGGTTGATATAGGTGTCATAGGGCGAGCCGTCTTCGCCGATGAACTGATCGGTGTAGCCCTGTTTCCATTTGATTCCTAGGCCGATGATGGGAAGCCCTTCGTCCTTGGCTCCTTTGAGATAGTCCCCAGCCAGAATTCCTAGCCCTCCGGCATACAGCTTCAAGTCATTGTGTAGGCCGTACTCCATACAGAAGTAGGCGACGGTGGGGTTTTCGTTTGCGGTCATCGACACGGTCTCGATCTTTCGTCAGTGCAGGGAACCCGGCGAGTCTAGTCGCCGGCCCTCCGCACCGTGCGTGTGTCCGGAGTCCGCTACCCGTCATGTCACAACAGAAGGGCGCCCCGGCCGTACTACAACGGTCGGGGCGCCCGTAAGTCAACGCGATTGCTTCGTTTCGTCTCGTCTGCTAGGTCCAGGGAAAGCCGGAGTAGTACTCCACGTAAGGCTGATAGTGGTCCTCACCGGGGTAGTCGGACTCCGGCGGGTTGTACTCTGGCGAGTTCTTCACCTGTTCCTTGGTCATGTTGATGTAGACCTTGTTGTCGATCAGATCGACCCGGTCTACTGCGCCAGCGGGAATGAGGCGCTTGGTGCCGAAGATCCAGAAGCCCGTATCAACCACCAGGTGGCTTGAATCGGTCTCGAATGACTCTTCGACAATCGTGCCGATTTCGCCATCAAGTGCCTCGACTTCCAGATCGACCAGGGCGTCAGTATCGTCACGGACGTCCTGTCGGTAGTTCCATGTTTCCAACATAGCTTCACTCCTTTGAGTGGGTTTGAAGGGACTTGATGGGACCTACCCGGCAACGCCGTGGTCAATCATGAGTTCAGAAAAAAGTGGGCCTAGCAGGGTGGGCCGGGTGCCAGAACTAGGGACGACCTGGCCAGCGGCTTGCGTTCGCAATCGTTCACGGCTTGCATACATGGCATGAGCGATCACGACCATCACCGGAATCACGATCACGGACACGGTCATGCCAGTGACCAGGGCGTGAAGGCCATGTTCCGCTACTTGCGGTGGGCGCCGCAGCTGTGGCGCTCGGACATCAATGATGCAGTCGTTGACCTTGTCGGGCCCGTCGAGGGCGAGACGGTGCTGGACATTGGTGCCGGCTTGGGTGCCGGAGCGTTTCGTGCCGCCCGGGCGGGGGCATCGGTGGTTGCCGTCGAACCCACCCCGTTCCTTCGGCGACTTCTTGTGATTCGGCGGATCTTCGAACGAGAGCGGCAACGGATCACCGTTGCTGACGGTTCGGCCGAACATCTACCAGCCGACTCGCAAACTATCGATGCATTGTGGGCGGTCAACACCATGCACCACTGGATCGATGCTGATGCCGCCGCACTGGAGATGAAACGAGTATTGGTACCGGGCGGACGCGTGGCGCTGGTTGATGAGGACTTTGAAAATCCTGAACACCCTGAACATGAGCGCTTTGGAGCAAATGCCGACGATCACGAGCACCATGGCTTCACCAAGGTCGACGTTGAACAGATGGGGGACAGGCTCCGACGTGTTGGGTTGGTGGACGTGGTAGCCAGCGAGCGTCAGCTGGCCGGTCGGCCTGTTATCGCGATCACCGCACGAGCGGCTGCTGGTCGATGACGCCTGAGGAGTTCCGAACCGCGGCCCACGAGATCGTCGACTGGATCGCCGACCGTCGAATTCACATCGAGCAACTCCCGGTCCGGCCCAACCTCGAGCCCGGCGACGTGATCGCCTCCTTTCCGGCCTCCCTACCGGAGTCGCCAGCGGCCGCTGCCGATGTGTTCCAGGATTTCAAAGTGCTGATCGCTCCGGCCACCACCGAGGTTCAACACCCCATGCACTTTGGTTGGTTTCCCTCCAATGCCAGCCTTGCATCCATCCTGGGAGACTTCGCTTCTTCCGGCCTCGGGTCGTTAGGGATCTCGTGGGAGTCCTCCCCGGCTCTCACCGAGGTGGAAGAGGTCGTCGTCGATTGGATGCGGCAATTGACCGGGCTGAGCGATCAGTGGAAGGGCGTGATCCAAGACACCGCTTCTACGGCTTGTTTGGTGGCCATGTTGGCCGCTCGTGAACGCGCCACCGAACATTCCCAAACGACCGGTGGACTGGTGGGGTTCGAGCGTCGTCTCTGCGTCTACACCACCAACGAGGCCCATTCCTCGGTTCGTAAGGCGGCGTTGTTGGCAGGTTATGGAGCTGACGACATCCGCCTGGTGGATGTGGACCCGTGGACGCGTGACATGCTTCCGCACCACTTGGAGAAACTCATCGCAGCCGATGTGGTAGCGGGCTCCATTCCGGCGATCGTGGTGGCGTCGGTTGGATCAACTGGTGCGACCGCCTTCGATCCGGTGGATCGAATCGTCGAGATCGCCGGGCCCCGGAAGACCTGGGTCCACGTTGATGCTGCCATGGCGGGAGCAGCCATGGTGCTACCGGAGGAGCGCCACAGGTTCGAAGGGATAGAGGGGGCGGATTCGATCAGTTGGAACCCCCACAAGTGGTTTGGCACCATCCTGGATTGTTCGCTGCTTTACCTCAGAGACCCGGACCATTTGGTACGGGTCATGTCCACCAATCCCAGCTTCCTTCGCTCCACCGCCGGCGGGGACGCTACGCAATACCGAGACTGGGGGATTCCCCTCGGTCGCCGATTCCGGGCGCTCAAACTACTGTTCCAGCTCCGGATCGACGGGATCGAGAATATCCAGCGGAGACTACGCCGAGACCTCGAGAACGCCCGATGGCTGGCGACGCAGTTCAACGCTCTCCCCAACTGGAAGGTGGTGGCGCCGGTAAGACTTCAGACGGTGTGTGTTCGTCACTGGCCGGTTGGCCCGGACGGCAGTCGAATTGATGATCCTGAGCAGGTTGATAGGCACACGCGGGAATGGGTGCGCCGGATCAACATCTCGGGGGAAGCGTTCCTCTCGCCCGCCCAACTAGACGGCGCCTGGATAGCGCGCATATCCGTGGGCGTGGAGGCCACCGAACGCCACCATCTCGAGCACCTCATCGCTTTGATCAGACGGGCGGCCGAAGATCGTGGCGCAGCTGCCTAGCCCTGCGCCACGCTGATGATGGGGGTCTAGGTGAAGATGATCTGACCGCCGGCGGCCATCTCGTAGAACTCACCTACGGTGATGATCTCCTCCACCTCATCGATCAAGTCTTCCTTCTTGAACTTGAAGAGGTCAACCGACGCCAGGCAGGCATAAAGACCCGCTCCAGTATCGGAGATCATCTCCACGAATTCCGGAATGTCCGGGATGTCGAGTTCCTCGATCTGGTGTTCCATGTATTTGGTGGCGAGTGCGGAAACGCCCGGAAGCCCACCGGCCCACGTTGGAATGTGCATACCGGGGTTGCCCACGGTGGCTACCTTGATCTTGGACTGACGCTTCTTGTGGATGGCGTCGAGCCCGAAGAAGGTGAAGAAGACGTTCACTTCGATCCCTTCCGCTCGGGCACCGTTGGCCATGATGAGACCCGGATAAATCTCCTCAAGGGACCCTTTGGAGATGATGAGGGAGATCTTCTCGATGGCTTCGGGCTGCTTCGATGTTGCCGGAGTTTCGGCGACCGCTGTAGTTGTCATTTGTGATTCCTTGTCTTGGATTGACTATCGATAATGGGGGTTACACGCAGCCCCGCGGCTTGGGGATGCCGGCGCAAAGGGCGGCCAGTTTGGCTGGACCCTTGGGGAAGAGTTGATAGAGCTCCTTCACCGTGACGCCGGAGGACTTGCCAAGTTTCCGGACGGTTGGACCGGTGCCCTTTTCGAAGTACTCCTTGCGCATGTAGTGCAGGACCTGCCAGTGCTTGTCCGTGAGAGGCACGGCAATGTTGGCCTCTGCTGCGAGTTCTGTGGCCATATCTTCGGTCCACACGTCCGGGTCCACGAAGAATCCTTCTTCGTTCACCTCCACCGGCGTGCCGGCCAGAAGTTTGGTTGTCATCGTCAATTTCCTTTCTCTGTTGCTGATGCCGGCGTTGTGCCGGCTCCAACCAGATCCTTGTCCTTGCCACTCATTGGCATGTCTGAGCCGATGCCGGGAATATCACGGCCTGGTAGGAGGCCGTGCCAATAAAAGGATTGGAACATCAGCTTCCCGAGGTGATTGATGCGGGACTCTTTGAGAAGCGGCAGCCCCACGCTGAACGGATAGTGCCCCGGTAGCGGCTCGGTTTCGTAGTTGAAGTCGATCAGGAGCGCCTTGGAGAACCCGGTCTCGATGAAGCAGTTGGCATGACCGTCGAAACGGGCTGTGAGCTCTCGCCCTGCAATGAAGGCCTCGATGTTTTCTACGAGTACCTCGCCCTCGAAATGGGTCACCGAGCCGGCCTTGGAAGCAGGAACGTCGGCGGCGTCACCGAGCACGAAGATGTTGGGGGCCACCAGGGACTGCATCGTGGCGTTGTCCGTAGGGATGAAGCCAAGCTCGTCACCCAGGCCGGGGGACTCTTCAACATATGCCGCCCCGCCGTGAAGGGGGATTACAACAGCGAGGTCGAAAGGGATCTCCCGCTCGTCGTACCCCACGAGCTTGGAGCCCTCGTTGTCGATCTCGGCTGTATTGAACTCGGTGACGAGATTGATGCCCTTATCCTCGAGAAGCGATGCCAGGGTGGCGGATGCGACCGGTTTGGTGAAGGCACCGTCGAGCGGGGTGACGTAGGTGATCGTCACCGCGTCGCGAACCCCTTTTTCGGTGAGGAACCAATCGGCAAGGAATGCAAACTCCAGCGGCGCTACTGGGCACTTGATGGGCATGTCGATCACGTTGATCACGAGTTCGCCAGACTCAAAGGTGTCCAGCTTCTCTGCCAAGGCGCTGGCGCCCTCCATGTCATAGAAGGTGAAGACGGTCTTCAACCATTGCGAACCATTCATCCCCTCGGTTTCCTCGGGCTGCAGCACCGAACCGGTTGCGACGAGGAGAACGTCGTAATCGAGTATCTCACCGTTCTCCAGCGAGACTGTGTTGGCGTTGATGTCTACGCCCTGGATCGCACTCTCGTGATAGCCGATTCCCCGATGGAGTTGCTTATTTCGCCGACGAACGATCTCGTCTGGCTCCGCCAAGCCGAACGGCACAAAAAGCAGTCCTGGTTGGTACACGTGCTGATTGTCCTGGTCTACGACGTCGATACGGAGCTCGGATGCCTTGAACTTCTTTCGAAGGCGGTTGGCGGCCAGCGTGCCACCGGTTCCTCCCCCGAGAATCAGTAATTTCTTTGGTTCTTGCGCCACGCGATCTCCTTGGTCAAATTGCTCGGTCCGCGAGCACCGGTCTACTCTCAAAAAGGTATGCCCGTGGGTATGAACCGATAAGGGCCTTTGGTCCCAACCGACCGGAAAGGATGGCGCCCGGACATCGCCAACTGACGATGGTGCCAGAAGAGATGACTTTGTACCTTGACACTGAGGAACGCCCCGTACTCGACTCTACTCATGGTCACAAAGTTCGTTCATCGTCGGTCAGATGTTCTCTCTGGGTTTCGTCGGATGCGCCGCTCCATTCCCGGGGTGATGACGGGATTCAACGAGCTGCATGAAGCCGCCATGGCTCCCGGGCAGATCTCCACCAAGACCAAAGAACTGATCGCCATCGGGATTGCCGTAGCCGGCAATTGCGGCGGGTGCATCGCCCTTCACGTGCATGATGCCGTCAAGGCGGGTGCCAACCGTCAAGAGATCGAGGAAGCGGTCGGTGTGGCGATTCTCATGGGTGGGGGCCCGGCTGCGGTCGCCGCCACCGAGGCGCTCGAAGCTCTCGACCAGTTCATCGCCAGCAATGGGCGGGACAACGCCCTGTCTCTGTGAGCTGCGGCGCAACGCTGTACCTTTGAGCGCTGCGCAACCGCAGGATGGTTTGCCGAAACCGTGTGGCTCGGCGTCACTCCCTACGCCTTCGTGAACCCTTCGGGGATGTGACTTAGTGCCCTGCCCGGGTGGCGATGGGTCGATACACGCTCAGGACATGAACGCTGCAAATGACAAGGTCCGCGACATCGTGGTGGGAGTCGACGGAACCGAAGGTTCAATTCTGGCGCTGAAATGGGCGTTGGAACGCAAGGGCTTTGGGCCAGTTCGGACTGTCACCGCGTTTCACATTGGGCCCTTCGGCGATGGCTTCGGAGTGGCGGCAATGGCCTCCCCGGGCATCCAGATCTACGAGGAGGCCGCTGAGGCTCGACTTGAGAAGGCGCTGGCCGCAACCGACCCGTCGTTGCGCGAAACCGCCACAATCGTCGAATCCAGCGCCGGTCCGGGCCTTGTCCATGCTGCCGAGAACGCCGGCCTGCTCGTTGTGGGCTGCCGGGGCCGTAGTGGTCTTGCCGAGCGGCTCCTCGGATCGGTCGGTTCATACTGCGTGAAGCACGCGCCCATTCCGGTTGCGGTGATCGCCGGCGATTCGCCGCTTCGGCCGCTCGAGAACATTGCAGTGGGGATCGACGGGTCCGACAACTGCAAGGCCGCCCTCCGCTGGGCGATCGAGCATGTGGATCCGGAGGGGACCGTCGTGGCGATTGGTTCGTTCAACCCGCTCGCCTATTCGATCGACGGGTACGTCCCGCCCATGGACCTACTAGAGGGGGAGACGCGCAAGACCGTGGAGGACTCGGTAGCCGAAGTTCTCGAGGGGGCCACGGCCGACGTCAACATCAAAACCGACGTGAGGGTTGGCGATCCCCGAACCGTCCTTCGAGAAGCCGGCGAAGAGTTCGACCTTCTCGTGGTCGGCTCACGGGGCCACCGGGGAGTTGCGCACCTGCTCCTCGGTTCGGTTACAACATCCTTGCTTCACCACCCGACCGGTCCGATCGTGGTTGTTCCCTACGATTCCTAGATCGTGGCGAAGCTCACTCCAGAGGAACTTCGCGACCGGTGATGACCGTAGGAACGATCTGAACGAATCGTTCCTTCGGACCGCTGGCCCAGGGTGTGATGTGGAGATCCTCAGCGAACAGTTGGTCGTCTAGATTGGAAAGCTCTGAAGCGGTGCCGCGAACGACCACGCTCCAGCCGGTTTCGGTCTCTTCATCGATCGCATCCACCTCGAAGGCAACAGAAGTGCCGAGAACGGCGGCGGCGAGCTTGATCCCCGCTGCGGATCGAATGAACACCATCTGATTGTCAATTCGGTAATTGACCGGGAACACGTCGGGTTGATTGTTGATGGAAACAGCAAGACGGCCGATCTGTTTCTGGCCCAGGAGCTGCCAGCATCGTTCCTCGGAGATCTCCTTGAGCTTCGGTCGTTTGTCCGTTGTCATGTCTCTATTCATCCTGAAGTCCTGTTGATCCGTTAGGGCCTTTAGTCCTGCATCAAGTGTTGACATAAGTCCCTACTCGGCGCTGCGATGCTCGGCCAAGCTGAGCTGAAGAGACCAAACGATCAAAGGTAGGTTGCATGTTCACCACGATCGTCGTTCCGTTGGACGACACCCCTGACTCCCTACGGGCTCTGAAGCCAGCCCGGGTGATCGCCGATGCCACAGGCGCCGAGCTCATTGCTGCCACAGTCGTTGCCAAGCTGGCCGAACGGATTCCCCTCGAACAAGAACTGAAGGCCCGCATCTCCGACTACGGCGTTTCGGTCAGCAAGGTCATCGCCTACTTCAATGTGTACGCAGTCAACGACGGGCTCTCTCATTTCCTGGAACAGAGCGAGGACACCCTCGTGGTGGCTGCCACATTCGGCCACTCTCACACCGCCGGGATTGTGGGCAGCCACACCGAGAAGATGATCCACGAATGGCCCGATCTCCCGATTGTCTTGGTTGGACCTCGAGTCGACATCGACAACTACAAGCTCGAAGGTCCCATCATGGCTTGCGTCGATCCCACCAGCGAGTCCGAAGCCGTAGCCGAGCCGGTTGCTCGTCTCGCTCAGGACCTACTACTGGACCCCTGGGTGGTTACCGTCATGGAACCGGCCACCGTAGGTGCTTCAAACAGGCCCGTGGCCGGCGGAATCGAGCCGGTTTTCGAGTCGAATCGAGTCCATGTGATCGCCAACCGCATTCAGGCCCTCGGTACGTCCACGGTCAACTGGGAGGTACTCCACGACAAGCACCCGGCCAAATCGCTGGCCCAATTTGCCAGGTCCCTGGATGCATCGCTGATCGCAGTGGCAACCCGGCCACGCGGCGGTCTCTCCCGGCTCACCCGTGGCAGTGTTGCCATGGAAACTGTCACCCAGGCTCCGTGCCCCGTTTTGGCTGTGCATGCCGACCCGAAGTCATGAGCAGGATAATCGCCGCCCTTGACGGCTCTTCCCATTCCAGTCTCGTCTTGGAATGGGCTGTGGACCATGCGGTGCCGGGGGATGAGGTCGTGGCGATGCTGGTTTGGAATCTGGCTGCGGTAAGCGGGCTGGAGAACCCATTCGGCAACCTCAACGAGGGCCGAATTCATGCCGTGCGCACCGTGAATTCCATCGTGGAGGGGGTGACGCGGCAACGGTGGGCCAATCAGGAATCCAGCGTTCCCGTTCGGATCGACGTCCGCCACGGAGATCCCGCCTCTCACCTCGTCGATGCCTCGAAGAACGCCGACCTTCTCGTTATTGGTGGCTATCACCAAGGTCTCTCGTCGCTTGGATCGGTGGCAAAGTACGTTGTGCCTCGAGCCCAGTGTGCGGTAACGCTGGTTCCATTGCCGGATCGCTCTAGTCCATCGGACCCGATCCGAGTTTGAAGATCGAGTCTCGAACTACTGAGATACTCTCGTCGAGCTCCTCGATCGCAACCTCGGCAGCCTTGAGGAGGCGGTCGGGAGACAACAGTGACCCTTGTAGTTGCATCCCCACCGCAAAAAGGCGTTGGATCACACGGTCTTGGAGTTCGCGGGCGATACGTTCACGGTCCTCGGCCAATTGAAGTCGGGACTGCTGATCCCGCGACCGTTGAAGTTCCAGCGCCACTGCACTCTCAGACGCCAGCGCTTGGGTGAACACGAGATCGGCGGTTGAGAATGGTGCTGCACCGGCGGGGCGAGCGATCGCCAAAACTCCGCGTACCTGAGCGCCAGCGTGCATCGGTGTGAAGACCGCCGGCCCTAAACCTTGGTAAAGGTGGCGAGAAGCTGGACCGGCCCCCGGCGAAGTGGCGATGTCCCGGAGCACGATAGTTTCGGTGTTGGCGAAGGCTCGCGCCTCTTGGGAGCCTTCTGGCAGTGCAGATCCGATGGCGCCCACCGCGGTCACTGTGTCGGCTGCAGTGATGCGGAGTACGTCGTTGGTGTCTGGCATTGCCACCACAACATGGACGGCCTCCAGTGCGGTTTTGGCGAGTTCAAGAACCAGCGTCAGGACGTCATGGATGGGGCGGTCGGCCAGAAGTGCGAGTCGGATGTCGGCGAGAAACGAAAGGAACTGTTCGCGTTTGTCTCGTTCTTCCTCCACAGCTATCCGTCGGCTGATGTCCACAATGTGGGCGAGGGCCCGGGGGGCGTCTTCCCCCGCGAGTCTCACTTTGGAAAGGACGGCCCATACGATGTGGCCATCGGCGTGGAGGTACCGTTTTTCGGTGCGGTACGTGGAGGCTCGTCCCTCGGTTAAATCGGCCGCCCCTCGTCTTGTGGCTTCTCGGTCTTCCGGATGGGTCAGAGCGTCGAACGTCATCCCTTCGAGGACTTCTCGGGGGTAACCGAGCATCTCTCCGAGTGCAGTGTTCGCCGACAGAATTGCCCGTCGGTTGGTATCGGAAAGATCGGTGATAGCCATGCCAACGGGGGCGTCCTCGAACGCGGATCGGAATGCCTGTTCGGAGGACAGGAGGCGATGGTGTTGCGCTTTTCGCGCCGTGATGTCTCGGACGAGCGCCATCAGTCCGGTGCGCTGGGACGGAGATGGTCCGAGGTGTTGAAGCATCACCTCGACCGGGAGGCGAGATCCGTCCTTTCGTTGATGGACTGTCTCGAAGGTGACCACCGAACGATCGAGGCTCAGTAGGGGAGAAATCATCTCCTGGAACGAGGCTTCGGTGTACTCAGGTTTGATGTCTATCGGCGTCATACCTCCCAAGAGCTCCGCCGACGAATATCCCGTCTGCCGGCAGGCTCCAGAGTTGACGTAGGAGAATTCCAGGGTTTCGGCGTGAAACATAAAAATCGCCTCATCGACCGCGTCCAACGATTGGCGGACCTTCTCATTTTCGGCATCTATGGCCATCCGGTCCGAAATGTCGCGGACCATGGCCATGATGGTCATCTGGCGTCCAGTGCCGAACGGCGTCAGGCTGATCTCTGCCGGGAAGACCGATCCGTCCTTGCGACGACCATGCAGCCCTTTGGGTTG
>JABDIY010000044.1 GCA_013003535.1 Acidimicrobiales bacterium | reverse complement strand
GTCGTTGGGGGAGTGGTCGCAGTGGTGGGTTCGGTGGTGGTGGGTTCGGTAGTCACCGTTGTTGGGAGTGTCGTGGTGCCGTCGGACCCGGCGGATTCGTCGCTCGTGGCAGCCCACAGTCCAATGCCTATAAGCCCAAGGAGTACCGCTCCAACGAGCCAAGGAAGAACTCGACGTCGAGTGGTCTCAGTTGCGACGGGGACCGGTGTGGTCGAAGAACTCGGCGTGACGACCGGGGAAGTACGAGCGTCCTTCACCGGCGCGGCGACTGTGGCGGGGATGGCGAAGAGCGGCGAGTCGGCGAAAGACATCGGGGTATACGAGCGCAGGGCATCACCGCCGGCGGCTCGGAGCCGATCAGCAAATTCTCGTGCAGATGCCACGCGTTCGTTCGGGTCCGCCGCTGTTGACTCGGCGATCAGGGTGCGGATCGCCTCAGGAGTTGAGCTATCGGGAGACGTACCAGCCTCCAAGAGTTTGCCAAGGCTGTAGACATCCCCAGGAACCGTAGGTACGCCACTACTGGCGACCTCGGGGGCAATGCTGAGGTCGGCCTCAGGTGTGCCGCCAAGGCTGAGGCCCATCCCGGCTACGGCAAGCTCTCGCCCGTCGATGACCACGTCGCGGGCTTGAAGTGCGCCATGTCGCAAGCCGAGCGAATGACCCTTCTCCATCGCCTCTGCGGCACCGAGCGCCACGCCTGCAGACTCGTTCCAGGTTGGTGGGGTTCGGAAGTCCAGACGCTCCTGAAATCGAGGTGCGTCGGTTCGCAACGACACGACGGTGAGATCATCGCCTGGCCCCCCGGTGATCCGAGCGACCGGAACCAGTCCGCTCGTATCACGACCTTCGGTGGGAGCGGTATTGAGAAGACGATCAATGTGAGCGTCGCTCCATGTTCCAGCGGGTACGCGTTGCACCGAGACCGGCACGGCTTCGGGGGAGGAGGCTCCCCGCCGAACCGCAGTTGTCTCGGAGCGATCAAATCCAAACCACGACGACGTAGGTTCTGCATCGCCAAGGTCAAAAGGTGTGCCCGGGGTCGATGTGTTGTCGTCTGAGTCCAAGAGGTCCGCCTCCAGTGGGTGTGCAACCGCAGAGAGTACCAATCGACCACTGAGAGCTTTAGGGGCAATAACGCCCACCACACTAGGTCCCCCGCCCGGATTCCCTATTGCACCCGAAGTTGGGTGTGGCGATTTTCACAGCCTCTGCTAGTGTCCAAAGGACCATCTATGTCGATCTAGGAGAGGCTCATGGCTCAGGTTGTTCTAAAGGACGTCAACAAGGTGTACCCCAACGGGTACCACGCGATTTCCGACCTCAATCTCGATATCGCGGATGGGGAGTTCCTTGTATTGGTCGGTCCTTCGGGCTGTGGAAAGTCAACGGCACTGCGGATGGTGGCTGGCCTCGAAGAGATCAGCGGCGGTGAGTTGTACATCGGGGACCGGGTGGTGAACGACGTTCACCCCAAGGACCGAGACATTGCCATGGTCTTCCAGAACTACGCGCTGTACCCGCACATGACCGTGGCGGAGAACATCGGGTTCGCTCTCAAACTGGCAAAGGTGCCAAAACCAGAGATCGAGGAAAGAGTTCGCAAAGCTGCGGCGGTTCTCGACCTGACGGAAAACCTTGATCGCAAACCGGGTCAGCTCTCTGGTGGTCAGCGCCAGCGGGTCGCGATGGGCCGGGCCATCGTGCGTCAGCCCAAGGCCTTCCTCATGGACGAGCCGCTGTCGAACCTCGACGCCAAACTCCGAGTCCAGATGCGAGCCGAAATCGCCGGTCTTCAGCGTGACCTCGGAGTCACAACGCTCTACGTGACGCATGATCAAGTGGAAGCTATGACCATGGGTGATCGGGTTGCTGTTCTCAAGCGGGGTTTCCTACAGCAGGTCGACACGCCGCAAAACCTTTATGACAAGCCCGGAAATGTGTTCGTTGCCGGGTTCATCGGGTCCCCGTCGATGAACCTGATGAAGGCAACCCTGTCGGACTCCGGCGGTGGGATTTGGGTGCAGTTCGGCTCCCAGAACCTCGAAGTGAGCCCAAACACAGTTGCCGCCAACCCCTCGTTACGTTCATTTGTTGGCAAAGACATCGTGGTCGGAATCCGGCCCGAAGATATCTCCGATGCCGAGCTGGCTATCGAAGAAAAGCCGAACGACAGTCGCCTCACCACCGAGACCACCTTGATCGAGGCACTGGGCTCAGAGGTCATTGTTCATTTCCCGCTTGACGCTGAACCGTTTGCGATCATGGATGCCGAATTCGAGGGCGAGGATGCCGTGGAGCAGAGCAAGGACGCCCAGGGCAGGACGATCTACGTCGGTCGCTTCAGCCCCCGGTCGCGTGCCCGGATGGGTCAGCCGCTCACGATCGACGTAGACACCACCCGGATGCATTTTTTCGACCCCAGTACGGGGAACGCAATCCGGGGTTAGTGGCACAACGGACTCCAGCTGTGGGAAAACGGCGAATCCCGCGTCATTCGTTCTGGTTGAGCCGCGTCTCGAATTCTTCGGATTCTTCGCTACATCTGGACGCAGTTGACGCCCTCGCTCGGGCGGAGTTGGCCGAAGCAGAAGTGGTGCGGCTCCAAGCCGTGATCGCTCACAAAGACGAGATCATCGCTGAGGCTCGAGCTGCGTTGTATGCCGCCAGGACTGCGCTGGAGAGTCATCTGAACATCAAAGAAGAACTCAGACGCTGACGCCGTGAGAGTTGTAGGACGAAGTCCCGCTGTTCTCGTGGGCGAAATCCCGCGGCGCTCGAGGTAGGCCTCATCTGCGCCAGCTACGGTTCGATAGGACACGTAGCCCCGCTTGCCGTCCAGTCCTTACCTTCGGAGTGTTGTGCGAACTATCGCCCCCCTGCAAATTCCTCCCGACACCACGATCGTGGTGCCAGGTTCGAAGAGTCACACCAACCGAGCTTTGATTTGTGCAGCCTTGGCTCCCGGCACGTCCGGGCTTGAAGGGGCATTGTTTGCCGATGACACGATCGCCATGGTCGGTGCCCTACTCAGCCTCGGCATTTCGATCTGGGCGGACCCCGAGGGGCGAACAATCACCGTGATGAACCCAACCGGCGAGATCCCGTCAGGTCCCGCCGACCTCGACGTTCGTATGTCGGGAACAACCAGCAGATTTCTCCTACCTCTTCTGTGTTTGGGGGAGGGTGAATATCGCATGGATGGCAGCAGTCAGCTGCGCAGCCGCCCCATCAAAGAATTGGTTACCAAGCTTCGGCAGTTGGGAGCCGAAATTGACGGTGACGCTCTCCCTCTGACCGTGCATGGCGGTTCGATGCGAGGCGGATCCGTCGTGGTGCAGGGCTCGGTATCCAGCCAGTATCTCTCCGGGCTGTTGATGGCTGCTCCGCGAACGCCGGAAGGGCTGTACGTCCGGGTAGGCGGAGAATTGGTCTCCAAGCCTTATGTAGACCTGACGATCAAAACGATGCACGATTTCGGTGTCGAGGTCGAAGCGCATCCGGAGTACCGAGAGTTCAGCGTCGCTCCGGCTGCCTACAAGCCCAGTACCGTCTCGATCGAACCCGACGCGTCGGCTGCCTCCTACTTCTTCGCAGCAGCGGCGATCACCGGCGGCCGAGTGCGCATAGATGGGCTCGGTCATTCCACCACACAAGGGGATCTCCGTTTCGTCGAGATCCTTCAGCGCATGGGTGCCGAGGTCAAGATGACCGCCACCTCCACCGAAGTGCGGGGGACCGGAACCCTCACCGGCCTCAACGTGGACATGCGGAACATTTCCGACACCGCCCAGACTCTCGCCGTCGTTGCGACCTTCGCCAATTCGCCCACGGAGATCACCGGTATCGGTTTCATCCGGAAGAAAGAAACCGATCGGATCGCAGCCGTGGTGACGGAGCTGACTCGGCGAGGAATCCGGGCGGCCGAAACTGCCGACGGCATGATTATTTATCCGGGACCTGCTCAGCCGGGCACGGTCACAACGTATGAGGATCACAGAATGGCGATGAGTTTCGCGCTGCTGGGTCTCGTCCACCCGGGAATCGCGGTCTCAGATCCGGCCTGCGTCGGAAAAACGTTCCCTGAGTTCTTTGAGGTTCTCGATACGTTGCGGCCCGAGCCAATGGGCAAGTAGGAACCCCCTGTGCGCTTCGCCCAGCTGGTCGGATCCCGATCCCTGGAGGTCGTGGTCGGGGCGGATCCCGCCCCCCGACCCGGTCAGGCGGTAGTGGCGATCGACTACTGCGGAATCGGCGGATCGGACCGGTCGGCATGGGTCACAGGAGAGGTAGCGTCACCCGCCTGGTTCGGGCATGAGTGGACGGGCCGAATAGTGCAATTGGCACAGGACATGCCAGATCGCTTCGTTGGTCAGCGTGTGGTCGCCGCGGTAGGTCCGTCATGTGGCCAGTGTCGTCCCTGCGCTTTCGGAACTCCCGCTCACTGCGAGCGCGTCCTTGAACAGATCGTGGGCCTTGACCCGCTAGCAGCCTCACATGGTGGCTTCGCCACTCATACCGTGGCCGACGCTCGTCGACTCATGCCGGTTGGGGAAGCCATTGACAGTCGGGATGCCGTCCTCACTGAACCGGCCGCAGTCGCCGCCCACGCCGTACGGCGCAGCGGATTCAGTTTGGGTGATGTTGTTGTTGTGCTCGGTACCGGCACGATTGGTCTTCTCACTGCGGAGCTGGCCCGAATCGGGGGTGCGGCGGCGGTGGTTTCGGTCGATCATGCGTCGGCTCGGCGGGAGCTGGCCTGCGATTTAGGGGCGGACGCAGCATTTGCCGGGGTGAACAAAGGATTGACCACTTGGTTGCATGACCACACAAATGGCCTCGGTGCAGATGTCGTCTTCGTGTGTGTCGATGCAGCTGAAGCCATAGCGGGCGGCTTGGGTCTGGTCCGTCCCGGCGGAGTGATCGTTGCCGTCGGTGTTGGTAATCAGATCGAGAACTTGTCGGTGACAGCCTTGCTCCGGCGAGAGGCGGACTTCCGAGTGTCGTTGGGTTACACGATCGACGACGTTCGTAGGGTGCAGACCCTGATGGGGGTTGACCAGTTGCGAGTGCGCCGTTTGCTGCAGCCTGCCAACGTTGCCTTGGATCAGCTTGCCGATGCTTTGCAGAACGAGAACCAAAGCAGCGGGCCTCCCAAGGCAGTGGTTGGGGTTTCTGCGTAGCAGCGGGTTACTGCGTAGCAGCGGGTTTCTGCGGAGCAGCGGGAGCCTGCGCGAGGCTCGTTGACCAACGGGCCAACTCCCGCAAGAACGACTCGGCCCAGCGGCTCGCATGATTCTCGAACACAAGCGTCCGCATCGATCGCATTCGTCGCTTGGCGTCGTCCTCGTCGAGAAAGACTGCTTCCAACAATGCTGATTTCAGTCCATCGATGTCGTAGGGGTTTACGATCAGAGCGTCGCTCAGTTCATGCGCAGCGCCGGCGAATTCGGAAAGAACGAGCACGCCCGTGTCGTCGTGTCGGGTGGCTACGTACTCCTTGGCCACCAGGTTCATCCCATCGCAGAACGGCGTCACCATCATCACATCAGCACAGCGGTACAGCGACATCAATTCATCAAAGTCCTGGCTTTGGTGAATGTAGTGAACTGGCGCAACGCCGACTTCGGCGAAATCGCCGTTGATCTCCCCGACCAGGCCCTGCACTCGCTCACGCAGAGCTACATAGGCATCAACGCCGTCTCGGGAAGGTTCGGCCACTTGCACGAACTTGACCTCATCAGCTAGGAGCTTTCCCTCGCTGAGCAACTCCTTGAAGGCCCGGAGTCGAACATCGATTCCTTTGGTGTAGTCCAAGCGGTCCACCCCGAGAAGGACAGCCTTGGGATTCCCGAGTCGTTCTCGCATCGCCGCTGCCCGTTGTGCGATATCGGGGCGGTTGGCCCCTTCCGCATAGCGGTCGGCGTCGATACCGATCGGGAATGACTTCACTTTGATACGGCGGCCATTTCGTCCGAGGGTGTCGCTGGAGATACGAGTAGCAAGGTTCAGGGATTCGGCGAGACGGGCAAAGTTGAATGCCCCCGCCGGTGTCTGAAATCCAACAAGGTCTGCGCCGAGGATGCCTATGGTCAGGGCCTTGCGCCAGGGGATTTGCCGAAAGAGTTCGCCGGGGGGAAATGGGATGTGAAGGAAAAACCCGATGGTCAGGTCGGGTCGGAGTGCGCGCAGAAACCCGGGCACCATTTGCAACTGATAATCGTGGATCCACACTGTGGCATTAGGGGCGGCGATCTCCGCGGCGAGATCCGCGAACCGCTGGTTCACCTGGCGGTAAGCGTCGTACCAGGTTCGATGAAACTCCGCCGGTTCGATTTTGTCGTGATAGAGCGGCCACAACGTCCCGTTGGACATGCCTTCGTAGTAGCGAGAATATTCGTCCTCGGTTTGGTGAACCGGGACGAGGCGCATGCCTTCATGAGTGAATGGTTCGGTGGGACCGTCGGCACTTCCCGGCCAGCCCACCCACGCGAAACGTTTCCGGTCGGCCAGCACGGGCGCCAGGGCGGAAACAAGGCCGCCCGGACTCACTGTCCACTCGCCGCTTTCGTCGTCACCGCTGCTGCGGCGAACGGGGAGCCGGTTGGCGACCACCACGAGATCGGCGGTGTGGTCGGAGCGGCGTTCTGGGTGTTGGGGGGTCATGAGAAGATCCCGTTTCGTTAGATCTGCTGCAATGGCAAGATATCCATGGAGATCATGGTCAAACTACCGACCAGGATCGTTGTTGGGTTTCGAAGGAATTGGTGGCACTTTCGATGGGGCTAGCGACGCAGGAATTTGCCGAGGATCGAGGCCAGTCCGCCGCCCTTGGATCCACCTGACCCACTGGCACCGGAGGCCATACGGGCTACGTCGTCGAGGCCGAAGCCGTCGCCGTCGGTATCGAGGATGGCGGCGAGCCCACCGAGGCCTGGGCGTGACGTTTCGGCCGACTGGCGTTGCCGGCCGAGGACCGAGCCGAGATCGGTGGAGGACAAATCTTGGCTTTTCTTCTGTTTGCTCAGGTAGCCCATGACGAGTGGTGCAAGAACCGGGAGAAGTTTGGCGATGGCACCAAGGTCCAATCCGCTTTGAGATGCCAGGTTCTGCTCTACCGCTGGTTGTTTCTGACCAAGTACGTGGCCCAGGATGCCGGCTCCTGTGCCGCCGCCGCCCAGGAGATCACCGAGTTGGCCGAACACGCTTTCGTCGTGATCATCGAGTGCAGTTGCCAGGCTGGCGGCGCCCTCAGGAGATTGCGCGTTGTTTGCCATGCCGGCGAGGATGGCGGGTAGGGCCATTCCAACGGCGGTGGAGGCTTTTGCCTCATCGACGCCGAGTGATCCAGCGATTTCAGACAATCCCCCGCTGCCCAATTGGGAAATGATTCCTTCGAGAAGATCTGACATTGTGAGAAGCCCTTTCGCTTGCCGCCTGGCATGCCCGGGTGGGCTATGCAGAACTGCCGGACCAGCCTACTTCCCTAGCCACCGCTTCTGCAGGGTTGTCCCCGTAGCGACCCGCACCGTGGACTATCTGCACCGATTGCGTCGGTCAAGCTTTCCACGGGGCTTCCGGTAACTCGAGCGGCTGAGGATGCCGCCATGAACGTAGATTCAGGAACGACGGGCAGTGCCACTGATGAACCGGCGAGAACGGCCACCGTGACAGGATCTGGATCTACGGCAAAGGCCCACTCGGGTTTGGATGCGCCCGGCGTATCAATAGTGAGAATCAGCTGTTCGCCTGGTCGAATGACTGCGGCGAACGGAAGAATTGCCACCCGAGCTCTGACGGTCTCGGAGCGTGCCACCGGGCGGATGTCGCTTGCAGTGTTCGAGATCTGAGGATTGAGTTCGGTGGCGTCGCTACGAAGCGCACGCCGACTGAGGCGAAGCCAACCGGACTGGAGGTAAGTTTCGTTTCCGTCAAGGTCAAGCGAGCTCAGCGTCACCTCGAGATCGGCGTCGGGCTCGCCGTCGGGTAGTCGAACCAGCAGATCTGCCGACGCGTTGCCAGTGAGTACCAGCGCTTTTTCCAACGGGGCGCTGACAAATCGGGCGGCTCGGTCGTCCCTCGCCAAGGGCCAATCCCAGCCAGGGTTGGGGCCCCAGATAATCGAAGGGTTTGCTGCCGTTGTCATGGCTCCCTCAGCAGGATCGGTGTGGAAGGTGGCGATGATTCTGGCGTCCGCTTGCGCCGGTGGGTCGGCTTCCTGGACGTCGCCCTGGGGAAGAAGCGATCCGTCCAGCGAGGCGCCAGGGGACGCCATCGGGGTGTCGGAAAGGGTGAGGCGAAGTGGCTCCAACTGCGGAATCGGCCACTGCCCATAGGAGGCTTGGAACCTCGCCAACGGCAGGTTGGGAGCCTCGGCGCCGACCTCGTAGAGCACGGTGATCGGTGGCGCATTCTGGTAGATGGCTAGCGCGTCGTCGTAACTCAAGCCAGTAAGCCGCGATTCTGGCAACTCGAGTGGTTGTCCAAAAAAGGATGCCGTTCCCGCCGATACAACGAGGTTCACGAGGGGAGTGAGTGACGGGGCTCGGCGCGCCACGAAGAGGTCATAGAACTCCAGGAGCGGAACCAGCGTGTCCGGCCCGAGCGGGTCGATGTGGAGCCCGTTGTAGAGACTGGCCCGAAGGACCGGTGCGGCGGTGAAGTTGTCTAAGATCGCAGGAAATCCTCCGCCGGTCTGTTCGTCCTGCCACGCCCCAGCGATGAACGTTGGAACCTCGATCTGGTCTACGAATGACTCGGGTGAACGGCTCCGACTGAGATTGGTGGAAAATGGCTCGTTCAAGGCGGCCGTAACGAGATCGGGATTGTGGATCCGGAACGTCTGGTTGGCCGCACAGATTGCATCGCCCGCATCGATGCGCTCCGACGACCACCGTTGACCTTCTGAACCAGCGTTCCCTGTGACCCGTTGAGTCCAGCTTTGGCCGAACCCGTTGTTGAACAAACCGCCTGGATACAGCACGTCATCCACGTTTGCGATCACCGACAACGGAGCGATCGCCGCCAGACTGGGCGGCTGCGCAGCTGCTACGTGGAGCTGCATGATCCCCGGATAGCTGATACCCCACATCCCCACACCGGAGGACCATTCTTGGGCAGCAACGGTTTCGATTACGTCATAACCATCCAGCCGCTCGATCTCAGCAAAGGCATCGAAGGACCCGCCGCTGCATCCCGTGCCACGAACGTTCACCTGGACGAGGGCATAACCCAGAAGGGGCAATATGAGACGGGCTGGATCGACGGCGTCGGGGTTCGACGGTTCGTAGCCTGAGTACTCTACGAGGGTGGGGAACGGACCGTCTGACTCGGTATTTCCTGCGGGCAGCGTCACGTACGCGGAAAGCAGTGTTCCGTCCCTGGTTTTGATGTAGTTGTAGCCAGCTCCTACCTCCGCCTCGTCATAGGAGTCTTGCGGCGGAGCTTCCTGGCCGGGTATGACGATTGTGCCGGCAGAGGCGACGGCAGCGGTCCCGTCGCTCACCAGCACCTCGATTGTTGCTTTGGGCAGTGTTCGCAGGAGCGCCGTACCGTTCGGCTCCACCCGGTCACGGGCCAATTCCTTCCCGGTGACGACGTCCCGAGCAACAATGGTGAAGTCTGGATCAGCGTCGCGAATGCTGAGCTGACCGAACGCCGCCTCCAAAGCGAGCGAGATCCGGGGTAGCGGTACCGCCGTCGTAGCGGTCAAGGAGGGTCGCCGGGGAATCGTGCCAGGGTCATCGGATCCTGCCGGCGGTGCTTGATCGAACGTGGGTCCAGCGGTGGAGGAGCAGGCGGCTCCCAGCGTCGCCATCACCAGCGCCAGCAATAGCACGAGGCGGCGAGCCGACGGGCGCGCTGGTTCCTGGTCCGAAAATGCTGGATACACGCCCCCATAGTGGCTCGCCAGACCAGGTTCGAGGGTGTAGGGGAGCCGAACAAGAATGTTTCGCTTTGGATTTGGGCGGGGTCCGACTATTTTCGATTGATCTGGCCTACCTTCCTCTGCGGGTGGAGTGGTGTCGAAAGGCGCCCTCTTTGCTGCATCAATTTTTCATCGACCAAGGGTTCCGGTCTCCGGATGAGCTCATCGCTGTCACAACCCAACCACGTTTCCGGTTCCGCTGCCACGCGTCGCCGAAGCCGCGCAACTCTCAACTACGGACCACCGCAGTGATGAAGCGGTTGGCAGTCCCAGAACGCGGTGCGGCGTCACGCCAGGATGGCGGAGCCCACAGGCAAGGGCTCGTGTTGGCTGTCGTAGTTCTGGTCGTGGTGCTCATCGGAGTCTTCTCCAGCTCCCGCCTCGCTGATTCCGCCGTTGCAGATGAATCCTGGGTAGAGGCCGGGTGGAGTGGCGACGAACTGCCGAACGCGTCCATCGTCCTGAAGAGTATCTCCAGTTCCGATCAGCGAATCACCGAGGCAGTCTTGCCCGAGATCCGAGAGTTTCCGGGAGTTGAGTTCGCATTTGTGGATGTGTTGCCGGCGGGACCACCGATTATTCATCTGCGGGTGTCATCCTCGGACCGCCTCGGTCCCCTCATCGATCGTGTTGCCGACACCTCCGCGGCTCTCGGAGGGAATGGCGAGTTGCTTGTGGGTGGTCAGCTCGTTGCCGATGCCGAAATCAACCGGGAAATCAGCCGAGGCACGCTGATTGCGGTCGTGCCGGTAATACTAATTCTGGGCTTCGTGATGGGTGCCCTTCACGGGGCATCGGTAGGATTGGCCACCTCGATAGCCGCCGGGTTGTCATCGTTCCTCGGTGGGCTCATAGGCTCATCGGTGGCCGGCGAATTCGACGGATCGCTCGGAACCACAGTGGTGCCGGGAGCGCTGGTAGCACTCCTAGTCTCGACGGTTGTGTCCGTTCGCTTGATCACCTGGTTCAAGCGCCCGCTTCTCGGAGACTCCGCCGATCACATACTGGCGTCCGTTCGTTCGCAGCTGCCGGGATTGGTCCTTGTCTTTGGTGCGCTGGCGGGCGTGGGGACCATCGCGGCGATCTTCAATCGTGGCTGGTCGCCTGCGGTCACGGTATTCATGGGGGCGCTCTTCGGCGCCCTGGCCACGTTGGCCATTCTTCCGGTATTTCTCAGCAATCTGCCGCCAATGCTCGAAAGCGCCGAACTGCGAACCGTCCCGATGAGGATTCCCGACGGCCGGGATCTTCCGGTCCTGGTGGTGATCGTCGTTGGCGCGCTCCTCTTGGTGCTCGGCTTGATCGCGGCAGGAACAGCTGCGAGCCGTTCCTTGATGGATGCAGGGACGGTTGGAGATTATCGGTCCTCACAAATTGCTGCCGAGTTGATTGATTTTGGTGGAGACCCCGCGGCGGCTATTCGGGCAATCGCACCTGAGGAGGCAACGTCGGAGGCGGTCCAGAGTTGGGCCATGGCCGCGTCTCGGTATGAAGGGGTGGCCTGGGTGTTCACAGAAGCCGGCCGCTACGAGGACGGCGAACTGGTAGCACCAGCGGCAGCCGAGGCGGCGACGATCGATTCGTTCACCGCCATCGTTACCCCAGCCGAATCCGCCCGGTCGGCGGCAACCCAAGCCACGGTTCGAGCACTGGAACAGATCGATGAACCGACCGGGGTGTCTCTGGAGGGTCTGGCTGTTGATGCGGAGGCAAATAGCAGCGGTGCTGTGACCACCCTCTGGCTGGTGGTGGCGTTGCTGGCCGTTTCCAGCGGTGTGGTGGTCTTTTTCGTGATTGGCGACATCGGGCTTGCGGTGGTCGCGGTGGCACTCCGCCTGCTCACTTCGGCGGCGGTCCTCGGTGCCTATCACGTGATCGTTGACGGCGCCAACGCCACCGAGTTGCAGGTTGCCGTGCTGATCGTTGGCGTCGGAGTCTCGTTCTTCGAGGTGGAACTGCTTCGTGCGATCAGAAGCTCCAACGAATCACCGAAAGATTTCGTTTCTCTGGCTCTTCGCTCGAGCGCCGCCTCGGCGGTAGCAGGAATGAGCGTTGTCGCAGTGGCCGGCATCGGTTTGCTCGGGTCCAGCATCGACGTTATCGGACGCTTTGGGATCGCTCTCACCGCAGCGATCATCTTGGAGACGGTGATGGGAATCTGGATTCTTCGGCCGGTGGTTCTGGGGGAGCAGGCGTTGCGGATCTCGCTTCCCGGCTACCGAGGACGCTCGCTTCTCGGACGGAAGGGTCCCACCACGGATCAGGCGGTCAACCCCGAATGGCGCAGGGTGGTGAGCGGTTTGCTTCGCGAGGAATTCCTGTTTCAGACTCAGCCAGGCGAAGCCGATCTCGGGAGTGTGTTTGTAGAGAACACACCCCTTTTCAACGAACTCGCTCAACACAATCTCCGCCTCCGAGAAAACGGCTTGCGGATTGCGGGCGAAGGCCCAACTGTTGTGAGCGTCAAGGCGGTCAACGACGGTGATCCGGTAACCGTTGCCATAACCGTCGATCATCCGGCCCGCCAACTCTTGGCCCGCGATGGTCGCCTCCTCGGAGTGAGGGCCGCTGAACGTCGCGACGGAATGCTCTGGCTGGCTCAGGACCCCTCCGGCAGGTATCGAATTGCCGAAGCGGTAGACATGGGGAGCGGTGTTCCACTGCCCGGCAACAAGAAGGACACAGTCGCCGATAGTCCTGCGCAAGGGGCTTCGGCAACTACGCGCTAGCGATAACACTTCACAGCTTAAGCGGGTCCGCTCTGCGAGCGAGATGACCGTTAGGCTCGACATACCGGAGTAGATACACGAGCGTGAGGTTTTCGAGAAAATGGCCGAGCTTCCCCCAAAAGTCACCGATTCTGTCCTCGACTTGATCGGAAATACGCCCTTGGTCCAACTGCGGCGCGTTGGCGCCGATTTGGAGTGCCCCGTCCTGGTGAAATATGAGGTCTTCAACCCGGGAGGGAGCGTGAAGGACCGGATCGCTCTCGCCATGATCGAGGAGGGCGAACGAACGGGTGCACTCCAGCCCGGCGGAACGATTATCGAGCCAACCAGTGGAAACACCGGAGTTGGCCTGGCGATCGTTGCCGCCCAGCGTGGGTACAAGTGTATTTTTGTGGTGACCGACAAGGTGGGGCCGGAGAAGGTGGACTTACTGCGGGCCTATGGTGCCGAGGTGGTGGTGTGCCCGGTGGCCGTCGCTCCCGATGATCCGGCGTCGTACTACAGCACCGCGGCGCGGCTCGGCAAAGAGCGGCCCGGTGCGTTCGCGCCCGACCAGTACTCCAACCCGCTGAATCCGCAGGCCCACTACCTTTCCACCGGTCCCGAGATTTGGGATCAAACTGACGGTCGGGTCACCCATTTTGTGGCCGGTGCCGGCACGGGCGGCACGTTGAGCGGCGTGGCTCGCTACCTGAAGGAACAGAATCCCGAAGTTCAGATCATCGCAGCTGACCCCGAAGGTTCGGTGTATTCCGGCGGATCTGGTCGACCCTACCTGGTGGAAGGGGTTGGCGAGGATTTCTGGCCGGTCACCTATGACCCATCGCTGGTGGATCGGGTGATCGCTGTGTCCGATGCCGACTCCTTCCTGACTGCGCGACGGGTCTCTCAGCAAGAGGGACTCCTCATCGGCGGATCGTGTGGCACCGCAGTAGCTGCGGCTCTCAAGGTTGCCAGCGAGCTCACTGCCGATCACATGGTCGTGGTACTCACCCCAGACTCTGGGCGCGGCTACCTCACGAGCATCTTCAACGACGAGTGGATGGCTCGGTTCGGCTTCTTAGCCTCGGAAGGGCCAACGGTGGCCGATGTGGTCGCCACTCGGGAGAAGGGCGCCCGTCCCAGCCTGGTCTACGTACAGCCCGACGACACCCTGCGGGATGCCGTCAAATTGATGCACAAGCACAGCGTTTCGCAACTCCCGGTGGCCCAAGGAGAGATGCCGTTGGCGAATGCGGAGGTCTTCGGTTCCATCGACGAACTTCGAATCATGGACGCCGCGTTCAGTGCCACCGACATCCTCGACCACTCCGTTTCGGAGGTCATGAGCGATCGCCTGCCGACGTTGGGAATCGGCGAACCCGTGGAGCGGGCCGTAGGCGTGCTCGATTCGATCAACGCCGCGCTCGTCCTCGACGGTGGCCGTCCCTCCACGGTGCTGTCGCGGGCTGATCTTCTCACGTTCCTCTCCAGCAAGTCCCTCTAAGTCAGGATCACACAGTTGTCAGACACATCCCAGAACTCCGACAGATCCCAAGACCCTCCTGACTCCGGTTTCGGATTCGCCACTCGAGCGATCCACGTTGGCCAAGATCCCGAGGCCATCACCGGAGCCGTCACGGTTCCGGTGTTTCAGACCTCTACATTCGCCCAAGAATCCGTTGGCAAACACTCCGGCTACGAATATGCCAGGACGGGGAACCCAACTCGTACCGCGCTGGAGACGGCCCTGGCATCCCTGGAAGGGGCGTCGTTCGGCGTTGCGTTTGCATCGGGAATGGCAGCTGAAGACGCAATTCTGCGTCTGCTCGAACCTGGTGACCACGTCGTCATCGGAAACGATGCCTACGGCGGCACGTTTCGCTTGATCTCCAAGATCTTCACAAAGGTGGGGATCACGTTTTCTTCTCACGATCTGGGGGCTCCGTCGGAACTAGCCGAGAATTGGCCCGCAAAAACCAAAATGGTCTGGGCTGAAACCCCAACCAACCCACTGCTCAACATTGTGGACCTTGAGGCGTTGGCGGCAGTGGTGCATGCCAACGATGCCAGGCTCATTGCCGACAATACTTTTGCAACGTCGTATTTGCAACAACCCCTTCACTGGGGTGCCGATGCAGTGGTCCATTCCACCACCAAGTACATCGGGGGCCACAGCGATGTCGTCGGTGGTTTTGTCGCCACCAACGATCCGGTGATCGATACCCATTTGCGTTTCATCCAGAACTCGGTAGGGGCGGTCCCTGGACCGTGGGACTGCTACCTGACACTTCGGGGGGTCAAGACCTTGGCGGTGCGAATGGACCGGCACAATAGCAATGCGGCCCGTCTCGTGGAGTTGCTGGTCAATCATCCGGCGGTTGGCACCGTCCTCTACCCAGGGCTCCCCACCCACCCTGGTCATGAGGTAGCGGCCCGCCAGATGAGCGGCTTCGGTGGAATGATTTCGTTCCGGGCCGCCGGTGGACGTGATGCCGCTATGAAGATCATCGAATCCACTCGCCTCTTCACCTTGGCCGAGTCCCTGGGAGCGGTAGAGAGCCTGATCGAGCATCCGGGCGTCATGACCCATGCATCAACGGCCGGGTCACCATTGGAAGTACCGGACGATTTGGTTCGTCTTAGTGTCGGCATCGAGGACATCGACGATCTTGTGGCTGACCTCGAGCATGCCCTCGACTCGTAGAATCAGGCGGTGCTTCCGAACAAGATCGCAGTTGCCCCATCGAGCGGAAGGCATGAGTCGCTCCGCCAGGCAGTGCTGGCCGGGGGCGGAGAACTCGTGGACCCGGAGACGCCGCAGCACTGGTGTGGGCTGATTTCCATCGGCCACAGGATCTAGGCCCTATTCTCGCAAATGCGACCTCTGTAGAATTGGTCGCTTTGCCGTTTGCTGGCATCGAGCCGTATGTTCCGCTGATTCGTCAGCGCTCCGATCTGCTATGGACGTGTGCTCGCGGTGTCTATGCCCGGCCCGTCGCCGAACATGCCATCGCCCTGGCCACTGCTGGTCTTCGCCATATCGTTGGTTATGCCCAAGAGCGACGCTGGGCGGAACCCCATGGTCGAATGCTGGTGGACGGATCGCTCACGGTGTTCGGCGGTGGCGGTATCACCGCCGAGATTATCCGTCTCCTTCAAGGGTGGAACTGCGCTATCACGGTGGTTCGTCGGTCCGCCACCCCAATGCCGGGAGCCAGCCGCACCGTGCAACCGGATCTGGCGGTGGAGGCCGTAGCGGGCGCCGACGCTGTCATCCTTGCCTTGGCGCTGACCGACGAGACGAGGGGGAGTATCGACTCAGCCATCTTTGACGCAATGGCGCCGCATGCCTGGTTGGTGAATGTGGCCAGAGGCGGTGTGGTCGATCATGAGGCACTCCATCAAGCCTTGGTTGAGGGTTCGATCGGGGGTGCCGCGCTTGATGTAACCGACCCTGAACCTCTACCAGAGGGCCACTGGCTGTGGGGGCTGCAGAATGTGGTGATCACCCCCCACATTGCCAACACACCGGAGATGGGCATTCCACTCCTGGCGGCTCACATCGAAGAGAACGTCAGGCGCTGGATCGCCGATCAGCCGTTAGCAGGCGTTGTGGACCCGGTGGCTGGTTACTAGTTCGTTACGAACGGGCCCATCCCGAATGCGGCTTTGCAGTTACTCGCTCGTCTGAATATCTTCTTTGAGGTCGGTGTGTCCCGCGGCACACCATCAAAATTGCTATAGAGTCAGTGACGCTCTGATGATCACCGGTTGGTCGTTGGCCGAGAAGGAGAGATATGACGGTCCTCGAGACTGCGAATACCACGGCAGGTTCCGGCGCTGGATACCCCACTGTGGCCTCTCGCGCCAGAGAGTGGGCGGTGAAGGCTCCTGACCAGCTCGCCATGAGGGAGAAGGACTTCGGGATCTGGCATGAGTTCACCTGGGCCCAGGTTTGGGACACAGTTCTCGATGCGGCTCACGCACTGCAAGATCTTGGTCTGGAGGTCGGCGATCGGATGAGCATCCATGCCGAGGATCGGCTGGAGTGGATCATTCTCGATCTTGCCACCGTTGCCAATCGGGGCATAACCGTGGGGCTCTACCCCACTAACCCCCACGCCGAGGTGGAATACACCCTCAATGATTGTGGCTCCAAGATTCACTTCGCCGAAGATCAGGAACAGATCGACAAGGTGCTCGATCTGCCTCGTGAGCGGTTTCCGAGCGTTGAGAAAATCATCTACGTGGAACCTCGCGGCGTTCGAGGGGACGCCGGCTATCAAGATGACCGATTGCTGTATTGGGATGACTTCATCGCTCTTGGCCAACAGCATCGGGCCGCCAATGGATCAGCCGTAGATGAGCGCATGCAAGCCGCCGAGGCTGACGACGTCATGACCTTGGTCTACACCTCCGGTACAACTGGCCCCCCCAAGGGGGCCATGATCACCAACGCCAATGTGGAGTTCGCGATCGACGTCATCGTCAACACTCCGCAAAGAACGCCAGACGGTAAGCGGCCAGGCCCTCACGATCACGCCGTTACTTATCTCCCGCTCTGTCACGTTGCAGAGCGAGTCTTCTCCACATGGTCGCTTGTGTCTGCGGGCGTCGTGCTCAACTTTGCCGAGGCACCTGAAGCCGTCTTCGCCAATCTTCGTGAAGTTCAGCCAACGCTGTTCTTTGCCGTTCCCCGAATCTGGGAGAAACTGCACGCCGGTGTGATAATCCGAGGGTCCGATTCCAGCCGCTTCAAGAAGTTGATTCTCAGCCGTTCGCTGAAGGTCGCCGACTGGATAGGCGAGAGCCGTGTGGCCAACAATGGGAATTGGACACCGGCCACTCGGGTGGCCTACACGATCTTCAACTTCTTGGTCTTCCGAGCGCTCAAAGAACGGCTGGGGCTCCGGCGGGTGCGCTACGCCGGAACCGGTGCGGCCCCTATCGCTCCCGAGGTCATCCAGTTCTTCATGGGGATCGGATTGGACATTTACGAGCTGTATGGCATGACGGAAAACTCCGCTATCGCCACCGCCAACCTCCAGGGCCGGGTCAAGGTAGGCACCGTCGGCGAGCCCTACCCGCAAATGAAAGACGGGCTCCGAATCGACGAGACCACCGGTGAAATCCAGACCAAGCACGCCGGAGTGTTCGCCGGCTATTGGGGCAAACCGGAAAAGACCGCAGAAACGTTCACCGCGGACGGCTGGCTGATGACTGGTGACGTCGGTGAGTGGGTGGACGGAACCCACATTCGAATCGTGGATCGCATCAAGCACATCATCATCACTGCCGGCGGCAAGAACATCAGCCCTTCCGAGATCGAGAACACCTTGAAGGTGAGCCCGTTCATCAACGAAGCAATGGTCATCGGCGACCGCCGCAAATATCTCACCGCATTGATCGGGATCGAGCTCGACACTGTTGGCAACTGGGCCCTCAAGAAGAACATCCCGTACACCACCTATCGGGATCTCAGCGAAAAACCCGAGGTGTTGGAGCTCATTCAGAAAGAAGTAGATCGCACCAACGAAAAGTTTGCTCGAGTCGAGGGCATCAAGAAATTCCGGCTTCTGCCCAAGGAGTTGGATCATGAAGACGGTGAAATGACCGCAACGATGAAACTGAAGCGGTCCTCGATGGAAGATCTATTCTCAGAGCTCGTGGAGTCGATGTACTGATGCTTTTTGCCCAACTCGATTCCGGTGCGATCTTCATCGGCACCTTCTCAAAGGCGTTGGCGCTCGGCGCAATCTATGCCGTGGTCGCTCTCGGTTTCGTGATCGTGTTCAAGGCAACGCAAGTCTTGAACTTTGCTCATGGAGCCATCGCCATGAGCGGTGCCCTGTTCTTGTCGATCATGGTGAATGACAAAGGGCTGCCCCTCCTGCCATTCGACAACCCGCTGGTTGGCGAGGGGAGTCCGGGCCTGCTGGTTTGGTTGGTGAACCTGGCGGTGGCCATGGCGCTCACGGCCATTCTGGCCATGGTGTTGGAGCGGCTGGCGATTCGCCCGATGATTGGGCAACCGCTTTTCTCGTTGGCGATCATCACTCTCGGATTGGAGATCGC
>JABDIY010000128.1 GCA_013003535.1 Acidimicrobiales bacterium | reverse complement strand
GCCCTGGTGCATGGTGATGCGGCCGGTCGCTTGTTGAGGTCGATCCAAGTCGTGCCTTGGGCGATAGCGCCCCGAACCACACCCCCGACATGACGAGAAGAGCTCCGGTGACGCCCCGGCCGGTGATAGGTTCGTCTGCTATCCACGCACCGAGCAACATCGTGACGATTGGGAAAAGTACGAAGACATAGGACGTGGCCGAAGCGGTCCATTGTCTCACAACGAGGATCACGAGTACGAACAGGCCGACCGATCCGATTGTGACCAGGTATATGACGGACCAGATGACCTCTGGTTGGGAGGGCAACACCCATTGGTCGCCGACAGCAGCCGATAGCGCCAACAGCATTATGGCGCCAGTCGTCATGCCGACCGCGTTGGTGATGGCCGGGTGGTAACCGGAGAGTTTCTTGCCAATAATCACGCTTTCACCCATGGACAGGGCTGCGAGGAGCATCGCCACGAGTGCGGTGAAAGGCAGCACAACGTCCTGAGGGCCGAGTGACATCCAAATGATGCCGACGATGGCCAACAACGAGCCGATGACGGATCTGATGCCGAGCTTCTCCATCCCCTGGGCGGCCGCGAGAAGCAGGGTGACGAGCGGCACGATCGCCAGAACCACGGTGGCGACGCCTGCCGACACCTGTACGAGCGCCCAGTACATCAATGCATACGAAACCGAGAAACTCAGAAGACCGTACACCACGTTCAGCCAGAGATGCCGTCTGCGCGGCCAGGGCAGCTTCAACGCCGATGCGATGATCAGAAAGAGTGATGCGGCGATGGTGAACCTGAGGGCTGCGCCCCAGAAGGGGTCGAGCTCCCGGTTGCTGAATCGAACACCGATGAAATTGGCGCCGCCAACCACTACCGCCATAGCGAACAGAGCGAGCGTTAGGCCGCCGGGCTTCGAATCATTGGTTACCATCTCGGCACCCCCGTCCGACGTAACAAACTCTACGTACCGTTTTGAAAAGCGAACCCTGGAATGTTCTGGTTGAGAATGCCGTATCGGTGAGTCGTTATAGCGAGTAGTTCGTAATCTTGGATGACGATGTCGGGCAGGCGAACAAATATGGCACTCGCCGTGCTGCTTTGCGCCGCCCTGGTCACCGGTCTCCTTGCTTTTGCGACGGGAAACGGTTGGGCGCTCTGGGTGGTGGGGGCACATGGTGTCGCCGGATTGGCGATCGTGCTCATCATCCCGTGGAAGTCGACGGTGGTGAGACGGGGAATGGGTCGGAGCCGGCCGGGCAGGGGAGCGTCGGTTCTTCTCGCAGCTATGACTTTCGTCGCGCTGACATCGGGGTTCATGTTCAGCACCGGTCTCGTGCTCCGGTACGGTCCGCTCAACGCGATGCAGGTTCATGTTGGCTCGGCGGTTGTCGCCATCGCCGTAGCGCTGGTGCACGTCTGGCAGCGACCCGTGCGGCCAAGAGCGGTAGACCTCGAGCGGCGCAATCTGCTTCGAGCCGGAGCGCTCGCGGGTACTGCCATCGCCGCATATGCCGGCCTGGAGGGTGCGATGAGACTGTTGCGATTGCCGGGTGAGCGACGACGAGACACCGGATCTCACGAACGGGGTTCGTTCGATCCAGCGGCTATGCCGGTTGTGTCCTGGTTCGACGACAAGATTCCGAACGTAGACGGGTGGCTCTTGACGGTTAAAGCGGGGGGAGGCCTGAGGACATGGACAATTGCAGAGCTAGGCGAGTTCGCGGACCACGTCACGGCCACCCTTGACTGTACGAGCGGTTGGTATGCAACTCAGGAATGGACAGGCGTACGAATAGACCGCTTGCTAGGCACCCTTGCCGGAGAGAGCATTCTGGTCACATCTGCGACGGGCTATCGCCGTCGTTACCCAATCGGGGACGCTCCACGCCTGCTGCTGGCGACCGGTGTAGGCGGCAATCCACTTTCGCCGGGTCACGGTGCTCCGGCCCGTCTCGTGGCGCCGGGCAGGCGAGGATTCTGGTGGGTCAAGTGGGTCACCGAAATATCGGTCGAGGAGCGCCCGTGGTGGGTGCAGGCACCATTTCCTCTCACGTGACTGCGAGAGGAACCCTGTCGCTGACGGTGCGAGCCAGCTACCCGACCGACCATGGGCGCGAGCTTCAACGACGGTTCGTTTGCTCGACAGCGTGATTGTGAAACTCGCTGGTTGAAACGGACGTGAATCTGTAGATCTATTTTGACTTCTTAAGTGGGATGATCCCATCTGATGTGGCAATCGATCTATGACCGTCATCCCAGAGAATTTCGTATGAACCCTTCTGAACCTCGACGATGGTGCCAGTGGGGGCTCGTTGTCCGACCTTCTTCGTCATGCGGGTTACTTTTGCTCCCG
>JABDIY010000216.1 GCA_013003535.1 Acidimicrobiales bacterium | reverse complement strand
AGCTGGTCGGCTTCGTGGTCGGCTTGGTGGACCGGGAGCGCATCCTGGACGGAAGCCGGGTGCGGCCCAAGGACATCATTCTGGGTTTGCCGTCCACCGGCCTGCACACCAATGGCTACTCGCTCGCTCGCAGGGTGTTCTACGAGCAACTCGGTCTCGCCCCCGGCGACCGGATTCCCGGATCGACCTCCAAGGCGAGCGTGACCGAACAGCTGCTGGCGATTCACGCGAGCTATCTTCGAGCGGTTGCGCCGCTCCTCGAACACCCGGGCCTGCATGCCTTGGCTCACATCACCGGGGGCGGCCTGACCGACAATATTCCCAGGGTCCTTCCGCCCAAGACCCGGGCTCAGATCAAGGCCGGTTCCTGGGAGGTGCCCGAGATTTTTCGGTTGCTGCAGGAGCACGGGGCAATCGACACCGAAGAGATGTTCCGGGTCTTCAACATGGGAATCGGCATGTGCGTGATCGTCGCTCCCGAGTCGGTGGGCGAGGTGATGGCGAGCCTAAAGGCGGCCGGTACCAAGGCGAGTCCTATCGGCACTGTCCAGAAGGGGGGCAGCGGAGTCGTCTACGACCTCGGGGGACACAATACGTAATACAGGCCCGGACCCAGGTGTGTCTTCGAAGCTCTTGGGCGGTTAGGCCCGCATTACGTATTGTGTCCCCCAGTTTCCCCAGTTTCCACTAGGATTGCCGCATTGTGTCCCAGGCTCGCGTAGCCATCCTGCTTTCGGGTAGAGGTTCGAATTTTCTCGAGCTCCACGGCGCCATGGTGCGCAAGGAGGTCCCGGCCGAGATCGCCCTGGTGGTGTCGAACGTTGCCGAGGCGCCGGGCCTCGAGAAGGCGCGCTCGTTGCGGTTGCCGACGGTCTGTCTGCCGCACCGGCACGAGGCGACTCGGGAGGCTCACGAGGCCAAGGTCTTGGCCGCGCTCGGGCGAGCCGAGGTCGACTGGGTCTGCCTGGCTGGCTACATGAGGCTCCTGTCGGCCTCTTTCGTAGCCGAGTACCCCGAGCGGATCTTGAACATCCACCCGTCTCTTTTGCCCGCTTTTCCCGGTCGCAACGCCCAGGAGCAGGCGCTCGAATGGGGCGTCAGGGTCTCGGGCTGCACCGTGCACCTGGTCGACGAAGAGCTCGACCACGGCCCGATCGTCATGCAGCGCGTGGTGCCGGTGCACGACGACGACAACCCGATCTCGCTCTCGGCCCGGATTCTGGTCGAGGAGCACCGTATCTACCCGGAGGCCCTTGGACGGCTTTTGACCGAGCGTTGGCGTATTTCTGGCCGGCGGGTGATCTTCTCCTAGGGAGTCGAGCCGCCGCCAGACGCGGTTGCCGAGCGAAACCCCTTTGTTTGTAGCTGTTTGAGCCGGGCCCGATTTCGGCCCAGAAAGTTCTTGACAGCGGGCGGCTTCCCACCTACACTTCCCTTCCCCCGCTCGAGGGCGGGGTTTTTCTTTGACAGGGAAGCCGGTCCGTTAGTCCACTCGAGCAGCCTCTGATGAAAAGGCTTGCTTGTTGACAGGCGTCCCGAAACCGACATATCATCAGAATTCGCCCTCGGGCGATGGGGTGGGTGCGTGCGTCGGTTCTTTGAAAACTAAATAGAGGAAAAAGTCAACGTTTTTTTCTTTCGTTTCACGCCATGGTTCGCCGTGGTGATGAAGCGACCAATTTCTTTCTTTACAGAAGGATACTCGTTGTCGGTTCTTAGCCGGGCCGGCAACGTCAAACTTTCAACTGGAGAGTTTGATCCTGGCTCAGAATGAACGCTGGCGGCGTGCTTAACACATGCAAGTCGAGCGAGAAAGTCTCCTTCGGGAGGCGAGTAAAGCGGCGAACGGGTGAGTAACACGTGGGCAACCTGCCCAGAAGCGGGGGATAACTTGGGGAAACTCGAGCTAATACCGCATACGTCTTCGAGGCTCTGGTCTCGAAGGGAAAGCTGGCCAATACATGTAAGCTGGCACTTCTGGAGGGGCCCGCGTTCGATTAGCTAGATGGTGGGGTAACGGCCTACCATGGCGACGATCGATAGCCGGCCTGAGAGGGCGATCGGCCACACTGGGACTGAGACACGGCCCAGACTCCTACGGGAGGCAGCAGTGGGGAATATTGGACAATGGGGGAAACCCTGATC
>JABDIY010000188.1 GCA_013003535.1 Acidimicrobiales bacterium | reverse complement strand
TGAAAAATGTCCAGCGACCGTCGGTTGTGATCCCCAGCCGATAACCGACGTAACCACCAAAGGAGTCCCAAGCGGCCAGCTCGTCGGCTCCGAAGAGATCGGCCAGCTCTTGGCGCTGTTCCTCGGTAGCGTCAGACCAGTTGGGCAGGGCGAACACCGCCGGCCACACATAGAAAACATCGCCCTCCCCCACGTCGTACCGGGCCGGTTCGAGGTTGAGAAGTTGGACCATGGTGGCCAAGGGTGCCTGGCCATTTTCTTCCGCATCGCGCCAGAAGCGAAACGGCTCGGAGTCACCTCCGAAGGAATATGCGGTGCTGTTCGCCGCCGCCAGAACACCGATCCTGTCGAAATCACAGGAGGAAGCGGCCTCGAGAATTTCGGTCCTCATGGCGGCCACCTCGGCCGGCAGATCACCCTGCGGCTGGGGGTCAGCAACCACCAAGCCGTCGGCGGAACACAATGCCGTTTCCGTCGGGGTTGAGCTCGCCGCTATCGTGGGAGTCGTCGAGGTGGAGGCAATAGTGGTCGCGCTGTCGGGCTCCTTGATTGTGACGACGCTGGACTCCGTCGGGGTAATGATGGTTGACTCACCGCCGGTTCCGTCGTCCAGGAAGCCACATGCGCCGAGCACGAACGCCAAACCACAGATCATTAGAGCGAAACGAAGCATGGACTTCAAGGCGGAACTTTCAGGTGAAGGGGATGGCTGAATCAAACGAGACTGTATGCCCTTTGGCCATTGGCAACGGGTCAGGATCTCAGGGAATTCTTCCGAACCTTCAGGGAACCTACACCTACCGGCGATCGTCATATTGGTGAGTGAAGCCGAACGTGCTCACCAAGGAGAATATGATGCGAAAATTGCTGATTCCGCTGGCGGCGGTCAGCCTGTTTGTGACCGCTTGCGGGGCTTCCACCGGAGTCGCCGCCCCGGCCGCATCCACAGGAGAAACGCCATTGACAAACACTATTGCGGTGTCCGGCACCGGATTGGTTACCGGAACCCCTGACACCCTCATCGTCGATCTCGGAGTCCAAGTGCTACGACCTTCGGTGGACGAAGCGACCGGTGAGGCCGCCGACCTGGCCACGGCAGTCATCGACGCCCTCAAAGCACAGGGTGTGGCCGAGAAAGACATCCAAACCACCAACTACTCGATCTACCCCGAGTACGACTACCGCAACGACACCCAGACGCTGCGGGGCTATCGGGTGAGCAACACGGTAAGTGCCAAGATCCGGGATCTGGACAAAGCTGGTGAGACGATCGACGCAGCCACCAAAGCCGGCGGCAACGATGCGATTGTCAACAACATCCGTTTCGATCTCGAAGCCGACGGAAACCTCATCACAGCTGCTCGTGAGGCCGCTTGGAACGATGCCAAAGCCAAGGCCGAACAACTGGCCTCTCTGGCCGAAGTTCAGCTCGGCAAAGCCGTGACGATCAGCGAGATCACGAGCTCCTCCCCTCCCCCAATCGCTTATGGCGAAGCTGCAGGTGGTGCCGCATTTGACACTGCCACACCGATTCAGGCCGGCGAATCGCAGGTCACGGTGATGATCACTGTCCAGTTTTCGATCGGCGGCTAACGGGGGTCGCTAGGCCTAGTCGTAGGTGTTCACCATCCGGACGCTGAGGGCGAGCATCGCGGCCATGCTGAGCCCAACAACTGCGAAGGCCTTGGTGAGGGCGGGCCCGTCGAATCCCTCGAGGATGAGCGAGCGGGCCCCCTCCATCACGTACGTGACCGGATTGAACGTTGCGGCGATTTCCATCGGCCGGGTCAACTGCTCTCGGGGCACGAAGTTTGGCGTGAGGAACAACAGTGGGAAGAAGATCATGCTGGCACCCTGGGTTGCCGCGGCGCTTCGAGTCTTCAAAGCGATCAGCTGCATGAAACCGCTGAACACCATGGCCCACAGGGCAACCATCAGGATCAAAACGACGAACCCGAGCACCCCGGACCTGATGCGGATGCCGAACACCAGAGCGAGCAGCACCATGACTGCGGCCACTACTCCGGTCTTGACGAACTCTGCATAGAGACGGCCGAGAACCAAAGACATTCGGGAGATCGGGGCGGCTCGTAGCTTGTCGAAGTAGCCGCCCTCGATCTCTTCCACCAGATAGAGCGCCGCACTTCCAAACGACGCCGCCAGCAGAAGCGAAGCGGGCAGCTGGAACGCCCCATAGTTCTGGCCCTCCAAGAATGGCGTGCCGTTGGACGGAAAGATCCGTGCGGCCTGGCCGACGTTGACCACCAAGAAGAACAGCGGAATGAACATGGTAGGGAAGAGTGAATCCGGGGTTCGTATCGCCTCCCGAATGGCCCGTCCACCGAGAATCAGCGACTCCCGCATCGGACTGGTGTGCGAATGCGATGTTGCAACTACGGGTCGAGTGTCAGTTGTGGCAGTCATTTCAAATCTCCTTCACTTCGCCGGCAACCCGTTCACGGGTGCGGCCAGTGGCGTCGAGGAATACGTCGTCGAGGGTGGGGTCGGTGGTCATGTTGCGGCGGTGCCGAAGCTCCTGTTTCAGGGCTGTCGGTGTGCCCTCCCGAATGATGAGGCCATCGTCGATGATCGCCAGCCGATTGCAGAGTTGGTCGGCCTCCTCCAAGTATTGCGTGGTGAGGAACACGGTGGTTCCCAATGCGTTGATGCGCCGCACCTCGTCCCAAACGGTGAGGCGGCTGGCCGGGTCCAGCCCGGTCGTCGGTTCATCATACAGCACCAGACAGGGCTGGAGCACGACCGCACGAGCCAGCGCGACGCGGCGCTGCTGCCC
>JABDIY010000180.1 GCA_013003535.1 Acidimicrobiales bacterium | reverse complement strand
CAAAGGTGCCATCGGTGATGAGAATCTCCGGGTCACCGGACAACGCATTGGCTGCATCGACGATCGACTGCGTGAACGCCAGGTCGTTGGAAGCCGACGGCGCCACGATGCCGATCCGGAATCCCTCCGGAGCGCTCTCCCCGTCGTCGCCGCCACAGGCCCCGGCGACGAGCGCCAGCGCTGCGAATATCGCGAGTATTGATCTCAACTTCATGTCTTCCTCCTCTTCGGGGCGCGGACCGACGGTGCCGGTCGCGCCTTCGTACAAACGGTGCTGGAAATAGCTGTGGCCGGGGGGATGTCGACGGTCCTCTGAAGGCAGGCAGTGGTCCGCATCGTCATCCACCTCGCTCGAACGGTTTCGTGAGGGCAGACGGTGCCCGGAACCGGGTGGCAACGACCACGAGGGCGAGAATCGTGATGATGGCGGGGGCCATTGCCGCGATATCGGACAAGCTGTCCGGAATGATCCCGAGGGTCTTCCACTGGATGACCAGTGAGTTGACGAAGCCGTACAGCAGCGCACCCAGCATGACCCCGAGCGGACGCCAGGCGCCGAAGTAGACCAGGGCAATGGCGATGAATCCCTGGGCGTTGGTGATGTTCTGCTGGAAAATGCCGAGGTTGATCGCCAGGGCGGCGCCGGCGATCCCGGCCAGGGTCCCACCAATGAGCATGGTGGCGTACCGCACCTTGGCAACGGAAACGCCCAGGCTGTCGGCCGCCTCCGGGTTCTCGCCCACGGCCCGGATCTTCATCCCGAAGGTGGTGTGGTTGATGACGAACATGCTGAACGGGACCGCCAGGAACGCCAGGTACACGATCAAGCTCTGCCGGAAGAACATCTCCCCAATCCAGGGAATGTCGCCCAGTAGCGGGAGCTCGATTCGCGGGAAGGTGTCGATCGGCCGGGGCGATCCCACCAGCCGCTGGAAGAGCAGATCGCTCATACCGAGCCCGAACAGGAACACACCGATGCCCGAGATACCTTGTTCGGCTTTCAGGGTCACAGTGATGAATGCCGAGATCAGCCCAAGGGCAAGGCCCACCCCGAGTCCGACCAACACACCCAGCCACACGTTGTCGGATTTGAGCACCGTGTAGTAGCCACCGAAGGCCCCGAGCAGCATCACGCCATCGACGCCGAGATTCAGCACCCCGCTGCGCTGCCCGAAGGCCTCGCCGAGGCCGGCCAGCAGCAGCGGCACAGAGAAGCGGATCGCCGAGGCGACGGTGGCGATCAGGACGGCTTCGGTGAAGAAGTCACTCACGGCTCATCACCCCCGCCGCCGGGATCAGGAGCGGCCGGTGTCG
>JABDIY010000171.1 GCA_013003535.1 Acidimicrobiales bacterium | reverse complement strand
CGCTTCACGCAGCACGCTTCACGCCTCACGCAGCACGCTTCACGCCTCACGCTTCACGCCTCACGCCTCATCTCACGTCGACAGAGACCCGGGAGGTTGGCTGCGGGCCGTGCAACCCGAAGGCGGGCATGCCATCAGGGGGTTGCAGGTTGATCGTCCCCTGAGGATCGCAGCGTCGCCGACGACGCCCCCCTGGCCGCCTGGCGGCGGCCTGTCCCCCCGAAGAGGGGACAAACAATGCGCCCATACCGACACAGACCCGGGAGGTTGGCTGCGGGCCGTGCAACCCGAAGGCGGTCGGCCATCAGGGGGTTCCAGGGGGATCGTCCCCCAGGACAACACAGACCCGGGAGGTTGGCTACGGGCCGAGCAACCCGCAGGCGGGTATGCCATCAGGGGTTGCAGGGGATCGCCCCGCGTCAACAACGCCCCCCTGGCCGCCTGGCGGCGGCCTGTCCCCCCGAAGAGTGCACTGTCGCGTGGTTGTGCGACATGTGGGACAGCGGTGCATCCTTTCGAGTGGTGTTGCAAGCCATCGAAGGGAGCACCGCTGTGACTGTCCATTCTGCCCTGGTTACCTATCGCCGTCAGGTTGTTGCGTTGATCGAGTCGTCCCCGAACAAGCGGGCGGCGTGTGCTGCTGCGGGGATCCATCCCTCGACGTTCTATCGGTGGCGCAACAAGACCGATCTCGATGTGGCTGACACCAGACAGCTGTCGTGGCTGGATCGTCGGGTCGAACAACGAGTGGTGGCTGCTGCGTTGGCGAACCCGCCGGCGGGTCCGCAACGTCTCGCCGACGAACTCACCGCCAACGGTGTCAGGGTGAACCCCTCGAAGGTGTGGCGGATCCTGAAACGGCACCGGTTGAACACACGCCGGCTCCGCTACGCCCTGCTGGCTTCTCATCGGGCTGTCAGCGACGGGTTCACGATCCCAGAACGAGCTACGGGGTATGTCGGTGAGTTGGAAGCCTCCGTGCCGGGTGATCTGGTCCAGTTCGACTGTTTTCATGTCGGATCGTTCAAAGAAACCAGGCTGAAACGAGGCAAAACCACTCGAGGTCAAATCTGGCAGTACACCGCCATCGATGTCGCCTCCTCTTACACCTGGGCCCAACTCGCAGCCACCAGCCACAACCCGTCCCCAGCAATCACCTCCGAACTGGCACACCGAGTGGCAGCAGACCTCACCACCAACGGTTGGACCTGGAAGGCTGCCT
>JABDIY010000115.1 GCA_013003535.1 Acidimicrobiales bacterium | reverse complement strand
TCCTGACCCACGTGGCTGATCTCACTGGATTCATCGGCGTCCCGCTGAATGTCGATAGTGAACGCCTGTACCCCAACGAGCCTGGCGGGATCGAGCGAACCGTGGAGCTGTTGGCTAGTGCTGGAGCCGCCGGTTGTTCTATCGAGGACTTCGACCCTGCAACCGACGCCATCGATGACATCGATCGGGCCACCGAGGCGGTTGCTACTGCCTCGGCAGCCTGCTCGGATCACGGCCTAGTGCTCACCGGCCGAGCCGAGAACCATCTGTAGGTCGAAACGATCTTGACGACACCATCCGGCGCTTGCAGAGCTATCGAGCGGCCGGGGCCGATGTGGTGTATGCCCCCGGTCTACACGTTGCATCTGACATCGCCCGCATCGTCGGCGAGGTCGCAGCGCCGGTGAACTATCTCAACTGGCCCAATGGACCGGGCGTGGCTGAGCTCGCCGAGCTGGGTGTACGCCGCATCTCCACCGGGGGAGCCCCGCAGAACAATGCATACCGCTCGATGCAGGCGGCGTTGAGCAAGCTGTTGCCCGGCTAGAGGCATGGTGTCTCAACGGGTGACCTTTCGCAGGGGACGCTCTCTTTGTAGGCTGGGGTGAGACCACCGCGGAGGAGCGAAGTCGAGTGGTAGCCACCGATCACAACCGGATTTCCCTGGCGCCACCACCAGACCTACTGCCCGATGCGCTTCCAACTGATCGTTTGTTCGCTTCCGGCAAGGCCAAACCAGGTATTGATCCGGGCCTTCGGTCAATCGATAACCGCCGGAACAGCTTGGCCGTCGCCTCGGTGTATGCCCAGATCTTCGGCTCGTGGGCACTGGTGGCCTGGCTCAACCATCCGTTGGCCTGGCTGGCGCTGGTGATCTGGAGCACCCGCTGTATCTCCATGCTCAATCTCCTCAATCATGAAGCCGTCCACGCTTTGCTGTTCTCGGACCGACGCTGGAATGACAACGTCGCTCGATTCCTGCTGGCTCCGGTGGCGCTCACAGACTTCGATGCCTACCGTCGGGCTCACCTGGCCCACCACAAGGACGAGCTCGGCCCCGAAGAACCCGACGTGTCAATGTACGCCCCGTACCCCAGCGGGAGCTGGCGTCTTCTGCGTCGCCTGGCCCGTGATTTGGTTGGCATCTCCGGTGCCAAGTTGCTGGTACTACTGGGTGGAGCGTCGTGGACGATCCGGCGCCGAATCGTGGGGGCTCAGCTGGTGATGTTTGGTTTGGCTTTTGCCATCACCGGGAAGTGGTGGGCGTGGGTGGTCCTATGGTTCCTTCCGTGGCTCACTACATGGCAGGTGACCAACCGGTTGCGGGCCATCGCCGAGCACGGTGGCATGGAGCGTGGCTCGGATCGGCGGGTCACCACTCACGTTGTGCAAACGGGGCCGGTAGCGTCGTTCATGCTGGCGCCCTACCAGGCCGGTTTCCACCTGGCCCACCATGTAGACACCAGCGTTCCCTGGAATCGCTTGAAAGTGCTTCACATGGAGTTGGAGCAGGCCGGTTGGATAACGCCGGAACTCACCCACGCCAACTATCGGGCGCTGTGGCGGTATCTGGCCACTGGCGAACGAATTCCGGGCCCAATCCCGGTTGGGTAGATCTGCGTATCGAGAATCCATCCTCAACAAGCCGAAGAAGTGGAGGTGACCCCGGATGCCTCCACTGCTCGATTGCAGCCATCTCGAATCCGATCGTTCACGATTCTCACCGTTCTCGTGGTCGCCTCGATTTCGGGAGCTGCGGTCGCACAGCTGACAGCTGACCCAGTGCCGCTGAGTATCGGTCAACCGGACACGGTGATAGGCACCGAAACCCCCGCTGACGCCTCGCCGGGCACCCCAGCTCCGTTGGCATTCAACGACTAGCCGGTTGAGCATGGCGCGGCATCCTTGGCCGACGACTATCTTCGGTCCATGGAAATTGGCCTCCTGATCTTCCCAACCGACACCACAATGGACCCCGTAACGCTGGGTAAAGAAGTGGAGGCGAGAGGGTTTGAGTCGCTCTGGTTTCCCGAACACTCCCACATTCCCGTGAGTCGGCAGACTCCGTGGGGTGGTCGAGAAGGTGCTCCGCCTCTGCCCGAGGAATATTGGCGAAGTCACGAACAGTTCACGGCGCTAGCCGCCATCAGTTCGGTCACTTCGAAACTGAAATTGGGAACCGGTATCACGCTTCTCGGCCAGCGCGATCCCATCTGGACGGCCAAGCAAGCCGCCACCGTCGACTATCTCAGCGATGGTCGATTGCTGTTCGGTGTGGGGTATGGCTGGAACAAGGAAGAGCTGGCGAACCACGGCGTGAGATACACCGATCGTCGAGCCCGGATGCGAGAATGCGCACTTACGGTCAAGGCACTGTGGACCCAGGACGAGGCGTCATTCAGCGGAGAGTTCATCAACCTTGAACCCAGTTGGGCTTGGCCTAAACCGAAATCCAAGCCCCATCCTCCGATCATCATGGGCGGGACGGCGGGACCAAAAACGGCGGCGGCGATCGCCGAGTATTGTGATGGATGGATGCCGATTGGTGCCAGGACCTTGGAGAAAGGATGGGAAGAGATCCAAAGGGCGTGCGAGGTGATCAGCCGAGACCCGGCCACCATTCAGTTGGGGATCTTCGGCGCGAAACCTGTTCCACAGGAACTGGATGATCTGGAGCGCCGCGGCATGGCCCGCGCGCTCATTGCATTACCGCAGGGTTCGGCCGATGAGGTCATGGCCGCTCTCGACCAATACACGCCTCTCCTCGATCGCTCGTGAACCGGGTATTCATCGCCACCAGTCTCGACGGGTACATCGCCACGGAGGATCACGGGCTGGATTGGCTCGATCAACTCCCGAACCCGGACGATGACGACTATGGATTCGACGCGTTCATGGACGCAACCGATGCGCTGTTGATGGGTCGCCGGACCTTCGAGGTGATCAAGGGTTTTCGGCCGTGGCCATATAACAGGCCGGTCTTTGTTGCCAGCGCATCGCTTACGTTGGCCGACCTTCCGGACGACCTCGCCGGATCGGTGCATGTCGTCACGGGTTCACCGGCGGAACTGGTGGCAGAGCTGCACCGAATGGGACACGAGACTCTTTACGTCGACGGCGGTTCCTTGATCACGTCGTTCCTGGAAGCCGGTTTGATCGACGAGATGACGATCTCCCGCCTCCCGGTGGTCCTGGGGAGTGGAATTCCGCTCTTCGGCCCAGTTCGTGCTTCCACGTGGTGGGATCACATCGAGACCACTGCGTTCGCGAACGGAATCGTTGCATCGACCTACCGACGACAACCACTCAGCTAGTTGTTGGGGAGAAGTTTCCGCACCATTTCCGAAATCGGCCGTTTTCCGCTGGCGGCATAAGCGTCATGCCGATCGCCGATGAATGCCGGTTCGTATCGGTAGTTCACCATGATTCCCATGCTGCGGTCCCAGCCGGTCTCGGTGGGGTTAGCCCACCAGTTGAGTCGGTAGATCTCCGCACCGTTGGAGAGATGGAAGTGAGCAACCGGGTCGAGGGCGCGAGTGGATGAACCGTCTTCGGAGGATTCAGGGGCGGACTCACGGGCGAGGTAGCGGGCCGCCAACTGTTCCAACTTGGGTTTGAGGTCGGCAATCTCACCAGGCCCCGCTGGGAGCCCCGAAGGGATCAGTGAGCGGACGTCGGTGGCATTGTCCTGCACCCACGTGCGCAAGCCGGGGATCGGACTGAGAGTCACGAAGTTCCGGAGGTTGGGTAGGTCTCGGGCCAATTCTCCCACGACGCTCTTGATCAACAGATCGCCCAGCGACACTCCGGTCAAGCCATAGTGGCAGTTCGAGATTGAGTAGAACGTTGCCGAATCAGCCTCGGTGGGATCGCTCTTGTCGATGGAGTGGTCCAGCAAGGGCTCAAGAGCATTCGGGACACCGGTGGTGAAGGCCACCTCCACAAAGATCAGCGGATCATTTGCCATGGCGGGATGAAAGAAGGCGTAGCACCGACGACCGCGGTCGAGGCGACCGCGAAGGTCCGCCCAACCCTTGATCTCGTGGACCGCTTCGTACTCGATCAGCTTTTCCAACACGACGGCGGGTGATTCCCACGTGAGGCGCTCCAGGCGAAGTAGGCCAACATCGAAGAAGCGGGCCAGGGTGATTCGTAGATCCTGGTCGAGCGACGCCAGCGCGGGAGACTCTCGCCGGAGCGGCAGCAACTCCTCCCGAAGATCGACCAAGAACGAAAGACCCCCCTGCAGACCAACGAACCGTCGAAACAGCCGTTCACGTTTGGGGCGAAGAACGTTGCGAAGACGGTCTTCCGCCTGGGCCCGGTACCCGGCCGGCGCCGCTTGCACTTCGGCTATGGCAGCATCGACTGCGTCGTCGTCGTGAGCGTATTCATTGGCAAGGAGCTCAAAGAACCGGCGTCGTCCTTCGCTGTTCAGTTCCAGAAAGCACGACCCCACTTCACTGGCCCGCTTTCGAGCGGCCAGCTCTCCTCCTCGGCCGTCGATGGCGTCGTCCAGGATTTTTCGGAGCTTGGCCAGGTCGCTCTTGCCGAGGCTTGGATTGAGGCGCAGGGTCGAGATCGCCTCGTCCTCGCGCCACGAACGAATTTGTCCCCACATGCGTTCCAGCCGCGTCTGCATGTCTTTGAGAGTATGCGGTTCGAAACCGTTTCAAGAAGTCTTCATGTCACAAGGGGTGTTGTTGGCGAGCAGCGGCCTCGATCAAGCAACATCCGCCAGCTTGACAGCCAGGTCCGTGAAATCCGCGGCCGTCACATCGGCAGCAGGAAAGACATCCAGGAAGCGAGCTCCGGGTCGGCTGATGAAGGCAGTTCTCATGCCAACCGCCTTCGCCCCGGCAAGATCCCAGTCATGCGCCGCCACCATCCACATGTCTGAAGGCTCAACCCCGGCGACCGCGGCGATGTGGTGATAGGGAGCCGGCGATGGCTTGAACGTCTGGACCGCCTCCACCGACACCACAGCCTCGAAAAGATCTGCGATGTTGCCGCTCGCCAGCTGCGCCTCCACGGCCGCTTGCGTGCTGTTGGTGAGGGCAAACAGCCGCCAGCCGTCGGCGATCAAGCTGACGAGCCCGTTTGCGACGTCCGGGTGGGGTGGCAGCGTGAGGATGGCATCCACCACCCGCTGCCAGTTCTCATCACTGATCGCATCGAAGCCTGCCACCGAATCAGCGACTGACCCCATGGCCGTCCGAGCCAGTTGGGTGAACGGCTTGTAGTCGCCGGTCGCGGTGATCGCCATGGACAGTCCCAGGAGTCGGGAGAACCACATGCCGGCCGCGCCGGAATGCCCTAATTGGCGATTGATCTCAGCCCGCACCGGCGCCAAGTCCAGTGTGGTCTCGTTCATGTCAAAGACCGCGAGTCGTGCCATTGATCGAGGCTAGATCAACCGATCGAGGCGCGCCCATTTAGGCGTGGGCGGCCCGGGTCGACCAAGCTGGCCCGGATGAACGAGCGCCTCACTCTCGCCACGGTCTTCCTGGTGGCGGCGCTGATCGGTCTGAATTTCAGCATTCTGAAATTCGCCCTCGAGGAAAGCAGCCCATTCTTGGTGGCGGGCATGCGGACGGTGCTTGCCAGCTCCACCCTGTTGGCGTTCGCCTTCTGGCGGGGAGAACGATTCCCAAGCCACCGTGAGGATCTGTTCAACATCTTCGTGGTAGGGCTCAGCATCACTACGTGCTCCAGTGCTCTGCTGGTCTTCGGGATCAGCAAGGTCTCCGCTGGCCTGGGTTCGCTGATGTCAAGCACCATGCCACTGTTCACAGCCGCACTGTCGCTGGTCTTATTGAAAGTTCGCCTTCCCCGAGCCGCGCTTCTGGGCGTCGCAATCGGCTTTGGTGGAACGGTGGTCCTGGCAATCCCCAGCCTCTCGGGGTCCAGCCAGTTCATTGGGCTGGTCTCCCTGGCCGTGTCGGCGCTGTGCTGGGCTTTCGGCAACGTGTACATGAAATGGCGCGACTTCAGCAGGGTCAGTCCGGTGATGCTTGTGGCAGTCCAGCTGGTCTTTTCGGCCATGATGCTGGTGCCCTTCGGGCTGTTGGTCGAAGGCTTGGATCAGACCACCTGGGGGTGGAGACTGTTCTTGCCGCTTTTTTATGCGTCCGTGCCGGCAAATGCCGTCACGTTCGCGCTCCTCGCCACCGTGGTGCGCAGGGCCACTCCTACCGTGGCGGCTTCTACCGCCTACCTCATTCCACTGTTTGGGGTGCTGTTCGGGTTCGCGATTCGTGGCGAAACCCTTGGACCTGTTGAGGTTCTTGGCGGGACATTGGTGATCTTTGGTGTATTCATCGTGGTCCGGACCACGACACGATCCACACGGGTGCGAGCCGCTTGATCAGGTGGTTAGACATTCGCTTCGACGAGGTGAACCCGTGCGGACCTGTCGACCCCCTTTAGCCTGAGCGGATGAAACTGGACCCGTGCCCTTCATCCCCAAACTGCATCTCCTCACAGGCGGAGCCTTCGGACCGTGAGCATTTCATGGCAGCCATTCCCTTTACGGGCACGGCCGAGGAGGCACTGGCCGCAGTTGCTGAGGTTCTGGGTGAGGCAACCGGGGCGGTCATAAAGGAACGGTCAGCCGAGTCGGTAAGAGCTGTTTTCACCACAAGATTTTTCCGTTTCAAAGATGACGTGATCTTCGCGGTTGACCAAGCAAACAAAATGCTGCACTTTCGTAGCGCGTCGCGCGTGGGCCACAGTGATCTGGGGGCCAACCGCAAACGGCTGGAGACGTTGCTTCCCCAGATATCCGCCCGGCTGTAGCGGATTCGAAAAATCTGACCGGAACCGGCCGACAAGGTGGTTCGCCACTGTTGACCGGCTACGTGGACAGTCGTCGAAGGAAGGATCCAGGCCCTTCGGTCTTGATTCCCTCGCGCAGCCGCTCTTTGAGGCCTTTATCGGCACTGACCACGGTGACGTCGGCGCCATCGAGTGTGTGGGCCAGTTCAACGATCACATCATCGGCGGCGTTCCGCGCTGAGCGTTGTGCGAATTCAATGCGTAGGTTGCCACCGGCCAGGGCGTCCACATTGCTGAGGTGGGGTCCATCGAACACAAGGTGAACAGTGTCATCGTGGGTCCAGCACCAGTGGGCAATCTCTTGTCCCAGCCGCTCCATCGCCGCCGGTCGATCGTTCCACCATTTGTCTGGCCGGCTGCCCATGATGTTGTTGCCGTCAAGGATCCACGCGGTCATCAGTGGGCAGGAATCAGCTGCTCCGCATTGCCGACGGTTATCGCGTGATAGGTAGCGTCGCTGAGGCCCAATCCCTTGAGGGTTTCCAGCTGGACGGCACCAGTGCTCCCCGTGTTGGGCGCATCGGTCCCAAAAAGGAGGCGGTCGGAGAATCGTTCAGCATCGGCCGCCGTGAGCGGCACCGGATCGAAGATCACCGGCGCCAGGTCCGAATAGAGGTTTCGATGCCGTCCCATCATGGCGATGGCGGCTTCGTATGCGTTGTGGCCACAATGGGCGAGAATGAACGTTGTTTCGGGGTGAGCGGTGACGGCTTCGGCGATCGGGATCAGTTCGTCAGTATCGGTGTGGCCGCTGACCGCGTGGCCGGCGTGGACGGTGACCGGGATACCCAACTCACCGGCGCGGTTGAGCACGGCGGCCAAACCTGGATCGGTGAGTTCGTACTCTCCAACCGAACAGTGCAACTTGAGAAGGCGGGCACCCGCTTCCACGGCACTGTCGAGGTCCTCAACCGGATCGTCGTCCAGCGGGTGGACGGTGCACCCCGAAACTATTCGCACCGGGTGATCGCTATATGCGTGAGCGACCTCCAGCATTGAAGCATTGAGAGTTGTCGCCATCCCCGGCTTGTGAGCATAGGGAAGGTTCCAGATCGTGGTTACCCCTTCGGCGGCGTGTCGGGTGAGGAGGTCGTCGTAGTCCAAGCTGTAGGCCAGCTTCTGCTCCAGAAGGTACTGGTCGAAAAACCCCCGCACCTTACGAGCCAGCCGTTGCGGAAGGAGGTGAGTATGGCAGTCGGTGACCATAGTGATCAGACGGTATTCCACGAACCGGGTTTGCACCAACTGATCATCGAGCTGACAGGCTGGAGTATGGCTCGTAGCCCCTCGTTCTTCGATCGCTGGTCGGTCAGCTATGACCGCGAGCGTCTGCAACAGTCCACCTACGCACCCATTCATGACGAAGTGCTGCGCCGGCTGGCCGAGACCAAACCCGGGCGTATTCTGGACCTAGGCTGTGGCACGGGTCAGCTGACCAAGCGCATGATCGACACGTTTCCGGCGGCCGGCGTGGTGGGGACCGACTTGTCATCGGGGATGCTCACCAAGGCTGCCGACCGGCTCTCGGCGGACCGCACCGGGGGCGCGGTGCTTGTGCGCTCGGATGCGCAGCGGCTTCCTTTCGCGGCCGGCTCCTTTGACGTGATCACCTGCACCGAATCGTTTCACTGGTACACCGACCAGGCGGCCACCATGGAAACCCTTCGCGAGCTGTTGGTCCCGGGCGGGCGTTTGTTGGTGGCTTCGGTCGCCACGATCACCGGAATCGGTGAAGACGTCCTCCGGTTCGTTTCGCAGCTGGGCGGAACCCCGATCCGAGCACTCACCGGTGACCACATGCGCGCGGTTGTGGAAAAGGCCGGGCTGACCGTGCTGGATCAGCGGCGGATCCGCCGACCGGGATTCCTGCCGCCACCGATCTTCACCGAGGCCGTCCGAGAGGACTAGCGCAGGCGGCGAGCGATCCGGTGAGCCTGACGCAGCTGCCGGTCGCTGAGGTCGAACCATTCGCCGTTCATCCGTTGTGCTGCAAAGACAGTGTGCAAGTTGGTTTCCGCGGCGCGAGCGTCGGCGCTGGTTCGATAGCTCACCTTGGAGAGCAGGACCAAAGATTCCGGGTGTCCGGTCTGAAGGCTGGCGAGCCGTTCAACGGGATCGTGGGAGATGCCGATCTTCACTGCGCCCTGTTCGTCGCCGATCAAATACACATGACTCCGGTCCGTGCCGATCCCAAAAGGGAGCTGGTCGATCGCTCGGATGATCATGGCCCCCGAGGCCACCAGTTCGGTCCGACCCGTGAGCAGTCGGACGGCGATGCCCACGATGCCAACGGCAAAACCGGCCATGAACAGGGTCAAGCCCGAGAGGATGACCAACGGAATCAGAAGCACTCGTCCGATGGCACTCCATCGGCCGCGGTCGTCGCCGCAGGAGTACTTGGCGGGGGGAGGGCGCGCCCGACCCGTGCGCTGGGGATACCATCGCGGCAATCGAAGGTGAACTGACGTGGACTTCCACCGGACTGCCGGTGGAAGGGGCACGGGATCAGATCGTGGCTGCGGTACGGACCGCCAAGACGATGGTGTTGGTTGCCGAGCCCGGGGCGGGGAAGTCGTCGTTGGTTCCGCTGATGGTTGCCGGTGAGGTTGATGGCCGGGTTGTGATGCTCCAGCCTCGGCGGCTGGCCGCTCGGGCCACTGCGCTACGCCTGGCCGCACTTCTCGGCGAATCGCTTGGTGACACCGTTGGGCTCACAATGCGCGGTGAGCGCAAAGTGTCCCGGCATTGCCGGATCGAAGTTGTGACTGAAGCGGTGCTCACGAACCGGATCCAGAACGATCCGGAATTGCCCGGCGTCGGAGCTGTCATATTCGACGAATTCCACGAGCGAAGCCTCCATGCTGACCTGGGGCTGGCGATGGCTGTGGAATCTCGAGCATTGCTCCGACCCGATCTCGGAATCATCGTCATGTCGGCCACCATCAACCCAAACCCCATTGCCCGCCTCATCATTTCGGATTCTGGCACCACTGCACCGGTGGTTTCGGTGCCGGGCCGAACCTTTCCTGTCTCCACCCTCCACCACGAGCGGCCGTCCCGCATCAACTGGACCGAACGGATCGCCACGGTGACACGCTTGGCGCTGGCCGAGAATGACGGCGATGCCCTGGTGTTCGTCCCCGGGAGAGGCGAGGTGGATCGCGTGGTCCGGGCGCTTGCGGATTCGAGCGGGCTCGAGGTTCTCGGCCTTCACGGTGGCACCGGGGGCGCTCAACAACGGGACATTCTCTCGGGGAGCAGCGCCCGTCGCGTGATCGTGGCGACCACCATCGCCGAGACGTCGGTGACGGTACCGGGTGTGAATATCGTGGTTGATGGAGGTTTGGCGCGGCGTCCGGCCTTCGATGCAGAGACCGGCCTTGGTTCTCTGGAAACGGGTTTTGTGACCCGCTTCGGAGCCGATCAGCGTCGCGGACGGGCCGGCCGGTTGGGCCCTGGGGTATGCCATCGGCTGTGGTCTGCCGAGGACGAGCGCCATCTGTCGGAGTCATCTGAGCCGGAGATCCGCACCGGCGACCCGCTCCCGCTGGCTATGGCGCTGGCCCGGTGGGGTGATCCAATGGCCGCTGATCTCCCACTGTTGGACAAGCCGGATCAGCATCGTCTGGAGGCCGGGGCTCGAACCTTGGAGCTGTTGGGTCTCGTCGATGACACCGGGATGCTGACGCATCTCGGTCAGGAAGTGGCCACGATGCCGGTGCATCCACGGCATGCGTTAGCGGTGGTGCATGCTCCGGACGGGGCGATCCGGGACCGGGTGATCGATCTGGTCAGCGCTATCGAGGAGGGCGTTCGGTTCCACTCGGCCGATCTGGAGGCGGCGTCTCAGACCGAGGTGGAAAGAGGGCGAAGATCCGCCAGAGCACTGAGGAAGCATCGTCGCTCGATCTCCCCAGCTTCGAGCGATCGCCCGCCCTCCAGTGTTGCGGAGTGTTTGTTGGATGTGTGGCCAGACCGAGTCGGCATGCGCCGAACCGATCGTCCCGGTCGCTTTCTCCTCGCCTCCGGAACCGAGGTCCAGGTTGCCGAGAACGATGTCCTGGCCGGCGCCGAGTTCATCGTGGTGGCGGCGGCGGACGGTCGGGCCCCGGACATCCGGCTTCGAGCCGGGGTGGTGTTGGACCGCGCCACGGTTCTGGAACGTCTGGCCCACCGAATCGAGCGAACGGATGTAGTTTCCTGGGACGAACGCGTCGATCGGGTAGTAGCCGAATGGCAGGAACGCTTGGGTTCGGTCGTGGTGAGAAGTGGACCTTTGCCGGAACCAGATCGCCAGATGGTTGAGCGTGCGCTTTACGATGTGGTCAGAACAAAGGGCCTAACAGCCCTCCGGTGGACCGAGGAAGCAACCGCAATCTTGCATCGGCTCCGGTGGCTCTACGGGGAGGCCCCTGACGAGTGGCCCAACGTGTCCGATCAAGCACTTCTGGATCGGCTGTCAGAATGGGTTCAGATCGGCCCGGCGGTTCGACCCGGCGAAATCGTTGCCGGTCGAGGAATCCTGCACCTGCTGGATTGGCGACAGCGCAAGACCCTCGACGAGCAAGCTCCCGTGACGCTTTCGCCATCCAGAGGCGGTCCGCGACCGGTCGACTATGCCAGCGGTCGGCCCGTATGGTCGGTTCGGCTCCAACATCTTTTTGGTATGAACGTGCACCCCGTCATCGGCCCCAACCGGACACCGGTGACGGTAGAACTGCTGACCCCGGCAAATCGACCGGCGCAGACCACCAACGACC
>JABDIY010000154.1 GCA_013003535.1 Acidimicrobiales bacterium | reverse complement strand
CACCAAGGCTGGTCGGAACTTCTGCAACCGGGGCAGTGGGGGCGCCGCCGACTCCGATGGTTGTGCTCGCCGTGGCAATTGCGCCTTCAATAGCCACCGAGACTCGAAGCGCTCTCTCGTCCGTGCGATCTGACTTGATCACGATTCGGTAACGGTGATTGAGGCGGTCGCCAACCTCGTCGAAGAGCGTCTCGAGGGCGCCGATATCTCCAGTGGCCAGAACCGTCCCGCTCACTTCGTCCGCTGTGGACAACAGGGCTCGGTGATCGGACTCCGCGGTCTCCAATGTAATCGCGTACAACGTGGCCCCGGCCTGTTCCAGGGCAGCGTTGGCCTGGGCCTGAGTACCCACGCTGGCGGTGTCGCCGCCGTCGGAGAGAACTACGATGTAGGGAGCTCGACTGCCCCCGGCGGTGGCTGTCTCAGAGGCGGTGAGCAGGGCATCCCACAACGCCGTCTCGCCCCTCGCTACGAGGGAATTGACTGCTGATCGTGAACTGGAACGGTCGTTCTCGAATGTGGTGAGAACGGTAGGCGTTGCTCCAAAACCAACTACCGAAACTCGGGCTTCTGGTGGAAGACGATCAATGAACCCGGCAGCGGCCTGACGCGCTGCCGTCAACGGCGCCCCGCGCATGCTGCCCGACGTGTCGACCACGATCACAACGTCCACGTTGTCCTCGACCGGCTCAACGGTGAACGTCTTGTTGTTTTGGCCCTCGATGACACCGAAGTTGGACGTGGTGGGAGCCACCTCACCAATCGCAGCAGGCAGAGCCACAATCAGTTCGACCGTGCCCGCGCCTTCGTCTTGCTTGACCCTGAGGATCTGGATCTTTCGATCGCGTGCCGCCGCCGCTTCGTCGGTCTCCGCATCCTGAGCTAATGCCGGCGACGATATGGCAAAGAGCGCTACCAGGATCGCAGCCGAGATTCTCCAAATACGTTGAGTCATCGCTAGTTCATCCTCGCAATATCGAACCCGCCACCAAGGATGTCCTCGGGAAGGTCCACACCCATATAGCGAAGCTCGTCAGAGAACATCGGGCGTAGTCCGGTTGCGTGGATCTCGCCGGCGTACTTGCCGTCTTCGTCGAAACCGGCCTCGAAGTCGAATTCGTAGAGAGTGGAAAGGGTAATCGTGTCACCCTCCATGCCGACTACCTCCGAGATCTCCACAACACGACGCGTTCCATCGCGAAGCCGACCCAGCTGAATGATCATGTCGAGGGATGACGAGATTTGTTCACGTATCGCCCTGATCGGTAGCTCCATCCCACTCATCAGGATCATCGTCTCCAACCGAGCCAACGCATCTCGGGGGGAGTTCGAGTGAAGCGTCGACAGCGAGCCTTCGTGACCGGTGTTCATTGCTTGAATCATGTCCAAGGCTTCACCGCCGCGGACCTCGCCCACGATGATGCGGTCCGGCCGCATGCGGAGTGAGTTCTTGACGAGGTCACGGATCGGGACGGCGCCGCGTCCTTCCATGTTGGCAGGCCGCGCTTCGAGGCGAATTACGTGGCGCTGCTTTAGTTTCAGCTCCACTGCGTCCTCGATGGTGACGATTCGTTCATCACCGGGGATGAACGAGGACACTACGTTGAGGAGCGTCGTCTTACCGGTTCCGGTACCACCGGAGATGAGAATGTTGCGCTTGCCTCGAACACAGGCGTCGATGAATGCCGACGCCTGGTCATTGAGGGTTCCGATGCTGACAAGGTGCTCTGCCGTAAATGAGTGATTGGTGAACTTCCGAATAGTCAGCATCGGTCCATCCACCGACAGCGGCGGAATCACGGCATTGACACGGGAGCCATCGGGCAGTCGAGCGTCCACGAGTGGCGATGATTCGTCGATTCGACGGCCCACAGCCGACACGATCCGCTCGATCACTCGTCGGAGATGCTCAACAGCAACGAATCGAGAATCGGTGAGATAGATCCGGCCGCCGCGTTCAACATAGATGGCGTCGGTGCCGTTCACCATCACTTCGGTGATCTCCGGGTCTCCCATGAATTGTTCGATCGGACCCAGACCGAGAATGTCAGCCGCAATAGCTTGGACAAGGCCATGGCGATCCTCGGCGCTCAGTTGCGTGAGGTCGTCGGCCAACACGGCATCGAGTTCGCGAACCACATAGGTGGTGAGCTGATCTTCGGTGAGGTTAGGGTCGAACAAACGCTGACCCAGCCGCTCATACAGCGCTTCTGCTGCCCGAGTGCGAATCTGGATCATGGGATCGTGATGCCGCAATGTTGAGTCCTCACGGTCCCCGTTGGGTGGGCTGGCTGGTGCCATGACCGATAGCAGATCGCCGGTCTTACCATTGGTTTTGGCGGTTCGAATTCGCTCGCTGATGCCCATCTCTATCCTTCTTTCCGGCGGAAAAATCGATTGAGTGCGCCGGTGTCCTCCGCCGGAGGTACGGGCGCAAAGAAATCAACCGCTTCTTGAAGCGGACGGGCACCACGATCACGGGGATCGCGTTGCAACAGGGGTACGCCTTCATTGGACGCAATCGGGAAACTTCGGGTGCTGGGAATCTCGAAGCTGGTATTCATGCCGACCGTTTCTTCGAGTTCGGTGGTTGTGAGGCCAACTCGAGAACCGGCTCGATTGACCACGAAATGCCGGCGGGGGGCATGCATCCCGATGCTGTCCAAAGCGTCGAGCGAGCGCTTCGCGGCGCGGACAGCCGGCACCTCGGGGGTGCAGACCATTACGATGTCCGTAGCGAATTCCATTGCGGTGAGTGCTGCGTCGTCGATTCCAGCAGCGGTGTCGACCACGACGAAGGGAAACTCTTCGATAAGGGCTGCCATCACTCGCTTGATGTCATCGGTCGATACCTGGTCGGCATCGGCCAGGGTGAGGGGTGCAGCCAGTACAGCTAAGGATGACGTGTGCATCTCGAGAAAGACTTTCAACGCCGATCGCTCTGAACTGGCGAGCGCCGCCGCATCCACGAGCGAATGCTTTGGCTCAATACCGAGGGTTGAGGCGGTGTCACCGAACTGAAGGTCGAGGTCGATGAGCAGAGCGCGTCCGTTGTGACGCCGCGCAACTCCGTAGGCAAGATTGGTTGAGAAGGTCGTCTTACCGGCTCCACCCTTCGGCCCGGTAACCACTACCACTCGTCGCTCCAAACCGATTCTGCTGGCCAGTGAGCGACGACGCTCTGCGGCCAACTGCAGGGTGACATCTATAGCGTTCTGGAGGCCATCGTCGGAGGAATCGGTGACTACGTCTCGAGCTCCGCTTCGGAGCAGGCCAACGATTTCGTCGGAGTTTGCTTGAGAGTCGATGACGAGCACACCGAGTTCAGGATGGCGGCGATCGAGTTCTGATACCAACACCTCGGCATCAGCTGTCTCGATTCCGGCAATGGCGACAACAGCAGGGTTGGCGGCGCAGATCTCTTGGACGGCTATGCGTGGTTCCCTCCAATCATCTGACCAGACCCGGCGAACGGCCAGGCTCTTCTTGTCGTACATCCCAAGCAGACGAGTTTCGAGTTCGTCGCTCGGGGAGACGACCGTGACTCCCGGCATCAGTTCGACGCCTGGATGACCGTGGGTGGGGTCGGAGCGTCTTCGTAGACCCGGAGGCGGGTCTGGAGCTCGGACTCATACTCGGGAACATCGCTGCGCTCGGAGGCCAGCCACACGAAACCGAACTCCTGGGTGAAGACCAGGCGCTCCGCGTCCGCGGGATCTACAGCCAGAGTGATCAGAAGATTGTTGGCCGGCGCCTGCTGAAGGCGGTTCTTGTCCTGATCCTCTTCGTTGCTGTTGAAGCTGTTGGTGTTCTCATCCTCTTGAACGGCGGTCACAAGGATCTTGCGGAGAATGAATCCACTGGTGTTCGGGGTCTTTCCCTGGATATCTGCCGATATGGCGTCAGGCAGGGCCACTTCTTCGCCGTCAACTTCGACCACATTCGCCGCCAACTCGAACGGATCGAACGAACTGATCACGGCTACCGTGTCGCCTGGCTCGATGAGACCGCCAACGGCCCGTTGCGGCTCTAGTTCCACAGTCACCTCCACCATGCCGGGCGGAACTACCACGCCCACCTCCCGGTTGATGAAGTCCGCTTGTGTGACGAATCGCTGCGAGACCAGCTGTTCGCCGGCTACGAGCTCCACCGCAGAGACTTTGTTTTCCAGAGAGGTGAGAGAGCGGACTGCCCCTGCCGCCTGGACTTTCATCGGCACGGTCTCGACCGTGACAAAGTCGGCGAGGTTCTCGCCGCCAATCGTGCCGGCCGGGATGACGTCTTTGACGACGTAGACCTCCACTAGCTCTTCACCGGCAGTGGCCCGCGTCTCTGCGGTCTGAACATACCGTACGAGTACGAACGTTCCGACCAGTGCCGCGATGACGGCGACCATAATTCCGACAATTTTCCTCTGCATTTTTGCTTCCGCTCTTTCTTCCTGAACAACTAACTAAACAATGAAACGAACTAGTAAAACTCTGGGCTACCTAGCAGCCACTGAGGTCATTCTCCTTGACGGCGCAGATCTCCAGCGACTGCGTGTTGGTTGGAGGACCACCAGGATTACAACACTCGCCGGTGATGAGACCAGGGCTGAATTCCAGGGTGATTGATCTGGTTGCCCCAGTGAGCTTGTAGGCAATGATGCGCACCCGGGCGAACCCGACGAGATGGAGCTCGAGGTTGCCACCGGGAAGATCGGTGAAGAAATCGAAGATGGGTACGCCGAAGTAGATGTTGTTGTCCCGAAGGTTGGCCAGTTCCGTCTTGTAGGCGTTCGTGAGGCCCTGGCCGGTGTTGCCCTCGTAACACGCATAGGCCTCATTGGTGCAGTTGCCACCGATCGTTCCGGAATAGACGGGGTTGGGATACCCATTCGCCAGCTGATCTTTGATTTCGGCGTTGGAGTTGCCGTTGTTGTCGAAGTCCACGATGCCCCAGTTGCCTTCCGGCTGCCCGTTGCCGCAGAAGTCGATCTGTCCAGAACTGGAACCCTGATCGTTGTAGGAAATCTCATAGGTCGCAGTGGTCGTCGGGTCGTTGAGGAAGCCCTGGATTCCGTCGGCACACAAGCCAATGGGTCGCAAGCCAGTTGCGCCGGCGGGTGGCCCCCACCGGACGGTGGTGCTGGAGGAAGCAATGTAGGGCGCCATGCCGACGACCTTGCCGAAGTACACGTCAACATTTTGTTCGGCACTCACCGTCACTGTGCCATCGGCCGTGCCACTGCTGCCGGTTGTGCACAGCGTCATGGTGGAGCTTGGAGCGTTGGTGCCAAGATAGCTTGGTGCCGTGACGGCGCAGCCATCGCCTCCGCCGACGAATGTCTGTGCTGCGGCCAGGGCAGCGGCATCGGTGGAGGTCACTAGGTTCCGGCGCGTGGCCCAGCCAACACCAAGGTCAACCGAGAGCGCAGCCGCCGCCATGAGAGTGACCATCGCAATTGCGGTGATAGCCATGACCGCACCCTGTTGATCGTGGCGGCTACCTACTCGCATCGAAAGACTCCTGTGCCTGTAAGTGTGATGTTGTAGTTCGGGACTATCGGTATCTCGATCGTGTACGGCGCTGTCACCTTGACGGTGACCGACTGGCCGGGTCGCCCCTTGC
>JABDIY010000148.1 GCA_013003535.1 Acidimicrobiales bacterium | reverse complement strand
ACCCAGAGCGCCCAACCGTTTCCCGTCGCAAAAGCAAGGAGACCGGTGACCAAGGCGGCGCAAAGCAGCACGGCGAGTGCCAAATTTGTTCGCCTGCCCGACATCGTCATCCCAGATTACGAACTACTCGCTTCAAGGACCCACCGATGCGGCATTCTCAGCCAGAACATTCCAGGGTTCGACTACCAAAACGGCACGTAGAGTTGTTATGTCGGACGGGGGTGCCGAGATGGTAACCAATGACTCGAAGCCCGGCGGCCTCACGCTCGCTCTGTTCGCTATGGCGGTAGTGGTTGGCGGCGCCAATTTCATCGGTGTTCGATTCAGCAACCGGGAGCTCGACCCGTTCTGGGGCGCGGCACTCAGGTTCACCATCGCCGCATCACTCTTTTTGATCATCGCCGCGGCGTTGAAGCTGCCCTGGCCGCGCAGACGGCATCTCTGGCTGAACGTGGTGTACGGCCTTCTGAGTTTCTCGCTTTCTTATGCACTGATGTACTGGGCGCTCGTTCAGGTGTCAGCAGGCGTCGCAACAGTGGTCCTGGCGATTGTGCCGCTGGTGACTCTTTTGCTCGCAGCCTCCCAGGGGATGGAAAAGCTCGGAATCAGATCCGTCATCGGCTCGTTGTTGGCCATCGTCGGCATTATCTGGATGTCACTCGGCCCTCAGGACGTGGTGCTGCCTTTCACCGCACTCCTGGCGATGCTCCTCGCGGCCCTGTCCATGGGTGAAAGCGTGATCATTGGCAAGAAACTCTCCGGGTACCACCCCGCCATCACCAACGCTGTCGGCATGACGGCCGGCGCCATCATGCTGTTGGCGCTGTCGGCGGCTGTCGGCGACGAATGGGTGGTGCCCTCCCAGCCCGAAGTCATCTGGTCCGTCATCTACCTGGTCACGATCGGATCGGTCGGCCTGTTCGTACTCGTCATCCTCGTGGTGAGACAAAGGACCGCTTCGGCCACGTCCTATGTCTTCGTACTTTTCCCAATCGTCACGATGTTGCTCGGTGCGTGGATAGCAGACGAACCAATCACCGGCCAGGGCGTCACCGGAGCTCTTCTCGTCATGTCGGGGGTCTGGTTCGGGGCGCTGTCGCCCAAGGCACGACTTGGATCGAACTCAACGAGCGATCGGCCGCATCACCATACGCCAAGGCACGTGTTCTAAGAGCAACCAGCAAAACACTGCCGTACAACTTTCCTCACTAAGCCCAAACCGC
>JABDIY010000121.1 GCA_013003535.1 Acidimicrobiales bacterium | reverse complement strand
ATTGGGCGCTGGAACCGAACCCCGATGCGGTGAACCAGGCATTTGCCAACGCTGCTCACACGGTCACCGGCGAATTCATTCAACAACGCCTCATCCCGGCGGCGATGGAACCCCGGGGCGTTCTCGCCATTCCCTCTCCCCACGGCGGCGAACTGACGCTCTACTCTTCCAGTCAGGTTCCGCACATCTTGAAGGTGATGATCGCGGCGACAACCGGCATCAACGAAGCCAAGCTCCGAATCATCGCTCCCGCTGTCGGTGGTGGATTCGGCGCCAAGTTGAACGTCAATCCCGACGAGCTTCTGGCGGTCACCCTGGCCAACAAGATCGGGTTGCCGGTTCGGTGGACAGAAACCCGCTCCGAAGCCGCCTTCTCCACCCACCAGGGTCGAGGACAGCAGCAGAAGATCGAAGTTGCCGCCGGTGAGGATGGCAAGATCACCGGGGTCCGGGTCCACCTGGACGCCGACATGGGCGCATACATGATGCTCATCACTCCCGGTGTCCCGCTGCTCGGCAGTTTCCTCTACACCGGGGTGTATGACGTCCCGGCGTTCGGCTTCACCTGCGACGGTTACTTCGCCAACATGACTCCCACCGACGCCTATCGTGGCGCCGGAAGACCCGAGGCTTGTTACGCCATAGAACGGGCCATGGACATGCTGGCCCGCAAGGTTGGCGTGACGCCAGAAGAGATTCGTCGCCGCAACTACCTTGCCGGGGGAGAGGCATTCGAGAACCTCGAGGTCGCTTCCACGCTCGTGTTCGACAGTGGCAACTACACGCCCAACCTGGACAAGGCTCTCGGCATGGCCAAGATCGATGATCTCCGGGCCGAGCAGAAGCGTCGTCGTGATGCGGGCGAGTCCAAGCACCTCGGTATCGGCATGTGCACGTATGTGGAGATCTGTGGATTGGCCCCTAGCCGGGCGCTCGCCGGTCTCAACTACGGTGCCGGCGGCTGGGAGGCGGGCACGGTCCGCTTGCTCCCCACCGGTAAGGTTGAGGTCGTTTCGGGTTCAACACCGCATGGCCAGGGCCACGAGACCTCTTGGTCCATGATCGTGGCCGACAAGTTGGGAGTCGATCCCGACGATGTCACGGTTTTACACTCCGACACCGCTATCAGCCCATTGGGGCTGGACACTTACGGCTCCCGCTCGCTGGCCGTCGGCGGTGTCGCCATCTCGATGGCCTGTGACAAGGTGATCGACAAAGCCCGCCTCATCGCCGCTCACCAGTTGGAGGCCAACCCCGACGACCTCGAGTTCGAAGGGGGACGATTCGGCGTGAAGGGTTCGCCAGACAAGGGACTTCTCATTCAAGAAGTTGCATGGGGAGCATTCAGCGCTCACAACCTCCCTGATGGGATGGAACCGAACATCAACGAGCAGATGATCTTCG
>JABDIY010000111.1 GCA_013003535.1 Acidimicrobiales bacterium | reverse complement strand
ACAAGTGACACAGAGCGCACACCCTTCGTCTCCTCGAACCACTAAGAGTAGTGAAGCCATCGATGAATCTGCCGATGGAAGGAGTGGTGACGGCAACAACCGCCAAAAGCGCTGACGCGCCCGAGAGTATTCCGGCCGCCCAGGTCCTGAAATCGCTGCGCGCTCTGAAGCACGGTTCCTCCATTGAAGTGAATGTGTTGACGGCGTCGCTCGCAGCAATTCTCACCCTCTTGCGCTGGGGCGCTATCGCCATCGGGCTGGGCTGGGCTGCCACGCAAGCTTCAACTGGGAAGATCGACGTAGTTATCACGCTGGCAGTGGCGATTTTCGTTGCGACGTTCCGCACCGTGATTCCGCTCCGCACCGACGCACCGAATCGGGCGGCGCTCATGATGGCGTTGGGTGATGTGGCCATTCTGGGAGCAGGACTCGGCGTTTCGGCCGGGCTCAACAGCCCATTCGTCGGGTGCCTCATGGTCTCGGTGGCCGTAGTGGCGTTCGGTTGGGGGCTCCCGTTTGGCGTTTTTGCCAGCGCGCTCGGATTCGCCACGTCCGGGTTGAGCGCTTTCTACTTCAACGACAGTGGAATCGCATTCAGCCCACTCGCTGTGCTCGCGCTCGTGATCGCCGCACTCTTCCCCGGCATCTATCACATCAACCTCACCGAGGCCGAGCACAAGCGGCGCATCCTGGGCGTGCAGCGGGACAAGTTGGTGGAGACCAACGAACTCCTGGGTGCGCTGATGGACGTCGCCCGCACGCTGCCGTCCTCGCTCGATCTGGCTGACGTTCTGCGGGGCACGCGCATGCAGCTGACCGAGGCGTTCGGACCCGACCGCTTGGTTATTCTCACGCTGGATGACACCACCCTCGACGAACAACTGTGGTCCACCCAGACCCAGACGGGTTTCGACCTGCCCCCAACATTTCCCGTCGACGAACTCCCCTATCCCCTCTCAACTGCCGCCAAGGCCACCGAAGTGCTCCGGATCGCCGACCTGTCAGCCACCAGTAATCGCGTGGGGAGCGGAATGTATGCCCGCCTCATCGTGAACGGCAGGGACAAAGGTCTGGTCGGCATCGAACGGAACGTCCCGGCCGCCTATTCCCCCGGCGATGCGGTGATGCTCAGCGGAATGGCCGACGTTCTGGCGTTGACGCTATCCAACGCACGGTCGTTCGGGCATCTTCGATCCCTGGCCGCAGCCGAGGAACGGGGCCGGATCGCCCGCGATCTCCACGATCGCCTGGGACAGTGGCTCACCTACATCAGTCTCGAGCTGGAACGAATCCAAACCGAACGGGAGGAGCCGTCGGCTGACCTCAAAGCTCTTCATGCCGACACCCAAGGGGCGATCGCCGAACTTCGGGACACGCTCATGGAATTGCGGGCCAGCGTCTCACCCGGTCGCCCACTAGGGGTTCTGCTCGGGGAGGTCATCGACCGCGTACGAAAGCGCTCGTCGTTGGAGATCACGCTCACGACACCGGAGGACCGCGACACGGTCCTGGGGGAGGTAGTGGAGAACGAGCTCCTACGAATTGCTCAAGAAGCCCTCACAAATGTCGAGAAACATGCCAATGCCTCACAGGTCAATGTGGCCTGGACGATCGACAACGGGAGGGGCACCTTGTACATCCATGACAACGGACGCGGCTTCGACCCTGCCAAAGGAATCCGAGGCAACGCCTACGGTCTAGTGGGTATGCGCGAGCGAGCCGCCTCTGTTGGGGCAATCTTGGAAGTACGAAGCACACCAAACGAGGGCACCACGATTACTGTTCTCACCAGTCCATCCATTTCGGGAGCACATCCATGATCCGAATTCTTCTTGCCGATGACCATGCACTACTGCGCGATGGTCTCCGCCGATCCTTCGAAGCCGCTGGCGACGACGTAGTTGGAGAGGCTTCCACCGGTGAAGAGGCAGTGTCTCTGGCGAAGGCTCTTCAGCCCGACGTTGTACTGATGGATCTATCCATGCCGGTTATGGACGGGATCGAAGCAACCGCCCAAATCCGCGAGCAGGTGCCCAAATGCCGAATCGCCGTGCTCACCATGCACGACGACATCGACAAGACTCGCGACGCCATCGCCGCCGGTGCCAGCGCCTACCTCAGCAAAGGGACATCCTTTGTTGATGTGCGGGACACCGTGCTACGGGTTGCCGACGGTGAGAC
>JABDIY010000108.1 GCA_013003535.1 Acidimicrobiales bacterium | reverse complement strand
TTTGCACATTCGATGTGGTCCTTCAGGTGCTGCCCCAGTTCCACGTTGGCGGATGGAACGTTCAACCGCTTCTCGCCTGGTGGAAGGGGGCGACGGTGGTGCTCGAACCCGAGTTCGACGCTGGGCGGGCGTTGGCCCTGATCGAGTCCAAGCGAGTCACCACGATGATGGGCGTACCAGCCACCTACCTCTTCATGGCGGAGCATCCCACTTTCGAATCCACGGACCTGTCATCTCTGCGAATGGCTGTGGTAGGGGGAGCGCCCATGCCCGAAGGACTCATTCGGCTCTGGACAGAGCGTGGTGTTGCGCTGGTTCAGGGCTACGGACTGTCCGAGGCATCGCCCAACGTCTTGGGTCTGCCGCCGGAGCACGTGATGGACATGATCGGGTACGCCGGCAAGCCATACCCGCACGTGGATGTAGCGCTCGAAGGTGATAGCGGCAGCCTTTTGGAAGGCCCAGCGACCGGCGAGCTCCTGGTGAGAGGCCCGAACGTATTCACCGGCTATTGGAACGATGACGATGCCACGGCCGCTGCAATGCGGAATGGGTGGCTCCACACCGGCGACGTGGCCGAGCGTGACGCCGCCGGGTTTTACCGCATTCGCGATCGGCTGAAGGATATGTACATCTCGGGCGGCGAGAACGTGTATCCGGCCGAGGTGGAGTCGGTGTTGACCGACCATCCGGCGGTGGTCGAAGCAGCGGTGGTCGGTAGGGCCCACGAGCGCTGGGGCGAGGTTGGGGTTGCCTTCGTGGTGACCCGGAGCGACGTTGAAGCGGACCAGTTGCTGAAATGGTGCCGGGAACGACTCGCTTTGTTCAAGGTTCCCGATCGGGTGCACTTCATCGATGCGCTACCCCGATCGGCCATGAACAAGATCGCCAAACTCGAACTGAGCGAAGGGTCCCCAGATGTCGACTGACCCTTGGATCGAGGAGGCGGAACCTCCAACCTCTGTAGCTGGCGCCAACCTCACAAAACGAGGCGAGCGCACGCGCCGGGCGCTGCTGGAATCAGCCGAGCGGACCTTTGGCGAGCTGGGCTGGGAGACGGCGTCCATCGTCAAGATCACCGAGGGGGCCGGCGTCAGTCAAGGCACGTTCTATCGATACTTCGTGTCAAAACAGGCGATTTTTGACGAGTTGATCGACGATCTCAACCGTCGCGTTCGTCGCTCGATGGCCGAGGGCGCAGCGAAGGGGCGCACCCGGGCCGAAGCCGAGCGCCACGGATTCGAAGGCTTCTTCCGCTTCACCGCGGAGCATCCGGCGCTGTACCGAATTATTCGTCAGGCGGAGTTCGCTTCACCCGACGCTCTTCATCGACACTACGAGCGCATTGCCGTTGGCTATCGGCGGGCGCTGTCAGAGGCGATGGAAAAGGGCGAGATCGCGAAGGGCGACCCCGACGTGTTGGCCTATGCGCTGATGGGTGTTGGCGAACTCATCGGTATGCGCTGGATCCTGTGGAACCGGGGCGAGACCATGAGCGAATCGGTGATCGATGAAATGATGACATTCATCCAGCGCGGGTTGGGCAGCAGCTCGTGAGGCCGGTCGGACTGACCGCCCTCACTTCGTACCTGCCGGAGCGCTGGATGACGGCGGCGGAGATCTCCACCCTCTCCGGTGTACCGGAAGAGGTGTTCATCGAGCGTTTCGGCCTGGACGGGAAACACATAGCCGCCGACGACGAGCATGTGTCGGACATGTCGGTGACGGTGGCGAACCAATTGCTGGATGAGACCGGTCTCGACCCCGGCTCCCTCGACGTTGTGATGTACTTCGGGTCCTCATACAAGGATCACGCCGTGTGGCAGGCCGCTCCCAACATCGCTCACCGAGTTGGCGCGGTCAACGCCTTCGCCGTGGAACTGGATTACGTGTCCTGTGGCTCCCCGGTTGCGGTGCGGATCGCACGCGACCTGTTGCGAGCGGACCCTTCGGTAAATCGTGTGTTGGCGGTAGCGGCAAGTCGCGAGTCGCATATCCTCGACTACGGCAACCCTCGGTCCCGTTTCATGTTCAACTTCGGCGACGGGGCGGTGGCTGCGCTCTTTGAAGGTGACTCCACGTCGCATGAAATACTGGGATCGCACATCGTCACCGACGGTTCATTCTCGCTCGACGTCAAGGTGCCAGCGGGTGGATCGGTCGAGCCGGCATCTATCGCAACGGTGACGAATAGGCGTCACTCCATCGACGTAGCTGACCCACTGGGAATGAAGGAGCGCCTCGACCCAGTGAGCCTCCCGAAGTTCGTCGAAGTTGCGAAAGAGACGATGAAGCGATCTGGCGCCTGTTTGGGCGACATCGACCTGCTATGCGGCATTCACGTGAAGAAATCCATGCACAACCAGATTTGCGCGGCGCTCGGTCTGGACCTCGACCGCGCAATGTATCTTTCGGACACTGGCCACATGAGCGGCGTGGATCCACTGCTCGCTCTCGACCGCGCAGTCCGAGAAGGGCGGGTGACCAAGGGCGAAATGGTTCTGCTGCTCGCCGCTGGTACCGGCTACACCTGGGCGGGTGCAGCGATCCGCTGGTAATGGAATCAGTCGAAGGTCCGTTTTCGGCCGGAAACCCTCGAACTCCAAGTAGTAGCCGGCTGCAGCGTCAACTGGTAGCTACTAGTTATCGGGAAGGACGTCAAGCGATGTTGAAGCAACTTGTAAAGAAGTCATGCTTGTACATCGACGGAAACGCATGGACAAGAAGAAGCCACTACTTGGCTACCTGACCCCAGACGAGAAGAAAAGGTCTGCCCTTCAGCGAGTTGTGGCGGCTTCAGCCAAGGACAAGGAAGTTGTAGAAGAAGGATCCAAGAAGGCCGCAGGCGCATTCTTGCCAGCCTCACCGAAACCGGATCTGCCGCCAGTGCCCGACGCTCTCACGTCCAAAGTATCGGGCTCGACGGCCTGACGGCTACGTTAGCCGCAGCCGGAAGTCAGGCCGCCATCAACACCGACGCCAGCGCGTCGTGAACGTGACGGTTCAGTCTTCCTCCACGTGCCATCTCACTCAGGATGAATACGAGCGGATGGTCGACGCTGGCATGTTCGCCGATGCAACCGTGATCGCCGACAACGGTGAGTGGTTTGTGAGCGGGAGACCCGACGGGATCGGCGCCGTCCTCTCCTGGCTGGCGTTGTTCAATCGGGTCGCCGTCGAGGTGGACACGGATCCAATGGTCGTGATCGACCGCTCGCTATCGGGCCAGTCATCCCATCGGCCGAAACGGTCGGCCAGTTTTTCGCCGGGGTTGTGAATCTCGCCGACGTCACGGCCTACGACTTCGGTCACCTCGGGGCAACCGTAGACGTTCCTGAGCTTCTGACGCTCGAGGTGACTGTCTCGACAGATCCCACGGACCCGGTCCTTTCGGATCCGGACTTGTTGCCCTTCGGAGAAGATCCCGATCTGACCGTGAACTCCGGAAGCACGCCTGGCACGGCTCCTCCGGCTACCGGGGGGATACCGACACCCACCGTTTCCCCGCCGGTCACCACGCTTTCAC
>JABDIY010000095.1 GCA_013003535.1 Acidimicrobiales bacterium | reverse complement strand
GCCGGACTCAGATCACGACTGCACGATTCCCAGTTCGGAGCGACGCGGATCGGACAGATAGCCTCGGCTCCATGAAGCTCTCGATGTTCATCACCTATTCCGACAATTTCAAGTCCTCCGTTCAGCAGGTCCAGGACCTCGAGAGCGCTGGTCTTGATCTGGTGTGGGTGGCCGAAGCGTACAGTTTCGATTCCGTCAGCCAAATGGGCTACTTGGCCGGCAAGACCAGCACGATCGAGATCGGTGCCGGCATTCTGAATGTCTACAGCCGAACGGCGGCCTGCATCGGGCAAACCGCAGCTGGGCTGGATTACATCTCCGACGGGCGTTTCGTTTTGGGCCTCGGTGCCTCGGGCCCGCAGGTGATCGAGGGTTTCCACGGCGTTCCTTACGAAAAACCAATGCCTCGCATTCGCGACTACATCAATGTGACCCGAATGACTCTGCGACGCGAGAAGCTCCAATATGACGGGTCTGCGGTTCAGTTACCGCTGCCCGCGGGGCAGGGCACTGGCCAGGGCATCCCGTTGAAGCTCATCAACCGTCCGGTTCGCAGTGCGGTCCCCATATTCTGGGCCAGCCTCATGGGACTGAGTGTGAAGAACACCGCCCGTTACGCCGACGGCTGGCTGCCGACGCTCTTCGACCCCACCAAGTATCGAGGCGTGTGGGGTGAAGACATCGATGCAGGACTCGAAAAGCGGGATCCGGCTCTCGGGCCGCTTCAGATTTCGGCCGGTGGTTTGGTAGGAATCGGCGAGGAGTTCGCCGGCGTCACCCAAACCAAGATGCTGGACAAGGCCCGGCCCAATGCCGCCCTCTATGTGGGAGGTATGGGTAGCCGGGAAAAGAACTTCTACAACACGGTGTTTCAACGCTACGGATACGAGGCTGAGGCGAAGAATATCCAGGACTTGTACCTCTCCGGGAAAAAAGACGAGGCGGCCGCGGCCATTCCCGGAGACTTCATAGAGAACTCCAACCTCGTCGGGCCTGCGGGGTATGTGAAGGAGCAGCTTGCGAAGTTCGCTGAGGCTGGTGTCACCCATCTGACCGTCCAACCGGTGGGAGATCCCGTCAAGACAATTGAGGCATTGAAAGACCTGCTCTAACTGCTGAGCTCAAGGCTGGTTCGCTTTTTCGCTCCGGCCGACTGGATTCAACGCAGGCTCGGCCGTCTACTGTGACTCAATGGATTTGTTGCCCCCGTTCGTCTCCGTCAACTGGCTTGTCGACCACCTCGCCGACGTTGTTGTCTGCGACGTTCGGATGGTGGCCGATCCCGCCGACGCTTTCACCGAATACTCCGCCCATCACCTCCCCGGTGCTGTTCTCGTTGATCTGAATGCGGACCTTGCAGCACCAGCGGAAGCAATTCTGGGTCGCCACCCTTTGCCCAACCCGGAGCACTTTGCAGCAGTTCTGGCCCGGCTTGGGATTGGGAGCCGATCCAGGGTTGTGGCCTACGACAACACCGCTGGTGCGTTGGCTTCCCGGTTCGTCTGGATGTTGCGCGCCATCGGGCAGGATGCTGCTGTGCTCGGTGGTGGAAGCGATGCTTGGCCTGGACCATTCGAGTCCGGGCCAGTCCACGTAGAGGCGGTCGGTCGCGCCCCGGTGGACTGGCCCGATGAGCTCCTGGCCACATCAGCCGATGTTGAAGCAGCCCTGAAGTCTGGTGTACCAGTGATTGACTCACGGTCTGGCGAACGATTTAGGGGCGAGGTGGAGCCGCTCGACGCGATCGCGGGGCACATTCCGGGCGCGGTCAATCTGCCATTCTCAGACCATCTTCAGGGAGGTGTCTTGGTGAACGATCCAGAAATCCGGGCGCGGTTTGCTGATGCTGGGATCGACGGAAGCACCGAGAATGTCCCCCCGATCATGTATTGCGGGTCCGGCGTTACGGCCTGCTTGAACATTCTGGCGGCTGAGTCTGCTGGTCTCGGACCGGCGCGTCTGTATGTGGGATCGTGGTCTGGCTGGTCCACCACTCCGGGGGCGCCGATCGCCACTGGCGAATAAACCCACCCGCACCTCCGGGCAGGGGTTGCAGCGGCCGCACTCGGTGGTGCGGGGACGTGCCGTCCGACCGGACAGAGAGGCCGTTGTGGGCGTTAGCCTGTTTGACGTGACCTTTCCCTTTACCGCCGCTCGGGCAACTCTGATTAGCGACGATACGGTCCGGGCCGACGCTGCTGAAATGGCTGCCGGCATGGGGTTGCCGGACACATCGGCCGAAGGATGGCGCTACAGCCCCGTTGGCGACCTGGATCTGGACTCGCTCCAACCTGTTACAGCTCCACCTACCGTTTCACTTCCGAAGATCTCAGAGTATGAGGATCATCTCGCTGCTCTTGACGTAGCTGCCTCGGTCACTGTCATCAATGGTTTCGTCACTTCCGTCGAAGTGGCCGACGGCTGGGCTGCAAAGGGCCTTGTGGTCGCCGAACAGCCGTTTACCATGCCCCCGCTGGCTGAGGAACCCAACTTCTTTGATGTCCTCCACACCGGCTTCGCTCCGGCGGGCCTCGTGGTCAGTGTTCCGGACGGTTTGGTGGTCGATGAACCCATCGTCATTCGCAATCACCTCACTGCGCAGTCGGCTGGGTTCAGCTCGCTCACAGTCGATGTGGCCAACAACGCCGAAGTCATGGTTCTCGAGCACTTCACCTCCGAAGCTGGATGCCTCGGTGTCCCCATCACCAACTTCGTTGTGGGGGATCGGGCCACGCTCAAACACACCTCGGTGCAGGACCTCGATCCGAGTAGCTGGCAGATTGGCCGCATTCTCGGCTCGGCCGGTCAGTTCGGCGTGCTCTCCAGCGGTTTGGTGGCCTTCGGCGGCAAGTACGCCAGGGTTCGAACCGACATTGATCTCGTCGGCCGAGGCGCCAAGGGCGAACTCGTGGGCGCATACTTCTGTGACGGCGACCAGATCATCGACTATCGAACCTTCCAGCATCATCGCGCCAAGGACACCATCAGCGACCTGCTCTTCAAGGGGACGGTCGACGACGAAGCGGGGTCGGTCTACACCGGCATGATCCACATTCACCCCGACGGTGCTGGTTCCAACGCATTCCAAACCAACCGGAATATCAAGCTCGGCGAGCAGGCGTGGGCGTGGAGCGTTCCCAACCTCCAGATCGAGAACAACGAGGTTCGTTGTAGCCACGCCAGCACCGTGAGCCCGGTTGATCCGGATCAACGTTTCTACCTTCACTCCCGGGGCGTTCCGCCGACCGTGGCCGATCGACTCATCGTTGCGGGCTTCTTCGAGGAGGCGCTCAAGCGGGTTCCGATCCAGCCAGCTGCGGAAATGGCAAGAGCCCTCATCTCTGCCAAGCTCGACCAGCGACTGGGGATCAAGTGACCACCGTTCTGGCATTGATGCCCTTCGAAGATCTCGAGGTAGATTCCGCTGTTCGCGTCGATCGGGACGGCCATCGCCTGGCGGTCATCCGTATTGGCAACGAAGTCTTCGTTCTTGGTGACCAGTGCAGCCATGCCGACTACTCCCTCTCCGAAGGTGAGGTGGATCCCGATGAGCGCACCATCGAGTGCTGGAAGCACGGTTCCTCCTTTCACGTGGAGGACGGGACCCCGGATTCGCTCCCAGCCACGCAACCCGTCCCGGTTTACGACGCCACAATCGTGGATGGGATCGTCACCGTCACCATCTCCGAGGAAGCCCAATGAGCGAACTGATTATTGACAACTTGGCAGTTGAAGTCGGCGGCAAAGAAATTCTGTCCGACGTCTCGCTGTCGATCAGATCCGGTGAGGTCCACGCCGTCATGGGCCCGAACGGAGCAGGCAAGAGCACGCTGTCGAACGCCATCATGGGACGTGCCGGGTACACCGTTACGAGCGGATCGGTCACCCTCGACGGCATCGACCTTCTGGCGCTGGAAACGTTCGAGCGGGCCAAGGCTGGGTTGTTTTACGTGATGCAGGCACCCACAGAGGTCCCCGGCGTCCGTATGGCAGACATGCTGAACGCATCATTGGTCTCGGCTGGCACAGGAATCACCGACATGCCGGCGGCCCTGGCGGCGGAGGCATCCTCCATTGGCTTCGATGTCGCTCTGCTCGACCGCTCGTTGAATGTCGACCTGAGCGGCGGCGAAAAAAAGCGGTCCGAGACCATTCAGATGAGTGTCCTGAATCCCAAGATCGCCATCATCGATGAGCTGGACTCCGGCCTCGATGTCGATGGACTTCGAACGGTGGCGGCGCGAGTGGAAAAGCTCACCCACGACGGGCTAGGTGTGCTGGTGATCACTCATTTCCCTCGCCTCCTCGCCGAACTCAGTGCCGACAAGGTGCACGTTCTCGCCCAGGGCCGGATCATGACCACTGGCGGTCCGGAACTTGCCACCGAGCTTGAAAGGACCGGATACGGCGCCTACGCAGAAGCCGAACCCGAGACGAAGAAGCGCCCCGAAATAGACGATCCCTTCTTTCTGTAGAGGGATGGAATGGCCGTGAGGCTGCGAAGGGACGGAGCAGCCCATATGGCTTGCCATGGAGTCGTTGAGTAGTCCGATTTGCGTGGTAGGTATTTTTTAGTGTCACGCCGAAGGCAAAGTATCAGCGGCGTTTGAGCTGCCCCCGGAGGGAATTACAGCAAACGGCCGGACCCTTTCGGATCCGGCCGAGCACATGATCAGGTAAGGGGAGAGAACCCGCATCATGTGATTTGCACTCCGCCCATTCACCTCAAGGGCGATTGGCGTACCTTTCCATCGGAGCCCACTCGCTGTACTTGAGTCAGCCAATGAAAAGACTCCGAGAATCGGCGGCTCAGGGTTGGGTCAGGGTAGTTGGGGGCACGGTCGGGGTTCCCCCGGATATCGCGCTCCCCGTTCCTGGGTGAAAGTGACAGGCGAAACGACCACCTAGTCACGAGGAACGCTTATGTCATTGTTAGCAATAGAAGTCACCACGCCAGCGCCTGTCCTGGATACCCCGATCGCCGCCAGTGCCAGGAATGCGGTGAAGATCTATCGAACGGGAGACACCGAGGTGCGGGCGCTCGATGGCGTGAGCGTGGACTTCGTCCAGGGTCGCTTCACCGCCATCATGGGACCGTCCGGTTCCGGTAAGTCGACGCTCATGCATTGTGTGGCGGGACTTGATCAACTCACCTCCGGGTCGGTTGCGATCGGGGAGGTCCAGCTTGCAGGCCTCAGCGAGAAGAACCTGACCACCCTGCGAAGGGACCAGGTGGGGTTCGTATTCCAAGCCTTCAATCTCATCCCTACTCTCACGGTCGAGGAGAACATCAAACTGCCGGCTGCCTTGGCTAGGACCAAACCGGATCCAGAATGGCTGGCGACGGTCATCGACACGGTTGGCCTTGGCGATCGGTTGCGACATCGTCCTGACGAATTGAGCGGCGGTCAGCGGCAGCGCGTTGCCGTTGCTCGAGCTTTAGCCAGTAAGCCTCGCGTCATCTTCGCCGATGAACCAACTGGCAACCTGGACAGTCGAACGGGAGGAGAAATTCTTGCCTTCATGCGCTCGGCCGTTGACGAGATGGGCCAGACGATCGTGATGGTGACTCACGATCCCATCGCCGCCTCTTACGCCGACCGAGCGGTGTTTCTAGCCGACGGCCGCATCGTCGACGAGATTCAGTCTCCGACGGCCGACAGCGTGCTCAACCACATGAAAACGATGGGTGACTGAGATGCTCAAACTCACGCTCCGAACCCTCAACGCCAACAAAATTCGTTTGGCTCTTACCACCTTTGCTGTTGTTCTTGGCGTCAGCTTCGTCGTCTCCTCCCTCGTGTTGGGCGACGGACTCCGCAACAGTTTCGGCTCTCTCTCGGAAGAGATTGTGGGAGGGACCGACCTCCAGGTTCAGCCCGTTAGCGACTTTGGCACCGCTCAACCGCTGGACGCCAGCTTGCTCACCGCAATCGAGGAGATCGACGGTGTTCACCACGCCGCCGGTCAGGTTGTCGCAGACAACATCCAACCGATCCGCGCTGACGGTACGCCCGTCTCCACCGTTGGGCCCCCGCTGCTGGGGTTCTCCTGGGTCGATGACCCGGCGCTCAGCGGCTTCACCGTGGTGGACGGACGAGCACCCGACCGTGGTCTCGAGTTCACAATCGACGAAGACGCTGCGGCCGCCAACGACATGCGAATTGGCGAGACCTATGGCATCGTGACGCCAACCGGGCGTTTCGAAATGGAACTGGTCGGAATGGTCCGCTTCGGCGAATCAAATGCCACGCTCGGTGCAGTGCTAAGCCAGTTCCCGTTGGAAACCGCCCAGAACCTGTTCAATCGATCCGGCCAGTTCGATGTCATCAGCGTGGCATATGACGAGGCAGTTGATCGGGAAGCAGTTCAAGCGGCGATCACGGCAGTGCTTCCGGCTCAGGTTGCAGCTTTGGATCAGGCTCAGCTCCTGGATGATGCAAAGGCCGATTTCAACAGCGGCGTCAACATCTTCAACAACATCCTGCTCGGCTTTGCCGGGGTGGCATTGTTCGTCTCAATTTTCATCATCGCCAACACCTTCGCCATCGTGCTGGGCCAGCGAACAAAGGAACTGGCACTGCTACGGGCGATTGGCGCAAGTCCTGCGCAGGTTCGTCGGTCGACTTTGCTCGAAGCGTTGATCGTTGGACTGGTTGCGTCGGCCCTGGGGATCTTGGGTGGATTGGGCTTGAATTATGGACTTCGGGCCATGTTCGAAGCTCTGGGTGCGGATTTGCCGGAATCCGCGTTGATCCTCGCACCCCGAACGATCGTCGTGGCCTTCGCAGTTGGCGTCGGTGTGACGTTTCTGTCGGCACTTGCTCCGGCTCGCAAGGCTGCCCGCGTTGCCCCCATCGCTGCGATGCAAGACAGCCTCGATGCCCCGCGCCAGAGTGATAAACGCCGGAATCTGGTGGGAGCCGCGTTGATGGTCGGAGGCATCACCGTTGGATCTTTCGGCCTGTTCGGGACGATCGACGGTACCGTTGGTCGCATTGCGGTTCTTGCCGCGGGTGCAGTCCTTACCTTCGTTGGACTGGCCCTTGCGTGCCCTGCTGTCGCCCACCCGATTATTGGGTCTATCGGTCTGCCCCTCCGGATACTAGGGACGGCCGGTGACCTCTCAACCCAGAACGCGGGTCGCAATCCTCGCCGAACCGCAAGCACGGCTGCCTCGCTCATGGTGGGATTGGCGCTTGTGACCATGGCGATGGTGGTTGGCGAATCGATCAAGCAGAGCATCTCCGACACGCTGGCCAGCGAGGTCCGTGCGGATTACATCGTGAGCTCTGACGGCCCGATCAATTCCGCCTTGATTTCCGATCTCACCGCCTCTGGCTTGTTCAGCGCTGTCTCGGGTTACCGATACGACGAGATTCAAGTCGACGGGGTGATCAATGGCGTGATGGCGGGTGACGTCGAGGCAACAGATCGGCTGTTCGATCTTGGTATCACAACCGGTCAGCTGACGAACGACCCGTTCACTGTGGCGGTCTATGGGCCTGAAGCCGACGAGAAGGGGGTTGAGGTCGGTGATCAGTTGGAGGTCATGTTTCCCTCCGGCGCTACCGAGACACTTACGGTTTCTGCCATCTTCGACTCCAGCACCATCGTTGATGACAACTATTTCATCTCTATCGGAGAGTGGGACCGCCGCTTCGGTCAGTCCAACGACTGGTGGGCTGCTGCTCTGCTCTCCGAAGGGGTCTCCTCCGAATCAGCCTCCGCCAGTTTGGCGGGACTGGAGGCGAAATACCCCCAGGTTGGCTTCGAAAGTCAGGCGGAGTTCCGTCGGTCAATCGAGTCGCAGATCGACCAAATGCTGGTTGCGATCAACGCCATGCTCGTCCTAGCGATCATCATTGCTCTGATAGGAATCGCCAACACTCTGGCCCTCTCGGTATTCGAGCGGGCCCGTGAGATTGGGCTCCTTCGAGCAGTCGGTATGAGCCGTCGCCAGACGCGCCAAATGATTCGTTGGGAGGCAGCCTTGGTGGCCCTCTTCGGCTCGGTCCTCGGTATCAGCGTTGGATTGCTGTTCGGATGGGGCGCGGTGACTGCCCTGCCCGACAGCCTGGTCTCAACTTTGGCCTTTCCGTTCTCCAGAATCAGCATTCTGGTGGCTGTATGCGGATTGAGCGGATTGCTCGCTGCCTCGTTCCCGGCTCGTCGGGCGAGCCGTCTGAATGTGCTCGATGCAATCAGTCACGCCTGATCGATCTCACTTCGATCAAGCGCAACGACTGCCTCGGGTTGATTTGCTGACTCAACCCGAGGCGAGCCTTCCCGGCGAGTAGGATTTCTCGGTGGCGAGAGCTTCGAAGTTCGATGACCAGTTGATTCTGGACACCATGGCCCAAGAGGTAGCTGACGCCGGCATGGATGCTGCCACCGTCTCCAGCGTTGCTCGTCGGCTCGATGCGCCGAGTGGCTCGATCTATCACCGATTCCCCACCCGAAAGCATCTCCTCGGTGCCCTATGGGTTCGCACCGTACGGAGCTTCTACACCGCTGTAGAGAACGCGGTCGCTGATGCGGAGGCGACCGATCTTGGTTCCCACGTGGTGGACGCGGTGTTCAAATGGATCGGCGCCAACCCCGTGGGAGCAACACTTCTTCTGAAGTTTCGGACCGAGGACTTGATCGACAATGATTGGCCAACTGAGGTCCGGATCGAAATAGCCGGTGAGAATCAACGCCTCGCTGACATCACCAACCGGGTCGCTGAAGCCCGCCACGTCAATCCACTCGACGTTGTGTTGGCTCTCATCGACTTTCCTACCGCGGCGGCCCGGCGGGCGGCAGTGTTCGAAAACGAAACGGTGGAAGAAGCGATTCGCCAGCGCACCACCGCACTGATTTCACAAATGCTCTGAAGAGCTGCGGGTCAGTGGGCCTTGGTCAGCGTGCCTAGATAGAGCTCGATCACCTTGGGATCGGTGAGCAGGTTGCGACCGGTGTCGGTGTAGGCGTTGGAACCTTGATCCAAGACGTAGCCCCGATCACAGATCTGGAGGCAACGGCTGGCGTTTTGCTCCACCATCACCACGCTTACACCAGCGGTGTTGATTTGTTTTGTGTTGACGAATACTTGGTCCTGCAGAGCGGGGGACAGGCCGGCAGACGGCTCGTCCAGGAGGATCACCGACGGATCCATCATGAGTGCCCGACCCATGGCCAACATCTGGCGTTCCCCGCCAGACAATGCGCCGGCGCGCTGGTCGCGCCGTTCGGCCAGGCGGGGGAACATCTCGGCGATGACATCGAACCGCTCAGCGAACGATTCCGGACGCAAGTACGCACCCATCTCGAGATTCTCGTTGACCGAAAGCGTCGGGAAGACGTTGTTGTTCTGCGGCACATACCCGATGCCCCGTTCCACGAGGGAGTGGGCCTTCATGTTGGTGATGTCCTCACCTTTGAACCAGACCACGCCTTCGCGAATGTTCAATAGCCCGAAGAGGCTCTTGAGAAGCGTCGATTTGCCGGCGCCGTTGGGGCCGATGATGCCCACCAGTTCGCCCGGGGCCAGCTCGAGCGAGCAGCCGTTGAGAATGTCGACACCGGGGATGTACCCACCGGTGACGTTGTCAACGTGGATGAGGAGGTCTGGACGGGAAGTCATTGAGGATCCTCTATTTCGGTAGTTACGGCCGTATCGGCGATCTTGGCCGAGTCGATCTTGGCCGAGTCGATCTTGGCAGTGGTTTCCTCATTGAATACGAGCGCAGTGTCATGGGTGGTGCCCAAATAGGCATCGACGACCGCCTTGTTTTCACCGATCGCAGAATGGGGCCCTTCGGCGATGATCCCACCCTCGGCCATCACTACTACCCAGTCGCTCACATCTCGCACCACGTCCATATCGTGTTCAACGAAGATGACGGTTCGGCCCTCGTCACGCAACGACTTGACATGCTCGAGAAGTGATTGGGTGAGGGCCGGGTTCACACCGGCCATGGGCTCATCGAGCATGATGAGCTTCGGGTCGGTCATGAGAGCCCGGGCCATTTCGAGGAGTTTTCGCTGACCGCCGGAGAGCGTCCCCGCGAACTCTTCGCGCATATGGTTGAGCTTGAAGCGTTCCAGCAGGGCGTCGGCCTTCTCTTCGATGTCCTTTTCCTGGTCCCGCCAGAGCGGATGGAGCAGCGCCTTGAAGAAGTTCTCACCGGATTGGCTGGGGGCACCCAGCTTCATGTTCTCGATCACGGTGATCTTCGAGAGCGCTTTCGTTAGTTGGAAGGTCCTCACCATTCCTTGGCGGGCCACCTTGTGGGGTGCGAGTGCACCCATGGGCTTGCCCTCGAATGTCCATGATCCTTCATCGGGCGCATCGAATCCGGTGATCAGATTGAAGAAGGTTGTCTTGCCGGCCCCGTTTGGTCCGATAAGTGCGGTGATCAGACCGCGCTGGACTTCGAGGTGGTTGACGTCGACGGCCACGAGACCGCCGAAACGTCGGGTGATACCGGTGGCGGTGAGGATGGCGTCGGGCTTGGCCGAGCCAGCTTCCTGTGGGACGTTGTCCAAAATTGCTGGATCGACGGCTTTCAGTTCAGTGAATCGAGACATGTGTTATCGGGCGTCGAGCGCCAGCTCCCTCTTGTCGCCGAATATTCCTTGTGGCCGGAACACCATGAGGAGCATGAGACCCAATCCCAGCAGGATGAATCGCATTTGGCCAACTTGTACGCCGTCCAGAATGGAGTCCGGAATGTAATCCGCCCGCACCGCCTCGCGCAGTGAGGTGTCGGTGAATGCCAACAGACCAGAGAACATGATGGAGCCGATCACCGGACCCCAGAGGCGGGCCGTGCCACCTAGGATCACCGCAACCCAGATGAAGAAGGTCTTGGGTGTTCCGAAGTCCTGCGGGGTCGGTTGAACCGAGCCCTGGGCGAGGACGAAAAACATGCCGCCGATGGCACCAAAGAGACCGCCGAGGACGAGGCTCTGCATCTTCACTGAGTAGGCATTCTTGCCAAGCGCTCGAGCGGCGTCTTCGTCTTCTCGGACTGCCTTGACCACACGACCCCAGGGGGAGTGGATCAAAAGGTAGGTGAAGCCGACCGCAAACAGCACGAAGATCCAGCCGAGCATCAGTACCCACGATTGCCGAGACGAGTAACCCAGAAAGCCGTCGTCGAGGAAACTTGGTCGAGCATTCTGGAAGGAAGTGGTGAAGCCATTAATGCCGTTGGATCCGCCGGTGAGGCCACGGAGTGAGGTGGCCCGGACCACGATGCGGAGAATCTCAGCCGAGGCGATCGTAACGATGGCGAGGTAGTCCGCTCGCAGTCGAAGGGTTGGTATGCCCAGTAACAGCCCGAATATTCCTGCGGCGATCAGTCCGATGAGGACGCCCTTCCACATCGCCTGTTGACCCCACTCGAATCCCCAGATCTCACCGCCTGCCAATGGGATAGCTAGCCCGTAGGCCCCACAGGTCATGAAACCAGCGTGACCAAAGTTCAGAAGTCCGGTGTAACCGAAATGAATGTTGAGCCCGATTGCAGCAATGGCGAAATACATCGCTTGTGTACCAAAGGCCGACTCAGCCGTGAATGTGAATATTTGTCCCCAGTCCATTACCTATCCGATCCGATCTGCGCGACCCAGGATGCCCTGGGGTCGTATGAGCAAGATTCCGACGAGCACGAACAGTGCTCCGATGTTCTTCAGTTCTGTTGGAAGGCCTGTCCCTCCGATGCCAGGGAACCACTCCGGGAAGGTGATCGTGGAGAGGTTGACCAGAAGACCAACCAACACGCTTCCGATGAGCGGACCGTAGGCAGTTCCGAGTCCGCCGAGTGTCACCGCGGCGAACATCAGGAGGAGGAGCTCAAAGCCCATATCCCACTTGGAGGTCTGGTCGAGTCCGAAGAGCACGCCACCGAGACCGGCCAAGCCGGCGCCACCGATCCAGACGGTCTGAATGACCCTTTGGACGTCGATTCCGGACGACTCCGCTAGATCTACGTTGTCGGCGACCGCTCGCATCGCCTTGCCCGTGCGGGTGTAGGTGACTGCGAACGCCACCAGAACCAGGGATATCAACGCAATTACCATGATGAAGATATCTCGCTGAACAAACGTGAGTGGGCCGAAGTCAATCGGGCTTTGGTTACCAAAATCGTTGTAGGCCCTCCGGTTACCGCCGGCGAGATAGAGAAGCACATAGCGCACGAGGATGCTGAGGCCGATGCTGATGACGAGCATGGCAATGAGACCTGTGCCCCGGTCACGGAGCGGTCGCCAAATTGTCCGTTCGTTCATCAACCCGAAGGCGGCAGTAACTGCCACACCGATGATCGCGGCCAAGACGAGATGCATACTCTGGTTGAAGAACAGCGTGGTGAGGGCGCCAACGGTGACCAATTCGCCGTGGGCGAAGTTGGTGAGGCCGGTTGTTCCGAAGATCAGGCTTAGCCCGATTGAGCACATGGCGATGATCAGACCGAATTTCAGGCCACTGAAAGAAAGGCTGACGAGGTCCGAAAGGAACCGGGACCCGCCGCCCCCGCTGCCCTCACCTTGTTCGAGAGCGAAGATTCCGCCTCTGATCTGGCCGGCCTGAAGGGTGATCTCCAGTTCGTTGGCGCCTTCGTTGCGAAGGCGGACTCCTTCGGGGAGTGTGCCCTCGTCGAGCTGCACGATGTACGTGCCAGGACCAGGCGCCGCCAAGAAGGCTCTCCCGTCGTCGCCGATCTCGGTTGAGGCAACTTCGGCGCCATCGGCATCGAGCAGAACCAGAACCGTTCCCGTAGCCGGGGTACGTTCGTCGGTGGTTTCGTCGATGAAGTTGGCGTTGATGTTCACCCCCTCTTCGGCCTGAGCGGACGCCGCCGGAACGAGGCCCAGAAGGACGAAAAACAGGACAGCGACCGAGGCCAGAGCCCTGACGGTGGTGGTGGTGGTGAGTAAACGAGTCACAGCCAGCGGAGTATAGGCACGTGATCTTCGTCACGCCCAGGCGAATGCGTGGGGTTGTCCTGACTGGCCCCGATTATTCATAGGCTTGACATATGAGCGCCACCGATCTGGGTCTGGTTTGGAACAACACCTTCACTGCCGAGCTGCCTGCCGATCCAGTGGAAGGAGCGGCGCTACGGCAGGTTCAGGATGCGGCGTTCAGCAGGGTCATGCCCACCCCGGTGTCGTCGCCCGAACTCATTAGCTACTCTCCCGAGCTGGCACAAAGGCTGGGAATTTCTTTGGAAACGCTGAAATCTACTGCCATGGTGGAGGCGCTGGCGGGGAATCGAATACTCCTGGGGATGGATCCGTACGCCATGAACTATGGCGGGCATCAGTTTGGCAATTGGGCGGGTCAACTCGGCGACGGCCGGGCGATTGCGCTTGGCGAACTCAAAGCTCCGGACGGGACGTTACACATGCTGCAACTCAAGGGGGCTGGACCCACGCCGTACAGCCGACGGGCCGACGGTCGGGCTGTGCTTCGCTCCAGCGTGAGAGAATTCTTGTGCAGCGAGGCCATGCATTTCCTCGGGGTGCCCACCACGCGGGCGCTCAGTCTTGTTTCCACGGGCGATCGGGTTGTCCGCGACATGTTTTACGACGGAAACGCCGCGCCTGAGCCTGGCTCCATTGTGTGTCGGGTGGCGCCGTCATTCATTCGATTTGGGACGTTCGAACTGCCGTCCTCGCGGGGCCAGCACGAAACCCTGGCGGCGTTGGCGGACTACACGATCAGACACCATTTCAGTCACCTCAAGGGTGCGGCGCAGCCCGATCGAGACACCTACGTGGCGTTTTTCACCGACGTGTGCCGGTCAACCGCCCGACTGATGGTGGAGTGGATGAGGGTGGGTTTCGTTCATGGCGTGATGAACACCGACAACTTGTCGATCCACGGCATCACGATCGACTATGGACCATATGGGTGGCTCGAGGATTTCGATCCCGGCTGGACCCCAAACACCACCGATGCCCACATGAAGCGGTATCAGTACGGAAACCAGCCGGGAATCGCGCAGTGGAATCTGATACGGCTGGCCAATGCGCTTTTCCCCCTCGTTGAAGATCCCGTGCCGTTGCAAGAGGCGTTGGACGAGTTTGCCAATGTCTTCACACACGGTCATCGGGCCAGCTGGGGACGCAAGCTAGGGCTGACCGGACTGACCGAGGCCGACGATCCGCTCTTCGATGATCTTGGCGTAGCGCTCCAGGCGGCCGAGACCGACATGACCATCTTCTATCGAAATCTTGCCAACGTGGATCTCCGGGCGCTCGATCCTGCTCAGATCCCGGCCGAACTGATGGAGGCGTACTATCAGCCCGAGCAACTCACACCGACAGTGATTTCCCAGATCACCGGATGGTTGGAGCGATACGCCGCCCGCGTGGGACTGGAGATTTCCGGTGACCAGCGCCGCAAGAAGCTCATGGACTCGGCGAATCCGAAATACGTGCTTCGCAATTACATCGCTCAGTTGGCGATCGATGGGGCCGCGGAGGGAGATTACTCCGTGCTCGAGGACGTTTTTGACCTCCTGCGCAAGCCATACGATGATCAGCCGGGTCGCGAGAAGTGGGCCGAACGCCGCCCGGAGTGGGCTCGTTCGCGTCCAGGCTGTTCAATGCTGAGCTGCAGTAGTTAGACGCTCAGCGGCCGTGGCAGGCCTTGAACTTCTTGCCGGACCCGCAATGACAGGGGTCGTTCCGGCCCGGCTTGGCTTTGGCCCCGGCCAGCTCACTCAGTGCGGTTCGTACGGATGCGGCACGAATCGGTGCCACATGGCCTTCTAGGACGGCGCTCACCCATTCCGGTGATCCCTGTATGGCCCCGTTGATCTTGCCTTCTACGGCCGGCGCCGGCACAAGGAAAACCGCTGCGCTGCTCGTCACGCGAACCTGATGTTTCCAAGCCTCGCTGAGCTCGGGAAGGGGTGCCCTGAGAATACCTTCTCCCAGCGGGTCGAGGAGTACCACATCCTCTTTGCGAACCTCACAGACCCACCCCAGCGCATGACCCAATTGACTATCGGCCATTCGCGACGCCGACGAGGTTGGCCAATCTGCGGGGTCCGTTCCGTCCTCGGCGATAAAGACCAGGGCGGCATAGGGAGAGGTGAGCTCCCGGACAAAGGCACCGCAGACCGCGCTCTTGCCACTTCCCGCCGGTCGGATGTTCTGCATCAGATCATTGTGCCAAATTGAAGATGGTGAGCGCCGCTTCGGTGCACACCCGAGAGTCGTCACCGACGGTAATGCGCACAGGCTCACCTTCTATTTCCACCGAGAGTGTTTCTGCACTGATTGACACAGCGATTCGTGATCCGTGACGGAACAGGACGAAGGCCAACTCGTTCCACGCGGCGGGGATCCGGGGCGAGAACTCAATTCCTTGATCGGGGTTGTCGGAACCCTTGTCGTGGAAACCGGCGAAACCGTAAACGGCCCCGGCCCAGGCTCCTCCGGCGTTCGCAACATGGACGCCGTTGGCGGTGTTGCCATGGGTGTCGGCTATGTCCAGGAACAGCGATGCCCGGAAGTAGTGCATGGCCAGATCGTGGTATCCGACTTCAGCGGCGACGATTGACTGGACGCACGCAGACAGGCTGGAGTCTCCTGTGGTTATCGGGTCGTAATAGTCGAAGTTGCGACGTTTCTGATCAGTGCTGAACTGGCTGCCTCGGAGGAAATTGGCGAGAACCACATCGGCCTGTTTCAGAACCTGGAAGCGGTAGATGACCAGCGGGTGAAAATTCAGAAGCAAGGGATACTTATCCGGCGAGGTGTTCTCAAAGTCCCAAGGTTCCAGATCGAGGAAGACGTCGTCCTGCGGATTGATCCCAAGTTCTTCGTCGTAGGGGATGAACATTGCATCGGCCGCCCGCAACCACTCGGCGATCTCATCCACCGACACGCTGGTGGCCCTCGTGAGGGCTGTCCACTTTTCCGGTAGGCGTGTCTGTATTTCGGTGCACAGACCGGCCGCAAATCGGAGATTGAACCGAGCCATCACGTTGGTATAGGTGTTGTCGTTCTTGACCGTGGTGTATTCGTCCGGTCCGGTGACGCCGTGAATATGGAACCGCTGGGTCCCATTGGTGGAGTAGAACCCAAGGTCGGACCACAAGCGCGCCGTTTCAATGAGGATCTCCGCCCCTTCTTCGGCCATGAAGTCCCAGTCATCGGTGGCATCGGCATACCGTTTGAGGGCGAAGGCCACGGCGGCATTGATGTGATATTGGGCAGTACCAGCGGCATAATACGCGCTGGCCTCCTCGCCGCTAATCGTTCGCCAGGGAAAGAGCGCTCCGTCTTGGCTCAACATCCTGGCGCGCCGTCGAGCGGCATCGAGCATGTTCCACCGGAAACGTAAGAGCTTGCGTGCCGTCTCCGGCTGGGTGTAGGCCAAAAAAGGGATCACGTAGACTTCGGTGTCCCAGAAGTAGTGACCCTCGTAGCCGTCAGCAGTCACACCCTTTGCAGCGATGCCCTGTTCTTGAGTCCGGGCTGACGCTTGGGCGAGTTGGAAGAGGTTCCAGCGGATCGCCTGCTGAGCCGGGGGGTCACCGTCGATCCTCACGTCGCTGAATCGCCAGAACTCGTCTAGCCAAGCTCGCTGCCCATCGATCAAAGCTTTGGTGCCGGTTCTCGCTGCTCTGGCCAAGGTGCGCTGGCAGCGGTCCGCCAACTCCGGCGCAGGAACACCGGTGGAGGAGTGGTAGCTCACCAATTTCTCCAGCCGAATAGTCTTGTGAGCCTCGCCCTCCACGGCAAACACTGTCTTGGCTTGGTCTTCGCTCACTACGGTCTCAACGCTTGCGGGGCAATCAGTTTCAAAGATGTGTCGATACCCCACGGCCACGGTCATCCTGCTGTTGGTGCAGCGGTATCCGAGGACCACGTCGTCACGTTCATGGCGTTGTTCTCTCGGCTGGAGAACGCGATGCTCGAACTTGCTCGCCGTCCGCGGATCCTTACCCTCGCCCAGAGCAGCCGCTTGAACGTAATACTCGTCCTGACCGTCTTGGCGGTTCAAGATCTGTGACGAAATCACCACCGGTGCCGAATCATCAAGGAGCGTGACTTCGAACGAAAGAACGGCCAAATGCCGGTGTTCGAAGCTCACCATGCGAGTGCTGCGTACATGAACTCGCTTGCCGGCCGGAGTACGCCAGATGAGGTCTCGCGTGAGGGTTCCGGTACGGAAGTCCAGCGCCCGTTCGTAGGAATCGAGATCGGCCGTAGCCAGAAGGAGGGGTTCGTCGTCCACGTAGAGTTTCATCAATTTCGCATCGGGAACGTTGACGATCGTCTGTCCGACTTCGGCGAATCCGTAGGCGGACTCGGCGTGGGCGATGGGCCATGTCTCGTGGAAACCATTCAGAAATGTTCCGTGGCTGTGGGCGTCCCGGCCCTCCTCGGGATTGGCGCGCATCCCGATAAATCCATTGCCGAGCGCAAAAAGCGTTTCCGTCAGACCGAGATCAGCTCGGCTTCGTTCGGTCTCCACGAGACGCCATGGTTCGGTGGGGAAGCGGTGCTTAGGAAGTGGAACCGGAGCGTGGACTGCCTTCATCGTTCTCCATCGGCCGCCGCAGTGACCGCATCCACTAATTCGCCGAGGTCGTTGATCACCACGTGCGCCCCGTTCTCGCTGAGAGCGTCTGCTCCGGAGCCGCGGTTGACTCCGATGACCAGTGCGAAGTTCCCGGCTCGACCAGCGGCTACTCCGCTGACAGCGTCTTCGAATACAACAGTGGCGGAGGGCGCAACGTTCAGTTGTTCTGCACCGAGAAGGAACGCATCTGGGGCCGGTTTGCCGGGAAGCTGGAGGTCTGCCGCAACTACGCCATCGACGATCACGTTGAACCGGCCCTCCATCCCGGCTCCGGCGAGAACCGGAACGGCGTTTTTCGACGACGAAACGATCCCTTGGGGTATGCCCAATGCGTCGAGGGCGTCCAGGAGGGCGATCGAGCCGGGAAACGCCTCGATTCCTTCAGACTCGATGATCTTGTTGAACTCAAGATTCTTGCGATTACCCAGTGCACAGACGGTGCGTGGACCGGGATCATCGCTGGGCTCTCCGTCTGGCAGTTCGATCGACCGACTTGCCAGGAAAGAGCGAACGCCGTCGTAGCGGGGTTTGCCGTCTACGTACTCGTGGTAGTCAGACAACTCGAAGGGGCTTGTATCGCTTGCGCCCACCGCATCGCCGTGTTCGCTGAGGAACCAGTTGAACAACGCCGCCCAGGCTCGCTCGTGTACCTGGGCGGTGGGGGTGATCACCCCGTCCAAATCAAACAACACACCCTCAAGGCGGGTCCAGAAGTCTGCAGAGAAGGGGTCGCCGAGGGTCATTCCTGGATCGTATTCGCTACCGAGCGTTGAAGTTGACCTTCCGCGTTCCATTGCTCGCAGTCGATCGTCCAAGGCCCGAGACAGGAGATCAGCGAAAATCGCTGATGACTTTTGTCGGCGTGCCGATAGTGGAACCATGGTCCGTGTGCGCCGAGTTGTCCGTCGATCATTAACAATTGCGGTGCTCGCAACCCTTCTTGTCACCGTTTTCGCTAATCCAGAAGCGCCGGCGCTCGCTGGAGAAAAGCGACCCGGAACAGAAATTCTGGACCCTGGGAGCCGTACGTCAGCGGGAGGTTCGTCCTCAACGGCGGTCGTTTCTGCATCCCTGCGAGATCTAGACGAATTAGGCGCGTCCTTGTCGGTGGGTCATGGTGATGTTCTCCGCCTCTACTGGGCATTCTTCGAACGAGATCCGGATCTCTCCGGGGCCAGATATTGGATCGATGTCTTCAATGATGGGGCCTCAATCGATGCGATTGCATTTGCCTTTTCGAGCTCGGCCGAGTTCCGGCAGACCTACGGAGCCACGTCAGATCGGGACTTCGTACGCATCGTCTATGCAAATGTGCTCGGGCGCCAGCCTGATTCCTCGGGATTTGCCTACTGGACCGGCTTGTTGCGGGAGACGCCGGCCACACGTGTCGATGTTGTCCGGTGGATCTCGGGAAGCACCGAGTTCATTGCTGCTCACCCGTTCCGTTCCGAGACGGTCCGCCGAGCCGTCGATGCTGATTCCGATGTGGCCGCAGCAGTTGACGTAGTGGAGTCCCTCGCCCTCGGGCGCTCCACGGGCTATCTACCCCAGAACCGTTCTGATGGTTTGAGCGCCGCAATCGAGAATGTAAGAAAACGCTTTGGAGCATTCTCCACCGTCGTTCCCGCTGGAGCTTGCACAGTTAGCGGGCAGGTGCGGAGTTGTCCAATTGCGATCAGCGAGGTTGGAGTAACCGCCACGCTCATCGTGCAGGTGGTGCAAGGCCAAGTGGTGGGTATCGATGGTGCTGTGGAGGCCAATCCCGATGCCTGGGCTCTCGATTTGATTCACGCGGCTGTGGCAGGGCGGGATATTGCCGACGGGCGCGGTCTGAGTCCGGAGGCAGCTGCCATCGTGCGCGCAAATGTGGCTCGAATTGCGCCAACCATCGGCGCAACTGGCACTGCAGTCCTTGCTCCGCTCGGCGATTGTTCTGACTCGGTGGTATCAACTCCCACCGGTGGTTCCGCCATCGAGCGTCGGGCCTGCAGTTTCGACGTCACCGGGCCGGTCATGACCATCTCGGTAGAGGCGGTCACCCACAACGGTGTCTTTGCCGGCGTCAACATCATCGTGCCCCGGCACTATGCGGAACAGAACTACACGCCCTATGCCACGATCGGCGACGTCATCCTTCACCATCCCGCCGATCGCGTGGAGCGAATCGGGTTCCATGAATCCGGTCACGACGGATCTCAGGCTCAAATTCCCGTGAAGTCCGACACCAAGATCATGACGATGAGGAGTCGCAACAGGGGCAATGACTCCCATAGCGCAGCTGACATCGTTGTTCATCCTGAAGCTCAGATTCGGGCTCCGGTAACGGGCACGGTGTTGCGAGCTGGTACGTACACGCTCTACTGCAAGTACAGCGATCACTACCTCGTCATCGAACCGGACACTCGGCCTGGTTTCGAGGTGAAGGTACTGCACTTCGAAGGCCTGGCGGTAGCGAAGGGCGACCGGGTTGTGGCCGGCCAGACCGTTGTGGGAAGCAATGCCCGAAAACTGCCGTTCAACTCTCAGGTTGACGACTTCACCGCGGATCCCTCATCTGGACATATCCACATCGAGGTCGTGGATCCCAGCATTCCCGACCGTCCCAGCGGCGGTGGCTGCTGAGCGTCGGTCACCAGTGGCCGATTCGCCACAAAAGGCCTGTGTCGGCGGTATCGTGGTTGGTTCGCTGTGAGCACCTCCCCTGAAATCTCATCCCCCAACTCCATCGTGAATGTCAGCGCCGTCGTTGCGGCCGAATCGTCGGTTCTCGATGCATTCGGTTCGGAGCGTCTGGAGCCCGGGCAAGAAGGTGAAGCCAAGTTTCTGTACCGGTGGCAAGTCGATGCACTCTCCAGTTGGCTGCGGTGTGGCCGCCAAGGTGTTGTGGAGGCCGTTACGGGCTCCGGCAAGACCAACGTGGCGATCGCCGCTGCCATCGACGCCAAGCGGCGCGGCTTGTTCGTCTTGGTCGTGGTGCCCAGTCGAGTGCTGATGGAACAGTGGAGTGAACGACTCTCTGAATCCATGCCGGAGTATCGGATCGGACGGCTGGGCGACAGCGGCACCGATCGCCCCCCAGATTGCGACATCCTTGTCACTACCCGCCATTCCGCCGCCAGTCGCAAGCCTGTTCCCCCAGTCGGGCAGGACGGGCTTCTGATTGCCGATGAGTGCCACGGCTTCGGCGGTAAGGTCCTGCGCAAAAGCCTGATGACCGCGTATACCGAACGCCTCGGACTTACCGCCACCCTCCAGCGGTCCGACGATGCAGTCGACACTCTCTTGCTCCCCTATTTCGGAGGAATCTGCTACCGCTACGGCTTCGGTGAGGCAATCGCTGATGGCGTGTGCGCTCAACCCCGGGTCGCATTCGTAGCGGTGCCGCTCACCGAGTCCGAAAGAGCCGATTACATCGCCACCGAGCAGGCCCTCGTGGATTCTCGTCGGGTCCTACGGTCTATCCCTGACATGCCACAACGCCCGTTTGGTGCTTTCCTCGCTGCCGTACAACACCTTGCTGCAAACGATGGTGGCTCTCACGGCCGAGCCGCAAACGAATACCTCGATGCTTTTGGTTCTCGACGAGAGATCGTGGCCAACAGTCAAGCCAAGTATGACGCGCTCGGGATTTTTGCCGAGCCCGTCAACGACTCTGACGGATCTTTGCTCTTCACCGAGACCGTTCGGGCAGCCAACCATGCAATCAACCGACTGGACCCGCTCACCACAATCGAGATAATCACCGGCGAGACACCCCGTCGCGAGCGGGAAGACATCCTTCTGGCCTTCCGCGAACAACGTCTGCGAGCCGTTGCCGCTCCCAAAGTGTTGGACGAAGGGGTCGACGTACCCGACGCCAACCTGGGCATCGTGGTGAGCGCCAGTAGGACAAGACGCCAAATGATTCAGCGGATGGGTCGAATTCTTCGTCGCAAGAAGGAGGGGAGCGGCGCCCGTTTCGTCATTATTTTTGCCAGCGACACGATGGAGGACCCCACCGCAGGCGCCGATGCTGACGGTTTCATCAGCGAGATTCAAGAGATCGCGGAGGATGCCCGTGTCTTTGCCCCTGAGGACTACGCAGACATTGCTGCGTTCCTGGATTTCTCGGGCCCCGAGAAGGTAAATGAACCAAACCGCATAGGACCGCTTCAAGCCTCCGCGGACCTCTTGGAAGCCTTTGAACTGGCGGATCCGGCCGAACGGTATGCGCTGAGGTATTTCGCTCCGTGGTCGGTCCCACCCAGCCTCGAATTCGGTCAGATCGTGCCGCAGCCGGAACTATTTGCTGCACTTCCAGAGGAACGACGCCCCTACCGGGAGCTGGATCTCACCAATCTGCCCGAGGTGTTGCAGCCAAAGAAGCGGAAGAAAGAGAAGAAGCTCTCCACTGGCGAGGCTCCGCTTCGGATGGTGGCTGCGGCCGGTGGTTTCGCCCTCCAGTGCCTTGGCTGTGGCACTACCTCTGAGGTCACTCCGTTCAAGTGGAAAGCCATGGAGCAGACTGTCCAGTGCGGATGCACGGGCTAGCAATGTCCTATTCGGATCCTCCGTCGTCATCTCACCTTCGGATGACCACCACGGATCTGCACCGTTACATGGCGGAGGCCTGGCCCGCGAAGGAAGCTTTCTACGCGCCCGATCGATTCGACGTGCTACGCCCCGGGTTTTGCCGATACCGGTACACAGTGGGCAACGAGGACTTTCGCCCGGGCGGCACGGTAAGCGGGCCCACCATGATGTGGTTGGCTGATGTTGGCACGTACGCCTTGCTGCTCGCCCACCTCGGCGATGCCGCCTTGGCGGTTACCACCAGCCTGTCAATCGACTTTCTGCGGCGGCCCGTCGGCCCCCAAATGGTAGCCGACACCGAACTTGTCAAATTGGGAAGGAACCTGGCGGTATGCCGGGTCAAAATCGCCAGCGCCTCCGTGGATGAAGCCCCAAACATGGACAAACCTGAGGCGGTTTCCAGCGTGACCTACAGCCTGAGCCTGCTATCGGCTCACACGTAATTCGAGCTTCAATCCGACTCCCGTTCGGCTAGCGCTACTACGGGGTAACCGAGAATGCAAGCCTACGGGCAGTAACGTACTGAATGTGAACCGCCGCACCAAAATCATTGCCAGCATTGGACCCGCCTCAGACGATGAGGCAACTCTGAAAGACATGGTTGAAGCCGGCATGGACGTGGCCCGGATCAACCTTTCCCACGGCACCCTCGAAGACGGACTGGAGCGCTATCGACGAATCCGTTCGGTCGCCGAATCCATGGACGCCAATGTTGGAATCATGGCCGACTTACCCGGCCCGAAAATCCGCCTGGGTTTGTTCGAAGACCGGCGCATCCTAGAAACTGGCGAAGAGTACAAACTCACGCCGGGAACCGGTCCCAGCGGCAAGGACACCTTCACCGTGGCGTATGACTCGCTGCTCAACGACGTTCTCGAAGGAGACCGGCTCATTGTTGGTGACGGCACCGTGGTCTTCAAAGTCATCGGATCTACCAGCGATTCCCTCCGCGTGATGGTGGAATACGGCGGAAAGGTGCAGGGCAAGCCTGGCCTGCACATCCCATCAGACCGATTGAAGGTCACCACACCCACCCCCGAAGACCTTCGGCTGCTGGATGCCTTCGTTTCGGCGGGAATCGACATGGTTGCGGTCAGCTTCGTGCGCTCCGCCCACGATATTCGGCGAGTTGGCACTGAACCGGCGCCGCGGGGTCCTTTGGTCGTAGCCAAGATCGAAACCCGGTCAGCGGTCGACAATCTCGACGGAATTATCATGGCGTCCGGGGCAGTGATGGTGGCTCGCGGCGATCTCGGTGCGGAGTTCCCGATCCAGGAATTGCCGCATCTCCAAAAGGACATCATTGCCCGCTGCATCGCCTTGGGCCGGCCGGCAATCACCGCCACTCAAATGCTCGAATCCATGATCACGGCCCCCAATCCCACGCGGGCCGAGGCGTCCGACGTAGCCAACGCCGTTTTCGATGGAACCTCTGCAGTCATGCTTTCTGCCGAAACTGCAGTAGGAAACGACCCCGCCAATGTCCTGCGGGTCATGGCGGCGATCGCCCAGCGTGCCGATCAAGAGTTCGACTACGAAGGGTGGGCCCATCAGATCAAACGAGATCGGCTCATGGAACCCCAGTCTGTCGACTCTGCGGTTACCGATGTGATGACCATGGCTACCTGGAGGGCGGCCATGGAAATGGGGGTGAAGGCAATTCTCTGTATCTCTCGTAGCGGCTTCACTGTCCGAGCAATCGCTCGATTCCGTCCGATGGCCCCGATTCTCGGATTCAGCCCGGACCAGCGCACGGTGCGCCAACTGTCGATGAGTTGGGGCGCTACTGCAATCAAGATCGACCGAATCGAGAGCAACGACGAGTCCGTCAAGAACGTGATCAACATCGCCAAGCAGGAAGGTTATGTTCGCTCTGGCGACATCGTCGCCGTGCTCGGCGGTTCTAGCGCCACCATCGGTGCTACCGACACACTTCGAATGGCTCGCTGCCCCTGATTGGGGTCGTCGTCAATAGAATGGCCGTGTGCCGCCCCTCACTATTCGCAACAGCAGCGGATTTGGCCGCCGTGGGCTGCTTCGAGATTGGCTCGCCGAGGCGCGGTCAAGGTTTGGCACTGACCCCAAGACAGCTTTTATCCTGAGCGGCGGCGGCGTTCTCGGTTCAGTGCAAGTGGGGATGATCCGAGCTCTGACCGAGGCCGGGATTTCTCCGGACATCATTACCGGCTGTTCTGTAGGAGCGATCAACGGCGCCGCCTTTGCTGCGGATCCAACCAGCCGGGGAGTCGATCGTTTGGTGCGACTGTGGAGCAATCTTGCCGACGGCAAACCCGACCTCATGCCCCGCAGTCGGATCCCACTCATCGCACAGATGTCGTTCAAGCGGGCCAGCATCCACGATCCTTCCAAGCTTCAGCAGATGCTGCTGGATGAGCTACCCGTTCGTACCTTCTCCGAACTCAAGGTGCCGTTCGCCTGTGTCGCTACTGACGCCCACGAAGCTTCGGCACACTGGTTCGATTCCGGACCGCTGATTCCTGCGCTCATGGCTTCGGCTGCGCTCCCGGCCATCTATCCGCCCGTCGAAATTGACGGAAAGCTCCTGTACGACGGCGGAGTGGTCAACGAGTTGCCTCTACAGTGGGCCTTGGCTCAAGGCGCCACCACCCTGTACATCCTCCAGGTCGGCCATCTCGACGCCCGACCCCTCGAACCGGAGAAACCCTTCGATTCGCTGATGCACGCTTACTGGACCGCCCGGGTTCAAAGAGTCGAGGAAGATCTCGCCCAGATAAGCGACGAATGTGAAGTGATCCGTTTGCCGGCCGGGGGATCGCCACGGGTCCGTTTCGACGACTGGAGCCGATCACGTGAATTGCTGGCGGCCTCCTATGAGGCGAGTCGGGAATTCCTCAGTACTGGTGAAGCAGCCGATCCAATCCACGGACCAACAACCAGCCTCTGACTTCGAGAGCGCTCACCGATTTGAGTCTCGGCCTTGCTGGGTCCGAAGGTAACGTTCATGGCTATGGCGAATATTCGTTGGATCACCGAGATGGGCATGGGCGTAGATGTTCACGGCTCGGACTACACCAAGGCCGCCCGACGAGCGGTGGCAGATGCTCTTCGGCATAGCAGCCTCAATTTCTTTGCTGCGGCTGGGAAGGATCGGGGTGACATGCGGGTAGAGGTAATTGTGGGCGTGGCTGATCCGGCAGCCATCGACATCGATGCGGTCAAATCCGAGGTTCCCTATGGGCTGGTCACCGTACGCCCCGTAGCCGGCGGCCTCGATGTGCCGGCACAAGATGGCCCCGACCGGATTGTTATCGCCAACGCCGCAATTCTGGTTAGCTTCCCCGAGTGAAATTGTTAGGTCAGCCGTGCGGTTAACCTGACCGGGTGACCAACTTGAACCTCGGAACCAGCGGCCCGCCCGAAACTGTGCTGCCAGAGGTAGAGAAGCAGATCGCTGATCGTTTGGTGGCTGCTCTTGCCACTGAAGAAGTGGACGATCGACGAGAGGCGGTCTCATCGATTGTGGCCGATTACCCCCGTTACCTCGACGGTTGGGCTCGGCTGGGGGAACTCGGTCGACATCCGATCGAGCGGTATGCCGCATTCCGGGTGGGGTACCACCGGGGCCTCGACACACTTCGTCAAAACGGCTGGCGTGGCTCGGGGTATGTGAGATGGGAGCACCCCACCAATCGCGGCTTCCTAAGGGCCCTTCACGGCCTTCACCTAGCCGCCGTGGAAATTGGCGAGCACGACGAGGCCGAGCGCACGGCGATCTTCCTACAACAACTCGATCCATCATGGCCCCCGTCCGAGCTGGCCTGAAGAATCAGCCCCCGATCGCGGGAGCGATTCTCGCTGGCGGCGGATCCCGTCGCTTCGGCGCCGACAAGGGCTTGGCGGAGACCCCTCAAGGACCTCTGGCAGGGATCGTATTGGCGGCTCTTCGAGCCGCAGGAGTCGACCCGGTGGTACTCATCGGTGGCTCCAGTGAGCTGTCGGCCGCACTGGCGATTCCGTCGATTCCCGATCAGAATCCCGGCGCCGGACCCCTGGCCGGACTCGGCACGGCGTTGGGCTGGGCTTCGGGCGTGACCCGGATCGTCGTGGCCCCCTGCGACATGCCCCTCATCACGTCCGATGTCATCCGCACGCTGGTGAACCGCGGCAACAATACGGTGGCGTCAATCGCCATGGTCGATGACCGGCTTCACCCCATATTGGCCTGCTGGCCAACTCAACGGTGGGCTGCCGTCAAGGGCCTGTTGAGGGATGGGGAGCGAAGAATGCAGGCGGCAATCGAAACTGGTGACTACGTTGCGGTACCAGTGGATAGCCTTGCAGTTCGCGATGCGGATTGCCCCGAGGATCTTGCCTTACTCCTCAACTCAGCTCCAGTTGACCTAGAATAGAGCCTCTTGTCCGAGCTCATCACCACTGCCCCTGCGCTAAGCGACTTTCTGGCCGAGGCGATGGAAGCCGATCGTTATGCCCTGGACACCGAGTTCCATCGTGAAAAGACCTTCTACCCCAAGGTGGCGCTGGTCCAGATGGCGGTTGGCGACAGAGTCGTGCTCATCGACCCGCTCGTCGTGGATCTGATTGCGCTCGTTCCGCTACTCAATGGTCCTGGCGTCTGTGTGGTTCATGCTGCTGCCCAGGATCTTGAGGTCTTGCACCGTTCATGCCACACCCTGCCGAACAAGATTTTCGACACCCAAATTGCAGCTGGGTTCCTTGGCATGGCCTCAGCGTCACTGGCAAGCCTCCTGGCCAAATACGAAGGCATCCAGCTGGCTAAGGGTGACCGCCTCACTGATTGGTTACGCCGCCCGCTCAGCGATGACCAGCTGAAATACGCCGCAAGCGACGTGGAGTACCTGCTCACGACTGCTGCGCAGCTATCCAAGGAGCTGGAACTGCGAGGGCGGACCGGGTGGGTGGAGGACGAGTGTGAGCGAATGTTGGAAACGGCAATCGTACAACGCACTCCCGAGCAGTCGCTCCGCCGTATCAAGGAGGCCCGAGCCCTGAAGGGTAAGGCGCTGGCAATAGCGCTGGAACTGGTGCGTTGGCGTGATGAGCGCGCCGCCACCATCGATGTCCCAGTTCGCAACGTTCTCAGCGACATCGCACTCGTTGGGATCGCCCAGCGTGCGCCCAAGACCGAAAAGGCCTTGAAAGAGATACGCGGTGTCGACGGGAGACACACTTCCAGCACGGTGACGCCGATGATCTTGGCCGCTGTAGTGGCAGGCACCAACGCCGACCCTCCTGTGCCGCTGCGGAGAGGGACCAACGAGATGGACCGCTCGCTCCGACCCGTCGTGAGCCTGGTTACGGCGTGGGTCTCTCAGGTGGCCCGGAATGTCGACCTCGATCCCGCAGTTCTCGCCACCCGAACCGACGTTGAGTCGTTCCTCACCGACGGTGTGGCCAGTCGGCTCGATAACGGCTGGCGGGGCGACATCATCGGAGCACCGATTAGCGCACTGGTCAGCGGAAAAGCGGCGCTGGCCTTCGATGGCAACGGCGGGCTTTCGCTCGAGCGTCGAAGTGGTGAGCCGCTCACCTAATCATGGGCGACCCAAACCAGGCGAGCTGGGCAATAGGCTTCTGGGGAATGATTTTTTGTTGACGTGACTTTCGGAGAGCCGCCTGAGGGAGTACCCGCTCGCACGCAGCGAACAGTACTGTCAGATCGACGACGAGTTACTCGTCGTCGTCCACTCCAACCAAGCTGGCTTCTTCGGTTACGGGTAGATCGAACGGGTCGTCGTCGAGTCGATCAAAAAGCGACTCGATGTTGTCGTTGTGAACAGTCTGCTTGAGAGCACGAGCTTCCTCGTACCTGCGATGGCGCCCTTTTTTCACGCGGCACTCCTGACGGATATTTGTACTTTTCGTAGCACTTGGAGACCCCATTGTAGAGGAAGAATCGCCCGACAACGAACCGCGGCCAGTCGAAATTACGGAGGTGTGCCCAGCGTCTCGTCGTTTAATGTCTATTGGCCGCATTTTTGAGCTCCATGGGTCGGCAGTCCACCTCTTGGCTTTTGTACCGTCATGAGCGCGTGGCGGCAGCGCTCCGGCGGCAAGATTGGAGGCTGTGAAGCGTGTGCTGAGTTTCTTGCGGGCACTGGCCCCGGAACAGCAGGTCATCAGACTGCTGGCGGCATCGGTTCTGCTCGGGGGACTGGTGGGTTTCATCATCTCCCTACTCCAATGGGTGGTCCTTCGGGCTCTGCTTGAGTCTGTGGAGGGCTTGCCGATCTGGGCCGCAGCCATCTCGCCTTTCTTCGGGCTGGCCATCGCCACACTCACGCTGCGAACTATCGGGCGAGGAATCACGCCTTCCACTTCCGACGAGCACATTCGGGCCTACCACGAAGAAGCTCCGTACCTTTCCGGGCGAAATCTGACACCGCGGCTCGTGGCCGGAATCGCCACCATTGGCCTCGGTGGAGCGGTCGGCCTCGAAGGTCCTTCGATCTACACCGGGTCGGTGGTTGGCCTCAAGCTCTCCCGGCGGCTCCGGAGGTGGCTCGGGAAAGACAGTGCCAAGATCCTCATGACCGCCGGTGCCGCGGCGGCGGTTGCAAGCCTGTTTCAAGCACCGGCGACCGGAGTGGTCTTCGCTCTGGAAGCTCCTTACCGAGATGACCTTGCGAATCGAGCTCTCCTGCCATCTCTGCTGGCCTCGGCCGCCGCCTATCTCGCTTTCATCTCCACGCCACTGGTGCAGGCGGAAAGAGTTCTCCCCTTTGCTTTTGACAGCGGGGTGGGGACAGCCCAGATTCTGGGTGCTATTGCGATTGGGCTCGGAGCCGGTTTCGGTGGCCGGGCCTATGCGTGGTGTGTCCGCCGAGCCAAGGCGATCGCCGCCGACCATTCAGCGTTTCGGGCGGTCGTGGTGGGAGGAGTCCTTCTCGCCCTGCTTGCGGTGATCAGTAACGAAGCAGCCGGGGATCCCATCACGCTCGGTCCCGGTGTGGCCACGATCCGTTGGCTTCTGGAAGACCAGCGGCCGATCATCATGGTATTGTTCGTTTTCCTCCTTCGGGCCTCGGCCACCTTCGTAACCGTTGGCGCCGGCGGAACCGGAGGATTCTTCATCCCGCTCGCCGTGCAGGGCGTCTTGTTTGGCACGGTGGTAGGAAACGGCCTGGAATCGATCGGCATCACCGGCGTGAGTGGCAACCTCTGGCCCGTCCTGGGATTGGCGGCGTTCCTTGGCGCCGGTTATCGCACCCCGCTGGCCGCAGTGATGTTCGTAGCCGAATCGACCGGGGGTGGGGCGGTGGTGCCGGCACTCATCGCGGCGGCTGTTTCCCAGCTTGTGGCTGGGCCCTCCTCGGTCGCCACCGGTCAAAAGGTGGAACGAACCGGCCTCGTTGAAGGGAAGGCCAACAGTCCGGTTGGGAACGTCTTGAAGCCGGTGATTTTCACCGTAACCCCCGACAGCACGGTGTATGAGTTCATCCATAACCTGGCGATCGGTCAGCAGCTCAAAACGGTGCCGGTGGTCGATGGAGCCCGTTATGTGGGTCTCTGCACGGTGTCGGCTTGCGCAGAGGTGGAACGCGACAAATGGCCAACCACCCTCATCGCCGAGGTGGTAGACCGAACAGTTCCGCCCGGCTCACCGCACTGGAATCTACGCGACGCAATGGTGGCGATGCGCAAGAGTGAACAAGACATGTTGGCGATCGTTGGAGATGACAACGTTTTCCTCGGTGTGGTCAGCGCCGAGGACATCGTCCGACTCGAAGAAATCATCGCCGTTACGCAGTGATTTTGGTTCCGCTCGCCCAGGCTCGTTCCTCGCACGGGGTCGCTTCACGGCTCGCTCCGCTCGACCAGAACGGCTTGTTCATCGTGCTGCTCCGTCCCTCCGTTTCATTGGTTCCGCTCGCCCAGGCTCGTTCCTCGCACGGGGTCGCTTCACGGCTCGCTCCGCTCAACCAGAACGAAACGTCTAATAAGCTGCTCCGTCCCTCTGTTTCATTGGTTCCGCTCGCCCAGGCTCGTTCCTCGCACGGGGTCGCTTCACGGCTCGCTCCGCTCAACCAGAACGACACGTTCATCGTGCTGCTTCGTCCCTCCGCAACCTCACGCACTCCGGGACTGGTTCCGCT
>JABDIY010000086.1 GCA_013003535.1 Acidimicrobiales bacterium | reverse complement strand
GCTCTGCGGTCCAGCGAGGCGGTGGCGATCCTCGAGCCGTCGGGACTGAACGCCACCGCCGACACCTGAGCCTGGTGCCCGCCCTTGAGGACGAGTTCCTGCTCCCCGGTGGTCAATCCCCACACGGCCACCGGGTAGGTGTGTCCCGAACTGATGACAGTCTTCCCGTCGGGGGTGACGTCCAGCGAATTGATTGTCCGGTAGGTTGACTGAAACGTAATGATTGGTTTTCCGGTGGCGGCCTCCCAAACGCCGAGTGAACGCGGCGACGCCCCAATTACTCGAGTGCCATCGGGAGAAAAGCAAGCTTTCCGGAGTCCATCCGCGTCTTCAAGTGTGACGAGACGCCGACCACTCTTCGCGTCCCAAACACAGGTTTTCTCTCCGCCCGCAACCAAGCGATTCCCAGAATGATCGAATCGAGCGAACCGGACTGATTCTGGGTCTTCAAGCGAGTATAGATGGCGTCCATCCTCAATGTTCCAGACGCGGGCGACTTCGCGGCGGTATCCGTGGCCATATGTCACGACCCGAAACCCGTTCGGGTCGATGATCGCGTACTTCCACCCGTGGGTATTTTTGAGCAGGGCAACCTGTTCCCCGGTTTCGGTGTCCCAGATCCGGGCCGAACTCAACCAGCCGAGAGTGACTGCCCGTCGGCCGCTCGCACCGAAGGCGACGACCCGAAGAATGTCTTCTTCGGGGAGGGAGTGTAAATGTTCCCCGCTCTTCCAATCCCAGATGCGGGCCGTTCGGTCCTTGGATCCGCTGATCACCAACTTGTTCCGTCCGTCGATCGCGACCGCAGTAACCCAGTCGTTGTGGCCGACCAACTTGGCGAGTTCTTTGCCGGTCCGGGCATCCCAGACGCGAACCGTTTTGTCCTCGGAACCCGTCACGATGTATTTGAAATCGTGACTGAAACAGCAGCAGGAGACTTGGCGCTGCTCCTCAGCTTTGAAGATTCGTACCTTGCTCCAGGTTTTGACGTCCCACAGGACCCCGTTGGTGGTCAACATCAAACTTCCATCGGGCGTGAACATTGGATCGATTGCGGACTCGGGCAGCGTCTTTCGCTCCCCGGATGCGAGATCGATTCTCACCTGGTTGAACTGGGAGGACAGCGGCGCGACAACCCTGCTACCGTCCGCGCTCACTCCCAGACTTGGCCAGGGTAGCCACGGAAGTGTGGTTCTCGGGTCGTCGGTTGCCTTCGATCCCTGGGGCTGCGCCGGTCCGAGTGGCACATTGGCGACCGGTTTCGGTTGCTCGTTCGGTACGGGTTGAGCCTGGAGATCGATGCCCTGGTACACGGCAAAGACAGCTCCAGTCACCACCAGCGCGGTGCGAATTTTGTGCATCAACATCTCTCGGATCACTCCTTGGGGTGGCTGGGTCGGACGTCTTCCAAACCAGAAGGGCGACGGAAAAATCAGTTCTTTGTACCAAATCTTACCAACTTGCCCGCCTGTCGCGTGCCCAAGCCGCCGCAGTTATCGCTCATCCGTCATGCTTGCCGATTGCCGGGTAGGTTAACAGATAGGGGCTGTTAATCATCTTGTCCGCCTGACAGCGCGCACGTCGCCAAGCGAAGGTCGTTGTGGGCAACTCCACCAGGAGGCGCTCCATGCGACCATTCGACGAAACATTGGAAAAGAGGTCGCCGCGTTGCAGCGGATGACCGTCCGCGAATTGCGGATTCGTTA
>JABDIY010000029.1 GCA_013003535.1 Acidimicrobiales bacterium | reverse complement strand
TTCCCTCCGGGGGGCGTTCAGGCGCCACGGAGGCTTCGCCTTCGGCGCTGCGACAGATCTTGGGTGGTGTCGGGCTGGACTGCTCAGCGCCGTCGCTGGGCTGGTTTTCACGGAGAGTGGTGTGGTGGCCGGGGGAGTGGGCGGGGCGTGAGTAGGTATTTCGACCTATCGCCTTGAAACGCTCGAACGGGGGGCCGATAGGCCGGAATGCGTGTTCATTCTCTGCTATCTCCCAAGTTCATTGCTCCGGCGATCATCGGTGCTTCTTTGTTCGCTTGGGCTTCACCGGCTTCGGCCCATGAGTCCCACACCGTGGTTCCAGGCGAGACCCTGGGTCACATCGCCGGCAAGTACGGCGTGACGGTTTCCCAGATTGTTGATGAGAACGGCATCACCAATCCCAATCGAATCCGCGTCGGCCAGGTATTGAGTATCCCAACCCACACGGCCGCCGGGGCATCGGCTCCGGTAGCTAGTGGCGAGAAGCCCAAGCCGGTGGTACCCGGCTCTCTGCCCGCTGGCTCATACACGGTCGTCAGCGGTGACAGTCTCAGCCGCATCGGTGCAAAACTCGGCGTCTCATGGCAAGAAATCGCTCGCCAGAACAATATTGCCAGTCCGTATCGGATTCGGGTGGGACAGGTTCTAAAGGTGCCAGGCTCGGCGGCTGATTACCCGAACCTGCCTCAGCGAATACTCGATGACCCAGCCCGTCTCGCAATCCTGCCAAGCCTCGAGAAGTGGGCTGCTCACTACGGCGTTCCGACGGATCTCCTCATGGCTATCGCCTGGCAGGAATCCGGTTGGCGGAATGACCAGATCTCCAGCGCCGGCGCCTTCGGCATCGGGCAGATCATGCCAGCGACGGGGGAGTGGATCGCCAGCGCCTTGATCGGCGATCCATCGCTCACCCGTGTGGAGCCGGAAGACAACATACAAATGAGTGCGGCCTACCTCGGGTGGCTGCTGCGCGAGATGGGCGACGTCAACCAATCGATCGCCAGCTACTACCAGGGCCAGGGTTCAGTCCGAGCCAACGGCTGGTACAGCAGTACCCATTCCTACGTGGCCAACGTCAACAACCACCGAGCCATGTTCCAGAAGAAATAGTCCTCACGAGGTCCAGTCAACGGCCGCCTTCGTTATCGGGAAAGACAACTCACGAAAGATTCCGCCATAGGTCACGGTGGGAGTTGTTTCCGCAGTCTGTAGAGTCCGCCCGACCTAGAGGTGTCGTTCCGAGAAGGTGTTGCATGGCAGATGAACTTGACGAAGAAGAAATCGAGGAAGTCATAGATGATGATGACGACGACGACGATCTCGTCGACGAAGACCTCGACGATGCCGACATAGACGAGGATCTCGCCGACGACGACCTGGAAGACGATGATTTCGAGTCAGTCTCCCTCGATGAGGTCGTAGACGAAGAGGAAGAAGGTGCGGACGAGGAGACCCCGGCACCTCGGGCTCGCAAAGTCGTCAAGGATGACGAAGATGACGAAGACGATGACCTCGATCCGGACGATATCGAGGCCGACCTCAGCGACATCCTTCAAGATCGAATGGCTACAGACGATGACGACGAGGACGAAGACGATCCTGATGATGCTCCGAAGGTGAACGCCCAGCGCGACCGCGAATTCGTCTGCGAGAGCTGCTTTCTCGTGGTCAACCGGAGCCAGTTCGGTTCTCCCAGGAACCCGCGCTGCCCTGTGGGCGACCCCGATTGTCCTTCAATTTCACTTATCTTCACATAACGAGGTAAAGAGGGGAGCTATGGAATCCAAGGACGACAAGGACGAAATCGGTCTGAAGGATCTTGTGATTTACGCGCCGCTTGGCCTGGTCTATGACTTCCAGAAAGTTGTGCCCCAGCTCGCCAAGAAGGGAAAGAGCCAGGTCCAGCTCGGCCTGTTCCTCGGTCGAATGGCGGCTTCTCGGGGACAGTCCACTGCTGAGAGGGCTACCGCCGACGTGTTGACCACGCTTGCCACGATCACCGCCCGGGGGATAACAGAGTTCGGCCAGGTCGTAGGACTCGCACCACCAGACGATGATGCCCCGCCGTCCACGATCGCCGATCCAAATCGTGTTGGAACCGCCGACGATGAGGCGGCCCGGCTGGAGATCGCCAAGAAAAGCGGTGGCAAACAGGTCAACAAGAAGGTTGCCAGCTCGAAGCGTTCATCAGCCAAAGCCACCAGGGCCAAGGCCACGAAGGCGAAGTCGTCTGGACCTGCTGCGCCGAGAATGCCCATCGCTGGGTACGACGATCTCACCGCTCGCGAAATAATCGCACTGCTGGATGATCTGACGCCTTCGCAGCGGCAACGAGTTCGTAAACACGAGACAGCTCACCGCTCTCGGAAGACGATCCTGGCGAAACTCGATCGTCTCGACGCGTAGTGGAGTACGACAGCGCCCGCCTCGCCACAGAAGACGATCTCGCCGCTGTCGAGTGGATCGGCGAAGCCGTCACCCGGCCCTTGCCGGACAAGCGGGGAGGTTCGATTTTCAGTCACCGAGAGATCGGATTCGAGTCTCCCGGCGAACGCTTCCTACGGGCCATGGAAACCGAGAACGCTATCTGCGTTGTGGGAACCTACGACGACGTTGTTTTCGGCTACAGCATCTGTTTCATCGAGTTATTGGATGACGGAACCAAACTTGGGCGTCTTCATGATTTTGCCGTATACCCCGAAGCTCGGGATGCAGGGATTGGTGAGGCGATGATGGATATCATCGTGGAACACCTCACCGAACTCGGCGCAGTAGGGGTGGATGCGTGGGCTCTACCAGGGGATCGAGCGACGAAGAACTTCTTCGAGAGCTTCGGGCTCAAGGCCCGACTCCTTACCGCCCATCGGGCGTTGTGAGAATTATCTAGGTTTCAGTCTCGTCGTCAGTAGCGGTCGCTTGATCGACTTCGTCGGGAGTGGCGTCTTCGGTTCCGTCGGAGCTTGTAGCTACATCGTCTGTGGTGGCCTCGGCTGATTCGGGCGGGGCGACCTCCACCGATTTGCCTTCGATCGATTCGGTTGCGTCCGCAGCTTCCGCTGGTTCTGGTTCTGGTTCTGGTTCTGGTTCTGGTATCACTGTGCCGGGACGCGGCCGCGCTGGTTTCTTCAGGAGATCGGCATGGCCCTTATTTACCTGCGGACCGCGGTCGCCTTTTTCTTTGCGATCACGCTTGGGACGATCTGACCCACCGGTGCGGTCACTCCCACCACTCCGCTCGCCGCCGCTAGGACGGCCTGCACCACGCTCGTTGCGGCCCCGGGTTCCTCCGGCCTTGCGAGCCGCCCGCACCCGTTTGGCGGCGGCCTTGGCCTCGGAGGGGTTGATCCCGTAGTGAGCGGCGATCTCCGGCACCCGGTCGGCAACCGATCGGACGACATCGAGGAATTGCTCGTCGGTACTGGTGGGGTAGAACTCGGGTTTGACCGCATTGCGGATTGGCGAGAACGCTAGAGCATCGAGCACCGACGCCCATCGGTCCGCCGGTGTTTCGGAGTTCATCGCCACAACGGTCAGCGCAGCCAAGGGCTCGGCGAGCTCCATCGGGATCGGAGAACCAGCCTTCACTGGCCTGGATGTCAGGCGAAGCGCTCGAATGACGCGCTCTTCCTTGACAGCCTTCTCGAGGTCAGCAAGCCATTCGTTGTGATCCTTTTCGATCCGGCTGGCCAGGCTCTCGCGCAACTCCGCAGCCAGAGCTCTGGAGGTCTCATCGCGAGCACCTTTGTCGGCCGCCACAACGACCTGACGAAGATCGCGAAGATCCAGGTGTTCGATGTCCTGTTTGGCGGCCTCGGCGCGGTCCAACCACTCAGCCGCTTGAAGCTTCGGAGCTAGCCCCTCGGCGATGGAGATAATCTGCTTGGCGTTGGGGTCGCCCTTGGTAGCGGTTCGTACCGCCGGCAAACCACCATTGAGCAGCTGCTCGGCAATGGGTTTGTGCTCCTCGGGGATCTCGGCGATCAGAGCGTCACGATGTACCCGACGGGGCTTCAAACGGGTGGGCCGTGGTTTGGCATCGGCCGCTGGCCGTTTTTCGCGTGCTGGCCGGTCGGGGCGATCGCTCCGAGGCTTCCGGTCGGTCTTCTCACGCCGTGGCCGATCTCGATCTTGTCGGTCGTTTCGCCCCTCCCGGCCACCGCCGCGCCCCTTCTTTGCTCGGACCTCGGTTACCAGTTCGTCATCACGCAGCGGGGTGGTGATCAGGTCGAGAAGGTCTGAGCGTTCTTTCTTGGCTTTGGGGGCGAACACCTCGACCACCTCGATGCCGTCGAGGTGGAATTCGGCCTCCACCTTCACGACGTCGCCCACCTTGGCATCCGGGTACAGCAACGTGGTCGCCACTTCCCCCTTGGGTTGGCGGGCACCGGCGGCCCTCCATGTCCAAGTGTCGGGATCTTTTGTGCTGGTGAGTTCCACCTCAATGCGGCGTGCCATAAGGGTCTAGAGGTTAGCTGCAACGAGGGGCGTTTCGTGCCCGGAGCAGTCCTCTACATCAGAACGTTTTGGCCGATAGGTCTCGGTGGAACCCTTTGTAATGACCGTGCAGTGCCCGACGTGCTCGATGAGCGCCCGTAGCACCGACCATCGCCTGCTTCGCCCCATTCGTTCCGACATCCTGGAAACTGGCGACGATCTCCGCCAATGCCGTAACTGCGGTGATCTGGTGGCAATCCGTGAGCTGGCCGTCATCTAGCTCCCACCCCCATAACGGCGAAAGGGCCGAGCATTAGCTCGGCCCCACCGCACCACAACTCTCAATTCAGCTGTGTGAATTCAGCTCCTATCAACGCCTCACGAAATGGGGGCGTAGGGAAGACGGTTGATGAATTCGTTGTTGATGGCTACGTAGTAGACCACCTGGGCTCGTGTGCCCTTGGTCAGGGTCGGGTTGTCGCCTGACACGTTCGTGCCGTTCAGGATGTCGTTCCAGTAAGCAACACCCTTGGCTTCGCCCGGACGGCCCAGCACGTTCTGGTACACCGTGTCGACGAAATCGGCATCACTGACGTTGCCGAATGTGTTCTTGAACTCGGTTGAGGCGGCGAAGAAGCCAGAGAGCTCCAATGTGCCGTATACCCGTAGGTTTGCGGGATCTCCCGCTTCACCCTTGCTCACTGCAATCCAGTACTTGGCGCCGTTGATATCGGGCGTCTCCCGATTGAAGAACGCCGTGTAGAGGCGCAGGATCTCTTGGTCCTTGCCGGTGTTGGAGGCGTTTGCCCGGTAGTCCGAGGCGGCCAAGATCTCATCGATCGTGGTCGCTTCGGCCACGGTGCCGTCGAATGGTGCCGGCGGATCCGGTGTTTCCGGCGGAGCGAGGCGAGCGGCCCGCATGTTGGCGCAGGCATGCACGGTGGTCGGCGTCACGACATCATCGGTGATGATGATGGTGAATTCGTCGTTGTTCAGGGCTTCCAGCGTGGTGCTGTAGCCACTGGCGTTGGTCAGATTGGCTCGCAGCACGCCGTTGGCGCCGGTGATTCCTGAACCAAGGTCGGAATTGTCCGCCGGCAGGATTTTTTGTTCGGCGATGTCGCCCGAGCATTGCATGGAGTCCGGTGCGGCGAAGCGAACCTTGTAGACGTTGCCGTCGGTAGGGCTGTTGGCACTGGTCAGCATGAAGAGTTCGACCGAGCCAACTACGCCGTTCACGTTGTTCTTCAAGAAAGCCGGACCGGCGATGTTGGAGCCGTTATAGGAGACAAAGTCGAGGTTGTACATTTGCTCGGACCCAGACCCGGTCTGTGCGTTGGTGAACAACGCACAGTTCGATGGGATTGTTTCTTGAACGGTGAGACCCTGGCGATCGGCCGGACGGGAGGTGTCGGTTTCGCTCTCACTGCCAAGCAACACCAGGCTGTAAGAACCAAAAGCGGCGGCCTGATCGGCAGAAAGGATTACTTCGGTCTGGACCGTTAGCGTGTCGAGCGTGGATTCGTCAATCACAGGTGTCAAGGGATCATCCTCAGCACCAGCGACTGGCACCCACGAGCTATTCGGGTAGATGTCGAGCAGCGTGTAGTTCACCGGATCGGGCGCATCGGTCTTGCCGGTACGGGTCACCGACAACACGATGTCGTCGGCGATGTTGGTGAAGTCACCGGGGTCGCAACTGTTGGTGTTCCGGAGCATCAGCAGGTGGCGGTTGGCCTCCAGCAGATCGTCGCCCTCGTACTGGAGGTCGACGTTGAGCTTGTTGCCCTGCAGGGCCAGCGTGCCCGTGACCGCAATGTCGGTGCCGTTGATCGTGAGGTTGCTGGCGTCGAAGCTGGTGGTCTGGGCTGGGTCGACCTGGGGATCGTCACCGAGGGCGAGTTCACCACACGCCAGCACGTTGGCGAGGTTGCCCGCTTCGTGCACGTTGAAGTAGACGTTCTCCATGTCCGCGCCGGCAATCGGTACGGTCACTTCGTAGACAAAGCGGCCATCGATCACCGGAACTGTTGACCCGTCGACGGATACAGCAATTGCTCCGTTGGAGTCACAGGTAGCACCGGTATGGAAGTGCATCACCACGCCGTCGAAGTCGATGTTGTCGGCGAAGACAACCACATCGAGGTTGGTGCCGTTGACCGTGGCGGACGCATTGCCGGAGACCCCGGATGCTCCCTGCTCGGTCAGCGGATAGCTGTAGGTCTCTCCCTCAATCGACTCTGCTGAGGCTGGGCCGGTGAAACCGACCACCGCAGCAGAAGCGGTGAGAAAGGCCAGCGCGGCCTTCATAGTCTTGCTCTTCAATGGATGCTCCTTGGTTGGCTTTACAGCGCCCTGAAACTCCACCCCACAGCCGGAGAGGGTAGACCCCTGACGATGCGTTTGGTAGTACAGAAGGAAAATTTCTCCCCGTCATGGGATATTGGGCCCATGGGTCCACAGCGAGGTCGGTCGTTTAGGAGGTGTGGACAGTGTTTGGTGACTTGCGTCGTTTCAAGCCGCGCAGACGCACACCCTGGAAGGGAGGCTGCTCCGCAGCGCTCATCCGGATTGCCAAGCGAAGGCTTTGAGCGGCTCGGGCCCCGATTCGGCCACGGTCCGCTCCGGCGACAAAGACGGCAAGTGCCTCTCGGAGGAGCACGTCGTTGTTTTCGGCAGCCTTGCAGAGTTGTGCGGCAGAATTCTCGATGGCGAGGGCCTCTGACGCGGGCGAGTCGATTTCTGATCGGTTCAGCCGGATTGCCATCCGCGCCAGGGGTTCCCATCGAGGCGCGCTGCCATGGTGCTGATCAGGACCGTTCATCGGCCCCGTCCGCTGGGAGGACCAGCCGCTCGTTGGCGACTCGTTGGTGCGTTGTTCGTTGATGCAGTCATGTCGAGTCGCCCCCGTAGTACTCGGTCAGTCTCCTAACTGAAACCCTAGAGTGATGGTTGAAGGTCTTGCAACTCTCTACTTCAACCAATCGGCTGACCTCGAGAATTACTTGAGGGTTCTGGTCTCGGCCGATATTGAGGTCGATTTTGTTGCCAATCGCCATACTGCTGGAATGCAGAACCGCTCCCTCCGTTTGGGAATCGATACCGGCGGCACCTTTACGGATGCGGCGCTGGTTGATGAAGCCGGGCAGTTGCTGGCATGGGTGAAGGCGCCAACGACCCATGATGATCTCATTACCGGAATCCTCGGTGCTTTGGAGGGGATTCTGGAGAAGGCGGCGCTGGATGGGTTTTTCCCATCAGAAATTTCGGTGGTTTCTCTCTCCACAACCTTGGCGACCAACGCGATGGTTGAGCGCACCGGGTCCGGTGCTGCGATCGTGCTCGTTGGTTTCGACCCCGGCTCAACCGCCCGAATCGATGGACTGGAACGCGCGGTAGACGTGCTCCACGTTCCTGGTGGTCACGACGCCCACGGTCGAACGGTGCAAGAACTGGATACGACTGTCTTAGCCAGGGGATTGGATCGACTCGCAGATGGGGCGATCGATGCTGTTGCCGTGGCTGGCATGTTCGCAGTGCGCAACCGCGCCCATGAGGTTGCAGTTCGAGACGCCATCGCAACACATCCCCGGCTCGCCGGCGTCCCGGTCACCTGTACCCACGATTTGACCGGTCGGTTGAACGGGCCTCGCCGGGCCGCCACGGCCCTGGCCAACGCATTTCTTACGGTGCCGGTCAGTGACCTGCTCGATGCGTTTCTGTCAGGCGCGAATTCGGTAGGCATAAGGGCGCCGCTGGTCGTGGTGCGATCTGACGGATCTGTGATGTCCCTGAACCAGGCGCGCGAGCGCCCCGTGGACACCATTCTGTCAGGGCCGGCGGCGTCGTTGCTCGGCGGAGTGCAGTTGAGCGGCGTGGACTCGGGAGTGGTAGTCGACATCGGTGGAACAACCACAGACGTGGCCGTTGTGTCTGACCGTATTCCGGTGTTGAGTGATGATGGCGCAGTGGTGGGCGGAACCGCAACGATGGTGCGTTCGCCCCTCATCACCACCGAGGGTTTGGGCGGCGACTCCGAAGTCTCATGGCATGAACAGGATCGGCGGCTCCTACTCGGGCCCGGCCGAGTCCTACCGATTTCCGTGGCCGCCATCACGTTCCCGGAGATCAATAAGATCCTGGCGCAGCAGCAGGCCCGCCGGCCCCTAGCCGACACCGACGGCCTGTTCTTGGTCACCGCTGCAGGCGATCTCCTCGAGGCCGCCGCTGCTCTACCAACCCGTCGGGATCTTATTGCGGCCCGTCGAGACGCCGCTCGGGGGCAGCTTCGATTTGTTGGCCTCACACCTACCGACGCAGCGCTCGTTGCGGTTCCTGAGGTCGCGTCCAGGTTGGAGAGAACTGTTGATCCTGAAGCCGCGCAGGCTGGGCTTGCGATCTTCGCTCGATGCCTCACCAGGCTGGGCGTTGAACGTTACGCCTCGCCGACGGCTGCAGCTCAAGCCGTTCTGCGAGCGGTAGAGCTGCGGACCGGAGAGATCGTCGCAGGCGCGGTCGGTGTCCAACCCGCGGCATGGACCGCTGCAATTGCAGATGCGACGCCCTCAATTGCCAGGGTCAGCGTGCAGCTCGATCGTCCAATCATTGGAATTGGGGCGTCAGCCTTCTTATATCATCCGGCGCTCGAGGCGATGTTCACAACGCCCGTGCTGGTTCCGTTCGGTAGCGAGGTGGCCAATGCGGTGGGGGCGGCGGTCGGGTCGGTGCGAATCCAGGACGTTGCGGTGATCACACAACCCAAACGTCGTGATTTCGTCCTTCACAGACCCGGTGACACTACGGCGTTCGAGAACCTTGCAACTGCCGAGATCGAGGCCGAAACTCGCCTACGAACCTCACTCTTGGAACGGCACGCACAGTCGGGTTTGTTCGAGGAAGGCGATGATCCTCCCGAGGTTCAGATCGTCCGCAAGGAGAAGGTTGCCAAAGTCGACGGAACCGAGTTCTTCGTGGAATGTCGGCTGGAGGGAACGCTCATGACCGAGCCGGGAACCAACTGACGAAGCTTGTCGTCAAATCGATTATGCAAGACACTCCGGTCCCCATAGCGACAACACGGTTCCAGGGAGTCCCGAACACTCTCCGGATACTCCTTTCTTTCGCAGTCGTGTGCCTCACCGTCATGCTGGGGCCGGCCAAACCGGCTTCGGCATGCAGTTGCGTCAGCTTCGACGCCGCTATCGGAATGGACGATGCGGCGCTGGTCTTCACCGGTCAAGTGGTTGACGAACAATCTGCGGTCGGACTTTTTGGTGAAGAGCAGACCGCTCTCCTCTTCGATGTCGACCAGGTGTTCAAGGGTGATGTTCTGCCTCAAGTGGTGGTGAATGCGCCAACCGATGTTGGGGCCGGTTGTGGTATCGGTGTACGCGGTCCGATGGCTGTGTTGGCCTATTCCGACGGCCAGAGCCTCAGCAGTAGTTCGTGCTCGTCGGCTTCACTCGATGCGACAACGTTGGATCTGCTCGTCTCCCAGTACGGACCGGGCGAGGCGGCACCGACACTGGAGAGCCCTGGGCTGTTGGATGAATCTGGGATCCCAGGCTTGTGGGTCGCCGGTGCCTTGGCATTCGTCGCTGCACTGGTGGCGGGGATCTTCGTAGCGGTAAGAGGTCAAACCTCAGAGCAGTAGATCCCTGGTCCCAATTGCTACCGTGAGCGGCCATGACCGATTCGCCTGCATCCTCTCCCTCGGCCAACCTCAGCGGCGCTGCTGAGGTGGAGAGCCAGACGCAATCGCTGGACTTCGTCCGGGAGTTGGTCCGAGACGATGTTCGGTCCGGCAAGTTCCAAGGCCGAGTCCAGACCAGGTTTCCGCCCGAACCCAACGGCTTTCTCCATATTGGTCATGCGAAATCCATCTACCTCAACTTCGGGATTGCCGAAGAATTCGATGGCATTTGCATGCTCCGGTTCGACGACACCAATCCCGAGACGGAAGACACCTCGTTTGTGACGGCGATTCAGGAGGACCTTCGATGGCTGGGCGTGACCCCGTGGGGCTCTGTGCGATACGCGTCCGACTACTTCGAGCAACTTTTCGAATGGGCGGTGACCCTGATCGAGAAGGGTTTTGCCTATGTCGATGACCAAGACGCCGACACGATCTCCTGGCAGCGAGGAGGGTACGGCCAACCCGGCGTGGAATCGCCCTTTCGGGATCGCACGGTCGAGGAGAACAAGGCCCTGTTTCTCGGTATGCGCAATGGTGAAAGCGCTGATGGTGAACGAGTGCTTCGCGCCAAGATCGATATGCAAGCCGACAACATGTGGCTTCGAGATCCGGTGCTCTACCGGATTCGTCGCATCGATCATCACCGGACCGGTTCGGACTGGATCATCTATCCAACCTATGACTGGGCCCACGGCCAAAGCGATGCGATCGAGGGGGTCACCCATTCGCTCTGCACTCTCGAATTCGCCGATCACCGACCGCTCTACAACTGGTGCCTCAGCCACTTGGATCTGCCGGGAGACACGCCACAGCAGACCGAATTCGCCCGTCTGAACATCACCCACACGGTTTTGTCCAAGCGGGTGCTTCGGAAGCTGGTCACCGACGGGCATGTAGATGGATGGGACGATGCGCGGATGCCCACGGTTCGAGGCCTTCGCCGCCGGGGCTACCCCGCCTCGGCAATCCGGAGGTTTGTTGACCGTGTCGGTGTGGCCAAGATCAACAGCACGGTGGAGGTCGAGTTGCTCGAGTCGTTCGTTCGCGATGAGTTGAATGTCTCTGCGATGCGGCGGATGGCGGTCACCAAGCCGCTGAAGGTTGTCATTTCCAACTGGCCCGAGGGCCTCGTGGAGTGGTTCGACGTCGCCAACCACCCTGGGAACCCCGACGCGGGAACGCGACGCGTGCCATTCGCCGGTGAGCTCTGGATTGAAGCAGAGGATTTTCAGCTGGTGCCGCCACCGAAGTATTACCGGCTGAGCCCCGGACGCGAAGTTCGGCTTCGCTCGGCCTTTCTGATTACGGCTACCGACGCCGTTCTCGACGAGGACGGGAGTGTGGTCCAGGTGAACGCCACCTATGACCCCGAATCGCGCGGTGGTACGGCTCCCGATGGCCGCAAGGTCAAGTCAACGATGCACTGGGTCTCGGCGGCCCACGCAGTGGACATCACTGTGAACCTCTATGACCGACTGTTTATTCACAGTCACCCGGGAGCCGATGGCTCTGATCCGTTGAGTTCGATCAATCAGAAATCCCGCGAGGTGTGCGGTGGCAAGGGTGAGCCGGTGTTAGCAGAGGTCGAGCCTGGCGAGGTTGTCCAATTCGAGAGACTCGGTTACTTCGCCGTCGACCTGGATGATCCCACGGTTTTCCATCGAACGGTTGGGCTTCGAGACGAGTGGGCCAAGATCTCTAAAAGCAAAAACAAGGGGTGAGGTGCGGTTGACCCCTAGCCGCCGTGGAGCGTGAGTTCGAAAGGATCAAACCCCAGCGGGTTCGCATTCGCCGAGCTCTGAGCAAGTGCGGCCGCTTGTTGAGCGAGCGCGGCCGCTTGTTCTGCTGACGACTTCGGTTGTTCCGCGGCCAGTTCGTTGACGAAGTAGACGCCGGCGACGCGATCGATCATTCTCGTATCGAGGTTCCTGGCTATGCCTTCATATTCGCAAATGCCAATTGCCAGCTCGCAAAAATCTACGGCAAGATACGGGCGAAGTTCGCCAAGATGCTGCTGGGCTTGTTCACGAAGGCGCTCGGCTCCTTCGGCGGTCACCTGAAGGCCCTTGGCCTGTGCAACGCGGGCCAGGATCCAGTTGAAGGCTTCTTCTTCGATCGACCCGACAAAGACCTTGTTGCGAAGCCGGCGTAGGAATGCATCGTCGCCAAGGGAGTTGGGGTTCAGGTTGGTCGAGCACACGAGCTTGAGTTCAAATGGGACTGTGAACTTCGATCCGTTTGCCAGCTTGAGGAAGTCAACGTTGCGACTGAGTGGAATGATCCAGCGGTTGAGTAAGTCCGACGGCCGAATCGCCTGTCGACCGAAGTCGTCCACAACGAGGATTCCGTTGCTTGCCAGCATTTGAAGTGGAGCCCGATACACCCCTGACTTGGCGTCCAGTTCCAGATCAACCATGTCCATCGTGAGTTCGCCGCCCACGATCACAATCGGACGAGCACAGAGAACCCAACGAGGGTCAAGGCCAGTGGGTTGGGGAGAAACCGGATGATGTACAGCCGGATCGAAGATCGTGATGATCTCGCCGTCTACCTCGATCGCGTGGGGAATGAGGATGGCATCACCATGGATTCTTATCATCCGTTCCGCCAGCGAAGTCTTGCCGGTACCGGGAGGACCGTAAAGGAAAATGGCGCCGTCGTTCAGAAAGGCTGGGCCGAGCTGATCGAGCAGCGCATCGCTCACTACGAGGTCGTTGAATGCCGCCTTCACATTGTCTCGGGTGATTTTCAACTTCGCCTTCTGGGCATTCACGGTCTGTATGTAAAGGCTCAGCGGAACTGGGAGCGTGTCGGAGTAGCTGCAGTCTCGCATGGCCTCCATCGTGTTCTGTCGACCTTGTTCGGTGAGTCCGACCATGTAGTCACGACCGTCGAGGCCGTGAAACTCCAATTCGTTTCTGGTACGGAGATCCTCGGCGACGATCGTCGCAATGCTCTGCGACAGCCCGATTTCCTGAGCTGCCTGACGGATCGTCGTTCGGCGAGAAGCAAGTACTCGGCGACAAAACAGGTCTTCCACCATGTTGTCGGGGATCCCTAGATCCTCCGGGCGCGCCGGCATGCGATAGGCCGGACCGACTCCGGCGCCCCTAGGGGCAGCCTGTTTCGGGGCAGTCTGGATAGGTGCTGGCGCCGGTTCCGCCGGCGGTGCACTCTGAATATTGGTCTCATCACTCACAAGCACGGTTTCGGCGCAAATCGGCTTCGGCTGTAGTTGTTCTGCGGTGTTGCCCACAGGCGGCGATTAGCCTCGCCTCATGATCGATTTGCGATCCGACACGATGACCAGACCTACTGCGGAGATGCGCGACGTCATGCATGACGCCGCCGTGGGTGATGACGTGTACGGAGAAGACCCCACCGTCAACGCACTCGAGGCCTACGCCGCCGATCTCTTGGGCAAGGAAGCCGGCATGTTTGTTTCTTCGGGCACGCAGTCCAACCTCTGCGGGATCCTCGCTCATTGTCAGCGGGGTGATGAATACCTGGTGGGGCAGTTGGCGCACACATACAAGTGGGAGGGCGGCGGTGCGGCCGTCCTCGGGAGTGTGCAGCCCCAACCGGTTGAGATGCAGGCGGACGGAACGATGGATCTTGCGGTGTTAGCGAGCTACATCAAGCCTCAGCCCAGCCTCAACCATTTTGCACACTCCAAGCTGCTGGCGCTGGAGAACACCCATGATGGCAAAGTGCTACCCCACGGGTATGTAGAGCAGGCTCAGCAACTCGCCAGGACCCACGGCCTTGCTCTTCACCTCGACGGTGCCCGCCTGTTCAATGCTGCGGTGGCTGACGGCGTTGCGCCCCGAGCCATCGCCGCCGGATTTGATACTGTCTCGATTTGCCTCAGCAAGGGACTGGGCGCCCCGGTTGGGTCGGTACTGGTGGGTTCACAGGACTTGGTGCACGCCGCCCGCCGTTGGCGCAAAGTTCTAGGGGGTGGCATGCGGCAGGCAGGCGTGATAGCGGCCGGAGGGCTGTATGCGCTGAAGCACAACATCGACCGTCTCGCCGACGACCACCGTCGGGCAGCGGAACTGGCCGCGGGGTTGGCAGAAATCCCTGGTATCGAGATCAACGGACAGGCTACGAACATGGTGTTTCTAACTATCGGTGAGCCCACCCGGGGGAGCAGTGCTCGTGATTGGGCGGGGTTCCGGCAGGCCATGGCCGATCAAGGGGTGCAGCTGCGGGGCGGACCGCACCTTCGATTAGTCACCCATCTCGACGTGGATGACGCTGCGATAGTGGCGGTGATCGCTGCGTTCAGTACGACTTTGGACTCCTGAGCAGACACCGAGGACGATGCGGGCTTCCTAGATCGTGCCCGAAAGCGGGTATTCCTCGGTGTCCGTTACGGAATGAACTGTGTCATCGATCCATCGCTCCCGCATGGCTGATCTCAAATCCCCAATTGCGACGTGAAGTGCGAGCCCGTCGATACCGGCGGCAAACGTGGTGCGGTGCACCACATCACCCTGCACAACCGTGACCTCGTCTGGAAGCACCTCACTGGATCCAGCCGACAGTAGTTCTGACTTGTGGGGTGGGGGTGGCGATGGCGACAGCACTACGGGATCATGGACGCCTTCACTCTGGGTGGTATCATTCGGACCCGGCAAAGCCTCAATACCGCCTTGAGGGCTGGCCTTCTCACCCTCAACGTCGTGCTGAGGGTTGAGGGTGGGTCGGTCTACTGAGTCGGTCGATTCCGGCTCGATCTCGGTGAAGATGTCCAACACAACTCGACCGGCGAGCACTGCTACCGCGATGGGTAAGCCGTGGCGTTGCGGCGGCCCAAAAACGCCGTCAGCGGATCGAATAAGGGTCACGGTGATGTACTTGTTGCTGGCGATCGTTGCAACCAGTCCGGTGTTCGGTTCTCGCTGGGCGGCGTGGAAGGGGTTGTCAACCGGTTCGAGCCCTCCGTCGTCAACGAATTCGCTGAGCACAACGGCGACATCACGCTCAGGCTCGGCCGTCATCGCCGCACGACGAAGTCTTTCGATCAGAGTTGCTGAAGAGGTCATGAGTCCTCAGAGGTTACGGGTATCGAAGAGCGTTACAGGTGTTGACGAGCGCCACGGGTGTACAACGCTGATGGGACGGTACCTTTGACGACGATGCCTGCGCACCCCAGCCCAATCGTCCTCCTGCACGGCACCGGTATGGACTCCTCCATGTGGGCCGGGTTCCGTTCTGCTCTGGAGCGGAGTGGTGTTGACGCCGAAAATATCTATGCACTCGATCTACTGGGCCACGGCTCCACCCCCCGGCCCAGTAGGCCGCTGCACATCGACGACTACGTCCGCCAGGTCCGGAAGTTCATCATCCAAACCAACGTTGGGGCCGTCCAGCTGGTTGGCCACTCACTCGGTGGTCTCGTCGCTCTGGCCGTGGCAGCCACGCACCCCGACGTGGTTACCGATGTCGTCGTCATCGGCGTGCCCTATGGGCGCAGCGATGCTCAGCGCAATGAATGGCTAGATCTAATAATGAAGGCCGGATCAACTTACGATGACGAATCAGTTGACCCCGTGGACAACCTGAGCGAGGTCATCGCAGAGCTGGGGAATCGCTGGTGTGGCCACGGCGACCGGTCAAGACAGGCGGTGGCCGATCGCGTGGGATCTCTCGACGCCAAGACATTCGGGCTGGTTTTCAGGATCTCTATGACTTCGGAGTCGCTCATCGCCGAGTTCGCTCCCGAGATAGGCGCTCCCGTAGTAGTGGCTGCCGGGGATGCGGATCGTGAGGTTGATGCGGCGGGGGTCGATGAGCTCGCCAGGACCTTGGCCAACGGGCGAGCGGAGATCATCTCCGGCCACCACCACCTTTCGATCATCGACGAACCCGAGCCCTACGTGGAGCTTCTTTCTTGAGCAGGACTCCTCGATCGCGGACCTAGGGTAAAACGAGAACAACCGGCCCTGAAAGCCGGTTGCCGTTGTCGATTTTTTTGCGCCCGTGAAAGGCGCCTCGGCTCTTAGCGGCGCCGGCGCCGGCGGGTGGCGTCGGTACGACGAGCGATTGCAACTACCTCGCTGAGACGCTCTTTCATTGGGGCGTCAGAGGTATCTGCGGTGAAGTCCAACTCGGTGGCGAGTGCCTCGAGCACTGCGCTGACACTTACGCCCTCCTGGGCTGCGAACGTATGCCATTGCTCGTGGGCGTCATCGCTGAGGTAGGCGTGGAGGGCTTTGCGCTGCTGGGTAGTAGTTGTCACGGCGGCATCCTTCGTATATCTGGTTCCAAGCCGTCGCGTGGCGACGGCACGGTTTGCTATCGGCATGTCCAAGGGTCTACTTAACCCTGTTCGCGGCGTTGATTCAAATTAAAATGAGTTTTCGCCAGTGATTGAAGCCTACACCAGCTTGTCCATTGATGCGTCCTTCGCCGTGTAGGCAGTACTCCTTAGCGGTCGCGGGCGCTATCGGGTTGGGGATTGAAATTCGACACTTTGTTGCGAAGCGGCGCTGTGACCAGAAAACCCCCTGTTGCGGGGTTACGCTCTCTGGCTGAAGCAAATCCCTTGTCTCCATCCTGGAGACGTCCGGGGAATTTACAAGGAGAGTGCAATGGGTAAGAGCAAGATTTGGCGCCTTCTCGCCATGTTGCTGGCGTTTTCGCTTGTCGCTGCCGCGTGCGGTAGTGGCGACGAAGAAGTCGCAACTGACGATGGAGATACCACGACCACCGAAACCACGGCAACTGACGACGGCGAAATGACCGAAACCACGGCAACCGAGGACGACGGCGAGATGACCGAAGACGACGGCGAGATGACAGAGTCTGCCACCGTCGAAGCCGCCCCGACCTGCGCCGGGGATTCCGACGGAGTTCTCCAGATCGGCGGTCTTCTTCCCCAGACCGGAAACCTTGCATTCCTCGGCCCGCCCGAAGAAGCTGGTGCCGCTTTGGCCGTTGAAGAAATCAACGCTGCCGGTGGTGTCAATGGAGCGGACGTTGTGTTCAGCCCCGGCGACTCCAGCGATAACGCTGACGTGGCCAACCAAACCGTCGACCGGCACCTGGCTTCTGGCGTCGACGTCATCTTGGGTGCTGCTAGCTCCGGCGTGTCGTTCACGGTGATCGACAAGATCACTCAGAACTGCAAGATTCACTTCAGCCCGGCCAACACCAGTCCCGACTTCACCGACTACGCCGAAGACGATCTGTACTTCCGTACCGCTCCGTCGGACATCCTTCAGGGTCGAGTGCTTGCGGACCTCATCGTGAACGAAGGCAACACCACCGTCACCCTCATGGCTCTCCAGGATCCTTACGGTGAAGGCCTGCTGAGGTTCACCAAGGAGCCGCTGGAAGAAGCGGGCGTAGAGGTTGTAGAAGACTTTGTTTACGATCCCACCGCTCAGAACTTCGACGCTGAGGTCCAGAAGGTCATCGCCGCCGGCGCCGAAGCTGTTGTTGTCATCGGATTCGACGAGTCTGCCACCATCCTCACCGGCCTCTTCGAGGCTGGCGTGGAAGGAACCATCTACCTCGTAGACGGCAACATCGGTAACGCACTGGGAGCCAAGTTCAGTGAGCCTGGCGTTCTCGAAGGCATCAAGGGCACCCTGCCCGCCGCCGAGATCACGGCCGACTTCAGGGATCGCCTCCTTGCTGTAGACCCAGCCCTGGTTGACTTCAGCTATGGCCCCGAGACCTACGACGCCGTGATCATCTCGGCGCTCGCAGCTCAGGCCGCCGGCACTGACAACCCAGCGGAGATGGCCAAAGTGATGAACGGTGTGACTCGAGATGGTGAGAAGTGCACCAGCTTTGCTGACTGCAAGGCTCTCCTCGAGGCTGGCACCGACATTGACTACGATGGTCCCTCCGGTCCTCAGGCCTTCGGCCCGGCCGGTGAGCCCACCGAAGCCAGCTTCGCCATCCTGCAGTATGGCAATGACAACCAAATCGATGCAAGCCTGACCACCTACCAGTTCGCCAAGCTGTAAATCGATACTTCACACCTCGGCTAGCCGAGTAGGGAACGGGCGCCCATCGGGCGCCCGTTCCAGTTTTCAGCCTCGATCGATGGTTTAGGGTTGGCGCGCAGCAGTTCACGCTAAGTGGCGCCTTGCGGAGCGATGCCCCTGCGCAGTCAAGCCCCCAGTCACGCGGGATTTAATGCCGCGCCGAGTAGGCGAGGCTCCGTGCCGGCGAACGGCCCCCGGAGGGAAAGCAATCATGAAGCCAGCTCACATGGCGCCGCCGGCCAAGGGCTTCTGCGGTTCTTACGCCTGGGCTTCGTTCAGGGCTTCGTCCAATGTGTTCCACGAGAGCGTGGCGCACTTGATTCGGGTGGGGAACTTCACGACGCCCCGCAGGGCTGCCAAGTCGCCGAGCTTTCTGATCTCGTCGGGGGTGGGTTCGGTGAGCTCGGCCCCGGTCTCCGCGATGCTCATCAAACCCTTGAAGGTCTTCATCACCTCGCGAGCATGCTCCACGGTTTTGCCTTTCACCGCGGCAGACATCATGGAGGCGCTGCTCTGGGAAATACTGCAGCCCTGGCCACCAACTTTGAGATCGGTGATGATGCCGGCATCGTCGAGGATCAGATACACCACGATTTCGTCACCGCACAGCGGATTGAAGCCTTCGGCCTTGGTGGCCGGAGGCGTCTCCAGTTCGCCAGCGTTTCGGGGCGACCGGTAGTGGTCCAGAATGATTTCGCGGTAAAGGTCTTCAATATCGGACATGGGGTCCTAGATGGCAAAGAACGAGTGGGCGTCGCTGAGGGCTGCCGCCAGCGTGTCCACGTCGTTGGTGTCGTTGTACAGGTAGAAGCTCGCCCGAGCCGTAGCGTTGACGCCCATTTCCTTCATGAGCGGTTTGGCACAGTGGTGCCCGGGGCGAACCGCAACTCCGTGGCTGTCGAGAATCTGGCTGACGTCGTGGGCGTGGACGTCCTTCAGTTCGATCGAAAGTACCCCACCTCGTTGGGCCGGTTCAGAAGGCCCGTGGATTGTTACGTTGTCGCCTAGTTCTTCGCGAAGCTTACGAAGGGCATAGGCGGTGAGTTCGATCTCATGTTGGCGAATGTTTTCCATGCCGATCGCCTCGAGGTAGTCGATAGCGGCCGCCAAGCCCACAGCCTCAACGATCGGCGGCGTACCTGCCTCGAATTTCGACGGAACAGCATCTGGCATGAAGCCTTCGATGGTTACGTTGGAGATCATCCCGCCGCCGCCTAAGAACGGCGGCATTGCCTCAAGCAGTTCCATACGCCCCCATAAGACTCCGATTCCGGATGGTCCAAGCATCTTGTGACCGCTGAAGGCAACGAAATCGGCCCCCATATCGGCCACATTGGTTGGCATGTGGGGAACCGACTGACAGGCGTCGACGCACACGAGCGCTCCCGCAGCGTGGGCGGCGGGAATGAGGTGTTCCAGTGGGTTGATCGTGCCAAGCACATTGGACATGGAGGTGATGCTGAGCATCTTGGCCCCGTCGAGGAGCCGGTCGAGCGTGCTGAGGTCCAGTTGGCCATCCTGACCCAGATGGATCCATCGGATCTCGAAGCCCTTCTCGGCGGCGGCCATTTGCCATGGCACGATGTTGGCGTGATGCTCCATCGTTGTGAGCACGATGGCATCACCGGGCCCAAGGTTGGTCCGACCCCAGCTGTAGGCCACCAGGTTGAGCGCCTCGGTGGCGTTCTTTGTGAAGATGACCTCGGAGGAATCCGGCGCCCCGATGAACCGGGCGGTTTTCAGTCGGGCCGTTTCGTAGGCGTTCGTGGCCGCTTCGGCGAGACCGTACACACCGCGGTGAACATTGGCGTAAGCGGTTGTGTATGCCAGGTTCATCGCGTCCAAAACCTGGGTTGGGCGTTGCGATGAGGCGGCCGAATCCAAAAAGGTCAACGGCTTGCCGTGCCGTTGGGTTTGGAGAATCGGGAAGTCCTTCTTCAGTGCCGCGAAGGTGGTGGCAGTGGTGGCAGTAGCGGTCATCGGAACGCCTCGTAGCCTTCGGCGTCGAGCTTCTGCGCCACCTCGATACCTCCGCTGTGGATGATGGCGCCGTCCATGAGAACATGCACCGCATCAGGCTTGATGAATGACAGAAGGCGTTCGTGGTGGGTGATGGCCAGCGTGCCGAGGGTCGGTCGCTCTGCTCGAATCGCCTGCACTCCTTGACCGACGGTGCGGAGGGCGTCGATGTCGAGACCGGAGTCGGTTTCATCCAGGATCGCCATCTCCGGTTCCAGCACGGCCATCTGCAGGATTTCGTTACGTTTGCGCTCGCCGCCGGAAAATCCCTCGTTGAGGTGACGTTCCATGAAGCTGCGATCCATGCCAAGCTTTTCCATCCACTCCATCAACTCGAGGCGGAGCTCCAACACGCTCATCTCAATCCCTTTTCGAGCGCTCAACGCCTGGCGGAGGAAGTTCAAGACGCTCACGCCCGATACCGCCATCGGATGCTGGAAGGCTAGAAAGATCCCGGCTTTACCCCGAATGTCGGGGCCCCAATCGGTGATGTCATCGCCGTTGAACTTCACCGTCCCGCTGGTCACTTCGTACTCGGTAGACCCGAGGAGCACATTGGCCAGTGTGCTCTTACCTGAGCCGTTAGGACCCATGATCACATGGACTTCGCCGGGCATTACCGTGAGCGACAACCCTTTCAGGATGGGCGTGGCCTCCTCGGCGATATCGGATGCGACTCGTGCGTGGAGATCGATGATCTCAAACAGCGGGGTGGTCATGGCTCCATTGTATTCGCCCGTCGAATTTCTCCTACCACCGTAGGAATAATTACAACCCCTGAGAACGACATCGCCGGTGCTCGGTCAGCGGGTCAGAATCGTGTCGCTGATCACCGGTCCGGGAGGGACGCGGAATACCGTGGCCAGGGCGATCGCGGCCAAGCTTCCGAACAGCATCACCGGTGTCAGCCCCGCCCGTTCAACCACCGGGCCGGCGATGAGGTTGGCAACCGGAACCGTTCCACCGAAACTCAACACCCACAGTGCCGAGATTCGACCCCGGATGCTGTCATCCACATGTTGTTGCCACATCGTATTCAGAGTGGTGGGAAGGGCGAAATAGAATAGGGCAACAAAGAAGATTGCGGGGTAGGCCGCGTCGATGGACCGAACCGTGGCCAGCCAGGCCAGGGAAGCGCCAAACAGCACCAGGGTCGCTCGAGAGATCAGCACCTTCTCCACGCGCAAGAGCACAGTGCCGACGATGGCCGCTCCTACCAAAGCGCCAACGCCGAAGACAGCGTAGAAGTAACCGTAGGTGGTGGAGCGGGCATCGATGCCCAGCTGTTGTTCGGCGATAGCTGGAAGCTGGCCTATGAAGGGCAGACAGAGCATTGCGAACGCCGTCATCAGCAGCAGCGGCCGGCCTACCTGAGCCGATCGGGAAGCCGCGATGAATCCGCCCAGGATGCGTTCGCGAAAAGCGCGAGTGGACGCAATCGGCTCGGGGAATGAGGTGACCAAGACCGCGCCGATCACCGCGAGATACGAGGCGGCGTTGAGAAACAGGACTTCGCTGAAGCCGAAACGGGCAACGAGATAGCCCCCGATCGCAGGTCCGATCACGCGGGCTCCATTCACTTGTACCGAATTCAACGACACTGCTGCGGTCAGGTTTTCCTTCCCGACCAAAGTAGGAAGAATCGAGTTGAAGACCGGCGCATAAATGCCCTGCCCCAAACCGGTGATGAAGACGATCAGAAGGAGCAGATTGGTATTGATCGCATCGTCCAAAAGGAGTAGCGCAAGAACGACCGTGAACGTCATCTGCCACACCTGGGTGATCACCAGCAGCATTCTGCGGTCCATGCTGTCGGCCAAGCTGCCACCCAACAGGCTGAGGAACGCCATGGGAATGAGCTGGGCGAAGATCAGTTGGCCGAGGAAGGTGTTGGAACCGGTCAACTCCCAACCGAGCACGCCCACTGCCACCGTTTGCATCCAACGGCCGGCGTTGCTGACAAACGAGGCGAAATAGATCCGTCGAAAGGCCGGGATCGCCAGAGTGTCTCGGGTTGTTCCCTCCACGTGGGTGGCGGTCACCAGCCTCGTTCGATCCACTCGTCCAGGTGAGGACGTTCGGTGGCGATCGTGGTGTCTAAGCCGTGTCCGGGCATGACGATGGTGTTCTTGTCCAAGGTGAACAGCTTGCGGTCGATGCTCTCGATGATCGTTTCGAAACTGGCGATCGACGTGAGTTTGTCGTCGCCGAACTTGGTGGATCCAGGACCACCCGGGAAGAGCGTGTCACCGCTGAAAAGCAGCGGCTTCTCTTCCACCCGGAAGCAGATGGAGCCTGGTGTGTGGCCTGGGGTGGCGATGGTCCGGAGGCGAAGTCGACCTACTTCAATGACCGTGTCGTCTTCCAGCAAATAGTCGTAACTGGGGAGCATGTGGGCGTCGGCGTCGGTAACTCCAACTTCGTAGCCGGCGTTGCGGACTTCGGTGACCGCCCCGATGTGGTCCCAATGGCCGTGCGTTTCCAAGACCGTCCGCACGTTCAACGCTTGGCACAGTTCCAGTAAACGCTCGTGCTCATTGGCCGCATCCAGCAGTACTGCCTCGCCGGTGTGGCGGCAGCGGAGAACGAAGACGTTGTTCTCCACCGGCCCAACGACGATCTTGTGGATCTCCACGTCCGTATCTGACCAGTGCAACGTGGAAGACGTCATGCTTTCAGCGTAGCGACCAAGCGGTAGGTAGCCAGATATCGGCGGCACTCGTCTGGGTGGCGTGCAACGTGGGCCCGCCATCCGGCATTGATGGCTCCGTCCACGTTGATCTGGTTGTCATCGAAATAGAGGATCTCCGGGGGTTCCAGTCCCAGAGCTCGTTCAACATGGCGATAGATCGCGGGGTCCGGTTTGAGCAGCTTCATCTCGAAGCTGAGGAAGGGCGTGTCGAACAGCGCCCGGATCTGTTCGGCGTCGTTCTGCTCGCTCCAGTGGAGCGGGTTGGAGTTGCTCAGGGCTCCTACCGTTAACGCGGGGTTCTGCTCGCTGAGTTCTTCCAGCAGTTGGGTTGCGCCGGGGTAGAGGCCCTTCGGCCACGCGGCGAATCGGCGGAGCAGTTCCTCAGGACCAAAGGGCAAGGAGAACTCGGAGGTCAAGGCGTCGGCGAATTCATCAGTAGTGCAGTACCCGCCTTCGTAGGCTCGAACAGCTTCAGAGTGAAGCCAGCGCGGCCAGAAGTCCTCCGCTGGAGGTGCGTAGGAACCGAGGAGGTCGCTGAGCGGACCCAGCATCACTATCACTCCACCCAGGTCGAATATGACCGCGGCCGGCCGGTCTGTGTTCGTCACGGCGTTGACCGTAATGGTCGCTAGGGCGTTTAGCCCCTCTTTGACGGGAACATCGGCCCTACGCCGATGGTCGGGGCGTTCCGTACTCTCAGGATCATGATGTGGGGAGGCAGTAGACGAAGGACTCGTTCCGTGCCGGCCACCACCGCCTCGATCGTGGCGTTGGTTGGCCTGGCCGTCTCTGTTGCCATCGGTTCATGGTGGACCGCAACCGCGGTGCAGGATAGCGATCCGGTTGGTCTCGTAGTGCGCTTCGCCCTCACGGTTGCCATCGGGACCTACTACATGGTCTGGTTGCGAAATCAGGGCCACGACGTTCCGTCGGTTCGCATTCGCCGCCGCGACTGACCAACATTGAGGCGTGACGAACGCCGACCACCATCTACTCACTGCACCGTTGATAGGAACCGTGCTTCGGCTGCCCGAACTTGGTGAAACGATTGCGGCCGGTCAGCCGGTTGTGGTGATCGAGTCCATGAAGATGGAGCATGTTGTGGCTACCCCGGAGCCGTGCCGGGTGACGGCGGTCCTCGTTGCCGCTGGGGACCAGGTAGCCGACGGCCAAGGGCTGGTCCGCGTGCAGTACGTGGGATCGATGGCGCATCCACCGCTTGTCGACGAGGAAACCGCCAATGGAGCTCTGCTTGGTGAAGCTGGCGGTGCCCTGCACGTTGAAGAAGTTCTGCGCCGCCGAGGCTTCGGATTGGATCAGAATCGTCAGACAGCGGTGGCCAAGCGGCATGCCAGTGGTCGTCGTACCGCCCGAGAGAACATCGCCCACCTTTGCGACGCTGACACCTTTGTGGAGTACGGCCCGCTCGTCCTGGCAGCTCAGCGTCAACGTCGGACGAAAGACGAGTTGATTGTCAAGACGCCGGCTGACGGTTTGGTCGGCGGAATCGGTGCGATACGGGGCGTGCGTTGCGTGGTCATGACCTATGACTACATGGTGCTGGCGGGAACGCAGGGTTATCAAAATCACCGGAAGAAGGACCGGTTGTTCGAACTGGCTGAGCGCCTCGAACTGCCCGTAGTCATCTTGACCGAGGGAGGGGGCGGCCGACCCGGCGACACCGACGGCGTCACGGTGGCAGGGTTGGATTGTCTGGCCTTCGCCCTTTTGGCAAAGCTGACGTTGACCTTGCCGGTAATCGGTATCAACACGGGCTATTGCTTTGCCGGCAATGCGGCGTTGTTTGGTATGTGCGACATACGGATCTCCACCGAGGATTCCTATGTGGGGATGGCAGGACCGGCCATGATCGAGGGTGGTGGAATGGGCGTAGTAGCACCTCGGGAGATTGGCCCCGTTGCTGACCAGACGCGCAACGGCGTAATCGACATTGTCGTAGCTGACGACGCCGCCGCAGTGGAAAGCGCCCAACAGATCTTGGCATTCGCGGCTGGGAAGATCAGTCCTTCGTTCGAACGACCGGACTCCACCGGACTTGCACTTACCGTCCCGGCCAACCGGCGACAGGTCTACGATATGCGCCGGCTGCTGGCTGGCGTCTTCGATATGGATTCCACAGTGGAACTACGGCCGGACTTCGGCAAGAGCGTTATCACGGCAATGACCCGGCTAGATGGACGTCCACTCGTCGTGGTCGCCAGCAACTCAGCGCACCTGGGTGGGGCAATCGATGCAGATGCGGCAAGCACGATTTCCCGCATGCTCGCGCTCGCCCAGAAGTACGAGTTGCCGGTGGCGTTTTTCTGTGACACACCGGGGTTCATGGTGGGCCCCCACGAGGAGCGAGCCGGTTTGGTCAAGGCGGCTGGAGATCTGTTCGTTGCCGGGGCCGCGTTGTCTGTTCCCTTCATCACCGTGGTAACCCGCAAAGGATATGGGCTTGGTGCCCAAGCGCTGGCGGGCGGCAGTTTCAAAGCGCCGGTTGCAACCATCGGTTGGCCTACCAGCGAGTTTGGGGCGATGGGGTTGGAGGGTTTCGTGAAATTGGGTTTTCGGGACGAGCTTGCCGCTATTGAGGACGATGGCGAGCGGGAGTTGAGGTATCAGGAGATGGTGGCCAAGATGTATGAGGCGGGAAAGGGCCTGAGTATGGCCGACCACTTCGAGATCGATGACGTCATCCCCCCGGCTGAGACCGCCAAATGGTTGCAGTTGCTGTTCTCGCAGGAGCTGTAGCCTCGAGGCCCAAGACGTCGGTTTGGCCCTACTCTTAGGTGTGGCCGTTATCGGAGCGATGATTCGACGTGATATCCCACCGGAGTTCGTGGGGGTGCATGCGGCGTCATTGGCCCCGGTCTTCTCAGAACTCTGGGTGGTCGAGGATCTGCCCTTTGCTGGCGGGATCAGTCAATTGAGCGAGGTGCTTCGCTCCACCGAAGAGTGCACTGTTGGACACGGAATTGCCCCCGCTCCATTTCGAAACCCGATGGCTTTGGCGATGGAATGGGCCACCTTGGCCAGGCTTTATCCTGGCCGTCTGAGCTGTGGAATTGGTCATGGGGTGCAGTCGTGGATGGCCGGCATCGGTGAGCGAGTTGACTCGCCGCTGACACTTCTCGAGGAGACCACAATCGCCACACGGGCGCTGCTTGAAGGACGCGATCCTGGAGTAAAAGGACGATACGTGGAGGTGGGCGGGTATGCACTGGAGTTTCCTCCGTCGCCGGCCCCACTCGTCTCGATCGGGGCCATCGGTCCGAAGACCTTGGCCCTCAGTGGCCGGGTGGCACAGGGGACGATCATTCCCGAAGGTCACGGACCAGACCACATCGACCGCGCCGTTGAGGTAATTGCCGCCTCCCGAGCCGCAGTCGGGCAAACCGGTCCGCACCGTCTCACCCTTTTCGTGGGGTTCTTCTGCGGTCCGACCGAGGAGCTTCCGCCACCGCCCTCAGAGGAGATGATGACGTCGTGGGCCGCTATCGGTGAGTCTCCAAATGAGGTTGGCGACCGTCTTGGCGAGCTTCTTGAAACCGAGGTCGACAGCATTGTCTTGGTTCCGTTCGGTGATCCGCAATCCCAGCTGGAGCTGGCTGCAATCGATGTCTTGCCGCAGCTGTTCTGAACAGTGCTCCACGGTGCTGTAGAGAGTTGTGTTCAAGGGATCAGAGGTTCAGGTCATCAGAGTGAGAGCAATAATGGCGGCAACAGCTCCCAGGAGGGCCAACTCGTTCATTCCCCACGCATCAGGGACTCCTGGTGAATGGGCAATTTGCTTGGCTGTTGGAGTGCCACCCCGAGCTTCGATCGCTTCGCCCATCTCCAGGCCGCGTCGCACGGTGGCGGTTGTGGCAGTTGCCGCTAGGTCCATTCCGTGAGAGAGCGGGCCTGTGAGGCGTTGGGGTCGAAAGCGGGAGAGGGAGATGACCGTGGTGAATTCTTCCGCCACCAGTGGCAGGGCCCGTGTGGCCAGCGCCAAACCGGCTACAACATCGTCGACCGGCACGTGGAGCCATCGCAACGGAGTGAGCAGCCAGGCAGCTGCGACCGGTAGGTCAGCGGTAGGAGTAGTCCACCCCACCAGGAGTGACAGCCCCAGAAGCCCAAGGGTGAACGCGAACAGCCGCGTTTGCAGGATGGCTCCACCGAGTCCGTACGGCTCGCCTCCAGCCAGGAGCGCCAACGTGATGGTGGCAACCATCATGACGATCAGGATTCGGGGCGGCCGGGGGGCAACCTGGCGGGGGAGCCTGGCAAGCATCGATCCACCGATCACGAGGAACCACAGCAGTCCCACCGAGATCCACGAAGCATCGAACGACACAACGAGAAGCAGGAGAACCAGCGCCAGCACTTTGGCTCGGGGATTCATCCGATGGATCACGGAGTCCCCTTCGACGTAACGCAGGATGTGGAGAGAGTTCCTCATCGATCGACGCTTTCGCGAACCCTGCCGTTGTCTATGTGGAGCAGTCTTCCCCGGAGCCCCTGGTGCAGGATCGGGCGGCTGGCGGGAAGATCGTGGGTTACCACGACCACGATGGAATCGTGCGGCAACTCCTCGAGCGCATGCACCAGTTGGTGACGAGATTCTCGATCGAGACCCGCCATCGGTTCATCCAGCAGGATGAGTGGGGTCTTGCGGACCAGCGCTCCTGCTAACCCAACGCGTCGTTGTTGGCCGCCCGAGAGTTCATCGATTCGGCGGTGAAGTAGCCCGTTGAGGCCCAACCGATTCACGGCTGGGGTGATGACGGTGGTGTGGTCGGCGAGATCCTCGAGCTCCTCCCTGACCGTGGGGCGCATCAGCTGGAGTCGGGTGTGTTGGATTACGAGCGTGACTTGAGCGGCCTGCTCTTCAATTGGGATCCCATCCAACGTGCAGGTTCCCTCGGTGGGGAGGATGAGGCCGGCCATCACCGAGGCCAGCGTGCTCTTTCCGGATCCGTTTCCGCCAACTACCAAAACTCTTTCGCCCGCTTCCAGCTGCAGGTTGACATTTTGGAGTCCACAGGTCTCCCACGGGGTGCCGGCGGCGTGATCCACGCGGACATTGTCCAGAACGAGTGCGGTCACGGTGTCACCGGGCCGATTTGGATTTGGCGATCGGCGCTGGCGATATCGGACTCGAGATGGGTGGCGTGGATCACGTTGATACCCGAGTCACTAGCAGCTCGTAAGGCGTCCCGGACCAGCTCCCTACCATCAGGATCTAGCATTGCCGTGGTTTCGTCCGAGAGCAAAAGTGTCGGGTTACGGATGAGAGCGGCGGCGATCGCCAACCGTTGCTGCTCCCCACCGGAGAGGGTGTCGGTTTCACGCTGGTCGAATCCCGCCAATCCAACCGCTTCCAACGTGGAACGAAGGGTCTCCAGCTCCGGGACCGGTTTCAGTCCCCACGCAAGGTCGTCCAGGACGCGAGTCCCGAGTATTTGATTGTCTGGTCGTTGTCCGATCCAGGCGATCCCGCCCCGTTCGCCGAGGACACCGGGCTCAGCGACTGCGACGGCCCGTAGAAGGGTGGACTTCCCCGCTCCGTTCGGGCCCGTTACGGCCACAAAGCCGGTAGCGGTTTGCACGGCCGCAACCGATTCCGGCGAGGGAATGGGCCGTTTCGACGGCTCAGTTCGAACTGAGCGGTCCACCCGTTTGATCGTGGGGCCGCCGATCCGGGAGATGAGAAACGCCACAATCACCGAGAAGACGAGTTGGCTGGCCGGGAGTGAGAGATACCAGTTCTCGATGCTCCAAACCACGATGGGGTCCAAAAACTCTGCCGCTGAGCCGAGTCCGACCCGGTGGAGAACTCGACTACTCCCGGTCCATTGAATTGCGGCCGCCTCCAGGTTGAGACGGCGGAAGCCCGAGAATGCCACGAGGATCCCGAGGCTGAGAGCTGTGACTACCGTCCATCCAAACGCGATCGCTGCAACCGAGGTTCGGAACCCACCCCAGCCGTGGGCGTAGGCTCGGCCCGACACACCGCCGAAGATCGCCATCACCAGTACTTGGGTAGCGGCGGCAAAGCCGGTTAACAGGAATGCCAGAATCACGCTGATCCAGAAACTGACCACCAGGACGTGGCGGCGGTGACGCATGGCCAGGACGGCGAAGGGAATGGCCCCCAAAACCGTGGTGAGGTAGGCGAACGGGGTCAGCCGCGCGATGATCACGACGCCGACCGCCAGATCCGCCATGACCGCAGCCTCTGCAAGTTCAGTTGGTGAAAGCCGCTTGGCCTGTGTGCGAGCGATATATAAGCGTGCCATCTTCAAAGCCTGATTGAATGGGTTATGTGACCAAATCTCGGCTGCAGAGACGGTGGAAGAGCCACAAAGTGCGTTTTCGGCCCACTTACGCCGATCCAGGCGCACTTCGGGACTGGGCGTATGAGGTGGGTGACCGCCGCACGTCGCTGGTGCTGTACTGGGTGGTGCGACGGCTTGCGCGCCTCCTGCTGCATCCCTATTTGAGAGTCGCTGTGCGCAATGCGGAAGCGTTAGACCGGCCAGGTCCCTTGGTGGTGGCCCCGGTTCACCGGAGCCATCTGGACTCGGTCATTGTGGCTACCGTCTGCCAGCGACGGCTGCGCGCTCTCGGCAAAGAGAGCCTTTTCGCCCGACGAGGTCTTCGGTATCTCTGCTCGGCGCTGGGTGCAATTCCGGTGAAAAGGGGAACGGCCGATCGGGAAGCGTTGAAAGCAGCCAAACAACTCCTGGACCGGGGCGAGGCCTTGTTCGTTTTTCCCGAAGGAGCTCGGATATCTGCGGCGGCAGCCAAGAAGGAACCGGGTTCCGCCCGTGCCGCTATCAACACCGTACAACCGCTGTTCGACGGAGCCGCGTGGCTGGCCGCTCGCACCCACGCGCCGGTCGTGCCCGTAGGGATTGCCGGGACGGCGGCAGCATTGAGCGCCGGCTCCAGGCGACTACACCGAACAACAGTGCGAATCGTCGTCGGAAATCCGATCGATCCGCCGCAGGGGACCAACGGAGCGAGGGCATCCCGCCACCAGTTGGCAGAATTCACCGAAGCGTTGGCGATTCGCCTTCAGGAACTGCAGGACGAGGCAGTGCGCTGGGCTGAAGAGCATCCGCATGAGTATCGCTGAGCTCGTTGTGCTCGGGACCGCGTCCCAGGCGCCTACCCGTCATCGCAATCACAACGGTTACGCCCTGCGGTGGGGTGGTCACATGATCTTTTTCGATCCCGGCGAAGGCTTCCAACGCCAGTGCACGATCGCAGGCGTCGCCATCGCCCGGGGCGATGCCGTGTGCCTGACACACTTCCACGGTGATCATTGCCTGGGGCTCCCGGGCCTCATCGCTCGCCGCGGATTGGACCGATGTCCTGAGCCGCTCCAGGTGTTCTACCCGGCCGCTGGTGAGCAGTACTTTGAACGCCTCCGCACCTGCACCGCCGGCATCATGCAGCCGTTGCTGGAGCCCCGTCCTGTCACAGCCGGCTCTTCGCTGCGTCGGGTGGGCTCGGTGGGTGATCTCTCGGTGGAAGTTGCGGCGCTGCAGCACCGGGTCAGCACGCAGGGGTACCGCATCAGCAGCCCCGCTGGCCGTCGGTTCATCCCTGAGGAATTGGAGGCTGCAGGACTCGCCGGCCCGATCGTCGGCGAGCTCATGAACCAGGGCACCGTTGACGGACCGGACGGTCCCGTGGATCTGGCCCAGGTGAGTGAGGAGGTTCCGGGCCGCAGCTTTGCATTTGTGATGGACACCAAATCCTGTCCGGGTGCGGAGTTACTGGCCCGAGGAGTCGACATGCTCGTCTGTGAGAGCACGTTCCTGGAATCCGAGCGCAGCCTGGCCGACTCGTATGCGCACATGACCGCGGCTGACGCCGGTCGGCTGGCAGCTGCCGCCGGTGCCAAGCGGTTGGTTCTTACTCACTTCTCCGCCCGGTACAGCAACATGGCAGCGTTCGCCGAGGAGGCCAGTGAGTTCCACGGCGATGTGGTGGTAGCCGAAGACCTTGACAGGATTCCGTTCCCGGCCTGAGCCCAACAGGTATTAGGTCCGGGCCTTTCAAGTCTGATCTGGATTTCGTCGATACAACCTCGTGGCAACCATTGACACACACGGGTTCATCGATCCTTCAGCCCCGCTGGATCCTGCAGCCAAGCGCGTGCTGGCGGCCCGAGAAGTCAATCGATTCGGTCCGACTCCCGGGACCGCCCAAGCGCCAACCCTCGTGAACTGGACTGACACGGTTCGGTCCCATTTCGCATCACTTCAGAACGAAACGGCCCGGGAAATCCTGGAGTGCGTTCTGGACCCGCTCTACAGCCCGTGGGAACGTCCAGCCACTGCGGACCACCGTGCGGAGGTGTGGATAGAGGTCGGTCCAACCGGGTCTGGTATGCCGGATCGTATTCACGGGCTCCGGAACTGCCCCGAAGTGTTGCCCGGTTCACCCACCAAGCGCGTACGCTCCACGATCTGGAACCTGACGGAGGGGCGCTCCACGTGTCCCATCTGCGTTCGAGATCCTGGCATGACGGCTGCGGCTGCAATTCGCGGGCTGGACAGGCACCGCGTGAACATTCGTACCGACGTGTTGTTCACGTTGTTCGAGCTCCAGCGTGGAGTTGTCCCGTGGCCTGCTGTCCAACGGTTGGCCAACCGGACGCCAGCCCGGTGGCGGCCGCATCACGGCGATGGTTTCATCGACTCCGGCAATCCCCAACAGTGGCCAACGGACCCGATCGCCACAGCCACGGTGGAGTTGGCCGTGGCAGTTGGCCAAGCAATGGCACAGCATCTCGGGGCTCTTTGGGATGCTGCCATGATCGAGGTCTTGGCTTCGGTCGCGACCCAGGGTGAATCCACCCGACTTCGGCGGAAGGCTTCGTCGGCCCTCGAGTTTGCCCTTCAGGGTCGGACTTGGGAGGAACTGTCGGGTGCGGTGGCATCGGAGCTTGACACCAAATTGACCAGAAAGTCGTCGCTGGAGAAGAAGGTGGCATTGGTGTTGGCCGAATTCGAGCCACGGGTTTCCGCACTCGTTGCCGCAGAATTGGAGGCGCTCGAGACACCTGGACAATCGTTCAGTGACTGGTCGGTGGACCTGACCCGGGACACCGCCGCCGACACCGATGTGGTGGAGTCCAGGATGGTGATGGCGTGGCATGGTGGCCCTGTGCCTGAGGTCATTCTGCGGACGCTGCGGGTCATCCCCCGGCGCTAGCCGGCAAGATCTCATGGGGCGGGGTTTGCAGCCTTCACCTACTCTTGGGGCATGCGAACCGAATCTCTACTGAGTCACACGGTGGGCTCGGCCTCACCGGCGCTGCTGACCGAGACCATCGGTCAAAACCTTGCCAGAACGGTGGAAGAATACGGCGATCGTGAAGCCTTGGTCGTCCTGCACCAGGGTATTCGTTGGACCTACCGCGAGCTCTGGGAGCAGATTGATCTCGTTGCTAGCGGCCTCCTCGCTCGGGGGTTTCAGACCGGAGATCGGATAGGAATCTGGGCACCGAACGTGAGTGAGTGGATTCTTGTGCAGTACGCCACCGCTCGGTTGGGCATCATTCAGGTCAGCATCAATCCGGCGTATCGAACGCACGAGGTGGCCTATGTTCTGAACCAGTCCGGCTGTAAAGGTCTGGTGGCGGCCACCGCGTTCAAGTCTTCGAACTACAAGGGAATGATCGAGGAGATCCGGCCTGATGTCCCCGCGCTGGAACACGTGATCTTTCTCGACACCGCCGATTGGGATGACTTACTGGTCGACGCACGTGCCGTGAAACCTGGGGCGGTGGCGCTGATCGAGGGCACTCTGTCGCCAGAGGATCCGATCAACATCCAGTACACGTCTGGCACAACCGGTTTCCCGAAGGGCGCAACTCTGAGCCACAAGAACGTGCTGAACAACGGGTTCTTTGTGGCTGAGGCGTGCGGTTACACCCACGAGGACCGGGTGCTCGTTCCGGTGCCGCTCTATCACTGCTTCGGTCAGGTGATGGGAAACCTCGGGTGCACCACACATGGCGCGGCAGTGATTTACCCGGCGCCGTCGTTCGAACCGCTGGCAACGTTGCGGGCGATTCAGGAAGAGCGGGCTACGAGCCTTTACGGCGTGCCCACCATGTTCATCGCCCAGCTCGCGGAGGAGTCGTTCCCAACGTTCGACACGTCCAGCCTTCGTACCGGGATCATGGCCGGGTCGCCTTGCCCCATCGAGGTGATGCGGCGGACGATGAGCGAGATGAACATGGATGAAGTCACCATCGCCTACGGGATGACGGAGACATCGCCGGTGAGCACGCAAACTGCGACCGATGACCCCGTGGAAAAACGAGTAGCCACCGTGGGTCGGGTGCAGCCCCACATCGAGATCAAGATCATCGATCCCGAGAACGGATCGACCGTGCCACGCAACCAAACCGGGGAATTTTGTACGCGAGGCTATTCGGTGATGTTGGGCTACTGGGAGGATCCCGAACGGACAGCCGAAGCGATCGACTCCGAGGGGTGGATGCACACCGGTGACCTCGCTGTTATGGACGACGACGGGTATGTCAACATCGTCGGCCGGATCAAAGACCTGGTAATTCGCGGTGGGGAAAACGTGTATCCCCGGGAGGTTGAGGAGTTCCTCTACTCCCACCCAGCAATCAAAGATGTACAAGTCATCGGGGTTCCCGATGAAAAGTATGGTGAGGAGATCATGGCGTGGGTGCAGGTGGCCGATGGCGCCACGCTCACTGCTCAAGACGTTCGCGACTACTGCGATGGACGGATCGCCCACTACAAGATTCCGCGGTATGTAGAGGTGATCGAGGAGTTTCCGATGACGGTGACAGGGAAGATTCAGAAATTCAAACTGAGAGATCAGGCGATCATTCAGCTAGGTCTCGAGGCGGCCGCCGCAGTAGAAACCGCATGATCACACCGGAGCAGGGAGCGTCATCCGCTCGCTTCTAGGATTGAACCGTGGCTTCACCGATTCGAATTGACGTCTGGTCCGACATCGTCTGCCCTTGGTGTTATATCGGCAAGCGTCGCTTGGAGACCGGCCTGGCATTGGCGCGTCAAGATCACCCGGACATCGAGGCGGAGCTTGTCTATCACGCGTTCCAACTCGATCCCACCGCCAAAGTGGGAGAGGACCAGTTGGTCCAAGAAGTCTATGAGCGAAAGTTCGGCGGCCCCGAGCGGGCGGCAGAGATCATTACCCACGTGACCAACGAGGCAGCCAAAGTGGGTCTGGATTTCCGGCTGGACATCGCCAAGCGGTCCAACACGATCCTGGGCCATCGTTTGCTGGCGTTCGCCTTCACGAAAGGCCGACAACTCGTATTGAAGGAGCGCCTCATGCAGGCGTACTTCACCGAAGGCGCCGCAATCGGTCAGCTCCCTGTCCTGCTGGAACTCGTGACCGATGTTGGTCTCGATCCTTCTGAAGCCAGAGCGTATCTGGAAGCCGACGGTGGGCAGGACGAAGTAGCCGCCGACCTTCGGGCGGCTTTTGACCACGAAATCACTGCCGTTCCCACCTTTGTCTTCAACCATGCCTACGCCGTTCCCGGTGCCCTGGATGCCACCGCGTTCGCCAACGTCTTCACCAAGCTTCACCAGGCACCTGAGGGCTGAATCGTGGACATCCTCTTGGACTGCGATCCGGGCCTTGACGATGCGGTGGCAATTGCTGTTGCCGCTCGATTCTCCAATCTGCTAGCGGTCACCACGGTGGGTGGGAACGTGGGGTTGGACCACACAACAGCGAACGCACTAGCCGTCCTGGATCTCCTGGGCCGACCCGATGTGCCGGTTCATTCCGGTCACGATGAGACTATTCGAGGTGATATCCCGATCCGGGCCACGGAGTTCCACGGCCGGACCGGCACCGGTTCAATAGAGCTGCCTCGGTCGGTGAGAGCGCCGGACTCCCTCGATGCCGTGGGCTTCTTGGCGAAGACAATTCGCTCCCATGATGGAGTCCAACCGCTTTGGCTGGTCGCATCTGGGCCCCTCACCAACGTGGCCTATCTCGCATCATCCGCACCCGATGCCTTTGCCAAGTTGGACGGGATTTCATGGATGGGCGGAAGCGCAACTTATGGCAACGCCACTCCGGGGGCCGAGTTCAATGCCTTCACCGATCCTGAGGCGGCGCAGATCGTCTTCGCCGCCGGACACTCCAACCTGATCATGTCTGGTCTTCACCTCACCCATACCGTGCTCCTCGATCGGCTCTGGATCGATCGGTTCACCGCCGAGGTCGCAGGATCCTCAACTGCGGTGTTCGCAGAGATGTTGGACTACTACGAAAGAAGCCAACGGGCCGTCACTACCATCGCCGGGGCCGCCGTTCACGACGCCGTTGCGGTAGCGGTTGCTACCCATCCTCAGTTGTTCGAAGCTCAGCGGTACGCCGTTGAGGTCATGACCGATTCCGGAGCAGCTCGTGGGATGACCTTGGTTGACCGGAGACCATACCGCGTGAAGGCTCCGGCCAACTGCTCCGTTGTCGATGCGGCCGATGGTGCGGCGCTGGCTGCGCTCATCTGGGAGTCTCTCCTGCCCCCCGGGATTCATTGATGCCTTCGATTTGTGTGGTCGGCAGCGTCAATCTGGACCTCGTGATGATCGTGGATCGTGTTCCTGAGGTTGGCGAGACTGTGCTTGGGGGTGATCTTGAACGCATTCCCGGTGGGAAGGGAGGCAATCAGGCGGTTGCGGCAGTCCGCAGCGGTGGGGACGTGTACATGGTCGGAAGGGTCGGCGAAGATGAAGCAGGCCGGGTGCTGCGACGCTCCTTGGAGGACGCGGGTGTCAATACCGATCGCGTGCTGGAAACCCCAGGTTGCAATTCGGGCACGGCCCTGATCGCGGTCCAGGCCGACGGTGACAATGCGATCGTTGTGAGCCCCGGAGCGAACGCTCGCTTGTCCGCTCAAGATGTCCGAGAGTCGGCAATGGTTGCCAACGCTGATGTGGTGCTCGCCCAGGCGGAGGTTCCCCGCGAAGCCGTTTTGACTGCCGCGTCAACTTGTGGAGGGCTGTTTGTCTGGAACGTCGCCCCGGTTCCGTCGTGGACGGCTGATCTGCTTCCGTTCGTCGATGTGCTGGTGGTGAACGAACCTGAACTACGGGCAGTGATGGGTAGCACGACTATGCCCCCAACCGGCGAAATCGCAAAGTGGTCTGCGGCCTCAGGAATTGCCGCGGTCGTGGTCACCTTGGGGTCAGAAGGAGCGCTTCTCGTCAGTGAAGGCGAAGTAGCTCAGATCCCCGCTCCGGCAGTGAACGTTGTGGACACCACTGGTGCCGGGGACGCATTTTGCGGTGCGTTGGCGGTTCGGCTCGCCGCTCATCGGGCAATTCCCACGGTGGCCGACGTCCAATTTGCCGTTGCGGCCGGCACTGCCGCAACTCAGGTGCGGGGCGCCCGCTAGACACTCGTACCCGAGACGTTGCAGTAGCGATGTTAGCGGCCCCTATCGGGCCCCTGAGCAGTTGACCAGGGCACCGCTCACGTAGCTGGCCGCGTCGGAGGCGAGGAAGAGAATCGTCTCGGCCACCTCATCGGGACGCCCGGCTCGTTGCATCGGGATCCGAGGAGCTACGCGCTCCAGGCGATCACCCTCGTGAATGTCGGTCTCGATCGGGCCTGGCCGAACGGCGTTGACGCGAATTCCTTCGGTTGCCACTTCCACCGCCAATCCGATAGTCATCGTGTCGATTGCTCCCTTCGTTGCTGCGTAATCGATGTATTCGTTGGCTCCGCCCAGATAGGAAGCATCAGAGGAGATGTTGACGATGGATCCGCCCCTCCCACCGTTGCGGGTTGACATGATTTTCACCGCCTCTCGAGCGCACAGGAACGCACCCACGATGTTGACATTCACGACTTCGTTGAGTCGGTCGACGCTGAAATTTTCGAGCCGCTCGAGCTTGTGAAGAATGCCGGCGTTGTTTACCAGAA
>JABDIY010000018.1 GCA_013003535.1 Acidimicrobiales bacterium | reverse complement strand
GGTCAGAGGCTAGCCGAACGGTCAATGCTCGGACCGACGCGGAGTCCGTCCGAGTATGGTTCGATCGCGGCTCCTACGCTCACGCCCATATCACTCACCGCTGTGAGCGTTACCGCGCACCGCAAGCGCTCTAGAACCGGCACTATGCGCTAGCGCATGCCGCGAAGATGGTTCGCGTTCTGTCCAGTTAGGCCCACGTCGGTTTTGGCCTTCGGCCAAGCCCTTACGGGAGTTTGCTTTGCAAACTCCAATCTCGATGGTTGTCGGTTTTGGCCTTCGGCCAAGCCCTTACGGGAGTTTGCTTTGCGAACTCCAATCGCGGCCGTGCGGCGGTGCGGCGGTGCTCAGATTGCGCTCACGGGTAGGGGGGTCTTTGATTTGTCGATCCCATTGGGTCGAACGGCCCCAACGGCGGGTTCCCGATGTTGATAACTTCGATAGCGATATAGGAGGTGTTTGTGGATCCTCAGGCGCGGATGGCCATCGATGTGTCAGATCTGGCCTTCAGCTACGGATCACACCGTGCCGTGGACGGTGTCAGCTTCAGCGTCGCTCCGGGTGAGATCGTCGGGCTGCTTGGGCCAAACGGCGCCGGCAAGTCGACGACCATCAAAATGCTGACCGGCCAGATACCCCCCGATCGCGGACGTATTGAAATCCTCGGCAAGTCGATGCCGGCCGATCGTGAGGCGATCCAGGCTCGCATGGGGGTGTGTTTCGAAGAGAAGAACCTGTATGCCTCCATGTCGGCTACCGAGAACCTGCAATTCTTCGGCAAGTTGTTCGGCCTCGCCGATGTCGACACCAACGGACTGCTCGGTCGGGTGGGACTGAGAGACCGGTCCGACGACCGGGTTTCGACGTACTCCAAAGGCATGCGTCAGCGCCTGATGATGGCGCGGGTACTACTCAACCATCCCGATGTCCTGTTCCTGGACGAGCCCACCGACGGGCTCGACCCGGTTTCGTCGAGGGCGATTCGTTCGATCATCCAGGAAGAGGCAGATCGGGGAGCGGCGGTGGTGCTCACCACTCATGACATGATGGAGGCCGACATCCTGTCGGATCGGGTGGCTTTCATAAACGAGGGCAAGATCCTGGCGGACGACACTCCTGAGAATTTCAAGCTGGCCCACGGCCAACGGTCGGTCCGCATTCGTTCCAAAAACGGCGACGAGGTGCAGGAGATAGTGGTTGATCTGAACGACGCAGGTGCCTCCGATCGCATTCGCGATGCCGTGATGGTTACCAACCTGCTGACGGTTCACACCGAAGAGGCGACCCTGGAGGACGTCTTCGTCGCATACGCCGGTCGGGGCCTCGCATGAGCGGCCGAGCTGGAATCATCGGCACCATCGTGGCCAAGGATCTCAAAGAGTTCACCCGCGACCGCTTCTATATGGTGATCACCGTGGTGGGGCTCGCCTTCTACGTCTTGATCTTCTGGGTGATGCCCGATACCGTCGACGAAACCATCGAACTGGGCATTGTCAACAACGCCGCGGCCGGTTTCTTCGAAGAAGTCGCAGACCAGGGCTTGGAGGTGGCTTTCTACCCGACCGAGGATGCACTTCGAACGGCGATCGAGGAGGGCGATGACGTCAGCCTGGGCCTTTCGTTCCCCGACGACTTTGTGGCCACTGTCACCGGCGGTGGTTCGTCGACGGTGACCGTATATGTCACAGGCGAAGTCCCTCCGGAAGTCCGGTCAACGGTTTCGGCACTCGTGCGGGAACTGGGCTATCTAGCGGCTGGGGAACAACCCCTGGTCTCCCAACCGACTGAGGCCGAGGTGATATTGGGTGTCGACCGAGCCGGCGATCAGATCTCGCTGAGGGAACAGATGCGGCCGCTGTTCGTGTTTTTTGTATTGTTGATCGAGATGATGGCGCTGGGCACGCTGGTCGCCGGCGAGATCCATTCGCGGACCGTCACCGCCATCCTTGCCACGCCGGCGCGGGTGTCGGACTTCTTGATCGCCAAGGGCATTTCCGGCACTCTTCTCGCGTTCGTGCAGGGCCTGATCCTGGTGGCCCTCATCCAATCATTCGGAAGCCAGCCGGCGCTGGTCGTCCTTGCATTGTTACTGGGCTCAATCATGGCAGCCGGTTTCGGGTTGATGGCCGGCTCGATCGGCCGCGACTTCATCACCATTGTTTTCTGGTCCATGTTGATCTTGATCCCGCTGATCATCCCGGCCATCGCGGTCATGTTCCCGGGTACGGCCGCCGCCTGGATTAAAGCGATTCCCTCTTACCCACTGGTTGACATCATCGTGGGCGCCACTGCATTCGACCAGGGTTTCGGCGATCTCGCCGGCTCGTTGTTGGCCCTCGCTGGCTGGTGTGTGCTGGTCTTCCTGGCGGGTTGGGTAATTCTCCGTAGAAGGGTCGTGACGCTATGAGGTGGACACAGCTGCTGCGCAAAGATTTGGCGATGGGCCCTCGGTCGCCGGTGGTGCTGTGGGCTCTGATTCTCCCGGTTGTCCTGACCTTGTTGCTACGTGGCGTGTTCGGATCTCTATTCGATCCCCAACCGCGCCTCGGCATAGTCGATGAAGGGAGCTCGGCGATTCCGGCGGCCGCGCTGGAGTTGGAAGGCTTCGAGGTAGAAATCCTCGATGGCGCAGAACGGCTGGTGGAGTTGGTGGAAAGCCATGACTTTGACGCCGGCCTCGTCTTGCAGGCCGGGTTTGACGACTCGGTCAGGGCCGGAGAGCAGCCGTTGATCCAGGTGTCTATCTCGGGCCAGTCGCTTGAGTCCGATCGCCTGATCATCGGCTCGGCCATTCTCGATTTGGTTCGGGGCATCACCGACTCCACCGGGGTGGTTGACGTCGATCTGGTGGTGATCGGGCAGGAAAGCATCGACCTGTCTCTGCGCCTGCTGCCGCTGATGGTGATCATGGCGGTCGCCATCGCCGGCACCATGGTCACTGCCTCGTCCATGGTCGACGAGAAGGAAACGGGAACCATGGATGCTCTGCTCGTGACGCCGCTTTCGGTGGGTGAGACGATGTTGTCGAAAGGCGTCTTCGGAGCACTCCTGGCCGTGCTAACCGGGTTGATCACTCTCGCCATCAACTCGGCCTTCGGCAGCCAACCATGGGCGGTGATTCTGGCCATCG
>JABDIY010000013.1 GCA_013003535.1 Acidimicrobiales bacterium | reverse complement strand
TGGGGTAGGCAAGCCATGCGGTACCTCTGACGACGTTCGAGCCGACGCGCAAACCCGATTCGGTTTCGACGACCACCGACGCTGACCCGGCCGGTACTGAGTTGACGAGAACCTCGATCGCATCAAGTTGACCGGGCGACCAGGTCACGCCGAAGTTCCCCGACCCAGGCGCTGTCGCTCCAAGGTTCTCCGAACCCAGCTCAAAGCAGGTCCACTGACCCAGGAACTCACCCGCACATTCGGAGCCTGCAGTGGACCACCGCAGCAGTCGGACGCTTCGCTCCTGATCGTTGACACCTCCGTCGATGAGCGTCGCAGCGCCACGAACCTCGATTGCACCGCTCCGTGAGAGCCAATCGCGTTCTTCGTCGGACGGCTGGAAGCCTGTCGGGTCGAAGGCGAACATCATGTCAAGGTTCACAGGCCACTCAAGTTCGGGCGTATAAGGCGGCGCTGCTGCCAATCGATCCGGGCTGTTGGGACCAGAACACCCGAGGGCCACACACACGAAGAGCACCTGAGCGATCATCAGTCTTATGCGCATAATCTTAATCTCGTCCGAACCACGCGGCGACTGAAGACATCAGAAACAGCTTCCACGGCACCACCGCCGCTGCGCCTGAAAGGAATTGCGTCGATCTTTCGCACGGTCACGCCGAGGTCGGCGCCCGGTCTCGGACGAACCGTCAAGATAGATTGACGGTCGCTTGGCGTGAGGGTACGATAGCCATGGTGGATATCGAGGCGAGCGCACGCAAGCACGGTGTCTCCGAAGATGACATGATGCATGCGATTCGCAACCACTGGCGGGCGTTCGAAACAGATGATCCCGCGATCACGATGTTCATCGGGCCCTCGCTCGACGCCAGCCCATTGGAGATCGGCGTTGTGACCGACGAGGAGGGTTCGGCAGTGATCCATGCGATGCCGGCTAGGAACAAGTTCTTGAAAGGGTGGTGGAAGCCATGACCAAATCCCGCGCTGATCGAGCCGCAGCCCTCCAAACCTGGGCCGAGAACGTCGACCCCGACGATCTCAAAGAAGCCAAAACGAGCTCACTGCGAGCCATCGCCGAACTCGTCGAACACCGCAACGAGGTGGACGACGACCTCGTCACGGCAGTTCGCTCTGCTCGAGACGCAGGGCGAAGTTGGTCCGAGATCGCAGCCATGCTCGGCGTCAGCAAACAAGCCGCCCAACAGAAATACGGGCCACTAACCACCGCGCCATAGAACAAGCGAACCAGAGTGCCGAGAGTGAGTCGCAGACGCGACAACAGCCGCACTGGGACTATGACCTCGCGGGGAACTGCTCCGGTTGAACTTGCGCGTGGGTGCTGACGGGCCCGATACCGCCATCCCGGGGAGTCCCACGTCATGCCAAGGCCAGTGAGCTGGCGGGTACCGGCAACGCAGGCGTACACGCACATCTCACCCCGGTGGCCATCGCGCAAGGTTGCGTGCGTCGCAAAGTGCCTTTCATGCCTTCCGCCAGTGCAGGAATCACCCTGCTCGACTTGCGCCAGGCAGCCGTTCACCCAATACCCGATCGGGAGGCATGGGTGGTCCCATACACACGAGCCGTTGCTTGCTCGTCGGCACAACCGAACCGTCTCCTCGCAACGGCTTCCATCTACCTCGATGGCTTGGCGCCCTTGGCAAGAATCGAACTTGCGACGCACGGTTTAGGAATAGCCCGAGAGGCGTCCGGTGGAGTCCGGCTGGTGCTGTTGTCCCTGGTAAACGGGGTTTCGCAGTCCCGCAAGTCCGACTGGATCTGTCCTATATCAGCCGAAACATGGGACAAAGTATGGGACAGACTCTGGTCTGTTGAGAATGTGGACAGCAGGCTCGCAGGCCACAATCATGGATATGGGCAGCAACCATTCTCCTCACGACCGGCAGTCAGAGCTCTGAATCGTTGAGGGTGGCAAACATCTCGCTAGAACTCCCGACAGGCTTGGGCGCAGACGGGCACGTGTGTGTCAATACCGAGGACGAGCCCGAGTGTCACCGGGTCGAGGGAGAATCAATAGACTGCTCTGGCTGAGCCCTCCCTCGATGGCACTGATTTACGGCCCGGACAGACCGTCTCGTTTATCGACAGCGAGGGCACCACGATCGCAACCGTCAAAGCCGACGATTCTTGGCAGCTCCACGGTCGTTCGGATCAGGCCGGGTCGACTGGGACAAACTCGTCATCGTCGAAACAGCATGTGACCGCCAGGAACACCTCAATTCATCGAGTTGTAACTTGCTGGCAGGACCAACCTGAGCGGCTCTTCATTGGCTACGTCGATCGCTACATCCAACGATCCGCCCGCTCTCTGGCCCGGCAACCTCATCGAGTTATGAGTTCGCGAAAGCCCATATCGACGAATGTCGATCAGTGTCGAATATGCCGTCTGAGCTGGGGTTTTGCGGCTTCGGCGTGTCGGCGTGTGCTGGGTAATATCGGCCTCTGACGGACCGTCCCTTAGAAGATCCGTTAGAAGTCGTGCGCCCCGGTGGCGATCGTGAGCGGAGTCCGCACCGAGAGTTCCGACCGCGTCTGGCACCGACTTCGATCTCCTTCGCTCATTGGGTTCGGTCTCTTGGCGCGCTCTCGAGCGCATCGATGGGTGAGAAGGCCGCGCAGGCGAGTTGGTCGTCGCGGCGTCGCAACAGGTTGGAGCGGGCAAGGATCTCGCGGCCGGCGTACCCCTTGACCACGGCCAGCACGATCGAGGCCCCGTAGAACAGCAGTGCAGGGGTTGTCCAGACGGCGAGGAGTAGCCCTGCCGTTCCGAAGTTGACCGCGTAGCCGACGGCTCCGTAGAGATGGAAGGGCTCGCTGCCCGCAGGTCGCAGGACGAGAAGTGCCGCCATCTCGGCGGCCGGAAGCAGGACGAAACCGGCGACAAGCTCCAACGGTGAGGGCTCACCGGCGAAGCCGAAGATGAGCAGCCCGGCTCCGACACACACGCGAGCGACGGTCCCAATGGGCCCGATCTGGCGGGCACCTGGACCTACTTCACTACCCACTGGTCTCGGCCTCGTCTCGGGCGTGTTGGTAGCGGCCCCACATGGCGTGACCAAGGTCCACCGTGGCGGCCAGGTCGAGGTCCTCGCCACTCCTTGACGGGTGCTCGGCTCGCCAGTCGCTCACGTGGATGGGGCTACAGAACAGGTTGGCCGCCGAGCAGAAGTCGGTGCGCACGTTGTCGCATGGTCCCGTCGGACAGAACAAGGTGACTGGCCCAGCCGCTGTCGCTCCGCCGTCCGCGACATGGACGACGATGCGTGCACCGCAGTGGGGGCAACGAGTCTCAACCGTCGCAGTCAGCCCTAGCGCCGCGGGAATGCCCACCGCATCGAGCGCACACCATGTGTGCATCTGCGCGTTTGGCAGGCTGAGTGCATGGCCCGTCGTGTTGAGGGTGAGGCCGCCCACGCCGACGACCCGGTCTCCATCGAGCTCGATTCGTCCGGCGTCGATGAGAGCCCGCGTGCCGTCCTCAACTTCATCGGGCGACAGACCACTCAGTTCCGCAATGTCCGACACCGTCGGGGGCAGCCCGTCCAGCAGCGAGACCAGCCCGTGGTATTGGACCGCAGCGACGGCTCCCGGCGCTTCCGAGGTATCGGCGAGCATGGCCACGAGGGTGTCTTGGTCGAAATCACCCATCCCTGTCCTCCCCGTCGAGGCGGAACTCTCCGAGCAACTCGCCGGTCGGGCGCGTGACCAGAAGCGCCCTCACGCCTCTGTTGGCCATCCTCACGGTCACGTCGCTCACCAACTCATCCGGTCGGATTGTCGTTGGACCGAGCCGCATGATCTGACCCATGGAATCTGTGTCGGCGGCGACTTCGAGATCGGACCGTCGCACGCGGCCCAGGACGATGCGTCGCTGGTCGATGACGACGACGTCGGAGTTCCTTTCCGCCGTCGACGCTCGGACTTTGGCCACCGAATCGTCGAGGAACGCTGTCGCTGCCTGAGCCACGTGCGAACCCACCCGCCCGATGGGATTAGGACGAATCGTCGGCCGGCCGCTCGCCAGCCAGTAGGCCTTGCCGACAACGAAGTCATACACATCGGCGAACCCCAGGTGCTGGAGCTGCCACGCAGCCCGCTGACTCATGTCTCAAAGAGAGTCCCAGCAGTAGACGACCACCGGACACTCACGGTCCAGAGCCTCAACGCCGGTAGCCGACACGTCCCGCAACGGAATGTGGACGGCTGCGGGGAGATGCTCCTCGACGTACTCGTCCTGAGGAAGCACCTCGACGAGCTGCGCACCGCCGGCCAGCAACTGGTCGAGTTCGTCAAGCCCGATGTCAGTGGGCATCGACCGACTCCTGACCCGCGCGCTGATGCTCTCCGGTTCGGCGTCGGCTCACGGTGAACGCAAGTGCGGCGACGCTGACGCCGGCCAGGACGAGAGCCCAACTTCTGATCCCGATGCCGGCGACCGTCACGGTGGCCCCGGCAGCAAGCAACAACGGGACGCCGCAGCAAACCCCGAGACCGACAGCGGCCAACGCCACCAACCCGACAGGCGATTCTCCTCTACCCATGCGCGAGGACATTGCGCAGTTGCTCGAGGGTTGGTGACCCGGCTGGGCCGTCGGGAGTCTGGTAGACGCGGCACGAAAGTCCAACAGGGGCGTCGGCGTCGGCAAACGGGTCCACACCGTTGACGAGGATGCTCGGCGAGCCTCGGAACCTGGTGCGTTCTGCCTCTTCGGGAGTCTCCACGACGTGGCGGGTGATCGACATCTCCGGATGTTCGGCAAGGAGCGTGTCGAGGTGCGCGTTGGCGACGAGCCAGTTGGGGCAGTCATCGAAGTACAACAGGGTCACGTCCATACACCCACCATAAACCTTGCACCGTGGTTCAAGGTCAAGGGGTAGCCTCGTGAGGATGAAGATTGGTGAGCTGGCGACCGCGTGCTCGGTGCCGACCCAGACAATTCGCTACTACGAACGTCGAGGCCTGCTGCCCCCGGCTGAGCGAAGCTTGAACGGCTACCGGTGCTACGACGCCTCCGCGTTGGGACGGATCCGGTTCATCCAACGTGCCCAGGCCGCAGGGTTGACACTCGCGGAGATCACCGGGGTCATCGAGGTCCGCGCCGACGGCATCGCACCCTGCGAACACGTCGACCAGCTCCTACACGACAAGCTCGACGACGTCGACCAACGAATTGGCGAGCTCCGACAACTCCGGAGCGACCTGGTCGAGCTCCTCGACCGCAGCGCCCAGCTTGACCCTGCCGAGTGCGGCACCGACGAGGTCTGCCACATCCTCAACCGCTAGCGAGCAGAATCACCGGTGCCGGCCCTTAGCGGCCGTTGAGGACCCTCTGAGTCGACTCGTTACTCATCGCGCCACACCTTCGTTCCTCGGCCATCTGCGCGCCTGATTCGATCCGGGCGCCCGGTTCGGGTGCGAGGTAGTGAGAGGCTCATCCGCCATGGATCTCTCCGTTCTGCGCCAGATCAGCGGCGTCGGCCGTGTCTTGGGGTCAAGGGATCGCCGGCAGGCGAAGGCGAGGACACGGAGCGTAGCGGAGTCCCGGAGCCGACCCTTGACGCAGCATCGGTTGATCACCATTGGTGCGGCCCCGCCTTCGGGGCGGGGCTTGGTCGCCAGGTCATCTGATTCGGAGTGCCGGTCCCTCGATTTGGCGGGCCTGCTGCCGCGTCAAAAGTTCTGCCCAAGATGGGGGTCAACTCGTGAGTGGCCTGAGTCGAAAGCCGACTCCCAAGCTGCCGTGAGTCCTGGACATCGGACGCGAACGCACAAACGGCTACGACATCCTGTAGTGTGACACGATTTCTGTCCCGATAGAGCCTGAGAGGCCAACATGACGCCCCCCAAAACGTTCGCGGCACTGTCTGTCGTGACAGTTCTCCTCGCTCTGCTTCTGGCCGGCCCGGTTGGGGCTCACACAGGGTTCGACCACTCGAATCCGGCCGTAGGGGCACAGGTCGAGGGCCCACTGAGCGAGCTCGAGTTCGTTTTCACCGGTGAAGCAGAACCCGCTGGCGAAGGATTCGTCGTGTTGGACGGAACCGGGATGATCCGAGAAGTGGTGGAGACGTACACAACCGATGGTTTGACATGGGTCGCTCTCTTCGATCCACCACTGGAGCCGGGGGAGATCGGTGTCCGGTGGAATGTGAAGGCTCCTGATGCCCATCCGATCGACGGGTCCTTCACCTTCACCCTCTTGCCCGCGCCGTCGGGAACGCCACCGACCACTGCTGTCGCCTCGACCGAGACGGCTCCAAGCGCAGAGCCACCGGCATCTAGACAAGCTCAGACTCCGACCAGCCCGATCCCGGCCTCTGTCGATGAAGGCGTTGATGGTGGATTCGGTGCGGTGAGCGCTGCCGCAGGAGCCGGCTCAGGTCTTGAGGAAACCGACATGGAGGCGTTCCTGGGCACAGCGGAGTCGACGTGGTCGGCTGATGCACTGGTGTTTGCGTCTCGCCTGCTTGTTATCGCTGCGAGCCTGCTGGCCGTCGGGGCCGTGGTGTTTGTGGGCATGGTGCTGCGGAGCTCCAAGGGTGACATCCGCTACGTACTCTTTTGGGTTCGGTGGGCGGGCCTGCTTGTGATAGTGGGAACCACCGCAGGAGTGTTGGGTCAGCTCGTTGTTGAAAACGACGGCAACTGGAGTGGCGCGGTTTCGCCATCGTCGCTTTGGAGTGTGTTGTGGTCGGCGTTCGGAGCCGCGGTTGTGCTCCGTTTGGCTGGTGGCGCAGCCGTCGTAGTTGGCGCCCGCGACCAGTTCATTGCGGCCGTCGGGGCGCCGGACCCAGTCATCGCTATTCGTGAGCTCGCCTCGGTCGGGTCAGGTACGAGAACCGGCTCTCCGGACACGAGCAACTTCTGGTCTGAATCCCCTGATCCAATCGCGACTGAGCCGCTCCTCCACCGGGGCGACCATATGTGGTTGCCGACGACTGCGGGCCTGATCGGCTCGGCTTTGCTTGTTGTCGCATACCTGTTCGATGGTCACACCGTGACCGAAGGAAACCGCTTTCTCACCGGCCTGGTCGACCTTGTTCATGTTGGAGGCGCAGGCGTTTGGGCTGGTGGCGTGGTCATGATTGCAGCAGTCCTGTTTCGCCGCCACCGCCGCGGGGAGGAACTGCGGTCGCTGCAGTTGGCCGTCCGGTTCTCCGTTGTGGCTGCGGTCTCTCTCGTGGCAGTTGCCTTGGCCGGTCTGGCTTTGGCTGTCATCATCCTTGAGTCGCCCGCACAGTTGTGGTCAACTCCGTGGGGGCGCTTTCTGGTAGCCAAGAGCGCGCTCGTAGCAGTGGTTGCCGCAGTTGGGGGCTACAACCACAAGGTCTTGATACCAAAGCTGGAGAGTGCACCTGACGATCCGGTTCTTGCCGCGGAGTTCCGGTCCGTCGTAACCAGAGAGGCAACGCTGATGGTTGCGGTGGCGGTTCTGACCGCATTCCTCGTGGGAGCCTCGGCGATCTGAGAGGCGCTCACAGGCACTCCCGGAACCAGCACGCGGAGCGGTTCTCAATGGCCCGGGCCGACAGGTCGGAACAGTATTTGCCGCTGCCATTTTCTACCGGTCGAAACCCAAGGCCTCTTGCTGGGCGCGGATGTAGACGATGACTCGTTCAATCTGGTCATCGGTAATATCGGCGACCGGTGGCATGTTGCCGAACCCCCAGTGATGTTGTCGGGCTCCGTTGCGGATGGCGGATCGATAAGACTCGTCACCATGGTGGCCGGGCTCGTAGACGATGGATAGTTGGGAGGGTCCCATGTCGGTTCCTCGAAGGTCCTCACCGTGGCACGAGGCGCATCGGGCCTGGTAAACAGCGGCGCCATCAGCATCGGCTGCGAGCGGCACTGGTGGTGCAGCTATCGGGTCATCCTGGCCGCACGCAGTGAGTCCGATGGAAAGAGAGGCCGCAATCGCCGCTACACAGATGATCCTCATGACACAGAAGAGGAAGGACGGCTCATGGTCCGGTTGGCGCGCACGGCAACATCCTACAGAGTGTAGGACTATCAGAGGTCACCCTCGGTTAAAGAGGCGACGGGCCTCCGATACTGCTTCCTGTCCGATGGCGGCACCCATCCGGCGGCCACCGAGATCATCGGCTCTGACGTGGATGCCCCCGTACAAGCGAGACAGCCCGGCCTGATCGGCAGCATCGCGGTAGGTCGCCCACTGCAGCTCGATGGTCGAGGCAGGTCCGGCCTCGTGCAACAACCCGCCGGGCTCGACCACGTGGGTCAGCACCCCGCCGGGGAAGAATTGTGACCCGGTCAGTTCGGTCAACACCTCGGCAGCGGCCCGGCTGAAGGCGCTATGTCCACTTACATACCCCGCGAACGACGGGGTCACGAAGGAAGCCCGCTGATATGGAACCCATCTAGCGGCGCGAATCCACGACACGCCGCCGACCATCTGTTCGGGATACAGCGGCTCGCCAAGCCAGGCGTACACGGCCTGCTCGCCGATGTAGTCGGAGAGATGGACATGCCGTTGGCCAGGGGCGGCGGTCTCGTCGGTGATCGTCTCGATCACACCGGGCACTTCTTCGAGCTGCCCGCGCTGGCCGAGGTACCGGATCATGGAGATGGGGCGGGCATAGTCGTAGAAGGCTTTGGCTCCCCAGGCCGCAATGGCGGAATCGTGGAGCGCTCCGTTTAGCGCCAGTCCCACCTTGACGTCCCACTCGAGTCGGTCCACCTCCATCCCGTCGACGCTCAGCCCACCATGTGCCTCCAGCCGGTTCCCGACCTCGCTGGCCAGGGTATTCCAGTGCCCAGGAGGGGTTTCCGAGTCGGGACCGTCGGCCCAGTACTCGGCGATAACCCGCCCGTAGTCGGCCTCGAGCACCACGTTCGAGGGGTAGGGCTGGCCCGTGTCGGGGTTGCTTGCCCAGCCCTCTGGTTCGTAGCTGCCCAGGCGGGTGTTGCCGACAACGGCAGGGCTGATGTCGACTGTGGCCTCTGATTGGGTATCGAGTCGGCTTGAGAACCGCACGATCTGTGAGGCGGCCGCAGTGAACGCCTTTTCGTCGACGCCAAGAAGGGGCGGTGGCCCCGGGTCAAATGGGAGTCCAGTCACGGGGTCCGGGTCGATGGCAAACGGGGTGACGTATCCCCAGTTGGGTCCAATGAACTCCTGTACCCCTGCTTCGATCCGTTGACCGTTCTGAGTGACCTGCTCCTCCAGGCTGAGCGGCTGCCACCGGTTCGGGTCAGCCATGTTGGTACCCGCTTCGTCCACCGAGAGCGGTTGATTGACAGGGACATAGCTGAGATCGATGTATCCCGATGCTTCAAGCGAGCCGTCATCGCGGGTGGCGGTCAAGACCGCATCCGCGACCGAAACGCCAAACGCCCCAGGAGACCCTGGATCAGGCGCAGTGCCGAGGTCGAAACAGAGGTCTGCAAGGGTTTGGTCGAATTGGGCAAGCGACTCGTCGGCCCCGACAGCGTTGGCGTACCTGGAACTCAGAAGCCGGTGGGCGGCATAGCTGATGGCCTCGGATCTGGCCCCTTCGCGGTCATGGGCGGACCGGCTACCGTTGACGAACACCCCTGATGCGCCCGGCTCATATGCGGCCCAAACATCCCACATGGCCGCAGAGAGGTGATAAAGGTTTCGCGAATGCACCGTCGGCGCAGGGAAGTCACGACGAATCGCGTCGAGGGTGGCCTCGTTCCAGAGCCGGGCAGTTGCCGAACTTGGGTCACACGATGCCGAGCGGTTTCGGGCCACGACGAAACCAACGACCGACAGAAGAGCGACTACCGCCGCAAAGACCGCCACCATCGGCTTCCAGTGCCGATCGGTGCGCGTTGCGTCATCGACCCGGGGAATGCTCGTCATCCGAGGACCCCCTTTGCCGACTTCAAGGCGTACATCCGACACACTGTAGGAAACCGGTCCGTTCCTGGACCGATCCCATGTCCGTGTCCCATGTCACGGGCACGCCACCGAAACCGTGACCAAGCTGGGGGTCCGAACTCAGGTAGCGAAGCAGTGTGGGGCAGCCGCGGACAGTCAAGCCTCCTGGATCGAGCCAGACAGTACCGCACGGCCTCAAGAAAACCGACAGGACTGTTGGGGCCGCGGATACAGCACCTCAGACAGCGTCTGTTCTCGCACCATGTTCTCGTCCGGAAGCTGCACCAACAACTCTTCGAATGGACGCCCGACAAGAGCGTAGGGTCCGCCCTCATCCTCTGCTGATCCTGTGGCCGAGCGAGCTATGGCGATGCCAGTCACCTCACCGCTGGCAGTGGCCGTCACCGTCGCTGTCGGTATCGGCACATCCGATCCTCCTCCGGATTCTGCGAGGTACTTGTCACTGTCGACGATCACTTCAAACGAGCTGCCGGGCAGGCCCACCGGTGTTGGCGCCGTTCCAACTTCATCTGCGACCGACAACAACGCAGCTGCCGTCTCGTTCAGGTTGGGCTCTGCGACCCCATTCATGATGAAACCTGCGAGGGAGGTGCCAAACACCTGCTCCAGCGCTGGTCGGTCCGATGCAGTAGGCAACGGCAGTTCGAACCAGTCACCCGCTTCCTGGGATTCGACGAGCACCCTGTCGGGCGCAACAAGAATCGGCGGGGCGGACCGGCGGGGTTGCAGCCGGATGATCCCGCCGGGCCTGTCAATGACCGCCCGGACCTCGTCGATTCCCTGAAGACACGCCACGTACGGCGACGGATTCACCGGTACGAAATCAATTGAGAAGACTTCCGGGCCGGGATTCTCGACCACCGATGCGACCAGCTCCTCCACGCTGCTGTCGATTGTGGGTGAAGAACCGCATCCGGTGAGGGTCACAAGCGCAAGCAGCCAGAGTCGACGATGCGCCCCAAGCTCCACTACTCAGAGAGCCCCGCGGGACCGGCTGGACTGGCGACAGGGTCGGTACTCGGGTCCCGGGGGACTGGCTGACCCTCGGGCAACAATGCCAACGTCAAGATCTCCCCGTCGGTTCGGAAACGGTATTCCGCCAAGTCGGATCGGAACACTTCCGGCTCGGCATCCGGATCCTCGGCCGCCCACCGTGCAACGGCCAACTCCGCAGGAGCCCCATCACATCCCGTTGCCTCGTCGAGGATGGTGGGTGCTTCTCCTGGGCCCGGGACATAGGAATCGTCGGTGAGAAGGGCCCCGGACGCGGACAAATACTCACCCAAGGTGGCGTTCGGGCCCGCTGCCTGGGGATTCGACGGATGAATGTGGATCAAGCCATCCGCGTGGCTATGGATGCCGTTCCCGTGCTCAGTTGTGGAGGTCGGAGGTAGCCACTGGTCGCAGGCATAAACCGAGAAAGAGCTGTGCCAGTGGTCCTCGCCCGCCTCCGGTGCGATCCCGGCCACCGACTCTCGTTGCTGAGCCAGCACTAGCACCATCGCCACGCCAACAGCAATCAGCACAGCGATGGTGAGCGGGAACCACGGAACCGATGACCTGTCCGACCCTGGGTTTCGCGGCGATGGCTGGGTTGGCTCTTGTTTGCCACCAGGAGGAAGTTGAATTGTCTTGCCCACGGGACTCCTTCGTCGAGACCATTCGAAAAACTATGAGGGTATCCTACACGGTGTAGTAGCCGGACTGTGGTCGGCGACAGGCGGCGACTCGGCTGTGGGATCGGCCATTTCGGCGACATGTGTCGATGTCATTCCGGTGACCGCGTGCGTCATCGCTTTGGTCGTCAGAGTCGAACGACGGACAGCAAGGCTGCGCTCTGTGGTGGGGCGTTTGGTCGTGCCTATTTGCCATTGGTGGAGAAGTGCCACGCCTCACTGGGAAGGTTGAACAATCCATAGCTCGAGGCGTTCGCGCTGAGCCACTCCCATCCCGGCCCCGACCGTCGAGTGATGAGCGAGCCGTTGTAGGTGAAATCGATTGCCCGACCCTGTTCGTGCATAGAACTTCCTGGCCGTGCGGTCGGTGGACGACATCTACTGGCTGGCATTTCATAGATCGCATAGTCCGAGCCTCCGCAGTTCGCTCTTCTCAGTCGGATTTGCGCGGAAGAGTCGCGGTACCCACCCCCGCCCAAGTTGATGCCATCCAACTGCGCAGCCTGGAGCAGGGCCCGGACATCCTCGGCAATATCGCGGTGCACCTTGATGCCATAGCCTGCGTCGACGATGTCGCTGGGAAAGACAAGCTCAGCGCGCCCAGCACCTGGTCCGCCGGCCGCTCCGAGCAGCGCGACTAGCTGTGCTTCGGCCTTAGACAGCTCCGAGCCAACTGTCTCATTGAGTTCGGCGAGCGTTTGTCGCTCTGAGAGGAGTAGATCCAACCGCTCTTCTGATCCGATCAGTAGGTCTTGGTACTCCAGCGACATTTCCTCTAGTTCTCGAAGGGCTTGTTCTGACTGCAGTTGCTGCTCGTCGGCGGCCTGAGATGTATCTACGACGTGCTGTTGGCCAACCACCAGCTCTTGTCGTGCGACACTCAGCCGATCCCGAAGGTCATCGATAGTTCCCCGCAAATGACGCGAAAGCGATTCCTGGCGAATCGCCACCGTCGGATCCCCTGTTTCCAGGAGCACGCCTCCGTGTCCGCCGCCAAGAAAGGCACGAACCGCTTCCTCTCGAATCTGCCCCCCGAGGCGGTCGATTTCTTCGGTAACGAGATCAACGCCGGCCTGAGCCTCATCGAGTGCCGCTCGGGCGGAGGTGGCCCGGCCCCGCGATGCTGCGACGACCAATTGCTGATTGTTCATCCAACCGCGCAGGGTGCTGAGTGCTTCGGTCAGATCGTTGATGTCGGCAGTGGCAGCGTCGATCTGCAGCGCGTTGTCAACCCTGTCAGCCTGGATCTTGCGCTTCTCCGCTCGAAGGTCTTCGACGGTGGTCGTCGCATCGTCATCGTCGGTCTGTGCTTCGACCGTCGGAACCGATAGCAGTAGTGCTATGCCAAGCGCTCCGATGCTGCGACGAAGCGACTGCGCGCCACACAAACGACGACTCATCCCTCCTAACCCGAACATCAGCTACAAAGTGTAGTAGTAGGCGACGTTGGTGCACCCTGACTTCGCCGAGACCATCCAAGGGGTGGACCAAGCTCGGACGGTGTGTCGAAGTGACTACTCGAAGGAGAGCCTGCGCTACCCCGGCTTGCCGATGGATCCTGCGGGGTGAGTCTGACGCCAAGACCTTCAGACGCTGAAGCTCCCGGCGGCCATGGAGTTGTCGCTATTGGTCGGGCAAGTTCAAAGGCGGTCGCGGCACAGAACCGGGTGGGTGAGCGGCAGTCGATGGTCGGCGGCGGGGACAACTTCGCGCGTTGTGGTTGGCCATATTCCAAGTAGGTCGTCGACGAAGGCATGGTCGGCGGCGTTGTCGTGGTTGCCCCACATGAGCTCGACGGGAATGTCATTGTCGGATGCGTGTTCGACGAGTCCGGACCAGTCGACGTCGAGGACGAGGTGTTCGAGCGCGTCGCGGTATGCAGGCCAAGTGTGGAGTGGCACTGCTCGGGCGACTGGGATCGGGAGGCGCGGATCCGCAAGGACAGCCAACCAACCTGCGGTTTCGCGATGCCGGCAGCTGATGCCGCAGGCCCGGCGAGCAAGGTTCGTGTTGAGCGCGAACAGAGACGCCATGGCGCTTCCCGATAGCTGCTCGATGGCGGATTGCCTCGACCTCTGCATCGGAGCGCCCCAACAGAGGACTGATTCGACTCGATTAGGGTGTCGTCTCGCCCACGCCAACGCCACTGCGCTGCCCATGGAATGAGCACCGATCCGGATCGGCCTGTCAGCGACGTCGGTCGCGTCGACCAGCGCGTCGAGCGCGTCCAAATGGTCATCGACGGTGAACTGGGCACGGGTAAGGCTGAGGGAATGACCGAACCCGAGAAGGTCTGGGTTGATCACAATTCTGTCGATCGCGAGGCGGTCGAATGCGGAGCCAAAGATGTCGCCGGTCGAGATGAGACCGTGCAGCAGCATGACAGCAGAGTCGCCGGAGCCACCACATCGGGCGGAAAGATCGCCGGTACGAACTCGCGGCAGTCGCGACGGCTGCCATCGTCGAGGGGCTGGTGAGCGATGGTGGATGCTGGCCCAGGCCAGAGCGGCGGACGCAGCGGCGAGTGTTGTCGTGGGCAATTGCATCGGGATCACCTCGTGCCGCGTCCTGACAGGCGGCCACGGACTCTAGCTTCCTACAGTGTCGGATTTCGTTGAGAGCGCCGAACGCAAGGACTTTGAGTTCGACACCGCGAGCCGCCCCGTACCACTGGTTGGTCGCCCGGCTGATACCGAGGCCTGGTTCATACGCCAAACCACGATGCGTAGTTCCGCCGCAATTCTCGGCGAGCGTCGTGGAGGCGCTGAGCGAATACCGTGACCGGCGCTCGAGTGGCGGCGGCGGCATCTCGGTATGACAGGTCACAGATATCGACGAGCCACAACGCCTCAACTGCATCGAAGTCCATCTCATCGAGCGACGTGAGAACAACAACCCGAGTTGACCGCGGCGCAACCGAATCGACAAGGTGATGGCTTCGACGACGCCAGAACCTAACCATCCAACCATACTACGACACGACGTCGTAGATAGGTGGTCGAGCTTCTATCGGGCGGGCGGCTGGTAGAACACTGCGACGTCGCTCTGGCCGTCGGTGTGGAAGATCCGGCCGCCCTCGACGGCGACCCACAGGTCCGCGCCACTGGCGAGAATGGCTTCGGGTTCCGGTGCGACACTTCCGATCTGTTGCCACTCGCCGTCGTAGGTCTCGGCGGACACGATGACCCCGTCGGGCCGCACCCCAACGAGCCGGTCGGCCTCGGGCCAGTCGATGACTGCCAGGGGTGGGGCCTCACTCACCGTCGACCACGTCGCGGCCTGATCATCTGAAATCTTCAGCTCATTTGATTCGGTAATGCCGATGACGACGGCGTCGTTGCCGGGGCGAATAGCGAGATCGACGGCGGCCAGCTCGCTGCGCTGTTCCCACATCTGAGCGTTAGTGAACCAGATGGTGCCCGCGGACTCGGCTGCTACGAGTCGTTCGTCGTCAATGGGTGCGATGGCATGGAAGTCAGCGTCTCCGAGCTGATCACCGGGCTCCCACGATTCTCCACCATCTTGGCTTCGAGCCAGCCCCATGTAAGGCGGTTTGTCGTCGACCCGCCATTGCGGATCACGGAGATCGGGATGCCCGGATGCAACGAACTCTCCGGAGGGGAGCGATGCCAATGCCATGAAGTCGTGACGACCGCCGCTGACAAGGACGGCGGAAGTAGAATCCTCGACGCGGTAGAGCCCGGTATGGGCGGCTACCAACAATGTGCCGTCGGCGTCGAGGATGAGATCGTGGATGTGTCCGAGATCGTCGGGACCGGCCACGATGACATCGGGGCCACTGCGCGATTGAATGAACCCAAATACCAGGATCACCAAGGTCATGGCCAAGATCGCGACGGGCACGAGTTGGCGCCGCGGCCGCCAGTTTCGTGCTGGTCGTGTTGCCCTGGCGGGCACGGTCATGATCGAAGAAGGCGGGCGATCGCTGCGGTGGCTTCGTCGATCTTTTTGTTGCCCGCTTCGGGGCTCTGCGAAGCAGCGTCCTGCACGCAGTGACGCAAATGTTCATCAACGAGGCCAACACCGACGTTTTGTAACGCCTTGGTGATCGAGCTGATCTGGGTCAGGACATCGATGCAGTAGGTGTCCTCGTCAATCATGCGTTGAAGGCCACGGACCTGACCTTCGATTCGCTTGAGGCGAGTGAGATAGTCGTCCTTGGAGAGTGAATAGCCAGCCATAGGGTTAGGGGGTATGGTACCACGGTGTCGTCCGATGTGAGGTGTCGCCAACGCTACCGATCGCGTTGGCTGTTGGTCTCGCTCAGCTTGGCTCTGGCCACAGCCGCCTGCGGAAGCTCCTCCAGCGGGTCTGATGAGGCCGCTCCGAGAGACACGAACGCCTCCTCGCCTACCGGCGAGCAGGCCGAGTCGGTCATGATCCCAACCGCCGACGGTGGCCAGCTCGACTGGAGGAGCCTCGACGGGCAGGACGTGGTGCTGTGGTTCTGGGCCCCTTGGTGACCAACGTGTCGAGCCGAAGCCCCTGCGGTCGCAGAGGTACAGCAGCGATACGGCGACGAAGTGCAATTCGTCGGAGTTGCAGGACGGGATGATCTGGACGCCATCCGGAGCTTCATCGACGACCTCGATGTCGACGCGTTCCCTCACGCGGTCGATGAGACCGGTGAAATCTGGGCCGCCTACCAGATCACCACGCAGCCCTCGTTCGCGTTTCTGAACGACGATGGCACCGGCGAAGTCTACGTCGGGGCACTCGGCACCGACGGACTCACGGCGAGGCTCGAGGACCTCACCTCGTCGTAGCGCCACCGCAGGCTATGTGTCCGAGTTCACCTTGACAGTCGCCACCAAACTAATATAGGGTAGGGGGGTACCCTTTACCCCAAGGAGTCGGATCTTCAATGGATCACCAACATGCCGACCACGCAGGACGAGGGGTCGCAGACAGCCCCGGCGGGCATGCGCACCGCAGTCACGATGATCACAACGTCCACGAGGGACACTCGGCGGACATGTTCCGCTCGCTGTTCTGGGTCAACCTGATCCTCGCCATCCCTGTGCTGGTGTTCTCGGGTCAGATCCAGGACTGGTTCAACTACAGCATTGACTGGCCCGGCTCGGGCCTCGTCGCCCCCCTTGTTGGCACCATGGTCTTCGTCTACGGCGGTCAGCCCTTCCTCAAGGGCGGACTAGCTGAAGTACGCAACCGCCAACCGGGAATGATGCTGTTGATCTCGGTCGCCATCACGGTTGCCTTCGGCGCTTCGCTGGCTACCGAAGCCGGCCTGGCCGACCTGGACTTCTGGTGGGAACTCGCCGCGCTGATCGTGGTCATGCTGCTAGGTCACTGGCAGGAGATGAAGGCCATCGGTCAAGCCCGCGGCGCACTGGCGGCGCTTGCCGAGCTGCTGCCCGACGACGCCGACCGGGTCAACCCCGACGGCACCTTCACCAAAATCCCAGCTGCGCAGCTGGCCGAAGGGGACATCGTTGTCGTCCGCCCCGGTGGCCGGGTCCCAGCCGACGGCGACGTCGTCGACGGTGTCGCCGCCGTCGACGAATCGATGATCACCGGCGAGTCCCGACCGGTGAAACGAGGACCCGGTGACCGGGTTGTGGCCGGCACCGTCTCCACCGACACCATGATCCAGGTGCAGATCACCGCCGTGGGTGAAGATACAACCTTGGCCGGAATACGCCGAATGGTTGAAGCTGCGCAAGCCTCCAACAGTCGAGCCCAAGCCCTCGCCGACCGGGCAGCCGCTGTACTGTTCTACGTTGCGATCGTTGCCGCCGTTATCACCATGCTGGTGTGGTCGCTTGTCGGTCAACCCTCCGAAGGGGTGATCCGGGCGGTCACGGTACTCATCATCGCCTGCCCCCACGCGCTGGGTTTGGCTATCCCGCTCGTCATATCCATCTCCACCGCCCAGGCCGCCTCGGCCGGAATCTTGGTGAAGGACCGGCTGGCGCTGGAACGCATGAGAACCGTCGACGCCGTCTTGTTCGACAAAACCGGCACACTCACCAAAGGCAACCACGTCGTCGTCGACACCGCCGCAAGCCCCGCCTGGTCGCCCGAGGCGGTGTTGGCGCTGGCCGGCGCAGTCGAAACGTTCTCAGAGCACCCCGTCGCCAAAGCAATCGTCACCAAAGCCCGCGAAGGTGGAGACGTGCCGGCGGCTACCGGATTCAGTGCCCTCACCGGCCGGGGCGTCACCGCCATTGTGGAAGGACATCAGATATCGGTAGGCGGGCCGGCGCTGTTGGCCGGACTCAAGGTGAGAGAACCAGATGAACTGGCCGATATCACCGACACGTGGCGTCGCCGGGGCGGCTCGGTGCTCCATGTGGTGCGAGACAACGAGGTCATCGGTGCGGTCACCCTCGAAGACGCCATCCGGCCCGAATCAAACCCAGCGGTTAGCGAGCTGCACCGCCGGGACCGCCAAGTAGTGCTCATCACCGGAGACGCCAGCCAAGTCGCCGCTGGAGTCGCCGAGGAACTCAACATCGACGAAGTCTTCGCCGAAGTCCTCCCCCAAGACAAAGACGCCAAGGTCGCCGAACTCCAATCCCGGGGGCTGTCGGTGGCGATGGTCGGCGACGGCGTCAACGACGCACCAGCGCTGGCCCGAGCCGATGCCGGTCTGGCGATCGGGGCGGGAACCGACGTCGCCATCGAATCGGCCGGGGTCGTGCTGGCTTCATCAGACCCCAGAGGTGTCGTCTCGGTCATCGACCTGTCAAAAGCTACCTACGCCAAGATGATTCAGAACCTCATCTGGGCGACCGGCTACAACGTTCTGGCGATCCCGGTCGCCGCCGGAGCGTTGGCACCGATCGGCATCAACCTCCCACCGGCCCTCGCGGCGGTTTTCATGAGCCTCTCCACGATCATCGTGGCCGCCAACGCGCAACTGCTGCGACGCCTCGACCTCCAACCTGTCCCCATCCCCACCAGCGCCAACGAACGGCAACAGGCCCATGCCTGAGACGACTATCGACGTCTCCATCGAGGGGATGACGTGCGCGGCGTGCGCGACCCGTATCGCTCGAGGACTCAACAAACTCGACGACGTCGAGGCCGCCACCGTCAACTTCGCCACCGCCAGGGCTCACATCCGGCTCTGGGTCCCCGACGAGGACCACGCACGCAAGTTGGTGGGCGAGCGGGTCACCCAACTGGGATACGCCGTACCCGCACCAGACGACGCCGATACCGCCGAGGAACGCCACGTCGCCAGACTCCAGCGACGCCTCCTCACCGCCGTGGTTCTATCAATCCCGGTCCTGATCGTCTCGATGGTGCCGGGGCTGCAGTTCAGCGGATGGGAATGGCCGGTCGCCATCGCCACCACTCCGGTGGTCTGGTGGTCGGGATGGGGATTCCACCAAGCCGCGGTCAAGAACCTCCGGCACGGCACCACCACAATGGACACGCTCGTTTCGATTGGGACGGGGGCGGCCTATGGCTGGTCGATGATCGCGCTGCTCGTCGGCGATGGCCACATCTACTTCGAAACCGCAGCGGTCATCGTCACCCTCATCTTGTTGGGCAAATGGTTCGAGGCTCGAGCCAAGAAACGCTCCGGCGACGCCATCCGGTCCCTCGCCGGGCTTGAGGCCCAGATCGCCCGACTCGAAGACGGCACCGAAATCCCGATCGACGCGGTGGTCGTCGGCACCCGCGTGCTGGTGCGTCCGGGCGAAAAGATCCCAACCGACGGCGTCGTGGTCGAGGGACGATCCGCCATCGACACCTCCATGGTCACCGGCGAACCTGTCCCCGTCGAAGTAGGACCCGCCAGCGAAGTCATCGGCGCCACCATCAACACCAACGGCTCGTTCATCATGGAAGCGACCCGGGTCGGCTCCGAGACAATGCTGGCCCAAATCGTGCAACTGGTCGAAAACGCGCAAGGCTCGACCGCCCCGGTGCAGCGGCTCGCCGACCGGGTCTCGGCCGTCTTCGTGCCCATCGCGCTCGCCATCGCTGCGGCCACCCTGGTCGGCTGGCTCCTCACCGGCCACACCGCCACCGATGCCTTCACCGCAGCGGTGGCGGTGCTGATCATCGCCTGCCCGTGCGCTCTTGGGCTGGCCACACCGACCGCAATCATGGTCGGCACCGGCCGGGGCGCACAGCTCGGTGTCATCATCAAAGGCGGAGAGGTTCTCGAGAACACCCGCCAAGTCGACCAGATCATCCTCGACAAAACCGGCACGGTCACCGAAGGCCGAATGGAACTCGTCGAAGTGGTCGCCGCCAACGGCGTCGATCCGGAACTGGCGCTCGCCCGAGCGGCCAGCCTCGAATCGCGCTCCGAGCACCCCATCGCCAACGCAATCGCAGCCGCTCACCCGGGCGCTGCGACCAGCGAGGTCACCGAGTTCACCAACACCCCGGGCATGGGCGTGACCGGAACCATCGACGGAACCGTGGTCACAGCCGGGCGACCATCGCTATTCGAGGCCATCCCGGCCGAACTGGCTGCGGTAGCAGGCCGGGCCGAACACGATGGCAATACCGTCGTGTACCTTGGCTGGAACGACACAGCAGCGGCCGCTCTCGTGGTGGCCGACCGCATCAAAGACACCTCACGCCCAGCGGTTTCTGCGCTCAAAGACCTGGGCCTGGAGATCACCCTGCTAACCGGCGACAACGCCGCGACTGCAGCCGCCGTCGCCACCGCCGTCGGCATCGAGCAAGTCATCGCCGAGGTCCTCCCCAACGAAAAAGACGCCGAAGTCCAACGTCTCCAAGCCGCTGGCCACACCGTGGCCATGGTCGGCGACGGTATCAACGACGCCCCCGCCCTCGCCCGCGCCGATCTCGGCATCGCCATCGGAACCGGCACCGACGTTGCCATGGAAGCGTCCGATCTCACCATCGTGTCCGGCGATCTACGGGCCGTCGCGGACGCCGTTGCCCTGTCTCGGCGGACGTTGTCCACGATCAAGGGCAACCTGTTCTGGGCCTTCGCGTACAACACCGCCGCCATTCCACTGGCCGCCTTTGGCATCCTGAATCCCATGATCGCGGCCGCAGCGATGGGATTCTCGTCGGTGTTCGTCGTGTCGAACTCGCTTCGGCTCCGCCGCTTCCGCGGCTACCGGTCCTCCGCTCCCGACCCCGCAGAGGTCCGAACAACTCCTCATGTAAACCACCGCAAGAAGGAAACCGCATCCACATGACCACGACCCGCATCTACTCGGTCCCCGAAATCTCGTGTGACCACTGTAAGAACGCCATCGAAAGCGAAGTCAACCGCCTGGACACCGTCGAGGCCGCAGTCGTTGACATCGAAACAAAGACCGTCCTGGTGTCCGGCGACGCGGACGAACAGCTCGTACGGGCAGCGATCGACGAGGCCGGCTACGACGTCGCATCGGTGACCGCAACCTGAGGCTAGCGGTGACAGAACACCTAGTGGACCACTACGCTGTGTCGGAGTCCGCCCACGGTTTTCAGGAGATACGTCAATGGCAGCAAAGCGCCCTATGGGAGCCCTCGAAGAAGCGGTCATGGCCTACCTATGGACGACGGATGGTCCCGCTACGCCGGCGGAGGTCCACCAAGCCGTTGCTCCTGAGTTGGCCTATACGACGGTCATGACGATTCTTGCGCGATTGTTCGAAAAGGGACGCCTCAATCGTGGCGAGCGCGGCCGGGCCTACACCTACGAACCGATCCGCTCCGAGGCTGAGCACCGAGCCGACGAAATGCAAACCACCCTGGTTGATGCTGGCGACCGGGCTGCAGTCTTGAGCCAGTTCGTCGAATCGCTGGACGCTCAAGACGCAAAGACGCTTCGAAAGCTACTGAGCCGAGGAATATAGGTTGACGCTTTCGCTCGTGCTGCCCGGCTTGGTAGCGGTCGCAGTCGGCGTCAGTGCTGGCCTGTACCGCTGGCCAATGCGGCCAATGGCAACGATCCGCGTCCTGAGTATCATTGCCGCAATCACCGCCAGCACCGCGTTCGTCGTGATTGCCCTGGCCACAGCGGGGTTTTTTGCCCGCTCAGCGATGGTGCTCGCTCTGATCAAATGGTGCCCGCTCATCCCGCTGCACCACGAGGTGGGCGTGTTCGAAGGTCTCATCGCCACAGCGCTACTCGGTGCCGCCCTGATGAGAATCAGGGGGGTGGTGCAGCAGCGCCGCTGGGCGGTGGCGGGCACCGAAGGCCACCGCATCCAAGTCCTGGACACTGACCAACCAATCGCCTACGCAGCCCCAGGCAACCCCGGCTGTGTTGTTGTCTCCAACGGTCTCCTCGGCGCCCTGGACGTCCGCGGGCGCCAGGTCCTGTTCGCCCACGAACGGGCCCACCTGCACCAGAACCACCACCGATACCTCCTCCTAGGCGCCATAGCTGTCGCTGTCGTGCCTCCGCTGCGGCCGCTCGTCGAACAGCTCCGGCTCGCCACCGAACGGGCTGCAGATGAGGCAGCGGTCGAAGCGATGGAGGGTGACAGAGAGCTCGTCGCAGTATCAATCGCCCGGGCCGCCCTGGCCACAACCGACTATGCCGGGACCGTCGGCGCGTTCGGTGGCGGGTCAATCCCCTTCCGTGTAAACGCACTGCTTGACGAACCTCTATCAGCTCGGGTGACCGGCACGGCTATGGCGATCACTGTCGCTGTCGCCGCAGCTACGGTCGCTGCGTCCTCGGTTCAGCTTCACCATTTCGTTGACCTGGCCGGGCACATCTGCGGCCGCTGACGCTGACACATAATCGGTGGTGACACTCAAGGTGAAGGTGCTCCCAACCGATACCAAGACTACGACAAACTGTCGTAGTCTTGGAAGGAACCGCATGATGGAACAGATCAGAACACGGATTGCAGCTTTCGTCACCATGGCGCTTTGCTGTGGGCTGGTGATGGCCGTGGCGCTGGGAGCCGTGACGCTCACCGGGGCCTGGTTGGCCGGTGGAGTCATCGCCCTCGTCGTCGCTGGCTGCGTCGGAACCGCCGCGTGGGTGGCGGTGAAAGCACGACACGCACCGGCGGTGGACAGCCAGTGACCGGTACCGGTGGTGGGCGCCGGTCGATTATCGTCACCGATCCTCCCAGCCTAGATACCTAGAGCCCGTGGCAACGCGGCGCGAGAGCGCCGACCGCCTATTCGACGCCTTCGACCTCGGCCGCGATCGGGGTGGGACCAGACCTGGGTCGACGCCGTGAGGACCAAGCGACCACAACAGCAACCGCAGCGATCGAAGCCACCACCAAAGCTAGGCGAGCTGCTCCCAATTGGTCGATCCTGGAAACGAACCAGAGCCGGAGGTCCTCCCCGACATCGACCACCGGGTCGGTGTCGAGGTCACCGCTGTAGACGGCGAGTTCCCAACGCCCGTACCAGATTGCGTACGCGCCAGCGATCACCATCAGAACACCGCCAAGCTGGCCGGCATGGCCGGAGATGAACCGGAGTCGGTTGGCCAGTCCGGTCCGAGCCAGCGCTGCGGCGAGGCTGATGGCCAAGATGATGGTTCCCATCCCCAACGAGTAGGCCAGGTAGGTTGCGATTCCGCCGATCATGGACTGGTTGAGCGCCGCGCCGGTGACCGCAAGGAACGGCCCGAAGGTGCAGGTCAGTGAAGCCACGGCGTAGGTTACGCCGTAGCCGACCATCGACCGGAAACCCCCTCCTCGGCGCCCAAGCTGGGGCGGGACGACTCCCAATTCTGGCTTCCAGCCTGCCAGGGTGGCGAGGCCGGCAACCACTAACAGGGCACCCACGGCGATCGTGACCCAGGGCAGCTGGGTTCGGACACCTGCTGCCAACCGGTCGAGAATGATGCCGGCGGTGGCGAACACGGCGATGAAACCGGCCGACACGGCGGCGGCGACGCCGATCGCCCGGAGGATCCGGCTCTCAAGACGTTCTTCGACCCGGTCACCAGAAACGAACATCGCCAAATAGGCCGGAAGCAGCGAGAAGCCGCACGGGTTGAAGCTCGCAACCATTCCTGCGGCGAACGCCAGCGCCAACGCGGCTTGATTCATCGATGCCATCCCGATCTCACATCTACGACATTATGTCGGAGTCAGGCCTCGGTACACACAACAACACCAACCAACCCAAGAACGATCAATAGCTTTGCCGTCCAGCCCAGCGACGAAATGGCCACCTGTTCCAGCGGGCGCACACAACGTTGGTGACCGTGTCATCTACGACTCATTGTAGTAGCATCCTTGACGGCGCTGGGCGTGGGGTGAAGAACGCCTTTCGTGTTCACCGTCCCGATCCCAACATTTAGAGGTTCAAATGATTCTCGCCCGCCGAACGATTCTATTGGTCCTAGCGGTTGCCGCAGCTGTGATTGGGTACGCCTCACCGGCATCGGCTCACACGGGCTTCGAGTCATCCACTCCGGCCGATGGGGCCACCGTGGTCGACCCGCTGACCGAAATCAACCTGGTTTTCTCTGGAGAAGCCGAACCCACCGGTAGCGCGTTTGAAATCCTTGATGCCGCCGGCCAACTTCGCACACCAACCTCGGCCACAACCGTCGACGGTTTGACCTGGAGCCTGAGCTTCGACCCTCCGCTCGCCGGGGGGACGTTCGGTTTTCGATGGATGGTCAAAGCGCCTGACGCCCACCCCATCGACGGATCGTTCAGTTTCACGGTCACCGCCCCCGCAACCTCCGACGCCGCAACCCGAACACCTACGCTCCCAGCTCAAGAAACCGTGGATCTGGAGACGTTCCTCGCCAGCGGCGACAGCCCCACCGCCACCGCCGAATGGATAGCGGCTGCGGCCCGGACTATTGGCCTTGCGGGCGCCATGGTTGGCATTGGCGCCCTCGTTTTTGCCGCAGCGGTCCTTCGAGGAGCCCGAGCTGACATTCGCTTCGTGCTCTACTGGGTCCGCCGCGGCGGCGCGTTGTTGCTGATCGGCGCAGTTGTCGAGTTGGTTGCACAAGTCGCCGTCGCTGGTGGCGGCACCGCTTCTGCGCTGTGGAGCTACACCGCACTCACCGACGTCGTGTTGTCTTCGCTCGGCATCGCCATTGGTCTACGAGCGGTCGGCGGTTTCGCTCTGGCAACCGGTGCCCGACTGTCGACCACGCGTGCGACCGAAGCGGCGGACCCCATCGTGGCGATCAAGGAACTCGCCGGCGTTGGCGCCGGGCCAACAACGACGACTGGCTCGCCTTTCGACTTCTTCGCCCCCGAACCCGAAGTCGTCGAGGTGGGCGAACCGTATCTCTTCACCGGAGACCGGGCCTGGTCCATTGACACCGACTCAGCCCGAGCGTTCTTGGGTGCCGCGGTCGTGCTGGCCTCGTTCATCTTCGACGGTCACACCGTCAGCAAGGGCAACCGGATGGTGACAGGGTTCGTGGACATCGTGCATGTCGCCGGCGCAGCCGTGTGGGCCGGCGGAGTCATCATGTTGGCAGCTGTCCTTTGGCGCCGGCACCGACGCAACCACGAGCTCCGAACCTTGCAGCTCGCCGTCCGGTTCTCCGTGGTCGCTTCCGCCGCCCTGGCAGCTGTCGGTGTCGCCGGGCTGATCTTGGCGGTCATCGTGCTCGACTCTCCAGCAGAGCTCTGGCAAACGCCGTGGGGTCGGCTTCTTATCGCCAAGACAGTACTGGTGGCGGTTGCGGTCGCCGGCGGTGGTTACAACCACGTGGTTCTGATTCCCCAGCTCAACGCAGCCCCCACCGATCCCGACCTCTCCACCGAGTTCCGGGCCGCAGTGACCATCGAAGCAGCCGTGCTTGGTGCGGTAGTCATTGTCACCGCCTTCTTGGTGGCGGCCGCGTCATGACAGAGCCGCCACGCGACACCAAGACTCCGGCATTCTGGGGCACACTCTGGGTGAGCGCGTTCGTAGGGGCTGAAAGCCACGGGTTCGAACCGTGAACCTGCCCGAGGAACCCCGCAACGAGGAACTTCTCACCGTTTCGCGACGAGCTAGCCAAATCCGTGCCGTCGCCACCGTCGTCGGCCTGTCAATGGTCGCAGCTGTGGCGTTGATCGCATTCGGGCGTAGCGACGGCGACAGCGCCGAGGCATCGCGCGCAGTTGGCAAGATTGTCCCGGAACTCCAGGGCACGACACTGGCGGGTGAGCCCTTTGACATAGATGCGCTCCGCGGCCGATGGGTCGTCGTGAATCTCTTTGCGACGTGGTGTGTACCGTGTCAGGTCGAACATCCGGAACTGGTGGCCTTCGATGAAGAACACCGAAGACTCGGAGACGTGTCGCTGGTCAGCGTCGTGTTTGGCGATGAAGACGACGACGTCCGAGCGTTCTTCGCTGAACGAGGCGGCAGCTGGCCCGTCATGGGCCAAGACTACAGTTCGGTCATCATCGACTTCGGAGCGACAGGTGTTCCCGAGACCTTCCTCGTCGCCCCCAACGGCATCGTGGTCGAACGCATCCTCGGTGGCGTGACCCGGGACGGCCTCAACCGCCTAATCGACGGCTATCGCAATTGAGCACCGTCGGCCGGTCCGGTGACGGCGGGAGACATCACTAGGCAACTTCGCTAGCCGTCGGCAGGTTCATCGGTGAGGAGCTCCCGGCCGGAATCGGTCCAGGCGTTCATACCGCCATTGAGGTCGACGATGTTGGTGTAGCCTTCTTCAGCCAACGCCTCGGCTGCCTGGCCCGACATGTTCCCGGACCGGCAGTACAACACGACCGGATCGTCGCGATCTTCGGGGAGGCCGGCGAAATCGAGGATCTGCTCGAAGTTGACAAAGGCGTCCGTTCCCTCGATGTGGCCTTGGTAGGGAATGTGAACATTGATCAGGTCGACTGTGGGATTGTCATCGACGAACTCGGCGAATTCGGTCGGTTCCAGTAGCCGTATCGAGTCGGCCTGCTCACCGACGTCGTCGCCGCTGCCGCCACACGCGACGGCCAGTACGGCGACGCTGAGAGTGGCCGCAACGATCCGAATCCATCCCGGCGCCCGACGGTGGGTGGTCCGGACATTGCGATGGGATCCAGGCATGTCCTACCGCTTTCTCAAGTTGACCAACATCCAAGAATCCTACAGCCTGTAGGAGTTCCATCCGTGTCAGGTCCTATTGGCTGAGAAGCCGGGAGGCGCCGGTTTGGACCGAGAGACAGGACGTCATGGCAACCGAAGCCAACAGATGCGGGTGTCGTGGGAGTGGAGTCGCAAGGAGGTTCGCTGCATCCGTTGTGGCCGACGGTCAACGTCGCCGCAGCTACTTCGATGATTCGGCTGCGACGGGGAGGGTGAGGGTGAACTGGGCGCCGTGTCCGAGGCCTGGGGAGGTGGCAGTGAGGTCTCCGCCGTGGCGTCGGGCCAAGGTGCGGGCGATCGTGAGCCCGATACCGCTTCCGCCGGTTGTGGATCTGTCTGCCCGGTAGAATCGCTCGAAGATCAGCTCGAGTTGGTCGCTAGTGAGTCCGCGGCCCGTATCGCCCACGGTGATCACGGTGTCCTTGGTTGTTGCGGCGCCGGCGATCCGGACTGATCCGCCCGGCTGGGTGTAGGCCAGTGCATTGCCGATGACGTTGGTGAGTATTTGGGTAATCCGGTCACGGTCCACAACTGCCGCCATTGGCGGGAGCTCGCTGATGATGAGGTCGACGTTGTTGTCGATGAACTGACTACTCAGTCGTCCGGTGACATGGTGGATGAGGTCTCGTAGGTCACATCGTTCGGGTTGGATATCGATCCGGCCTTCCTCGACTCGAGACAGGGTGGAGAGATCGGCGGCCAGGCGTTCGAGTCGTGTTGCTTCGACGATCGAGGCGGCCAGTATCTCTTCGTCGGGTTCGAAGACGCCGTCGAGAAGGCCTTCGAGGTAGCCTTTGAGCGTGGCCACCGGGGTTCTGAGTTCATGTGCGACTTCGCCGACCAGATGTAGGCGTCTCTGTTCGGTTTGATCAAGTGCTGAGGCCAGGGAGTTGACATCGGAGGCCAGCGCGGCGAGTTCTGTCTCTCGGGGCAGAGGGATTCGTTCGTGGTAGGCGCCGGCGGCGAGTCGGTGGGTCATGGCCCGAACTTCTTCGACCGGAATCAGGAGCCGGCGGGCAGCCAGGAGGGCTGCACCGGCTGCGGCGGCAGCACTGACCCCTGCCGCCCACCAAAGGGCTCGGTTGAACGATGATCGGACGCCGGCTTCGAATTCTGCGGTGTCCATGGCGGTGGTTTGGCCGCGCATCATTGAGCCCATGGTGGACAGGTGGTCGTTCACGAATGTTTCGCTGAGCTGACGGCCAGCGACAACCAGAACGCCAACTCCGACTGCGACGACGGCGAGGTGGGACCACATCAACCGAGCTCCCAGGCTGGTGAAGAAGCGTGTCACAACGGCTCAGCGATGAACTTGTAGCCGATCCCTCGGACCGTTCCGATGAAGCGCGGATTCTCGGCATCATCGTGGAGCTGTCGTCGGATATTGGCGATGTGGACGTCGACCACACGGTCAACTCCGTAGTAGTCCCATCCCCATACCTGTTCGAGGAGCTGAGCTCGTGAGAAGACTCGGCCCGGGGCTCGGGCCAGTGAGAGAAGCAGATCGAACTCGAGGGTGCTTATCTCGACTTCGGCGTCATCGCAGTGGATCTCTCGTGCCACTTCGCTGATCGTGAGGCCATCGAAGGTGAGTGTGGCGGTACCGGCGTCAGGTTCGTCCGCTCGGGAACGGCGCAGGATCGCTCGGATTCGAGCGACGAGTTCTCGAGGGCTGAAAGGCTTGGTCAAGTAGTCGTCGGCACCAACTGTCAGACCAATAACCCGGTCGATCTCTTCACTGCGGGCGGTCAACATGATGACTGGTACGTTGTTGGTTCGGCGCAGCTCCTGGAGTACCTCAAACCCATCCCGACCCGGCATCGACACGTCCAACACGACAATGTCGGGCTCGGCGCCTGCAATTGTCGCGAGCGCGGCGTCGCCGTCACCAGCTTCGGTGACGGCGAAGGCTTCTGCTTCGAGATAGCGCCGGACCATCTCTCGCAGCTCCGGTTCATCATCGACGACGAGCACCGAAGTCATCTGGGAAACCGCCGCGAGCCCCGCCCACAAGTCGTGGGGTCGAGAGTTCCGGGTCGGGGGTCTGCGTTGATCATCGACCCATGAATGAACCGCGTCCCATGTTCCAGTCGCCCATCCCTGAGCCGGGATCCATGCCGTCGACGTCGAAGCCGTTGTTCATCCCCATCCCCATTCCCATGAAGTCGCCCATGTGGCTCTCCATCTGGTCGTGGAACTGTGCGTGTTCTTCGACATTCCATAGTTCATGGTTGCTGTACTCGTCGCACAATTCGGTGCCAGTGCCGGGTCCGTCGCCGGGGTCGGCGTTGGCGACAGAAAAGCCGCCTGCGATTGCAACGCCGGTGAGACCGGCCAGGACTGCCGTTGCGGCTGCTGTTGTCATGATTCGGTTCCTCATTTTCGTTTGTCCTTTCCTTGGTGGCGTACGGCTCAGCGGGTGAGTTCCGCACGCCGGGTTTCGTAATCACTGCGATCGATTTCGCCTCGGGCAAAGCGTTCGTTCAAGATCTCGATTGCTCGGTTTTGACTCTGGTCTCGTTGAGGCGCTCGAAGCCCCCAGATCACTGCGGTTGGAATAGCGATCCAGATCAGCAGCATCCACAGGGATCCAAACCCTCCGATTCCCCACATCATCTTCTATCTCCTTTTCCTCGGTTGCTTCCTTCATCTGTATTGAAGGACCGGCCGATGAAGGATTGATGGCCGGTTTGGTCAAGCTTTGGTAAAGCTCGTTCTGGCTACGACGCGACATAGCATCGTGCGGGCTCAAGCGCCGCGCGAGGCGGCGACGCTATCGAAGCAACAACAGCGGATGGCAATAGCACGGCACCATACTACGACGATCTGTCGTAGACACAGGCGTCGCAGCGCGATCGACCGACAAGAACCACGGTTGTTGCGGAGGGTTTCCTCGATGTCGATGGCGATCTCGCAGACACGGCGAAAACCTTCGCTGTTGTGCGTCTGGTCACGTGGTCCTCGAATCAACGACAGTCCGTAGTAGTTTGGTCGGATGGGTGAGTCCAAACCTGCTCAGGGTCGTTCGATTCGATCCCTTCCGCTGGTACTGGCGGTCGTTGCTGGCGTAATGGTGACGGCATTCGCCGGCGCCGCGCTGTTGCCTGATGGCAGCAGCGGTTCGGCCGCCGCCGACCTGACAGACGAGTTCGTGGGCGCCTACCCCGCCACCACACCCGCCACGGGCGAGGTCGTCGAGGTCCTGTTGCAGACCCAGATCGCTGCCATCGACGTGGTGGAAACCGGCGCCACTGCGGTGTGGACCTACAACGGGCAGGTGCCTGGGCCTGAGATCCGTGTTCGGCTCGGGGACACGGTCCGAGCGACATTGGTCAACGGGCTTCCCGAATCGACGACGATCCACTGGCACGGTGTCCGAGTCCCCAACGACATGGATGGTGTTCCTGCCGTGAACCAAGAACCCGTCGAGCCGGGGGAAGCCTTTGTTTATGAATTCACACCGACCGATGCCGGGACGTTTTGGTACCACTCCCACACTCGGGGCTCTGAGCAACTGGAGCGAGGACTGTACGGCAGCCTGATTGTTGAGGAGCCCGAACCCTTCGGCTACTCCCAAGACGTCACCTGGATGATCGATGACTGGCTCCTCGAGGCCGATGGCCGCCTCGTCGAGCAGTTCCGGCAACCCCACGACGTAACCCACAACGGCCGATGGGGCAACATCGTTACCGCGAACGCACGGCTGGATACGGTGCTGCGGGCGGCGCCGGGTGAACGTATCCGACTCCGTTTGGTGAACGCGTCGAATGCCCGAACGTACGCGCCCGACTTCGGTGCGCTCGATGTCGACGTCATCGCCGTGGACGGGATGTTGGTCGGTGCACCTTTCGACGCCTCGGGATTCGTGCTGGCGCCAGGAAGCAGGATCGATGTCGACCTCGTTGTTCCCGCAGCTGATGAACCAGCGGTTGTGTTCGACAACTTCAACGGAGAGGGTTTCGCCATCGGGTCGATCATCTCCGAAGGAGATCCGATCGCGACGTCACAGTTTCCGGTTCCGACCAATCCGGCGGTTCCTGACTGGACCGGGGCGGTCGACGCCGACGCCGACCACAGCTATGTGGTGAGCCTCGGAAGGGCCGGCGACGGTTGGCCGCAGTGGCGGTTCAACGGGGACGCGTTTCCCGATGGTGAACCAATGGCGCTTACCGAGGGCGAGTTCAACAAGATCCAGATCCTGAACGACTCCCAGGTGCTGCATCCCATCCATCTCCACGGCCAGTTCTTCAAGGTCGTGACCCGAAACGGCGTCTCAGTCGACGAGGACTTCTTCCGCGACACAGTGTTGTTGATGCCGGGCGAAACCATCGAGATCGGCCTCGTCGCCCTCGATGCTGGCACCTGGGCGTTGCATTGCCACATACAAGAACACGCCGATGCAGGCATGATGACCACCTTCACCGTCGGCGCGTAAGCCGAATCAGGCCCGCAAGAGCCGTTCGATCGAGCGGGTGGCTTCGGTGATGCGTTCATCGCCAAGTTCGTCGTCGGTTTCGAATCCTGCACGAACACAGGTCCGGATATGTTGATCGACCAAACCGAGGCCAAGGCTCCGTAGTGCGCTGGTCACTGACACGATCTGTGTCAACACATCGATGCAGTATCGGTCCTCTTCGACCATCTTGGCGATCCCGCGAACTTGGCCCTCGATGCGGGCCAGCCGCTTCAGATAGTCGTCGCGTTCAAGTCCATACCCGGTTGTCATGGTCCTCCTCCTTTACACATGGGCCGGAGCGTCTGATGGGAGCGGGGTGGCGACGATCTCGCGCCAAATGCTCCAGCGGCGTACCTCGTCGATTGTCAGCCCGGCGACGGTGAGGTTCTGTTCGGTTCGACGGTTGATGTCGGGACCCAGAAGTCGGCGAGTGAGCGGTGTCAGCTGGTCGAAGAGCCACCCAAGGATTCGGGTTCTTGGCCGGACGTGTTCGAGGAGCAGGATCTGACCGTTGGGGCGGACGACTCGCCGGAGCTCCGCGAGTCCCGCGATGGGATCAGCGACCGAGCAGAACACACAGGTTGCGGTGACGGTGTCGAAGGTGTTGTCGTCGAAGCGGAGGTGGTGGATGTCGCCGATCTCAAGGGTCGTGTCGGGCCGATCCCGTTTCGCGGCGGCCGTGGCTATGCCCAGCATGCCCGGCGAAAGATCGATACCGGTGAGGGTGATGTCCTGCGGGTAGAAGCTGAGATTTCGGCCGGTGCCCACGCCGACCTCCAAGGTGTTGCCTTGCGCACGGGCCAGCAATCGCCGGCGGCGGGTGCGGACCCCTAGCAGATCCATGGGCTTGTCGTAGAGGTCGTAAAACCGTGCCATCCGGTCGTAGCTGGCGGTGACCCTGGCCTGGCGTTTCGCGGTCGGCAGCGGCTCGTTCACTGCAGCTCCGCAACTCGTTCCCGATACTCCTCAGTACTGAGATCGCCCGAGGCGTACCTTTCTGCGAGGATTTGTTTTGCCCGATCGGTCGGGTCACGGGTGGGCGGTACGGGCGGTCGGTAAGCAGACCGGAACATCCAGACGATGAGGATCGTGAACAACACCATCATTGACACGCCCCACAACCACATCCAGCCGCCACCCCAACCGTCCATGTGGTCCCAACCGCTGTTCGTGTCTGCGAGGATCATCGCGAACTCGGCCATTTTGAACTCCTTGTTTGTGTTCTGCCGGCGCTCCGATGAGGGCGCCTCTGAACGTTGATGATCAGGTCTTCTCGCCGTGGGGTCTAGAGCCCAAGGTCCCTACCCCCTCCCCCTACGGGGCATGCTGTTCTCGGGGAACAAACGCGTCGCAGATCTGGTCAGGTGGGAGAGGTGACCCGCCGGAACGCGACAGCGGCGGCGACCCCCAACGCGAAGAGCCATGCCACCGCGGCCAGCGCGGCGCCGGTTTCGTCGAAGCCCGCGGTGAACGCGGCGTCGGTCATGACCCGGACCGAGCCGTGCCCGGGCAGTAGTCGGGCCCACGAGGGTGGCGCGGCATCGAACATTGGGTTCTGGGCCAATCCAATGTCGATGAACGGCAACACCAGCAGCACGTAGAGTCCGCCGAGGCGACCCAGGATAGGGCCGACCATCACCCCGATGGTTGCGTATGTCAGAGCCACCATCAGATTCGCAGCGATGAACAGGGACCAGTTTTCCGGTGAAAAGCTAACCGCAGTGACCGCGATCGACACCAGAGTGGCGACCGTGGCGGCCGCCGCGATGACCACCATGCGGAAGGTCAGGATGTCGGCGGGCCGGTAGTCCGTGAGCGAGAGCCGCCGATCAGCCTCCGCAGAGTCCAAGATCACGAACAGGCCGGCCAGCGACCCCAAGAATGCGACGGTGATCGGGACCATGATCGCCCCGTGCACATCGATCATCGACAGGATCTGCAGGCTGCGGACCCCGCCTTCGGCCAGCTCTACTGGGATCGGGTCGTCGGGGGTGATGGCGATCGAGGTCGAGATGAACGCTACCGGCAAGCCAATGATGAGGATCCACATGACTGGCATCCGTCGGAGTTGTTGGCTTGCCGACCGCAGTCCCGCGAGCCATCGAAGCTGGGCCGGTGACCCCTTCGCCGCCGACCGCCTCACACCGGTCGTCACGCCCAGAGCCACAACCGCGGCTGCCACCGATACCGCCGCCCAGGCGACGGCGAGGCCGAGATCGCCGAGCGGGCCGCTGTGTCCCGACGCCACATCGGTGACCACCAATGTCGGGAAGTGGAGCGGGAAGAATCGTATGGCTGTGGCTGTGCCGCCCATTGCTGGTCCGAAGAAAACGTCGAAGATCCAGGTGAACACGATGATCAGTGATCCGTTCATTTCCGACCGGACGAACGCGGCGACCACGACCCCGAACCCTGCATAGATTACCGCGAACACCACCGTGGCTCCGATGACCCGGGGTGCATCAGCGACATCGGTCCGGACCCGCAGCGCGGCTAACGCTCCAGCCGAGGCAAGCAGCGCCAACGTGAGAGTCGATCCCATCCGGGATGCGACGACCTGTACCGCTCCCCCACCGGCGCCGGCCAGACGCCGATCGGCGTCCCTGGTGCCCGCGACGTGAAAGAACCCAGCCACCCCAGCCAGGACCGACGCCGCCCAACCAGCGGTGGCGGCTTCGACGACGCCGAGATCGGTGGTGCCTCCCAGGAGGTCGGCAAATTCCGCGAGAGATCCTGCTGACAGCGTCACGAAGATGACCGGCACGGCGACAAGCAGTACGACGTTGAGTGGCCGGCGGCAGTAGTCGGCGAGCCAGCGGCGACTGAAGAGCAGCGTGTTCATCGTTGCTCGGTGACGCCGTCGACCAGATCGTAGATCCGGTCAAATCGTTCCTCATCGGCGATGAAGTGGCTGATAATCAACAGGCTCGACCCCGCCGATCGGCGGGCTGCTGTGAGGTCCCAGAACCGCTGGTAGGTGTCCCAGTCGAACCCGGCGTATGGCTCGTCCAGCAGAAGCAAGTCAGGGTCATGGATCATGGCCAGCGCCAGGTTGAGTTTCGAGCGGGTTCCGCCCGAGAGTTCCTCGACCCGGGTGTCAGCAAAACGGGCGAAATCGAGTTCGTCGTAGAGACGTTGCCTCGAGATACTCAGCGCCGCCGGATCCAGGTCATACGCGACACCGAACAGATCGAGGTGCTCGTTGCAGCTGAGCCGCTCATACAGCACCGGTGTTTGAGGGCAGTAACCGAAGCTAGGGGTTCGTTCGACGGTGCCTCGGTCGGGTTGGAGATCGCCAACGAGTGTCTTCATCAGCGTGGACTTGCCCGAACCGTTCTCGCCGACGAGGCCAACGATCTCACCCGGCCGCAACGTCACATCGGCCCCCTTGAGGACCTGCAGAGTGCGGCGCTGTGGCCACCAACCCCGCCGGTAGGCCTTCCACAGCCCATTTCCTTCCAACAGCGACCCGGCTCGCCCATCGGTCCGGTGGTCGGCGGGAATGTCGGCCTGGATGGATGTCATGACGATCCTCTCGGCTGATCAGACGCCATGGGTGTCGCAGCCACCTTCCACTCACAGCGGCACCGCCACCTCAGCCGTGGACTTCGACGATTCGATCTCATGAAACCTCCATGCTCGAAGAGCTGTCGTGAACCACAGTCTCTATCCCCATACCCCCTAGGGGTAGGGGCTTTCGGCCCTAGGCGACAATCACGCCTCGACGTATGTTCCGAACAGAACTAGGAACAAGGGGAATCTCGAGTGACGAGGCCGTGATCGCCACATTCACTGGGACCGGCAGGAACTCACCGGCACCCCTCCCGCCCTGCTTGCCGATCCGAAACACTTCGCGGCCCCGACCACCACCGCAAGCCGCGTTTTGAGATGCCGATCAGGCTGGTGTCGTCAGGGAAATCGTCATCGCCCTTACGACGAACTGTAGGAGACAATCTACTACAATGTGTAGTTGTATGGGTGGGTGACCAGATCTGCATCCCGGCCCCCCGCCACCGAAGAGCAAGGAATGCTCATCGGTGCGCTTGCCGCATCTTCGGGCGTCCCGACCAAAACGATCCGCTTCTATGAGGCCGAAGGGCTACTGGAACCCCCACGGCGCGACCGGGCCTCCTACCGGCGGTACGCCGCCTCGAGTCTCGACCGGCTCGCCCTGATCCGGGCCATGAAGTCGGCTGGGTATTCGCTGGCCGACATCCGTGAACTCATCGAGGCCGTCGCCGCAGACCGTCCCATTCCCGAACTCGCCTCGCACCTGCAACTGCTCGACAACCAGCTCGACCGCCTACACAATGTCCGGGCCGAAATCGCCGCCATCCTTCACGCGTCCACTGCGCTCACCGACGACGAGGATCTGACTGGATCTCCACTACGATCGTGACGGTCGCCGCCACCCACGTCGGACGCGGAACTCGCACCTCTATCTCGTGAACACCGGGTTCAAGGCCATCAAGCCCAACAAGGAGCTGACCATCCTGAGGACCGGGCGGGTGTGCGACAGGGAGACCATCGACGAACACCTCGGTGCCGTCAGTGCGCCGTGACGGTGCCACCGTGACCAGCAGCGGCTCGGGCTCGGCATGCTCTACAAGAACGGGGGCAACACCCGAGGGATGGGAAAACGTGACGTCGACTCGGTTCACAGACACCAGCCTCCACCCCGCCGCTACCGCCACAGCGATAGCGAAAACTAGGGCCACCCAATGGCGGCGTATCGGTGTCGGAGCATGGATAGGGCTTTCGACATCGACCATCCCCGAACCTTACTCCTACAGATTGTAGGAGTAAGGTCGGGGGTGTGGACTTCAGAGACACGATTGATCAGAACTACCGCGACCTCGACCCCGCCGACCGCGAACTCATGAAACGGGCCGCCGCCCTCGCCGCCGTACTCGCACCATCAAATTCGAACATCACCATCGATCCGCCGCTTCGCCACGCCCGCAGCCGCCAGGGCGCCCTGAACGCGTTCACCTCACAGCTCGTTGCCCTGGGTGGCGGTAGTCGCCGCGGTCGAGACCACCTTGTGGTGGCTTGGTGCCAGGGCGGACAACTCAAGCTCATCGAGGTCGCGGTCCGTTGCGGACGAAACCCCCCGGGACGTCCGGGCTCGGCTTCGGGCTGCCGAGACCCGCAACGCCATCCGAACCATCGACCATGGCCTCGAGCCACGCAGGATCAAGTCGCCGGAAACCAATGAACACTCGTGCTCGCTCATCTGAGCCGAATCGCACCAACCAAAGCCGTCGACGCGACGGCCGGCTGGAACCTTCGAGGGATCGGCGCCGCTGGATCCGTCACGTTGTCGTCGCCAGCGCTTCGGCCGGCCTCGTCGGCATCTTCTGGGCCGCCCGCCCGAACTGGGTGCCCGAAATGCGGCTTTGGAAGGCAGTCGGCGACGCCGCATACGTTCTCCTCGTGGCCGCCCTGGTACTCGGGCCCTTGGCCCGACTCAGCCCGTCGCGGCGAGGTTGGCTGCGGTGGCGACGCCAAATCGGCATTTGGTTCGCGCTCACCGCCACCCTCCACGCGTTTTTAATTCTCAATGGTTGGGCCCAATGGAGTCTGCGCCGCTTCCTCGGCTACGAGTTCGTTCCTCAACTCGGTCGTGAAGCCCGGCTTGAGCCGGGGTTCGGGCTCGCCAACCTCATCGGGACCGTCGCCCTTGTTCTGGCACTGATTCTCGCCGCCACCTCCTCGGACCTGGCGCTTCGGCGCCTGGGGCGCCCCGCCTGGAGCTGGCTCCACCGCATTACCCAAACCGTGCTCGTCCTCACCCTGCTTCACGGCAGCTACTTCCTGTTCATCCACTTCACCGAGTCATTTCACAAAGCGCCGCCGCCAAGCCTCGACTGGTTCAG
>JABDIY010000010.1 GCA_013003535.1 Acidimicrobiales bacterium | reverse complement strand
CGCGAGTGTTGGGGGGACGGCGGCCGATAGGCCGCAGGGGGGCATCATCGTGCGAGGAGGCCCCGGTCGCCGCGTCAGAGTCGTACGAACGCGATTGGCCTTTTCCCGTTGTGCCCCCTCCGCTCTTGGCGGAGCTTCCTCCCCCAAACTTCTCCTTCGTCGACGGGGGGAGGAATGGCACATCTGTCCCCCCTCGCGAGGAAGCGAGCGCCGCGAGTGTTGGGGGGACGGCGGCCTCTAGGTGTACTCGGCCGGGACGTTGGTGACAGTCCTTGGATAGGTGAAGACCTCCGAGTGGAGTGGTGATTGCACTCGCCAAGCCACTGGAGGTCTTCATGAGTCACCGTAATGCCCGGCTCACGGTTCATGGTCGTCGCCTGATCGTGAAACGGGTCCGTTTCGAGGGAATGCCTGTTGCCCACGTCGCCAAAGCGATGGGGGTGTCTCGCCAGTGTGCGCATCGTCCCTCCCGGCCGGATGTGGGTGGGTGGTTGTGGGCATGGCAAAGATTCTTGTGGTTCGATTGGGTTGCTTGGACGGTTTAAGGGTTGAGAGGTTAGAGGAGACGAATGGTCGCCCGTGATTCCCAGGTGGATACTTTCACGAGATTCGTGACAACACATGAGTCGAAGCTTCGCGAGTCTCTGATTGCTGCCTGTGGCGGAGAGGTTGGCCGGGACGCCGCAGCCGAGGCGCTGATCTACGGCTGGGACAATTGGGATCGGATTGGCCACATGGACAATCCAGTTGGGTACCTGTTCAAGGTGGGTATGAGCCGGGCACGAAATGCCTTGTCAAAGCGACGTCCCGTGTTCGATCCAGTTGAACCCGCTCGGATTCCTGATGTGGAACCTCGACTTCCGGAGGCGTTGGCCGGCCTATCTGAGCGGCAGCGCACGGTCGTCCTGTTGACGCACTGTTTCCAATGGACCCAATCGGAGGTCGCGGAGCTGTTGGGACTTTCCAAAACAACTGTCCAGAACCATTTGGAACGCGGCATGGGTGTCCTGCGCCGTCAGATCGGAGATAGTGCATGAAGACACTGGAACATCAGCTCGCTGACTACGGAGATCGACAACGAGAACTCCACGGTCCGATCACCGCAGCCGAGCTCATCGTCCAGATCGACCAGTTTGCTCCCGTTCAGCCGCTGCGCCCTGTGGTCCAGTCTGCGAGATTTAGACCGCCTCAGCAGTGGCTGGTCGCGGTGGCTGCGGCCGCAGCCGTATTGGTGCTGGTGGGTGCTGGGGCCATGCTGTTCCGGGTGACCAGCTCGGACTCGCCTGTTGCGGACACCATCGCGCCCACCACACTCGTGGAGTCATCGCAGACCACCCTCGCCGAGTCGTCGCCGACGACGCTTCCAGAGTTCGCTGCGTCTTCTTCGTGGTCGCGGGTCCCTCACCACGAGGCGGCGGCCTTCGGCGGGGAGGGTGAACAGGGTATGAGCAGCGTCACTGTGGGTGGTCCCGGTCTGGTCGCGGTCGGTTGGGAAAATGGGTATGCGGCGGTGTGGACGTCTGCTGATGGGCTTAGCTGGTCTCAGGTTGCCCATGACGAGGCGGTGTTCGGAGGGCGGGACACGCAGATGAGGAGTGTGAGCGTCGGTGGTCCCGGTCTAGTTGCAGTCGGTTGGGAGGATGAAGTCCTCGACGAAGACGCAGAGCCATCGGCGGCGGTATGGACATCTGTCGATGGCAGCACCTGGTCGAGGGTCCCCCACGACGAGGACGTCTTCGGCGCGGCGCTCATGACGAGTGTCACGGCGGGAGGCCCCGGCCTGGTCGCAGTCGGAATGACTACACCTGGTGGCGACGGAAATGCGGCTGTGTGGACCTCCGATGACGGGTTCAACTGGACCCGAGTTCCCCACGATGAGACGGTATTCGGTGGGGTGGACCGTCAGGTGATCCACGACGTGACCGTCGGAGGCCCTGGCTTGGTCGCCGTCGGGAACGACGGCGGCCGAGGTTGGTGGGATAACAATCCCGGCAACAATGCAGCGGTTTGGACGTCTGTGGACGGGTTCACCTGGTCGAGAGTTTCCCGCGACGAGCCAGTCTTCAGCGACGGGGGTAACCCGGTGATGTTGAGTGTGACCGCGGGAGGACCTGGTCTCGTCGCCGTCGGAGCCGACTCCTGGTTGCCGGAGTTGGCGAGAACGCCTGTGTGGACGTCTCCCGACGGGTTCACTTGGACGCGGGTACCTGACGATGAGACCGTCCGCGGATCCATGACGAGCGTGACTGCGGGAGGGCCTGGTCTCGTGGCAGTCGGATCTGACAGAATCGGATCTGATACCTCGGAAGCGACAGCGGTGTGGACTTCTGTTGATGGGATCAAGTGGAGCCGGGTCCCCCATGACGACGCAGTGTTCGGTAAGTGGCCGGACTGGATAAATGACGTGACTCTCGGTGGCCCTGGCCTCCTGGCCGTAGGAGTTCACGGCGGCGACGCGGCTGTATGGGTGGCGGTCCCAGAAGGCTGATCGGCGGGGCTACTGGCGAACTGCAATTTGGTACGCCCGCTTCTGACCGCTGGGTCTCGGATGCCGGGCTGGCTCTGCGTTACATATCATCTGATCTCGAGCAATAGGAATGCGCGCCAGTGAAGGCCCGATCCGGGGCGAACACCAGTTAGAAGGGGTATCGATCAGCGCGGGTCCATGCATACCCGCAGCGCGATCGACCTTCAGCCGCTGTACCCCCTCCGGGTAGCAATGAGCTCCTCGCCGAATCAGCCGGTGGCTATCTCTGCCGACGTCTTGGCCCAGGACAGCAGTTTGTCGTCGTCTTCGAGTACTTCTGACGGCACCGAGTAATACGGCATACGACCGTGTTTCACGCCACCGGCCGTTTCGAATTGTTCCCGATTGGAGTCGTCAGCCTTGAGGTGGAGTTTGGCTTCGGTGTCTATCAGTCCGAACATCGAGCCGTCGACGAAGACGCCGGCTCCGCCGAACATCTTCTTCCACGTCACCTCGCCCAGTGGGGCGAACGTGTCGAGGAGCTCGTCGGCGAAGACGCCTACCTCGTCGGAATAGCGAGCACCGGCATCACCCATGGCAATCCTTCAATCAGTCGGAGGAACCAGTTCCACCACTTGGAGCTGCTTTCGGTGCTGGCGCGGCAGGCTTGGCTGCCGACTTGGACTCGCCAGATGCAGGAGCCTTGGATGCGTTCCGTCCGCCTGGTTCGCCGATCCCTTTGTAGACGTTCGTCTGGGCCTTGCTGAGTTTCTGGTGGCGAGGACACTCCGCGACGGGACCATCACGCCACTTGTTTTTGCAGAAGTGACTGGTTGGCATTTTCTCTCTCGTTGTTGTCGTGGTCGTATTCAACCATGCTCTGCCGGCGCCAATTTCGTTCGATAGGGTGAAACCAGTACGCCGCATCCAGAGGGCCACGTGGCCCGGCAACCAACTGATCGGCGTCAACAACTCAGGAGGCAACTCATGAAGGACGCCACGCCATGAACGCGCGCGCCACGCTGGCCGCTGCGGTGATTGCTCTGGTGGCAGCCAGTTGCGGTTCGGACGCCACACCGACGATCGAGACGACAACGACCAGTGTCACGGCCACCACCACCGTCGTAGCCGCGACTGCGACCTCAGAACCTCCGCCGACCACAACGACGACTCAGGCGGTCACAACGACAGTCGTGTTGACACCGTTGGAGGAACTCGGCTTCCCCGTGTCCGACGAGTGGGTGGTCGAGACCGTGGTGTCCGGCATCGACAGCGCAACCGGCGGTCTCGCCATCGATGCCGCCGGCAACTTCTATCAGGCTGACTTTGGATATTCCGGGCACCCGGGCGACTCGGTGTACAAGATCTCACCAGACGGCAGCACCATCGAAACGCTCAGCCAATCAGATCTGATGGACGCTCTCACCATGACGGTGTTCGGTCCAGACGGGACGCTCTATCAATCGA
>JABDIY010000209.1 GCA_013003535.1 Acidimicrobiales bacterium | reverse complement strand
AAACGCAGTTCGTCGAGCTCCTGGGCCATCGCTTCGGTCTTGGCCTCGAGCTCCTGAACGCGTTCGTGGTGGGTTTGCGCCAACGCCGGCGCGGCAACGGCCAGCAACAAGGACACCATCGTGGCCTGGGTGCGTCGGTTGGGTGTGGTCATTCGTCTCTCCCCGGGTGCTGTTAACGCGTCAGCGTCGGAACCCGGTCCCAACCCTGACGTCAAACTGACGTGCACTTTAGAGGCTGCACCCTGCACACAAGTCCAGTGTTTTTTATCCACCGCTCATCCCCGGTTCAGCCTCCAGCGTGTGGTGCGCCAGAGAGCGACTGCGCCACAGCAAAAACATGGCCGGAATGACAATCAATGTCAGGATCGTGGCACTGACCATGCCGCCGACCATCGGCGCGGCGATGCGTCGCATGACCTCCGAGCCAGTACCCCCGCCGAGCATGATGGGCAACAGGCCGGCGATGATGGCCGCTACGGTCATCATGATCGGCCGCACGCGCAGCACGGCCCCGTCGATGACGGCTTGGCGCACATCCTCAATGGTTAAGCTGCGCTTCTCGCTCTCGGCGGTCGCCATGTGCTGGCGAATGGCCTGGTTCAGATACACCAGCATCACCACGCCAATCTCAACCGCGACACCGGCAAGCGCAATGAAGCCCACGCCGACGGCCACCGACAAGTCGTACTCGAGCAGGTACAAGAGCCAGAAACCACCGATCAACGCCATGGGCAGCGTGCCCATGATGATCGCCACCTCGGCGAAGCGACGGAAGTTGAGATACAGGAGCAAAACGATGATGGCCAGGGTCACCGGACCGACCAGCGACAAGCGTTCTTTGGCCCGCACCATGTACTCGTACTGACCCGACCAGGCCAGCGAATAGCCGGCCGGTAGGTCCACCAGGTCAACCACGGTGCGCTGGGCTTCGGCGACGTAGGAGCCCAGATCCCGTCCGGTGATGTCCACGTAGCTCCAGCCGTTTAGCCGTGCGTTTTCGCTCTTGATGACCGGCGGGCCGTCCACCACCTTGACGTCGGCCACATCGGCCAGCGCGATGCGCGCGCCTTGCGGCGTGACGATCGGCAACAAGCGCAACTGCTCCACCGAATCACGGACCCGCTGCGGGTAACGCACGTTCACCGGGTAGCGCTGCAGACCCTCCACCGTCTGGGTAACGTTCATGCCACCAATGGCGGTACGCACGATGTCCTGCACGTGCTTGATGTTCAGTCCGTAGCGCGAGGCCCGGTCGCGATCGATGTCGACCTCCACGTATCGGCCACCGGCGACGCGTTCGGAATACACCGAGGCGGTGCCCGGCACATTGGCGAGGACACGTTCCAGGTCCTTGCCGATCTGCTGGATCACCGTCAGATCGGGGCCCGATACCTTGATGCCCACCGGCGTTTTGATACCGGTGGCCAGCATGTCGATGCGGGTTTTGATGGGCATCACCCAGGCGTTGGTGAGCCCGGGGTATTTGACGATGCGATCAAGCTCGGCCCGAATGCCTTCCGGCGTCATGCCTTCGCGCCACTCGCTGCGGTCTTTGAGCTGAATCACCGTCTCAATCATGGTCAACGGCGCAGGATCGGTGGCGGTCTCGGCCCGCCCGATCTTGCCAAATACGCTTTTGACCTCGGGCAGCGTCCGGATCATCTTGTCGGTCTGTTGGAGTAGCTCGCGCGCCTTGTCGATGGACACACCCGGATAGGTCGTGGGCATGTACATCAAATCGCCCTCATCCAGTGGCGGCATGAACTCTGAGCCGAGCTTGGTGGCCGGCCACAACCCCACCAC
>JABDIY010000157.1 GCA_013003535.1 Acidimicrobiales bacterium | reverse complement strand
TCGCAACGCTGAGGTCAGGGGTTCGATCCCCCTCGGCTCCACTCCACAAGCTGCCACCATAGCTCAGTTGGTAGAGCACGTCACTCGTAATGACGGGGTCGTCGGTTCAAATCCGACTGGTGGCTCTTTTGCCCCGTGGTGTAACTGGCAACACGCCTGATTCTGGATCAGGAGAGTCTAGGTTCGAGCCCTAGCGGGGCAACTTTCGGAGAGTGCGGCGACACCGGTCGCGTTCTCTTGGGAGGGATGGCCGAGTGGCTTAAGGCGGCGCCCTGCTAAGGCGTTGGTGCTTGCACCGCGTGGGTTCGAATCCCACTCCCTCCGCTAAGTGGGAGCCAGACCGGACCTCTGGACAGGTCCGGTCGTTCGGTCGTCACGTTCGAACCCACCCAGACCGCGTAGCGGGATGGAACGCGGGTTCGAGCCGAGCGGCCAGCCGGGAAGAATCGCGGAGCACCTGCCAGGTACTTCCACGAGACGAGCGAGGATCGCCGAGCGACCGGCAGCTCCATCCCACTCCCTCCGCTAAGTGGTAGTCCGACATGATTTTGGACGGTCTGGCCAATCGGTCGTCGCGTTCGAACCCACCCACAACCGCGTAGCGGGATGGAACGCGGGTTCGAGCCGAACGGCCAACTGGGAGAAACGCGAAGCACCGACCAGGTGCTGCTGTGTGAGACGAGCGAGGATCGCGACGCGACCGCAGCTCCATCCCACTCCCTCTCGGCAAATCAGGCCGAGTCGCCAAGGTCGTGTGGCCAAGCATGGCCGTTTGTTGGACGGGTGGCCGAGTGGCTTAAGGCGCACGATTGGAAATCGTGTGGACATTGTCCGCGTGGGTTCGAATCCCACCCCGTCCGCTAGGAACACCAGTCAGCCCAAGGGGCCGATCTGGTCTCGAGCATCTGTTAAGGGGAGAGGCGAAACACTGGCCAGGACCAGTTTCAGCTGAAACTGGTCCGATGGTCGTTTCACGCCGGCAAGGCCAATCCATGGTCACCCGAGCAACGGCGTCGAACTCCGCAGTACGGGGTGTGGCTCAGTCCGGTAGAGCGCTGCGTTCGGGTCGCAGAGGTCCCCGGTTCGAATCCGGGCACCCCGATTAGAAGAATCAGCAAGGTATTCCGGGTTCGAACCGGAGGTTCGAGCCGAGCGGTCGGGCCGGCTGTGTGAATGCAGCTTGGACTTTCCGCGAGACGAGCGAGGATCGGCGCAGCCGACCGCAGCTCACCCGAGGCGGGGTAGCGCCCAAACCGCGGAGCGGCGGCACCGACTTCTTCGCCGAGAGCAGCGAGGATCGCCGCAGGCGACCGCAGCTGAATCCGGGCGGCGCCATCGGCCACAGTGGTTCGCAACGGCCATCGGGCTTCGGCGACCGCAGCTGACCCGAGGCGGAATCACGCCTCACGCGCGAACGCGCTCAGCCCCCTCCGTCACCGACACCAACGGGGATCGCCACACGGCACGCATTTGACGGGCGCTGGAGATTCGGGCAAACGACCAGCACCCCTCAGC
>JABDIY010000153.1 GCA_013003535.1 Acidimicrobiales bacterium | reverse complement strand
TGCTTCCCGGGTTTGTCTCCATTCTGATCCTCAGTCTCTTGTATGCGACGTGGGGTGACGTCGGATGGGTGGACGGACTGTTCCGGGGTGTCGGCCCGGCCGTCATCGCGATCGTGGCGCATGCGGTGTATCGCATCGGCGGCCGAACCATCAAGAATCCGGTGATGCTCGCCATCGCGGTCGCAGCATTCGTGGCGGTCTTCTTCTATTCGGTGCCGTTCCCTTTGGTCGTGTTTGTCGCCGGGGTGATCGGTTACGTGGGCGCTCGTCTGGCGCCTGACACCTTCGTAGTCGTCACCGGGCATGCGGTCGACGCCGAAGTCGAACCGGTCGAGACGCCGAGGTTGGCCAAGACACTCATCACTGCCGCGGTTGGCTTGACGCTCTGGTTTGGGCCGCTTGTGGTGATTGTTGCCACGGTTGGATTGGGATCGGTGTGGAGCGACATCGGAATCTTCTTTTCGCAGGCGGCGATCGTGACCTTCGGGGGTGCCTATTCCGTGTTGGCGTACATGGCACAACAGGCCGTCGAGGTGTTCGGATGGTTGCGGCCGGGGGAGATGATCGACGGACTCGGCATGGCCGAAACGACCCCAGGTCCGCTCGTCCAAGTGACCCAGTTTGTCGGCTACATGGCCGCGTTCAGAAATCCAGGTTCGCTGTCTCCGATCACCGCCGGCGTGTTGGGTGCGATCCTCACTACATGGATGACGTTTGTGCCGTCCTTCCTGTGGATCTTTCTCGGAGCTCCGTACATGGAGGCTTTGCGCGGGAAAGCCAATCTCAGTGGGGCGCTGTCGACCATCACGGCCGCTGTGGTCGGCGTCATCCTCAACCTGGGCGTTTGGTTCTCGATCTTCACGTTGTTTGCCGAGGTCGGAACCGCCGAGATCGCCGGAGCCACCGTCTATCAACCCGATCTGTCGACCATCGACTTCGTCGGATTGGCCATCGTGATCGGCGCTGGGGTGTTGCTGTTCAAGCTCAAGTGGAGCATCCTGCGAGTGGTGCTGCTCGCCGCCGCTCTCGGTATCGGATTGGCGTTCTTCTGATGCCACACGTGCTGTTCATCTGTCCTCACGGTGCTGCGAAGAGCGTCATTGCTGCGCACCGATTCCGGGTCGCCGCCGGCGAGGCCGGCCTCACCGCAACAAGCGACTTCGCAGGCTTCGACCCCGACCCGGCGATTGCTCCTGCCGTGGCTTCGACATTGGCGGCGCTGGGCCACGACGTGGTCGGGTCTCCCCGGCTGGTCTCCGCCGGTGACATCGAGAGCGCTGATGTTGTGGTGACCCTCGGGTTCAACGCCACTGAACTACCGACGATCCCCAAACGGTTGGTCGAATGGCCACAGATCCCGTCCCCAAGCGCCGGAGTCGAAGCAGCCATCACCGCAGTCGATGAATCAATGCCGTCGCTGTTGAACGCCCTCCTCACTGAGGACTGAGCGACGTTCTCGTGCGGTGATGCCCCCCTGCGGCCTAGGAGGCCGCGTCCCCCCAACACTCGCTGGCGCTCGCGAGGGGGACAGAGGTTTGTTTCCTCCCCCGTCGACGTAGTCGGTGATTGGGGAAGGTTAGGAGGGGGCACAACGGGAAGAGGTCAATCGCTTCCGTAGAGCTCAGTATGCGGCGACCGGGGGCGTTCTTCGTACGGTGATGCCCCCCTGCGGCCTAGGAGGCCGCGTCCCCCCAACACTCGCTGCGCTCGCGAGGGGGACAGAGAAACGCTCGCTGCGCTCGCTGGGGGACAGGTGGTTGTTTCCTCCCCCGCCGACGTAGTCGGTGATTGGGGGAGGTTAGGAGGGGGCACAACGGATGAAGGTCGATCGCTTTCGTACAACTTTGACGCGGCGACCGGGGGCGTTCTTCGTACGGTGATGCCCCCCTGCGGCCTAGGAGGCCGCGTCCCCCCAACACTCGCTGCGCTCGCGAGGGGGACAG
>JABDIY010000082.1 GCA_013003535.1 Acidimicrobiales bacterium | reverse complement strand
GTAGATGGCTCGATCCGTCGACGCTTCCATGTCCACACCTTCTCAGATGCCGCCGATGGCCTCCCGCCCTGACACCGAACCCGAGAACCTTCGAAATACCCGAACTGGGGAAGCTCCGCGTCAGTTTTGACGCTGTAGTGTCGCGGGGCATGCCTCACGCATGTCGCGGGTCTTCCCTCACGGTTTTCTTGGGTTGGCCTGCCCGGTTGTAGAGGGGTTGGTTCCGTTTCGTTGGGTCGATCTCGAGCTCTCGAATGAGTCGTGCGTTGATGAACACGTGAGCTCGTGTGCCGGTGATGATCGTGGTTGTTGTTTCCCCGTTGTGTGCTGCTCCAAGACTGATCCGAACGTCGCGGGCGTCGATCCGCCCGCTGTTCACGGTCGAGGTATGCACCGAGGTTGTCGTTCCGAGCGACGATGTTGAGGGCCCGGTCTTGGCTGCTTGGTCCCAGACACTGGCCGGGGTTTGCCGGTTGATGCCGCGGTGTTTGCGGACCTGGTTGTAGTGAAGTCGGAACCATTCGAGCAAGACAGTGAGGTGTTCAAGGTTCTGCGGCGACGGTTGTTTCGCCAACCATTTCGCCTGGGTCTTGTGGAACCGTTCAGCTTTGCCGTTGCTGTTCGGGCTGAAAGGTCGGGTGTGGCTGGCCACCACGCCCAATGGTGCGACAGCGTTGGCGAGGGTCAACGTGAACGCTTTCGCGTTGTCAGACCAGAACCGTTGCGGCCAACCCAAAATCTGGGCGGCGTGAGCCATTGCGGCAAAGGCCGCTGCGCCGGTGCAGGTCAGCATCGGGACACACACCACCGCCAGCCGGGAGTGGTCATCAATGACGTTCAGGATCTTGACGATCGTGCCGTCGGCGAGGGCTGATTCGGTGTCGTCAAGAGCCCAGACCTCGTTGGCTCGCTCAGCAACGAAACTCTTCTGTGGCTTCGGGGCCTTGCCTGGTTCGGGAGTGATCAGTCCGTGACGGTGAAGGATCCGCCAGATCGTTGCCTCGCTCGGCAACCCATCGAGACCATCGAGGTGATCAGCAATCGATGCTGGTCCGCAGTCCCATCCGGTGTCGAAGAGTTCTTTGCGGGCACGCACAACCTGTTCTTCGATCTCAGCCGATGTCCTGTTCGCGACAGTGCGCGGCGCCCTCGAACCGGGCTCCAAAACTGCTTGGCCCCGCTGATCGTGGCGTCGTCGTAGATCCCAGAAGAACCACGTAGAGACACCGTGCTCAGCGCAGAACTGCGTCACGTTCAACGACTTCGGATCGACCTCGACAATCAACCTGCGGACACTCATCGGGATCTCCTGCGCCATGACTCAACACCACAGCACCAACCGTGAGGGATGACCCGCGACACCCGTGAGGGATGTGCTGCAAGATCACAGCGTCAGTTTTGACGCTGAGCTTCCCCAGTTCGGGCTTGGAAGGCGACGTCGAAGCGGGTGACGGCGCGGGCGAAGATGTTGGGCTCGACATCGGGTTCGGTGACGACCCGGAGATCGGTGATCCGCCTGACCAGTTCGGCGAACAGCATCCGCAGCTCGGCCCGCGCCATGTTGGCGCCGAGGCAGAAGTGGGTGCCGTGGCCGAAGGCCACGTGGTGGTTGGGGGAGCGGCGGATGTCGAAGCGATTCGGCTCGCTGAACACCGCGGGGTCGCGGTTGGCGGCCGGGTACACCAGGGCGACACGGTCGCCGGCCTCGATGATCGTGCCTGACACCTCGACCTCGTTGACCGCGGTGCGGAACATGTTGTTCAGCGGCGTGACCCACCGGATCAGCTCCTCGACCGCACACTCGATCGCCGGACCACCGGCCGGATCGTCGGTTGCCGCCACCTGCTCGGCCAGGAACTCCCAGTCGTCGGGATGGTCGCACAAGGCCCGCAGCCCGTGGGCGATCACGGTGCGCGTCGTCTCGGCACCACCGGCGATCATCAGCCCCGTCTCCTGCACCATGGTGGAGCCATCCATGCCGGCGCGGAGCCAGTCGGTGAAGAGATCGTCCTGGGGCGCCGCAGCACGCTCGGGTAGGACGTCGGCCATCACTGCCGCCCACTCGTGGATGCTGTCGTGGAGATCCTGGTAGATCTCCGGCTGCTCGAAACGAACGTCGATCCGCATCTGGCGTTCCGACCAGCTCTTGACTTCACGCCAACGGTCTGGACCGAATCCGAGGAGTTCCGCGGTGACCC
>JABDIY010000081.1 GCA_013003535.1 Acidimicrobiales bacterium | reverse complement strand
GGAGTCCGCCCCGGTCAAAGGGTGTCCGAGGCCGAAGACGCGCTGGGCCTTCCGATCGTTGTGATGATGCGGGACGCAAGATGCTCACTGGGATGGATCGCCGGCGACCCCCACTCACCCATCCTGGCTCTGGCGGCGAATGACGCCGACCCGGTCATCCTCCGTGCCGAGGCCACCACCCGTAATCAGCTCACGATCTCCAACGTGGGAATCGGCTCAACCGCGGATGCAGTTCGGGCCGCCTATGGGGACCAGCTGGTGGAAAAGATAGACCCCGACACTGGGCTCACGCAGTTGGTGTTTGAGCCGAACGAGGCCGTCGACGCCAACTATCGGCTGGTTTTCGATCTGGAGACCGAAAACGGGGAGTCGACCGTCGCCGCAATGCGAATCGGTCAAATCGGCGAAGTGGAGCGGACTGAACCGTGCCCATCGTAGGAAAATGGCCCGAAAGGACTTCCCAAAACCCTCGTGACCCATGATGGGGGCGCGCTATGCTGGATCCTTCAAGCGGATGTAGCTCAGCTGGTAGAGCATCTCGTTGCCAACGAGAAGGTCGCCGGTTCGAATCCGGTCGTCCGCTCGGAACAAAGGCCCGGTTGGCGAAAGCCGCCGGGCCTTTGCAGTTGTCAGCTGCTGCGCAGATCCACGGTGAACGTGAGGATGCCGTCCTGAAGTGTGGCAGTGGAATCGGCGATGAGAGAGTAGTCCAAGAAGTCCTGCTCGGCTTGTTGGATGAATGCCTTGCGCTCGTCGCCGCCAACCGGCGGCAGATTGCGTCGTTTCACCGCGTTCGCTCGTTCTTTGTAACGCTCGATGATGGCGTCGAGATCGAGTTGCTCCATCAGTCTTCCTCGCCCAATGCCAACCACTCTTCGAGGCTCAGTCCCTCATCGTGCGCGCCCGAGGCCACCAGGCCACGAGTTGATTGGCCCGGAGGAGACGCTGCGTTTGTGGGGCGCCGATCTGAGGGCCGCGATTCTGATTCGCGTAGATCAATGGTGGTCTCGGGGACCTTCGGTTGCCCGGCAGGGGGCTGATGAATAATGGGGGCACTTGTACCCTGAGCTTCGGGAGATTGCGAACTATCGAGGATGGCGTCGCGGTCCATCAATCGGGTCTGGTCCTTTCCAGACGCAGGTCCTGAAAGGGGGCTGGCAGAAGCAGGTGCTGCGCTGGCACCGCCGGGGGAAGGATCAGCCTTTGGTGAAGAGCCACGGTCGACACGACGACGCCGGGGAGGGGGCGTGTTCTTCGAACGGCCCTGGCGGCGCGGATCGGTTATCCGCCAATACCATGCTGTGAGCAGGGCCAACGCAGCGGCAACAGCCAGCAAGGCGAAGACGACGGCGGTGATGGTGCGCCGGGTGGCGTCGATCTGTGCCAGGACAAGTGCAACGTGCATTCCGTCGATTCTACACCTGATGGAGGGGGCACGAGTAGGACGTCCGACCCCCAATGGTGCGCCGCTCCAGCTCGGTCTGGTCCCTGGGGCACCGACCGCGCCGCTCACGGGCAGGCTGCAGGCGCCCCATATGCGAACCCCCCTTTGCCAACATTTGGCGAGCGACAGAACGAATGTGGCGGCTCAACCGCTCGGTCTCCGCCACGGTCAAAGAGTTGGCGGGTCGAGCTGGATCCAAGCCGGCCCGCCACAAGATCTCGTCGGCCAGGAGGTTTCCGATGCCGGCGATCGAGCGTTGATCGAGCAGACGGGCCTTCAACGCCACAGAACTGGAGACAACATGATCTCGAACCGCAGCTGGGGTGGCCTGGAAAAGGTCGACACCCAATTTCGTGACATCCGGGGCGAGCTCCACTCCCCCGAGACGACGGGGGTCGTTGATCCGCAGCGTTCCCCCAGGTGACTCGAAGTGCAGAGCGAATCGGTCCCACGCCGGGTCATCCCGACCAGATGAGTACTGCAGCGTTTCGATCACGGCATTTTCATCCACCACGATTCGGCCGGACATCCCGAACCGCAGACCGAGAGCATGCCGCTCGTGGTCCAAGTCGAGTAACAGGAGCTTGCCGATGCGCTCGGTCCCGGTAACAGTCCGCCCGACTAACACCTCGGCGAGTTGGGCCGGGGACACGCCTCCTTTGATGTAGTACGCATCGGGAGCATCTACCCGCTGGACAACTCGGCCGAGGACCGCCTCGGCGGAACGGCGATACATCTCTATCTCCACGCCTTCAGGCACGTCGCTTCAAGCAATCGTGTTCGAAGATTGAGGCAGAAGCAGGGCGATTCACCGCATCTTGAAGTGGTCGGTCACGAAGTCATCGACCATCGGACCCAACTGGTCGAACTCGATCAGGAAACCGTCGTGACCATGGATCGAATTGATCACCTCGTACTCGGTTGGTGTGCCGACCGCCTGTAATCCATCGCGAAGCTCTTCTTGTTGACGGGGCGTGTAGAGGTCATCGGAGTCGATACTCACCACCAACGTCGGGCAGGTGATGCGAGCGAGAGCGGCCCCCAATCCACCTCGTCCTCGACCGAGGTCATGCATGTCCATTGCCCGGTTCAACACCAGGTAACTGTTGGCGTCGAAACGCTGGGCCAGCTTGCGACCGTGGTGATCTAAATAGCTTTCCACCTGGAACTGGTCCCACGGCTGAAAGTGATCGAGGGCATCCTTGGTAGCGCGTGAGAATCGCCGCTCCAGTGATGCGTCACTGCGGTAGTGAATCTGGGCAATTCGCCGAGCCAACATGAGGCCTTCATGAGGGCCCTCACCGGCCGCGGCGTCGTAGTAGTCACCGCCGTTCCAGTTCGGGTCGTTGATAATCGCCAGTCGTCCGGTCTGACTCCATGCGATTTGCTGGGCCGATGCACGCGCCGAGGTTGCAATGCACACCAACGATGAGACCCGACGGGGATACATCGCCGCCCACTCGAGCGCCTGCATTCCGCCCATGGAACCGCCGACGACCGCCATCCATGTACTTACTCCGAGATGGTCGGCCAACATCGCCTGGGTCCGAACGATGTCTCGAATACTGATCAGGGGGAAACGCGCTCCGTAAGGTTTGCTGTCGCCCTGGTGTGTGCTCATGGGACCCGTGGACCCTTGACATCCACCCAGCACGTTGACGCAAACAACGAAATAACGGTTGGTATCAAGGGGTTTTCCGGGTCCGACCATGTCGTTCCACCACCCATCGGTGGCATGCCCGGGCCCCGAGACACCTGCGGCATGGGAATCGCCGGTGAGGGCATGGCAGACCAGGACTGCGTTGGTCCCGCCGGCGTCCAGCTCCCCCCAGGTCTCATAGGCCAGTGTGATGTTGTCGAGAACGCCGCCGAACTCCAGCACGAAACAACGGTTGGAGCAGACCTGCGCAAACCGGCGGTGGCCGGGCGGATCAGTAGGCCACCAACCCCCGGTGGGCGCGATCGGTGGGAGCGCCGACGGTGGCCGCTGCTGGGGGTAGCCCTCGGACATATGAGCAGTGTAGAAGACCGGGGCGGACTCCGGGAAGGAGTGGCTCATGCCTCGGTTAGACGAGCACGCTCCAGCCACCACCGCAGCACGTCGGCGTCCGCCCCGTAGGCCCGGTTCATGAGCTCCGCTATTTCAAGGAGCGTGGCCGCCGAGGGAGCCGATTGATGGCCGTCGACAGGATCGGTATTTCGGTCCACGAGCGCTGCCGCTTGGTCCCACAACTCCTGATCCAGCGGGAGCGGTAGTTCTACCAACGTGGATGCCGTGGGTCGTAACGCTGTGGCTGTAAGCCCTGTGCCATACCAGCGTTGAGCGGCGATTGCCACAACGGGCGGAGCAAGCAGCATGGCTGCCACGTGGGAAGGCCGGTCGGTGGTGACGATCAATGTGGGCGTAATCCCCACCAGATCGCCTACGGGATCCACCACTGGTTCCAGAATGCTGCTCTGGGTGGCCACGAGCACCTTCGGACGATTCTGACGATCGACAAAGGCGCCCACTTTGCCGGTGAGTTTTGATGCGTCGACCACAGGACGTTCCCATCGCTCCTTGGCGAACCGGGCGGGGGTCTGACCCCAGGAGCAATGCAACGGATCGATGGATCCGACGTTGACCAGCTTTCGCAGCGGTTGGGCGGAATTGGACTGGGTTTCCTCGGAAGCAAACTCGGCGAGGCCATAGAACTCGTCTCGAAATCCGCTCGTGGCGTTGGCGATCGTGACCAAGGTTGGCGTTTCGAGGGGTACTTCTACCGGAGGAATTCCGATTGCGTCCCCTACTGCCGCTGCGAGTGACCGACGGTTCGAGCGCGCCTCTCGACGCATCTCGAGCACGGGAACGAAAACTTGGACCGATGCCTCGAACGGATTGGACGCAGGGATGAGGACCCGAACCGCATCGGCCTGGGTCTCCAATCGCTTCCACAACAGCCCGGTGTCGCGAGCGTTGATGATGGAGACCGGGGCGACAAACGCCAGCCGCCCACCATCGGCCAGGGCTTGACTGGCGCGCCAGAGATGAATCGCAGCAAGATCGGCATAGGGGCCGAGCACTTCGGAATGGTGATTCCGGTACGACGCGGCCTCCGCCGGCACAGAACCAGACTTCATCGGGCTTGCAAACGGAGGGTTTCCTACCACCAGTTGTGGCTCGGGCCAACTCCGCGGCCAACCGCCCAAAGCATCCGCCACCACGATCTGCGGGGGGCGTACCGGGTAGAGACCGTGGAGTAGCTGCCATGCCTGGATGGCAAGACGAGCCGCTCGGGCGGCACCAGGATCGATCTCCAACCCAGCGACTGCACCAACTGCGGGGCCCGGATCTACACCGCTGCTGACAAGACGGTCCAGTACCTCCAAGAGGAATACTCCCCCACCACAGGCGGGGTCCACTGTGAAGGCAGGGATTCCGAAGGCCGACCCAGCCGCGGGCCGCAACGCGGCATCTACAACGTCGGCGGCGAAGTCGGGTGGGGTGTAGTAGGCACCGCGATCGTCACGATCGGACGCACTCGTCATCCATTCGTGCACCCAACCCAACAGGCGGGGATTCGCCCAGCCTCCGGTCGGTTCCGGGAGCAGAACCCCTTGATGCGAAGCAGCAGCCACCCCGCCCTCATTGGCACAGGCGTCGAGGACGAGGCCAGCAATCCCATCAACACCGACGGCAGCGGCATAGTTCAGCCAGTTGATGTCGGGGCGCACACCACTCACGATAAGAGCCTCAGCACTGGTCTGCGGGCCGCACTAGGGATCGTTGGCCATGCCCGCCCGAGCTCAGCTGGAGGGGTCCCAGTTGCCGAGATCGAGCAGTCTGGGGTCATTGGAAAACATCTCAACGATTGGCATTTCGAGGCCGAGGCGCTTTTGGATGCGCTTCACCTGAAGCTCTTCATTCCAACGAACCAATGAGACGGCCAACCCCTCATCGCCGGCGCGAGCGGTTCGCCCAGATCGGTGTAGGTAGGTCTTGTGATCATCGGGCGGATCGATATGGATCACGATCTCTACATCGTCCACATGGATGCCGCGGGCGGCAACGTCGGTTGCCACAAGGACGCTGATCGCTCCCTTGGAGAATGAGTCCAACGCCTTCTCCCGGTGCCGCTGCCTGAGGTCACCGTGGATAGCCTGTGCCGAGACACCGAGTTCGGATAGCTGACCAGCCAACTTGTCGCACGCCCGTTTGGTGTTGCAGAAGGCGATCGTGCGTTTCACCGAGCTGGCGATAGCGGCCACCACTTTGGGCTGATCCATCTGATGGACGGCCACGAACCGATGGGTCATGTTGTCTACCGTGACCTCGTCGGTTTCGACTTCGTGGTGGACAGGGTTGGTCTGATACCTGGTTATGAGCGAGCCAACAGCGCCATCAAGCGTGGCGGAGAACAGCAGCGTTTGATGCTGACCTTCCACACGCCGAAGAACCCATTCAACTTGGGGGAGGAACCCCATGTCCGCCATTCGGTCGGCTTCATCGACCACAACGCACATCACGTCGTTGACGCTGACGGCGCCGCGATCCAGCAGATCGATGAGTCGCCCGGGTGTGGCCACCATGATTTCGACGCCTGCCTTGAAGCGGTTGATCTGCTTGTCCATGTCAGCGCCGCCATACACCGCCATGATCTGCAGGTTGAGGGCTTTGGCCAAGGGTTCGAGCTCCTCGGTGACCTGGGTGGCCAGTTCACGAGTTGGAACGAGGATGAGGGCGTGGAGTGTTCCACGCGTTGCTTCGGCCAGCGCCTGCACGGTGGGTATTCCGAAGGCGAGGGTCTTTCCTGAACCGGTTTCAGCTTTGCCGCAAACGTCTCGCCCGGCAAGCGCATCAGGGATTGTGAGTTCCTGGATTGCGAATGCGGATTCGATACCTCGTTCGGCGAGGGCGGAAACAACCGGTGCAGCGACCCCAAGATCGGCAAATCGGGTCATGGATGTCCTGTCGGCTTGAATTTCGTAGTCACAAGCGTAACGGGCTGCGGATGACAACGGTGACATCGGGTAGGTGAGATACCACAGGATCAATCGAGAGAGCTGACTGACCCGCACCACGGTAATCAGGACAGGCCAGACTTCACCCGGTACTCTTGCCGCCGTGTCGACTTCGTTTTCCTCGCCCCAGCAGTCGGCTTTCCGGGTCCGCCGCACCGTGGGATTTCTCGATCTCTCGGGTTTCACGAAGTTCTCGAATGAGTTCGGAGATGACGCTGCGGTCGAGCAACTCGCCATCTTTCGATCGATCGTTCGCCACACGGGGGCTGGCGGAGGAGTCCGGGTAGCGAAATGGTTGGGTGACGGGGCGATGTTCGGGGGCAGCAACGCCGCCAGCGTCATCGCCGTCCTACTCCGCGTGATGCACCGCGTGCGAAGCAAAGGACTTCTCGAGGTGCACGGCGGGGTCACCACCGGCGATGTGATTTTCTTCGAAGGCGACGATTACATCGGATCGTCCGTAAACCTTGCGGCTCGGTTGGCCGACCGTGCGATCCCCGGTCAGCTGCTGGGTCCGGTATCGATTCTCCCCGGTCTGGCCGGATCTGATGCCGTCATCGGATCGGTCGTGGTGCCCAGCTTCGGTGAGGCAATCGAGGTGGCCGACCTGTGCAAAGCAGCCCGCCTGGTGGAATCATTGAACCTGTGACCAACGGTTCCCGGCCTGTGGATGTCGATCCAGCCACGCTTCTCAGCGAGTGGCCTGTGGGAGCGTGCGCTGCCATTTGGGAACGAGCCGACGGCACTCGCTCGACGTTCGGCTCGCTTCACGACCGGTTCCGTCTGGCGTCGGTCACCAAACCTTTGTTTGCCTACGCAGTCGTTGTCGCAGCTGAGGAGGGCACCCTTCCGCTCGAACGCCCGCTCGGTCCATCGGGCTCGACAGTCACTCATTTGTTGGCCCATGCGTCGGGCTTGGGACCCGAGGCAGGCGACCCGGTGATAGCGCCAGCACAGCGACGGATCTACTCCAACGCCGGTTTCGAGCTCCTCGGCGAGGCCCTCACCGCAAGCACCGGATTCACGGCTGCGGAGTACCTGCGGGAAGCGGTCTTCGAGCCTCTCGGAATGAACAATTCCGCACTGGAGGGATCGCCGGCCCATGGGGCGGTGAGTTCGGCCGTCGATCTCATGAAGTTCCTCCGCGAGCTGCAAGAACCGCAACTCATCAGCCCGCAGACCCGGGCTCGACTGATATCACCGACCTTCGCCGATATCCCAGGGGTTCTCCCGGGTTATGGGATGCAGCGACCGAACCCCTGGGGCCTTGGGCTGGAGATCCGCGGCCACAAGCGGCCCCATTGGACCGGTCCCTCCCAGCGACCGGAAACGGTTGGCCATTTCGGTGCCGCAGGAACTTTCGTTTGGTTGGACCCCGTCTCGGGCAGCCGGGCTGTGGTTCTCACCGACACCGCATTCGGATCGTGGGCCGTCGATCGATGGGCGGCGTTCAACGAGACCGTTTTCGACGATCCCCAGGTCCAACACCCTGGGCCGAAATCGACGGAGACGTAAGAGTCTTCTTCAACCCACCCGCAAGGGCGCCGATAGAGAAGATCATGGGTTCGGCCGATCAGCGCATTGCCAAGACCAGAGCCAAACGCGCTCTGCAGGGTCTCGGCTTCGATGTGTCCTCGCCGTTGACCCGCGCCGCCTCGACCCGCAACGAGGTCCACGTCTCCGATACTCACGTGGTTCGTATCAATCCCCGCCCGGACCAGCGGCTCGGGCGGGAGGGCCAGCTCTGCACCGCTTTGCCTCCCGAAACCTGGGCCCCCAGCGTCGTTGGGTACTCCGGAGGAACCGGATTCGATTTTGTCGTCGTGACACGCAAACCCGGGATTGCGGTTTCTCGCCGCTGGCCCAGTATGAACCGTGACGAGCGACGGAAGTTCATCGGTGAACTCGCTTCGGCACTGCGCCAGCTGCATTCGGTTCCCACGCCCCCCGTGGCAACGAAGATGTTCGGCACGCCCCATCTTTTGGATCCCGCCGCAGTTTCACCGGTTGTCCCTATTCTGATGGCGATCGACCATTTGATTGCCAGCCGGCAAGTGGACCGCGTGATGCTCGACGATTTGGCTGACATGGTGAACGATCACGGGGATGCCCTCAACGACTACCACCAGCGCACCTTGATCCACGGTGACCTGAGCTTCGAGAACGTCATGATCCATGACGGCAGTCTCAGCGGGCTCCTCGACTTCGAGTGGTCTCGCGGTGCACCAGCCGATCTAGAGCTCGATGTTCTCTTGAGGTTCTTCCGCTTCCCTGAAGCCCACCTTCCGTCCGACATCGCTTCCACGCTCTCATCGCTCGATTTCGACGACACACCGGGTTGGCTGGCCGAGGATTACCCGGACCTCTTCAGCCACCCGCGCCTGATGGAACGCATGGCGCTCTACAGCATCGCATTCGACATGGCCGAACTGATCACGATGAAGAGCATCACCTCGGCTTCCAACATGGGGCCGCTCCACCCGGTGCGGCGACTTACCGATCTCCTGGACGGCCTCAGCCCGCTCCGGGATCAGATGATCCGTCTCGGTCTACCGGCGTAGGCCAACCGGCTCCACCGCCACAAGCATGAATGCCACTAGCGTTGGGCGCAATGGCTTCCGCTTACACGCCTCCAAAGACCTCCACCGATCCCGTTGGGAGCACCTCTCGCTTGAGCAACTCACCCTTGGACCCCTCAGTTACCGACACCGCCGCCTGGGTTGTCAACCCCACCGGGCCGCTCACTGGGGACGTGCAAGTTCGTGGCTCCAAAAATGCCGTCACCAAGCACCTGGTTGCCTCCATGTTGGGCGGGTCGCCGTCAACGATCGACAACGTGCCAGACATCGGCGATGTTGAGATCACAATCAACATGTTGCGCAGCCTCGGCTGCGAGGTCGACCACTCCAACAATCTGGTCACCGTCGATCCGTCAAGCCTGAGTTCCAGTCGGGTCCCGCTCCGCTTCAGTGGCATGAACCGAATTCCCATCCTCATGATCGGCCCGTTGCTGCATGCGGTTGGAGAAGCGTTTGTTCCCCTGGTCGGAGGGGATGACATCGGCTCCCGGCCCGTCAACTTCCACGTGGATGCGCTCACAAAAATGGGCGCCGAAATAACCTTCACCACCGAAGGTCTCGAAGCAAAAGCAAGCCGCCTCAAGGGCGCCCATATTCAGCTTCCCTATCCCTCGGTTGGTGCAACCGAGACCGTTTTGCTCAGCGCCGTTTTAGCCGAGGGTCGAACCGTGCTCGATGGCGCCGCCACCGAGCCCGAGATCATCGAACTGGCATTGTTCCTCCAACGTATGGGCGCTCGGATCGAGATGCGCCCCAACCGTCGCTACATCATCGATGGCGTCGAATCGCTTACCGGTGCAACCCACAAACTCAAAGGCGACCGAATCGAAGCTTTCAGCTACCTCGTGGCTGGACTCATAACAGGCGGTCAAGTGACCGTCCACGGGTGTAGCCAGGATCGCCTCGTGACGGCTATCTCCACGCTTCACGGTATGGGCGCCCAGTTCGAGATCACCGACACCTCGGTGTCTGCTTGGGCCGACAAGCTCCGGCCTGCGGCGGTCGAAACCGACACCCACCCGGGCTTCATGACTGACTGGCAATCGCCGATGGTGGCGCTGTTCACACAATGCGATGGTCTCTCGGTGATGTACGAAACGGTCTACGAGAACCGTTTCACCTACGTACCGGCACTCAAAGACATGGGTGCCAACATCGAGATGTACACCACTGCGTTGGGCAGCATCGAACACCGCTTCGTCGGGTCGGCCACTCCTTGCTCGGTGGTGGTTCACGGCAAGTCCGACCTCAAGGGATGCGACGTTGTCGTGCCCGACATCCGCGGCGGCTTTGCCTATGTGCTGGCCGCGGCAGCTGCGCGAGGTAGCACCACGCTCACCGGCACCCATCACCTCGATCGTGGTTACAACCGCCCAATCGAGAACTTCGTGGAGATGGGACTAGACATCAGGCGTACCACGGTTCCGGTTGCGTGAGATTCTCCTCGACCCATCACCTGTTGGCATCGATCCCGGCCCCGCCGGGCAATACCCTCAACCTAGGACCACTCGAGTTCAACTACTACGGTCTCATGATCGCGCTGGGCGTTCTGGCCGCAGTGGAGATCGGACGACGACGATGGATGGCGCGAGGTGGCGACGCAGATGACATCACCTCCATCGGCACCGTCGGAGTTCCGGCGGGGCTGGTAGGCGCCCGCCTCTATCACGTGATCACCGACTGGCCTACCTACTTCGGGTCTGATGGAGCTCTCGCTCCGATCGACGCACTGAAGATTTGGAACGGCGGCCTCGGCATCCCAGGGGGGCTCGTGGTGGGCCTATCGGCGGGGGCATGGCAGGCCCATCGGCGCGGGATCACCGGCGACCGATTCTGGAGTCTGAGCGACGCAGTGATTCCCGGGGTTCCGGTGGCGCAGGCGATTGGGCGACTCGGCAACTGGTTCAACCAAGAGATCTTCGGCGGGCCATCCACCCTGCCCTGGGCGGTGGAGGTAGATCCAGAATTTCGACCCGCCAGGTATGCAGAGTTCGCCACGTTTCACCCGGCATTTCTCTACGAAGGCCTGCTAAATCTTGGGTTGGCTGCCGGGCTGATTTTACTGGACCGGCGCGGCTCGTTGAAACGAGGTCAGATCTTCCCGCTCTGGGTCGTCGGCTACGGAACTCTGAGGTTCGCCATCGAAACCCTCAGGACCGACGCTGCGAACGAAATCCTGGGCATCCGCGTGAACCACTGGATCAGTGGCCTGGCGGTGGTCATTGGACTCGCCTGGTTTTGGTGGATGCGTAACCCCTCGGCTGCTGGCAGCGACGGCGCCGTTAATGTCATCGAGGTGGCCCCTGACTCCAACCGCGACGGTAACAACCACGTCGATCCGTCTGAAATGAATACTTAACCGTCGCCCAGAATTCGGCCCCGCGATCCGCTGCTAGGCCAACTGTTTGGGTGTTAGCGCAAACAGATCGTCGGGGCCTGCGGTCACTGCCCCAAGCAAACCGTTCGCGGTAGGGAGTATCTGCTCCCCAAAAAATCGAGCTGACACCTTTTTCGCTTCAGCGAACTCGGCGTCGGAACTCTTGTCTGCCTTCATGGCGAGATCGGCCATGAGCCCGCCGCAAACAACGGTACCGAGCATGCGCAAGTACGGTGATGATCCGGCCAGGGCCGCGTTGACGTCTGTTGCACCGTGCTCCAGCAACCAGCTCGTGGCGTCGCGAGCGGTGGCCACCGCGGTCTCCAGGTTCTCGGCGAATACCGCCATCCCCTCCTGGGAGGCCAGCTCTTTGGCTTTCAAGTCCAGCGCCGCGAGATGGTCCATCACCACTCCCCCACCCCGCATCGGCAATTTGCGGCCAACGAGATCGGCGGCCTGAATCCCGTTCGTGCCTTCATAGATGGCGCCGATTCGGATGTCGCGATAGTGCTGGGCGGCACCGGTCTCCTCCACATATCCCATGCCGCCGAAGACCTGCATAGCCAAGCTGGTGAGCTCGTTGCCGAGATCGGTACAAAGCGACTTCGACAACGGGATCAAAAGATCGGCCATCTCGCGAGCCTGTTCGCCCTCTTCTCCGGACAGTGCCTTGCTGCGATCGATCGATGCCGCGTTGGTGTAGATGAGGCAACGCATGGCGTCGATCCATGATCGCTGGCTCATCAGGAGACGACGCACGTCGGCATGTTCGATGATCGGACTCTGTACGCCGCGCTTTGCCCCGACCGCCGTTCCCTGGCGTCGTTCCTGGGCATACGCCAGGCTGCCCTGATAGGCCCGTTCAGCCAGAGCCAGCCCCTGCAAGCCGACCGACAGACGGGCGTTGTTCATCATGGTGAACATGTTTCGCATGCCGGTGAATTCGTCGCCGATCGGCCAACCGATCGCGCCGCCGTTGTCTCCGAAGCTCAGAACGCAGGTGGGGCTCCCGTGAATCCCGAGCTTGTGCTCGATCGAAACGCACGCCACGTCATTCTTCTCGCCCGGGTTGCCCTGACCATCGAGAAGATATTTGGGAACCATGAACATCGTGATGCCCTTGGTCCCCGGAGGAGCTCCCGGCGTCCTAGCCAACACGAGGTGGACGATGTTCTCGGCCATGTCGTGATCGCCGAATGTGATCCAGATCTTCTGGCCGGTGATCTTATAACTGCCGTCGCCGACCGGCTCGGCTTTGGTTGCCACCGCGCCCACATCTGAACCGGCCTGGGGCTCGGACAGGTTCATGGTGCCACTCCACTGGCCGGTAAGCATCTTGGGCAAATAAGCGGACTTCATTTTGTCGTCGGCGTGATGTTCGATGGCATCGATCGCACCCTGGGTCAGAAGCGGGCAAAGGCTGAACGCCATGTTCGAGCTGGTGAGGAGTTCCTGGATGGCGACTCCGACCGTCCATGGGAAGCCGCCACCGCCATAGGTGGGATCGAAAGGAATCGAACCGAACCCCGTGGCCACGTACTGTTTGTATGCCGCCTTGAAGCTGTCCGGGGTGATGACCTCGCCGTCAACCCATTTGGACATTGTGGTGTCGCCATCCACGTTGGTTGGGGCAACGACTTCGGCCATGAACCGACCGACCTCTTCCAGGACCGGCTCCACCATGGATGCATCGAAAGACTCGGAAAACCGATCGAGGCCGGCCAGTTCGTGAGCACCGGCGATGTGCTCCAGAACGAAGTTGATGTCTTTCAGTGGTGGGATGTAATCGCTCACCATCAAGAGGATACCGGCGGGTAACTATCCCAGTCCATTCACGACGCCCGGCTAGGCCATGCCGAGGAGGCGGAACATGGCGTCGGGCGTCGACCTGTCCCCTTGACCGAGCCGGTGGGCCCGTTCCACGTTCACCTCGTCAAAGCGACGGTCGGTCCATGTGTCCCAAGGCCCGGGGCCGATCGCCGCCGGGTTCCCTTCCGCGGCAACGCAGGCCCTGAGGTACGCAGCCTGCATCTCAACCTCTCGACTTCCACCCGGCATACCATGACCGGGCACCACCATCGATCCCAGTGAGGCCGCCGCTTCGAGCGAGTCAGCCCATACGGCTGGATCACCATCGAATGCCAGTGGTGTCACCCCGAAGCTTCCCAAGGCCCCAAGGAAAACAACCTCTGCTGCGGGGACCTGCACCACCGTGTTCATGGGTCCCTCCCCCGGCAGGAGGTGGACGAGTGCAGCTTCGGTCAGCCTGGCCATCTCAGAAATGATGTGGGTGATCGGCCGTGTCTCGAACTCACGATGGAACGCGGCGGCGTGCTGCGGCATGAGCCGTGCGAGTACGTCAGGATTCACCGGCTCGTCGAGCTGCTCGCTCACGGCCTCACTGCCGTAGAAACCGGCCCGCCAGAACACGGCGGAACCTCCCGTGAATGGGATCCGCGACGAGGTCAAGATGACGCGCTTCAGACGAAGCCCCAGTTCAGCGGTGAGGTCGGCTACCTCAGCATCGGCCACAGCTGCCAAATCTGGCGTGGCAAGGGTGTCGATGAGAGAAAGACCGTCGCCGTCGATCACCAGCCCTTGGTTGGCGTTCCCGAAACGGGGTTCCGGCGCGCAGAAACAGTAGACCCCCGCAGCCAGCTCGAACGTTAACGATTGCAGGTCGGCCCTAGACGAGCTGCTCGTCTACCTTGCCCATAGCGTCGTCCTCGCTCAGCTCCATGGCGAATGACAACTCGCTGACCAGGACTTTCCGGGCTTTGGAGTACATCGTCTTCTCTCCTGCGGAAAGGCCTTTGCTCTTGTCGCGCAGGGCAAGATTTCGAACGACCTCGGCCACTTGGTAGACGTCGCCGGACTTCAGCTTTTCTTGGTGGTTCTTGAAACGCCGGCTCCAGTTGGCGGGCTCCCGAACGTCTTTCTTTGCGAGCAGTTCGAAAAGGTCTTCGACGTCGGACATGCTGATGGGGGGCCGCATGCCCACCTCATCCACCTTGTCCACCGGCACGCGGACCGTGAGATCGTCATGGGCCGTGTGCAGTACAAAGTACTTCTTCTTTTCGCCGTTGAACTCGACAACCTCGGTCTTGGCAATAATGGCCGCACCATGGTGCGGATAGACAACTCGGTCGCCTGTCTTGAACGTCATAGCCCTCAGGATGGCACAAAGGGGCCCAATTCCCTACCTGAGAAGAGCGTTTCCACCCGCTTTCTGATAGGCCGTCCGACCCAGCGGGCTATATGCGAAGATGCTAGCCAGCTGAAGGTGGTCAGATCCACCCAACCTACGGGAGAGAATCAATCGGCATCGCCGAGACGGGCGCAGGATCGTGTGGCGACACGGCAGCTCAACTTGCTTCCTGGTCTTCTTCGCGCAACAGGATCGGCCCATCTTTGCCCGGGTACTTTCCGACCACGTCAGCGTAGAACGCCCTGATCTCGCCCATGTCTTGACGGACGTCGCCAGTCAAGTGAAGGAGGGGTCCAACACCACAGGTCTTCTTCTCGTAGTCGATGAACGCCATGATGACCGGAACGTTCGCGGCCCGAGCGATTCGATAGAAACCGGATTTCCAATAGGGCGCATGGTTACGCGTGCCGGAGACCGGCACAACGATCGTGGCCCGAACGCCCGGTTCGAGGAGGTTGACCATGTCTTCAACGATGGTCGCCGCCGACTGACGATCGACCGGTATCCCGCCCATTCGCTTCCAAATCCAGCCCACCCCAGGCGCGAACATTTGCTGCTTTCCCAACCAGCGCATTCTCAGTTCGAGTGCCCAGCCAATCAACATCGCAATTGGGAAATCCCAGTTGCTGGTGTGCGGTGAGGCGATCATCACCGTGTGTTGCTCATCGGGTCGCTCGCCCACGAGCTGGAAACCCCACCGTTTCAGAATCCACTTGGCAAAGCGAGCCTTCACACTTGCGACATTAGCGCTGCAATGCGGCGAGGTCGGCCAGAACTTCATCGGCATGACCGCCGGGATCCGTTACGAGGTAGCTCCGTTGAATGATTCCCTCCGTATCGATCAGATAGCTAATCCGTTTCGGGTAGTCGCTGAACGCGTCGTCGGGATCCCGTACCGCCATGTAGAGATCGCCAACGGTTCGGTCAACGTCACTGAGTAGGTCGAACGGGAAATCGTGCGCCGAGCGGAACGCAGCGTTATCGGCTGGCGTATCGAACGAAATACCCAAGACGGTGCAGTTGGCCTCTTCATAGTGTTTGGACTTGTCACGCAAGCCCCGCCCCTCAATCGTTCAACCGGGTGTGCTGGCCTTGGGGTACCACCAGAGCAATACGTAGCTCCCGAGTTGGTCTGCCATCGAAACGACAACGCCGTCTTGGTTGGGGATGGAGAAGTCGGGGGCGGGTGTACCGATTTCCAACATTGGTGCATACTCCGGTGCGTAGAGGGGGCCGGTCGGCCTCGGCTGACGATAGTTGTCGCGCCACCATTCCACACAGGTCTCGCCCCATACTGGCGTGGTGTCCCCCTCCCCATCAGGATCCACCGCTCTCCCATTCGTCATCTTGGTAACGTTCTTGCTCGCCACCGTCGGTTGCGGCAGCGCGTCGTCTCCCAGCGACGCTGCTGGCAGTGAAACGTCGACCGTCGATGATGCATCGTCCGATTCCGACAGCACCGATGGCGCTGAGGTTGGCGACGTCTCCGTCACCGGCGGCGCAGTTGCCACCGGCGGGTCGGGCGGAGTGTTCACCGATGCGTCTCTAGACCCCGCAATAGGGACGAAGGCGCCCGCCATCACGGGCACGAATTTTGATGGTGACGCAGTCACGATCGCCGCCGATGGCCGCCCAAAGGCGGTCTATTACTTGGCCCACTGGTGTTCGCACTGCCAGGCTGAAGTTGAGCTGATCATGCAACTTGCCGCCGATGGGATGCAGCCCGCTGGCATGGACATTTATGCCGTGGCGATTGCAGTGAGCGACGAGCGACCCAACTACCCACCGTCGGCGTGGCTCGAGAGCTTCCCTGGAACGGTGATGCGGGACTCCGCTTCCAACACTGCCGCGGAAGCGGCCGGCGTAAGTGGGATCCCGTACACGCTGTATCTCGACGGAGAGAACCGAATCACGGCTCGATCCATCGGCAGCCTCACCACCGATCAGATCGTAGAACGCTGGAACGCACTGGCCGCCGGCACGTAGAAAGACGACAATACACAGATGACCCTCTTCACCACCGACACGGAAACGATCGTCAAGCCCACCGTCGATGACGGGGACCATGACCGGTACTCCCATTATGTGAAGAAGGACGAGATTCTTCCGAGCACCATCGAGGGAACGCCGGTCAAGGCCCTCTGCGGGAAGGTGTGGGTTCCCACCCGAGATCCCAAGCGCTACCCGGTCTGCCCCACCTGCAAAGAGATCATGGAATCACTTTCCGACGGTTGAGGAAGACCCTGCGTTATCGACGACCCTCGGCAGAGGTGCGCAGAGGGCGAGCCGAACTCAGGCGATGATGTCTACCGGTGTTCCGAGCGGCACGAGTTCAGCGAGAGATGCCACGACGTCGTTGGGAATACGGACGCAGCCGTTTGACGCAGCCGTTCCCAACAGGTCCGGTCGATTCGTACCGTGGATTGCGATGACCGGGCGACCATCAGCGAAGGTTTCGAGCACCTCGCTGTGGGCCGACAGGCTGAGAATCCACGGTCCGTAACTGCCGCTCGGATCCGCAGTCGGGATCAAATCATTCACGTAAAAGCGTCCGAGTGGTGTGGGTGTCGCCGTCGCCCCGACAATCGCCACGGTGTCGGCAATGAGTTCCTGGTCGTTCCAGACCCGCAATCGATGCTCTCGCAACCGCACCTCCGCGTGGAACGTGTGCGTCTCCGTCGTGAAGCTGGCACGCTTGACCCAAGCGGTCGTACCGTTCGGACGCACCGGGAGTTGCACTTGGAGCCAACCGGCCTGCTCGGCGATGACGAGCATTGCAAGGTCTGTTCCGAAGTAGCTGGGATTCGTAACCGGATCGGAGAAAAGAACTCGCTGTCCTCGCGGGGCGTCGTAGAGCTCCGGCGTTGCGACCTCCGGTTTGGCGATGGCGACAGTGACCTGCCACGGGCTGATGGGCACCTCCGGGTCGGAGGCTGCGAGCACACTCGTGGAGACCCCGAGTGGCGGGGTCGAAGGCAACAAAACCTCAGACGTGGGGGCCGCTTCGAACACCGGAGTTGCCGCCGAAAGCTGTGGCTCCGCACCGCCCGGCTGCAGCGAGACGGCGATCGCCGCCAGCAGCCCCCACGCACCAAGGGGCCCCAGAAACCGAAGCAGGCGTGAAAGCGGCATCACCCCACCGACGATATCGACCACTCTCCGCGGCAGCCATGGGTGCTACGACCCGCCCAAACCCGCAAACGGCGGGCCATTCGCCTCATGTCCGCCGATTCGACGACCTCGTACTGTGGTATTTGACAACCAAACGAATACGGGGAGTGTTGATACGTCGGCGACAATGGTCGCTACTGCCGACGAGGAGCGAGAGCGAAACCGGCCCCTCTTGACCACGAAGGAAAGAGAATGGCTCGATCCCCTCACATCAGTCTCAAGCGGGCCGCTTTCGGAGCCTTGAGCCTAACCATGGTGGCGGGAGCCCTCGCCTTCACCAGCTCGATAGCAGGGTCACAGAACGGTGGCTGCCCCGGCAGCCCCGTGGCCCAGTTCGGCGGAACCAAGCTCGGATCTTTTGCCGGAGGGTCCAGCTTTGCTACGTCGGAAAGCTATGCGGCGTCGATCCCGGCCGGCACGTATGACCTCAGAGGCGCAAGTCACGACGCATACGAGGGACGAGACACGGCACCGGCCCAGCTGAACGAGAAGTGGTTCGCACAGATGCTCGACGCGAACGGCAACGTTCTTGCAACCAGCGGCACCTCCGCCGATCTCCCCGACGGAATAGCCAGCGCCTCCTGGGCCGGCGGAATGGGCCTCGTGACGCTGTCCGCCCCCGCCACCCAGATCCGTGTTGTACATGCCCACCAGACCACCGACCAAAGCGAACCCAACTCGGTGTTCCCGACCTGCCTTGGGTTTTCACTGATCGCACCTACGACGACCTCGACGACTCCCCCGCCGGTGGTCACAACCGCTCCCCCCGTGGTTGCGGGGGTCATCGACACCACAACGCCAACCTCCGCCCCGACCCCGACTCCGTCTCTTGCGCCAGCCCCAGCTCCGTCACCGGCAAAGCCCTCGTTCACCGGCTGACCCTCACCAGAGCGAATCTAGCGTTCGAAGCCGTCGGGGTGCTTTGACTGCCAGCGCCAGGCGTCGGTGAGCATTGCCTCCATGGACCGGTCGGCTCGCCACTCGAGCTCGCGGTTGGCGCGGCGTGGATCTGCCAGCGAGGTGGCGATGTCGCCGGTACGTCGTGGCACGATCTCGTAGGGTATGGCGTTGCCACTGGCAGCTTCGGCGGCCCGAACGATCTCTAGGACCGAGGCCCCAGAACCGGTCCCGAGGTTGTACTCCCGACACCCGTTTGGCAAGTGATCGAGCGCGGCGATGTGGCCTGCGGCCAGATCTGTGACGTGGATATAGTCACGAACCCCGGTCCCATCAGGCGTATCCCAGTCACCACCGAACACGCTGAGCTTCTCCCTTCGGCCCACCGCAACCTGCATCACATAGGGGACCAGATTGTTGGGGATGCCATTTGGATCTTCGCCCATCTCGCCGCTCTGGTGGGCTCCAACCGGATTGAAGTACCGCAACAGACTGATCTGCCAGCGATGGTCTGATGCCGCCAGATCACGACAAATGTCCTCGATCATCAGTTTCGTTCGGCCATAGGCGTTCGTGGGACCGGTTGGCGCACTCTCAGGAATAGGCAGAATCTTGGGATCGCCATAGACGGTGGCCGAAGAGGAAAAGACCAGTTGGAAGATGTCGTGGGTTGCCATCTCGTCGAGAAGATTCAGCGTGGAAACGAGATTGTTGCGGTAGTACATCAACGGTTTCTCGGTGGACTCGCCCACTGCTTTCAAGCCGGCGAAGTGGATAACGGCTTCGATCGGGTGATCATCGAAGATCGCCGCGGTCTGGGTTCTGTCGGTGAGGTCCGCCTCAACAAACTGGATCGTGGCGCCGGTCAGCTTCTCCACCGCCGCAACCGACGCACGGGAACTGTTCACCAGGTTGTCCGCGACAACCACGCGATCGCCCGCTTCGATGAGGGCCAGGGCGGTGTGACTCCCGATGTAGCCGGCGCCACCGGTGACAAGAATTGTTCTATCCATGGGACTTCCTCATTTCCGATAGGGAAGGAGTTGTCGCCCAATTGCTATCCCAAAGCAGCGGGCCTGACAGCACTACCATCGCTGGTGATGACACGCTTGTGTCTATCTCACTCACACCGAGTTCCCGTCCCAACCTCTCACTTCGGTAAACCTTATGAGTATTTCAACTTCCGCACCTACTTCCGGCTACTACCACGCTCAAGGGGATCCCCCCGGCACCGTTCGATTCTGGGACGGATCCCAATGGCAGGGCGGGCCAACCTCTCCACCGGCATCGGCCGTCGGCAAACGGACTGGCGCTGGTATACGGTTGGCGAGTCCGGGCCGCAGGATCGGCGCCCGAATGCTCGACTACCTGGTGTGGCTGGCAATCGCTGTACTCATCGCACTGCTCTTGGGTGTGGAGGTGGGCGGGAGCCTTCGAGCCGAGGTTGGCGCCGGCGCTAGCGTCCTACAGAATCTGGTGTGGTTCGTAGCGGTTGCCGCTCTCGAGATCGCGCTGGTTTCCACCCGGGGAGCATCGCTCGGGAAAATGGCTTTGGATCTCCAGGTCGTCGATGCAGAAGGGAACATTCCCACGGTGAAGCAGGCCGCCCTCCGGATCGCACCGCTGGGACTGGTCATCCTCGGAGCGTTTGGATCCTGGGCCATCCTCATCGTTGCGTTCATCTCGCTGGTTCTGATGTTCGCGGACGCCAACCATCACACCTTATGGGACAAGTTGGCTAAGACCGTTGTTGTGGATCGGCCGTTGTGAGCCGCTACACACCGCCAAAACAAGACGAAGCCGATGGCCCTCACCTGCTCACATCGCTGGCTCCTATGCGTCGCCGTCGACCGGTGGTTTTTTGGATCGTGATCATCGGCGTTCTCGCAATGGTGTTGTCCACGGTGGGATCGCTCATCACTCTAATTCTCACCTGAACGGGCGCAGTGCTACTCGGCACCCTCACTACGAACGCGTCGCTTGTCCGAAGTTACCGGTTGCACACCATCGTTAGGTGTGGCGATCAACGTCATTGCAATGTCGTGTGAATCCGTTGGCAGCCTGGTGTCCATGATGGCATCGGTGATCCCAACCCGAACATCGCAATCGAGACGTCCGAGCAGCCGGTCATAGTAACCGGCCCCAAATCCCAGCCGATTGCCGAATCGATCGAAACCCAGCCCTGGCACGAGCACCACCGCAACCTGGTCGTCACCGATTTGCGGTGCGTCAGCGACAGGCTGGTCATAGCCATAGGGATGCCGCTCCAACGCCGAACTTGAAGGATGAAGGGTGAGATCATTACCCACTTCGGGCGTGCGGGTTATGGCGAAGCGAACACCGGCTTCAGCCAGCAGAGGATCGTCAACAATGGCCGCCAAGTTGGGTTCATCGTGGAAGGCCCGATAGGTGACGACCCAACGCAGTGTTTCGCCCGGGGTCTCTTCCAAGAGCCAATCGCGAACCTTCGCACAGAGTGCGCGGTCCAATTCGTCTCTCTGGGGGAGGTTGGAAGCCCGTCGAATCTTCGCCTCCGCGCGCCACTCCGCTTTGGACAACGGACCGCTTGCCATGCTCCATGTTGACACGGTTTCCACTCATCCGTTGACAGCCCGACCCCGCCGAGTGGAATCACCCGGATGTAGCGTCAAAGTCACCGGATCTCACTGTTCGTGAGAACTTCCACGCTCGGTGTCTAGATACTTCGCGGCGCGGTAGGAAGAGGCACACTTTTTCGTGGGCTATTCATCCCTGAACACCCCACGACACCCCAAATCTTGACTAGAAACACCTTGTTCAGTTTGTATCAGAGCACAGCTGACGCGAATCGTCTACCGCCCGCCCGCCCGCCCGCCCAGGATGTCATGAGCACTTCCAACAACTTGAAAGAAGCGATGACCGGATCCCGTGTCGCTCTTGCTGTTGTGCTGTCGATCCTTTCGGTGGCAGCTATTGCCGGACCCTTGGCCTATCAAGCGATCGAAGTACGTGACCAAATCGATTTCGGCCCAGCCGGACGAGGGTCCCTCGCCACCGTCGGAGGTTTGACCACCGTCAAGACCGAACCCGTAGCCACAACAACCTCCGCCGTTGAGGTTGACGATACTGAACCTTCAGATGATCCGGTGGTCGACGAGGCCCCACCCGAGAAGGCTCCAACGGGAACTCAACCTCCGGCTCCTCCCAGCCCCGCTCCTTCCACCGCGGCTACGGCGGCACTTCCCGAACCGTCACTTTCCAGCTCGCCGCCGAGCATCGTCCGCGAAAGCACCTCAACCTCGGCACCGGTCGGATCCGGGATATCTAGCATTCCCGCCTCGCCGGGTGCCCCACCCACATGGGCGGGCAGTGACGGCGATGCTCTCGAGAGCTCAGCGCCAACAACAACCGCCCCCAACAATTCCGCATCGAGCGGTTCCGCTCCGGTCACAACGGCAGCATCAACGTCGGGTTCGGTCACCACCCAGCCGCCGCAAAACACCACGATCACCGATCCGCTCGAACCGATCGATTCCACCACCTCAACCTCGGCTCCCATCACCACCACGGCACCGCCTACCACCGATCCCGTCGTCACCGATCCTTTGCTGCCAATCGAGACCACTGAGGTTCCGGTTGAGAATCCCCCCACCACCGTTCCGACGACAAACGAGGCGTCGGAATCCTCAACTACCGCTCCGCAGGCCGACCCGGACGAGACACTTCCGCCGCCGACCCTGGCGCCTTAGCTCAGCTACACCCACTGGTGTTGCCGCAGCTGGTGCAAGCGTGGCAGCTGCCGGCCCGCTGCATGGTGATGCCGCATTGCATGCACATTGGCGCGCCGTGGTCAACCAGCGGCGGTGGCGATTCCTCTTGTGAAACCTGAGATGGGGGATCCGACGGGAGGCCCCCACCGAAGAGGGTCAAGTCTTCATCCACGCCAGGAAGCGTCTGTTGGGTACGTTCGCCGGTGGTGAAGATCCCCAGAGATGTTCGCTCCTCAGGCGACATGTAGAGGACAGCCAACTTGCGGAACAAGTAGTCCAAGATCGAACTGGCGATCCGGACATCGGGGTCATCGGTCATCCCCGCTGGCTCAAATCGCATACCGGTAAACGTGTCTACGAAGTTCCGGAGCGGAACGCCGTACTGCAACCCATGACTCAAGGAGATGGCGAAAGCATCCATGATCCCAGCCATCGTGGAGCCCTGTTTGGAGACTCGCACGAAGATCTCCCCCGGCCGCCCGTCATCGTATTCGCCCACGGTCACGAAGCCTTTGCAGTCAGCAACCCGAAACTCAAATGTGCGACTGCGACGATTGCGAGGGAGACGTTCCCTAACCGCTCGGTGGGCCGTCTCTTGGCCGGCAATTGGGGCTGGCGGTGAAGCAACCGACGATTTGGTACTGAGCGGTTGCGCCACCTTGCAGTTGTCTCGGTATACCGCAATGGCTTTCACCCCCATGCGCCAGGCGTCGATGTGGAGTTGCTCAATTTCCTCAACTGTGGCCGATTCGGGGAGGTTGACCGTTTTGCTCAGAGCGCCCGAAATAAAGGGTTGGATTGCCGCCATCATCTTGACGTGACCCGAGTAATGGATGGGGTTGTCGCCCATAGCACCGGCGAACACCGCGCTGTGCTGGAGGTCGAACCCGGGCGCCCCGTGGATGTAGCCGTTGGTATCCACATACTCCGTGATCAAGTGGATTTCCTCAGCGTTGTAGCCCAAGCGCTGGAGAGCACGCGGGACCGACCGGTTGACGATGCTCATGGTGCCACCGCCAACCAGGGTCTTCGTCTTCACCAAACCGAGATCGGGCTCCACTCCCGTCGTGTCGGCATCCATCAATAGGCTGATCGTGCCGGTTGGGGCGAGAACTGTTGCTTGGGCATTGCGGACGCCGAAGGCGCGAGCCGTGCTTACCGCGTCGTCCCAAACGGATTGGGCTGCTGCACGCACACCGACCAGACCGGTGTCGAGCGGGATGCGCGTGAGCGCCTCCCGATGCATCTCCAGAACGCCGATCATTGATTCTGCATCGGCCTGGTAGCCCTCGAAGGGGCCGAGGCGAGCGGCCAGCCGAGCCGACGTTGCATACGCTTGGCCCGCCATCAACGCGGTGATCACAGCGGCGGTGTCGCGACCCTCTTTGGAGTCATAGGCCAAGCCGAGATTCATGAGCAATGCACCGAGGTTTGTGTACCCCAGCCCGAGCTGCCGATACGCGTGAGCATTCTCGGCAATCTTGGCCGTTGGGTAGTCCGCGCGGCCGACCAGGATTTCTTGAGCCACGAATACGATCTCGGTAGCGTGCAGGAAACCGTCGATATCGAACGACGAGTCGTCGTTGAGAAACGACAACAGATTCAGCGATGCCAAATTGCACGCCGAATCATCCAGGTGCAGATACTCCACACAAGGATTGCTTCCGGTAATCGGTCCGGCGTTCGGCGTGGTGTGCCAGCGGTTGATCGTGGTGTGGTACTGCATCCCGGGATCGGCGCACTCCCAGGTAGCCTCCGCGAACTGCCGCATCAGCTCGCGAGCTTTTACCGTTCGGATGATCGAACCATCCGTTCGGGCGGTGAGGTTCCAATCACCATCATCCACCACGGCCTGCATGAACTCATCGGTCACCCGTACCGAGTTATTGGCATTCTGGTATTGCAGCGAATTGATGTCCGCTCCGTCCAGAGACATGTCAAACCCGGCATCCCGCAACGCCCGGGCCTTTCGTTCCTCCAAGGCCTTGCACCAGATGAACTCTTCGATGTCGGGATGGTCGGCATCGAGGATGACCATTTTGGCGGCTCGGCGGGTCTTGCCGCCACTCTTGATCGTGCCGGCCGATGCATCCGCTCCCCGCATGAACGAAACGGGGCCTGACGCCGTACCGCCGCCTTCCAACGGCTCGTAGGAGGAGCGGATTCGGGACAAGTTGACCCCTGCTCCTGAGCCGCCTTTGAAAATGAGACCCTCCTCGACGTACCAATTGAGGATTGATTCCATCTGGTCTTCTACCGAGAGAATGAAGCAGGCCGAGGCTTGCTGGGGAACGCCTGGCACGCCGATGTTGAACCAGACTGGGGAGTTGAAGGCGGCACGTTGGTACACCAGCAGATACGCCAGCTCGGCCGAAAACGTCTCGGCCTCGGCAGCGTCAGCGAAATATCCCCCTTCACGACCCCAGCGAGCGATCGTGGTGACGATGCGATTCACCACTTGTTTCAGCGATCTCTCGCGTTCGGCCGACCCCAGAGACCCCCGAAAGTACTTTTGCGCCAAGATGTTGGTGGCGTTCACCGACCAAAACGACGGCACCTCGACGTCGGCTTGTTCGAAGGCCACAACACCGGTTGCCCAATGAGTGATACGGGCGTCGCGGCATTCCCAATCCACGGTGTCCAAGACATCAATTTCGGGCGCTGTGAAGTGTCGTGTTAGACCAACAACCCGCTCACCACTGCTCACACTCATCCAGTCCAAGGTACAGCCAATCTGCAGGGACCAGAAGGCCACAAAGGGCGCCAGCAGCCGAGCCGGTTCACAACTTCACAGGTCCAGGTTTCGTCGCGCCCAGCGCATACACGCATGCACTGCCAGACTTGCCTAGGAGGCCGCCAAATCTGCCCCCGTCCCTCCGTTTGTCGTGAACCGGCTCAGCCAGCTAGTGACAACGCTACGGAACGATCGTGGGGATCAAAAGTGGATGACTGTGGGAATTCGTGGGAGTTTTCCCCATAGAGGGCGCAGAAGTTCGTTGAAGCGTCGGGCCGGACACCGCCCGTGGTCGGGAGCGCCGCACAGGCTGAGAAATTCGCCCACTAGTGTTCTTCAGGTGATCGTTGAACTGGCACCGACCGCTGCGGGCGGTGAGATACAGCCCATGGATGTCTATGCGAATGCCGAGCGTCCGCTCCCGCCACGGCGACCTTACGTCCTCTCCAACATGATCTGCTCCGCAGACGGCGCAATCAGTATCGACGGAGCGTCAGAGGGACTGGGCGGCCCAATGGACTTCGAAGTGTTCATGGCGCTCCGGTCCATCTCCGATGTCATCATCGTTGGCGCCGAAACAGTCCGAGTCGAACGCTACAAACCCCCCCGTCCCACCGAACGCGTGCAACGCCTGCGCTCCGAACGAGGCCAAGCCCCCCGACCCACGGTCGCCGTGCTCACCGCCTCGGCAGACCTCGATCCAGAACTCCCGCTCTTTACCGATCCTGACCACAAGCCAATCATCCTCTGTGGTGCTGCTGCGGACCCCGCGGCACTGGCCCGTATTGGAGATCTTGCTTCGGTGGTTCAGTTCCCCACCGCTCGAGTCGCCCCCGAAGATGCGCTGGTCGAACTCAGAGAGCGGGGATTTCGGCATGCGTTGCTGGAAGGAGGTCCCAGGCTGAATGCCCAGTTCATCGCCGACGATTGCGTTGATGAATGGAACCTCACCCTGTCTCCCGCCTTGGTCGCGGGCGAGGCGTCGCGAGCAGCGATCGGTCCCCGTTCGGTACATCACCCAGTCCAACTTGTCCACGTCTGGCGAAGTGAGAACATGATCTTCCTTCAGTACCGACGCGTTCGCCAGTCTTGACCAAGCTCAGAATCCTTCCGGGAAGACCGATAGTTCCAACGATGAAGCACGGAGCGGCAACTGTGGCGGCCTCGGTGGTGTTGGCTATCGCTGCCCCCGCAATGGCGGCTGGCCCTCCCGAACCTCCGTCCCAGGAGGCCGCAGTGGCAGTCCGGGCCGTTGGTGATGCCCCGCACGAGAGTTTGGCGGGACTGATCTCGGATCCCATCGATATTCATCCCGCCGTCCTCGCCGCGTTACCAGCCTCACCGGAATTGCTGGGTGGCGCAGGTGAACTTGTGCAATCCCTCCAACTCGACCTGGAAGACGCCATTCAGCGTCAACGTTGGGCCCAGGCCGAGTCGGCGCTCCGAACCCAGACACTTGTAGCCGCAACCGCGCATCGTGAGACGGTCCAAAAACAGCTCGATACAGCAATCTCCCGTCGCCGTCGCGCTGAATCTGACCTGGGGACATTCGGCGTGGAAGCCTTTGTCAGCGGGTCTGACCAAACCGATCTCGAAGCGTTGCTCGGCGCGGCAGGACACAACCAGATCGACGCAGCAACCGCGTCGATCCGTACCACCACATTGTTCCAAAGCGCCGGAGCAGAACTGGGCAGCGAGCTGCGACGGCGCGAAGCCGATGAATCTACGAGCCGGCGAGAACTCGCCGCGGCCGATGATCTCCGCGACCGCGAAAGCAAGCTCCTCGAGGAAGCCGATGCGATCTTCGCCACCGCCAGCGCAGACCTGCTACGGCTACAACCGGCGCTCAACCGAGCCGAGCGGGATTTCGAGTGGCAGCTGCTACTTCGCATCGTGCCCGGGACCGACGACCTCACGGTTGTGGCGGTCAACGCGTACGTGACCGCTGCCGAACGCGCCAAGGATCTCTGGCCCCAATGCAGAATTTCGTGGAATCAACTCGCCGGAGTTGGGCGGGTGGAAAGCTTCAATGGCCAATTCGGGAACAGCTCGCTTGATCGCCGGGGCAATACAACATCGCCGATCCTCGGACCGCAACTCAACGGCGATCCCTGGTTGGCGATCACCGACACCGACGGGGGAAAACTCGACGGCGACACCGAATGGGATCGGGCCGTTGGGCCGATGCAGTTCATCCCTACCAGCTGGGAGCTCTTTCGTGCTGACGGAAACGGTGACGGTCACCGCGACCCGCACAATATGTACGACGCCACCCTGGCCGCCGCAGATCATCTTTGCGGCAGCGGCTTGGATTCAGAAGCCGGGTTCCGCTCGGCCTTGCTCCGCTACAACCGGAGCACGGCCTACGGTTCCGATGTCATACGATTCAGCGATCTCTATGGATCACTGCTGATCTTTGCTCCTGCGGATGAATCAGCGGGGCAAAACCAACCCGTCGACTAGGGTTCCGCCAGTTCGGTGGCCGCACGTTCGAAATCAGCCAAATCCTCGAAATGTTTGTACACACTGGCGAATCGCATGGCCGCCACCGGATCGCGCTCTTTCAAAGCATCCAGAACCCGCTCCCCCACCGATTGCGTAGGCATCGGAGCTCCATTGGATCGCACGGCGTCTTCTATCCCCGCCACGATCGCTACGACCTCCGCAGCCGAAACCGGACGGCCCTTCACTGCAAGTTCAATTCCGTGGGCAACCTTTGCCGCAATGAATGGCACACGGTCACCATTGCGCTTCAAAACCATCAGCGGAGCGGTCTCGATCCGTTCAAAGGTGGTGAACCGTGCCGAGCATTGAGGACAGGACCGTCGACGACGAATGGAATCCCCATCCTCGATCACCCGGGAATCGATGACCCGGGTGTCGGTGGTTCCGCATTGACGACAGCGCACGTACCCATCGTACGCCCCGTTTAAATGGGCGCAGTGGTGATCCGACAAATGCCGCCCGACCGGGGACATCGCGCCGGCGCGAAGTTGAAGGATCAGTTGTTGATGGTAATCAAAGATCAGTTGTTGGAGGCTGCCGATTCCCCTTGCGCTCCCCTCTCGGCCAAACCGGCCGGGATGACGATTTGTTGCCCCGCCCATATGGACGAGCCGCCATTGGCCTCGGTGAGGATCTGGACAACCTCTCGACGGTCCGCCGCTGGAGCTACGCTTTGCGCTATTCCCCAAAGTGTCTCGCCTGGCTGCACAGTCCATAGCACATCGTTCTGATGGGCCACCGGGGCCTGGAATCGGGCGGCCTGCTGGACATCGGCCCACGAGCCCGAAGGCGGCTGTCCCTGGATCGCTCTGAAGCCAGCAAGCAGAATGAGGGCCACCACGATCGCCGCCCCAACAAGAATCACGAGCGAGCGGTAAGAGATGGCGGGATCTGAAGCAGCCGATCGATCAGTTGACCGAGCATGAGAACTGCGTGCCCCACCATGGACGGCGGGAACCGAATGAAGATGACGGACCGGGATCTGGCCCGGGGAGCGAAGCTCCGGCGCTGATGAACGGTAGATCGGATCAGATGTGAGAAGTGCAACCATGATGCAATTGTCCTCCGGGGGTGTGACAGTGGAATTTCCACAGGGGGCTGGTGGGGTTCTCCTCGCCCCGTGCGAGCTGCAAGCTCGGGGTTGGCAAGGCCGAATCGAACATACGTTTGCAACCTAGACCGAACAGTCGTTCTCTACAACCCCCAATTGGGAATGACATCGAACAAACGTGTGCCTGTCTATGTCATACTGGAGAACATGTCCGCATCTGAGCACCATCTCACGAGCCGCCAGCGCGGCATCCTCGAATTCATCGAGGCCTTCATGGAAGACAACGGCTACCCACCGTCAGTGCGAGAAATCGGCAAGTACGTAGGGATGCGGTCCTCCTCAACGGTCCACACCCACCTCAACAACCTCCAGGAGAAGGGGTTTCTCACCAGAGATCCTGCAACACCGCGCGGTTTGCGGGTCAATTGGGACTCCGCCACCGGCGCGGTCGATGTAGAGCGGCGCCCAATGCGTCATGTTCCGCTCGTCGGCGACGTAGCTGCTGGGACAGATGTTCTGGCCGCCCAAAACATCGAAGAGAGCCTTCCTCTGCCCACCGATTTCACCGGTGACGGCGATCTTTTCATGTTGAGGGTCAAAGGTGACTCCATGATCGATGCGGGGATACTCGATGGGGATTTTGTGGTGGCCAATGTTCAGAACACCGCCAAGGCCGGCGACGTAGTGGTAGCGGGGATTCCCGGAGACGAGGCCACCGTCAAGACGTACAGCGTTGATGAGAGCACCAAGAAGATCGTCCTACTTCCCTCAAACGCCGATCTGTCTCCCATGCCGTTCGATCCCGACGAGGTAGCAATCTATGGTCGAGTCGTGACGGTCCTGCGCCGTCTGTAGCGGCCTGCGCGCTGTGGGCTGAAAATTCTCATTGTGCCGTGCGGCACACTTTGGTAACCTCAAGTCAGTCGGGAGGGGGATGTCCGACTCACGAACCGGGACCGTAAGGTTCCGGTTCGTTCGTTTTGCCTGGACCCCTCGGGACTCCCTGGACCGCCACCTATCATGCTCCGGTGACCGATCTGCTGGCCAAGACGGCTGATTTTGTAGACATTGAGTCGGTGAGCTTCGCCGAGGCGCCGTTCGTCGACTGGCTCGAGAGGGATCTCAAAACGCTTCCCCACCTCGAAGTGACCCGCATTGGGGACAACCTTGTGGCGCGGACCAGCTGGGGTTTCCCCCAACGTTTAGTATTGGCCGGGCACACCGACACGGTGCCTGTAAATGACAACGGCACGGCTCGGATCGACGGTGACACGCTCTACGGGGTGGGTTCGGCCGACATGAAGGGCGGCCTTGCAGTGTTTCACGAGATTGCGCACCTCGTGAGACCTGAATCCGATCACGAACCTACCGTTGACCTCAGCTTCGTCTTCTATGCGCGAGAAGAAGTGGCTCTCGAGCATTCCGGACTGAGTGAGCTCATAGAGGCGCACCCTGATCTACTCGCCGGAGATTGTGTGATCCTCGGCGAGCCCACAGACGGCCACGTAGAGGCTGGCTGCCAGGGCACGATGCGGGTCCGCGTACACTTTTTGGGAAAGCGAGCCCACACCGCACGACCGTGGATGGGAAGCAACGCCATCCATAGAGCTGCTCCCCTCCTCGCTGCGCTCGCCGATCACAAGCCACGCGAGCCCGTGATAGACGGCTGCCATTTCATCGAGTCCATTCAGGCAGTCCGGCTGGAAGGAGGGCATGCGGGCAACGTTGTTCCCGATTCCGCAGTTGTTACCATCCACCACCGCTACGCCCCCGACCAGACCGATGCCGAGGCCGAAGCCGCCTTCCTGAAATGGATCGGAGCAAATATCGACCCCGATCGCGGTGACACCATCGAGGTGATCGATCGAGCGCCCTGCTGCCCGCCATCGCTGGATCATCCACTTCTCGCTGCGCTCGCCGCCGCAGGGCGACAGAAGTCGGCGAAGCTCGGCTGGACCGATGTGGCCAGGTTTGCTCAACTAGGGATTCCGGCAACGAACTTCGGACCCGGTGACCCGACGGTGGCGCACACCCAGAATGAGCACCTTCACCGAAACAGCATCGAACGAACCTATGCCGCCCTCATCGAGCTCGTCACCACACCGGTGGCGTAACCGCTGTGCCAATAGCGAGTGGTGACTGGGCCCTCAGAGCAGCCCCCGAACCCGGTTTGTACCGACCAGCTGTGACCTGTTCATGTCAGAGGGCTCCGTGCCCGCGAAGGATGTCGTTCAGAGCGCTCTTGTCATGCCGCTGACCCTCCTCGAGCCTTTTGATCACGAGAACGCACGGCAGGCCATAGGTTCCGCCGGCAAAGGCTCGGCTTCGGGTGGCGGAAACAGCAACGACGTTCGCCGGCACCTGCCCCCGCGCCAGTTCCTCGCCAGTTTCTGCATCGATCACAGGGATCGACCCCGTGAGAATCGCGCCAGCCCCCAGCACCGAACCCTTCCCGACGCGCGCTCCTTCGGCCACGATGCAGCGGCTTCCGATGAGGCAGTCATCCTCGACGATGACCGGCGCAGCCTGAGCTGGTTCTAGGACACCACCGATGCCGACACCGCCCGACAAGTGCACGTTGGCCCCAATCTGGGCGCACGAACCGACGGTGGCCCACGTGTCCACCATGGAGTTTGCTCCGACGTGGGCACCGATATTCACATAACTCGGCATCATCACAACGCCCGGCGCCTGGTAGCTACCCCAGCGGGCGCTCGCTCCGGGGACCACGCGAACCCCCTGGGCCATGTAGTTCCGCTTCAAAGGGATCTTGTCGGCGAACTCGAACGGGCCGAGCTCGATCGTCTCCATCGAAGTGAGTTTGAAGAGCATGAGAACGGCATATTTCAACCACTGATTCACTTTGACCGATCCATCGGGCGCAATCTCGGCAACTCGTTCGGCCCCCGTATCGAGCAGGTCGATCGCTTCGCTGACCGTGGCGAAAGCCTCGGCGTCACTTGCGCCCAATGTGTCTTTCTTTTCCCACATGGCTTCGATCTTGGTCTGCAGTTCGCTGGTCACGGTGGTGAAGCCTAGCGATCAGCCGCCCTTGCTAGGTTGGATTCCCATGTCAGCAGAGCGTTGGTCGGCTGTCCTCGTGACGTTTTGCCTCGTCGCCATAACGTCGCCATTCTCGAGTCAGCCGGTTGCAGCCCAGGAAATCGCAGGCCCAGTTGGAGGTCGGTTCGCCACCGTCGAGCTGTTTGTGGATCAGGCCTACAGTGACGTGCTCGGCCGCAGCGCCGATGAGGCCGGGCTGCGGTATTGGTCGGGGCTCATCCGGAACGGAACGTCGCCGGTGGCGGTCTACAACGAGCTGGTGACCTCCCCGGAATTCGGCGGAACGGTGGCCCCGGTTACGCGGCTCTACTACAGCGTCTTTGGTCGTACGCCGGATCTCAGCGGGTTGCGCTACTGGGTGGGCGTGCGCCAGGGCGGAGCCACACTGGAACAGCTGGCGGTCGAGTTCCTGCGCAGCAGCGAATTTGCCGCGCTGTCGTCAGCTTCGTCAGACGCCGAAGTTGTGACGGCGGTGTATGGCCGGGTTCTGGGGCGCCCGCCAGACACCTCCGGTTTGGCCTACTGGATCGACCTCATCGCATCCGGACAGCTAACTCTGCCCGGTTTCGTGGTGGCAGTCAGTGAGTCGCCCGAGCATCGCATCCGCAGGGATCCAGAAGTTGCAGTCACGGCCGTGTACCTCGGTTTATTGCAGCGTCTCCCGGAGCCGAGCGGAGCAGCGTACTGGGCTGACCAAGTGAGGCGGGGAGCATCGTTGGTCGACCTGATCGCACCCGTCATGGCATCGGCCGAGTATCGAAACCGCTTTGCGGAACCCCCAACGGTTTCCATCGAGCCTGGCCGATCCGTTGGACTCACCATTCCGTGGGATGTTCTGGCACTTCCCGGTGGCGACATCCTCATCGCCGAGAGAAGTGGAGCGCTGTCGCTTAGCCCACCCGATGGGTCCCGCCGATCTGTGATCGCAGACTTTGCTGACCTCTTTGCCAACGGCGAAACCGGCTTGATGGGAATGGCGCTCGATCCGGACTTTGCTGGCAACCGGCGTTTCTATACGTGCCAGGGGCACTCGAGCCCTCGAGAGATCCAAGTGATTGCTTGGACTCTGGATGTCGGCACCAGTGCGGCTACCCGTGTTGCCGATCCGCTCGTTGCCGGCATCCCCATCGGTTCTGGTCGCCACGGCGGTTGCCAATTGGAGATAGACGCTTCTGGTCAGCTGATTGTGGGAACAGGTGATGCGGCAATCGGTTCCCTTCCCCAGAACCTCACCAGCTTGGGAGGTAAGACCCTCCGAGTTGACCGCTTCACCGGCGCGGGAGTTTCCAGCAACCCATTCAGCGCTTCCTCCGATCCGAACACTCGAAAACTCCTGAGCTTCGGCCACCGGAACGTTCAAGGGGTGGCTGTTCATCCCAGCACCCGTGCCATTTGGACCGCCGAACATGGTCCGACCCGGGACGACGAGGTCAACCAGATCGACCCTGGCGGGAACTACGGCTGGAACCCCGTGCCCGGCTACAACGAGTCGGTCCCGATGACCGACACTCGAGAATTCCCGACGGCCGTGAGTGCGGCCTGGGCCACGGGAGCGCCGACCCTCGCTTTGTCGGGAGCAACGTTTCTTTCTGGGAAGCAGTGGGGTTCTTGGGAGAATGGGCTTGCGGTCGCTTCACTCAAAGACAGCAGTTTGCGAATTCTCTTTTTCAACTCCCGCGGCGTCTACCGCGGTCAACAGATGGTGATCCGGGGCGAGTACGGGCGGCTGCGGGCCGTGACCGCTTCTCCCGACGGCAGCCTGCTCGTCACCACCAGTAACGGTGGGGGTGGCGATCAAGTACTGCGGATCGTGCCCGGGTGACCGTGGCCGCTGACGGTTTGGTCTCAACCAGTGATCTGGGTTCAGTCTGCTGGGGACGACGTCAAGGCGTGCGGTACGTTAGAAATTCAGGGGGTATCTCGGACGAGGGCAATGCGGACGTGGTCGGTAGCCGCGTCGCCATAGAACTCTCCAGGGCTGGTGACAATCCCCAGTTCTTCGGCCAGGGTTTCGGCGAACCCCCATGCATCGCCGCCCGGTGCCGGTACCCACAGGTAGAAGCTGCCATCGGGTAGCGCCACGTCCACACCCATTCGGTCTCGCAACAATGCTTGCATCGTTTGCAGCCGCCGGAAGTACCGGTTTCGCTGAGCGTCCACGTGCACCTGGTCGCTGAATGCTGCGATCGCGGCCGCCTGCACTGGGCCGGGGGGAATGAACCCTGCGTGCTTTCTTACCTCGCTGATGTAATTGATCAAGTCCTGATCTCCGGCATAGAAGCCGCTGCGGACTCCGGCGAGGTTTGAACGCTTGGACAGGGAATGAACAGCGATGACCCCGTCGTTCCCGGATTCGAGGATGCTGCGCGGTGGACCATTCCATGTGAACTCGATGTAGCACTCGTCCGAAACCACCGGCACCCCATTGGTGCGTCCCCACTCCGCAGCAGCGGAGAGATCATCGAGGGCTCCCGTTGGGTTGCCTGGCGAGCTGACCCACAGGCAGAGCGCCCGGCTGACGTCGGCGGGGTCGATCGCCGAGAGTTCGGTTTGTGAGTGCTCGTTGATCGGAATCGGAACCGCCCGACAACCGGCCAGGGTGGCGCCCATCGCGTAGGACGGATAACTGATCTGGGGGTACAGCACGGTGTCTCGATCCGGTGAGCGAAGTCTGAGCCAGTGCGGGAGTCCCGCGACAAACTCTTTGGATCCGATGGTGGCTCGGACATCTCCGGGACCGAGATCGGTTCCAACCCGTCGATTCAGCCAGGCGGCTGCCGCATCGCGAAATTCGACGGTTCCGATCGAAGGCGGGTACCCCCGCTCGCTGTTGGAAGACGACAGCGCCGCGATCACATCGTCTGGCGGAGCGTCGGTAGGAGTTCCGATCGAAAGGTCAACGCCTCCGTTAGCATGCCGGGCCGCGATCGCCTTGATCTCATCGAGCCGATCGTAGGGATAGGGCGGAGGAACGAAGCCCCCAACAGAACTGAGCGGAGGAACGAAGCCCCCAGCAGAACTGGGCGGAGGAACGAAGCCCCCAACAGAACTGGGCGGAGGAACGAAGCCCCCAACAGAACTGGTGGCTTCGTCAGTCACCGACGACCCATTCTCCGAGCCGGGCGGCGGACTCGGACGAAAGTCGCGCGGTGAAACGCATGCCATTTCCATCGTTGGATTCTGCGAGGACTTCGCCCTCCCGATGCACCGATGCCATCAGATCCCCCCGGGCGAAGGGGATCACCAGCTCATACAGTTCGGAGCCAGCTCGGAGCCGATCGCCAATGGCGATGAGGAGGTCGTCGATCCCGGCGCCGGTCTTAGCGGAGATTCCGACCGAGCCAGGATTGAGATCCACCATCCGTTTCACCTCGGGCGAGGCATCGAGCTTGTTGAAGACCAACAGTTGCTCCACTTCGCCGGCCCCGATACTTTGCAGAACTTCGCGTACCGCCAGGATGTGACCATCGGGGTCCACTCCGGCACCATCGACGACATGGACCAAGAGGTCGGCGCTGGCGGCTACTTCGAGCGTAGATTTGAACGCCTCGACCAACGTGTGGGGAAGCTTCTTGACGAACCCGACGGTGTCGGTGAGCAAAATCTGCTCACCGCCGGGAAGGCCGAACTTGCGCGTTGTGGGATCTACGGTTGCAAACAGCTGGTCGGCCACTTTGACCTCGGCACTGGTGAGGCATTTCAGCAACGTGGATTTGCCGGCGTTGGTGTACCCCACGATGGAAACCACAGAGTACGGGGAGCGGTGGCGAGCCTTGCGTTGGTTTTCCCGCCGATCGCTGATGCTGCGAAGGTCGCGTTCAAGTTTGTGGATTCGTCGGACCAAACGCCGTCGATCGGTCTCGAGCTGTGTTTCGCCTGGCCCGCGGGTACCGATCCCGCCACCTTGCTGGCTGAATGCCTTCTTGCCACGCAACCGCGGAAGGTTGTAGCGAAGCTGGGCCAGTTCAACCTGCGTCTTGCCCTCACTAGAGGTGGCGTGTTGGGCAAAGATATCCAGGATGACGGCCGTGCGATCCAGCGCCGACCGACCCAAGATCTTCTCGAGGTTGAACTGCTGGGCTGGGGTGAGTTCGTCGTCGAAAACAACGGTGTCAGCATCTAACTCGAGCGCTTTGTTGAGGATCTCTTCAACTTTGCCCTTACCGACGAACGTTGCCCGGTCAGGACTGTCACGGCGCTGCATGATCCGAGCGACCGAGTCCGCTCCTGCGGTATCGACCAGCAGTTCCAGCTCGTCGAGCGAGGCTTCAGCAGCCAGAGGGTCTCGACCACTGTGAGCCATCCCGACCACCACGATTCGTTCCCGGAAAGCGCGGTCGAGGAAACCGCCGCGGATCTCGCCGCCGTAGTCGCCGAAGGCGCCGCGGTGGGTGACGTCATCGTCGTCGAAATCGAAGTCGTCCCCATCATCGGGATCGGCAAGCTGATCCTGAGCGGAGCTGGACCGCGGCGCAGTGTCCCACCAAGATCCCGGCACGGGGGCATACATTTCGGTTGTGTTCTCGCCTGTTTCTTCCATGCTCATCTCAGTCCGACACGTCGATCGTTGCGACATAGGTGGTAGGGCCGGTGAGGAAGACCTCGTCTGGCGTTACCTCCACCTTGGCATCTCCACCCGGTTGACGCACGATGATTTCTGGACCGGTGAGGCCCCAGCGGTGTGTGGCCCAGCCCGCGGCGGACGCACCGGACCCGCACGCTTCGGTTATCCCCGCACCGCGTTCCCAGACGAACAACGTGATGTGCTCGGGGTCGTCTACGCGGATCAGGTGGAGGTTGATTCCGGCGTCGTAGCTGGTCTCGATCTCCGGACCAATGGCCCGGAGATCAATCATTTCGGGATCTTCGATCTCGACTACCAAGTGCGGATTGCCGATGTCTACCGTGCACTGACGGATGGGGTCGAGCCCGAAGAGTTCCCATTTTCCATAGGGTTCGGGGCCGTCAGTCGCCTGCCCCATGGACACCTTGGCGAAATGAACGCCACTCCTCCGATCGGGCCAGATCTCCAGCTGTCGCATGCCGCCGTCGGTTCGGACGTTGAGAGTAGTGGTGGCGTCGGCACCTTGCCGTTGCACGATCGCCTGTGCCATGCAACGGATCCCGTTTCCCGATACTTCAGCTCGGCTACCGTCGGCGTTCCACAACGTCATCGACCACAGTGAACCGTCTGAGGAGAGGGGCTCGGCCGCAATAAGACCGTCAGCGCCTACCCCTCGTCGCCGATCACACCACGCCAGCGCATCGGTGGGGTTGAGCGAGCGTGGAGGTTCCACCGCTACCAGGAAGTCGTTTCCGAGGCCGTGGTGTTTGCTGAGAATTGTCATCTGCTTTCAAGTCTACCTCTGAAGGTTGGATCGACGAGGGCGAGCGCCTGCTCAATAAGGTCCGGTGCAGTTGCCTCCAACCAATAGATTCGGGGGTCGCGGCGGAACCAGCGCTGCTGTCGGCGAGCAAACCGGCGGGTTCGGGATTTGGCGAGTTCAATGGCCTCAGTCTCGCTGGTGCGGCCAGCGAGGTGGGCCAGGAGTTCCCGATAACCCAGCGAGGCGGCTGCTGTGCGCGACAGTGGTTGCGGAAGGGAGGCAACCTCGGCGAGGAATCCGGCCGCCATGTGGGCATCGAAGCGATCATTGATTCGTTGATCCATCACCGTGCGCTCGATTTCGAGACCGATCAATGTGAATCGGGTAGCCGGGAATGCATCCACACCCGGTCCGAAACTGGAAAAGGGTTTGCCGCTCCCCAGGGTCACCTCTAACGCTCGGATGATTCGGCGACGATTGTTTGGTTCCATCTTGGTGGCCGCCTGCGGGTCAAGCTCCGCTAGCTGGGCGTACAGCGCCAAGCTGTCCGGGTTTCTTTCCAGACCCTCGGCAACATCTGGGAACCGGTCCGGAGTTGTGAAGTCGTCGACGATCGCTTGGACGTAAAGGCCGGTCCCTCCAACGATGATGGGGAGATCGCCCGCTCGCTCAATCGCCTCGATCGCCTCGGCCACCAAAACCTGAAACTGGCCCAGTGCGAAGTCGTCGGCGGGGTCGACCACGTCCACCAAGTGATGCGGCACGGCCGCTTGTTCCTCCACCGAAGGTTTCGCGGTGCCGATGTCCATGCCCCGATACACGGCCTTGGCATCCGCCGAAATGATCTGAGCCGTTCCAATTCTCTGGGCCAGTGCAAACGCCAACGCCGATTTGCCAGATGCCGTTGGGCCAAGGACCACCAGTGGGGAAGCACTCATGAAACGTTCGGCATCCAACCCAGAAGGTGCGCCGCCATCACGTAGCGATCCAGGAGCACAAGGCTGGGGTCGGACCCGTAGGCCTCGTAAAAGCCGAAGACTGCCTCTGGCCCGAGGCTGGTATGAATGCTGTGATGAAGCACCGCCAAATCGAGATGGGGGTCAACGAGCAGCCCGAGTTCGCCACCGCCGATTCCGCAAACCTCACCACCAGCCAACAGGATTCGATCCAGAGTGAGCCGGCCAACAACACAAGTGGGAGCTCCGGCTCCCCCGTCGCCGCCCGGTAATCGTTCGAACAATTCGCCGAGCTCTTGTGCCGAATAGCGATCGTATGGTTGGGGCATGGACCGGGTCATTACCAGACCCGCCGCCAGTCGGTCCCGAATCGCTGCCTGTATGTCAAACGGGGCTGCTCCAGCGGGAATCGGCGTGGCGTGAATCCGGGCAACGCCCCGGCCCAGGGCAGCGGGAAGCCCGGGCAAGTCGCCGTGAAGATCAGGACGGTCGGCCGGCACCCCGGCCGGGGAGACACCAAGCATCGCCGCGATTGCTGCAGCGACGAACGGATCGAACTCCATAGGGGAAGGCTATTGGGTCCCCTAGCCGACAGGCACCGGACCATTGCCGCCCCGAGTCCGATACGGCACTACCCGTGGGCCTGGGAGACCAAGGCCATCATGGTGCAAGCCACTGCCACCGGGTTCACTACCTGATGGAGATGTTCGCCCTCCATTCGGGCAACCGACCAGCCTTGCTGCCGGGCTTCGTCCATGCTGGGCGCATACATGTCACCCATCGCGAGAAAGGCCAGACGGACGTCGTCGGGTAACCGAGGCGCCGGGATCTTCTGGTCGAACAACGCCCGCGGGATCGGGCGAGCCTCACCGAAGACCCGTTCCCGGTCCAAGGCGTTTGGCAGCATGTCCTCCATCAGCGATCCCCACCAGCGGTGCCACGGTGGGACATGGTCATCGGGCCGGGTTAGGTTGTCCAAGAGACGACCGAGGGGTGGGTCGAGGTCGGTAGCGGAGAGGCCGTCCTCTGGGACCCGCCCGTTGACCAGCAGGACGGTGGTGACATGATGACCCCGGGCGATAGCCGCCTCGGCCACTAGCAACAGACGGGGGCAGGCCGAAGAATGCCCTGCGATAACCAGTTCTGGTGCGGGCTGCTCCAGGCATTCCTGCGGTGAGGCTGGAGGCGGAATGGCACCTAGGACATCTTCGAGCCACGGCGTCACGAAGTCCTCCACCTCCCTGGGCAGCGGACGCGGTGCGGCCACGAAGGGATCCTGGCGAAGCGTACGCAACACGCTGGACACCCCGGCCCACGATTCAGGTCCTAGCAGCATGCTGGGTATCAACAGCCATCGACGGCGAGGAACGACACAGGACGTTCCGCCGACGTTTCCAGCCATGAGCTGAGAGTAGTGAAGGCCGTCACACCCACCAAAATGACGAGCCTCTGGAGAAAGTGGGTTGGTGAGCGCACGCGTCCATGCGGAGGTCCGCCGCAATAACCTTCGAGGGTGAGCGACATTTCCCTCGATCAGGCCCTCCGTTCTGACATTCGCCGACTCGGCAGCCAGCTAGGGCAATCAATCATCCGTCAGGAGGGGGAGCCCTTCTTCGAGTTGGTCGAGCGGGTTCGAACCCTGTCGAGATCCTTGCGACGCGACGGTGACGCCGAAGCAGGAAAAGCCCTCGCCGAGACTTTGGCGGCGGCGGACCTGATCGACTCGATGAAGCTCGTGCGAGCGTTTACTACCTATTTCCACCTCGCCAACGTTGCTGAGCAGGTGCACCGGATCGAAGACCTGAACCTGAAGAAGGCCAATGCGGGACGGATTTCCGACACGGTCCCCCGTCTCCTAGACATGGGCTTCAGTGGCAACGAGATCGTGGAGGGGCTCCAGCGATCTTCGCTCCAGCCGGTCTTCACCGCTCATCCCACCGAAGCTTCCCGTCGTTCGATTCTTGACAAGCTGGCTGAGATCGCCCGTCTGGTGGAAGAGCGCGGGCTCGAGCGATGCACCACCTGGGAGGAACGCCGTATCGATCGACGGATCGACGAACTGATCGACGGCATGTGGCAGACCGACGAGATCCGTCGCGAGAAACCGCTCCCGCTGGATGAAGCTCGGACGCTGCTCTACTACATCGAACAAGTGGTTCGTCGGAGCCTCCCCGACGTGTGGGAGGACCTCAATCTGGCGCTCGATGCCATGGGCCACTCGCTCGACCCCGGTGTGGCTCCGATCGTTTTTGGTTCCTGGGTGGGCGGCGATCGGGACGGCAACCCCAACGTCACTCCGCAGACCACGCGAGAGGTCGTGACTCTTCAGAGGACCCGTGCCTTACGGATTCTGATCGACGAACTCGAAGGCCTGCGGGCCGAGCTCTCTCCAACCGAAGTGATCCGCCCGGCCAGCAAGGAGTTGATGGACGCAGTTCACAACGACGTCCAGGACTTTCCTGATATCCACGCCCGAGTGGGCCGGATCAACGAGGGAGAGTGGTATCGCCGGCGGCTCGCCGTCATGATTCAGCGCCTTCAGGAGGCCGCCCGCAATCCGGTTGGCCATCGGCGGTATCAGCGTCCCGAAGAGCTGGCCGCCGATCTGGAAGTCATAGACCGGTCACTGCGCGACCACGGTGGGACCCTTCTCGCCGCTGGTCGGCTGGCGCGGGTTCGGCGCCTGGTTTCCACGATCGGATTCCATCTCGCGATCCTCGATATTCGTGAACACACGCGCCGCCACCACGAGTCCTTGGGGCACCTGTTCACCGCTACCGGCATCACCTACCCAATCGACCGCCCCGGTCGAACCGCCCTGCTCACGGCAGAGATGAACTCCCGCCGACCACTCTCCCCTCCCGGCACCCCCCTGGACGAACGGGATGCGCTGGAGTTGTTTCGGACGCTTCGCGAACTGATGGATGAAAACGGAGACCAACTGGTCAGCAGCTACATCATCTCCATGACCGAAGGGGTGGACGACGTCCTGGCCCCGGTTCTGTTGGCCCGAGAGGTCGGGTTGATCGATCTCTCCGCCGGTGTCGCGCGACTAGGTTTCGTGCCCCTGTTCGAAACGATCGAGGATCTGCGAAACATCAGCGACACGCTCGACCAGTTGCTGCGTATCCCGTCCTACCGGCGAATCGTAGAACTACGTGGCGGCGTCCAAGAAGTCATGGTTGGGTATTCGGACTCCAACAAAGACGGCGGTATCACCACCAGCCAATGGGAGATCCACAAGGCCCTGCGAGCGATTCGCACTGTCTCACAGCACCACAATATTCGCATTCGCGTATTCCATGGCCGAGGGGGCTCCGTCGGTCGCGGTGGCGGGCCAACCAACGAGGCCATTCTCAGTCAGCCTTCGGGAGTGGTGGACGGTGAGCTGAAGATCACCGAACAGGGCGAGGTGATCGCTGACAAGTACGGCCAGCCCGAAATCGCTCATCGCAATCTTGACCTTGCACTGGCCGCGGTTCTCGAAGCTACGGTGGCCCACCGAACGTCCCGTCACGATCCCAGTCGGCTCGAAGCGTGGTCAGACGTGATGGAAGAAATGTCCGCTCACGCCTTCGCCGCTTACCGAGCGTTTGTTGAGGACCCGTCGCTCCCAATCTATTTCCAGACCTCGACTCCCGTCGAAGAGCTGGGCGCCCTGAACATCGGTTCACGACCGGCTCGACGATCCGGCGCCGGCAGTAGCATCGATGACCTCCGCGCCATCCCTTGGGTCTTTGGCTGGACCCAAAGTCGTCAGATCATTCCCGGCTGGTTCGGGGTGGGTGCCGGCCTCGCCGCTGTGCAGGCCGGCGGCCACGGCGAGACCCTTCAAGAAATGTTCACCGAGTGGAAGTTCTTCCAGACGTTCCTCAGCAATGTTGAGATGACGTTGGCCAAGACCGACTTGGGGATCTCGAAGCGATACGTCGACGCACTGGTGGATCACGAACACCGCCATTTGTTTGAAGTGGTAGAAGCCGAGCATGCCCGCACCGTGGAGCAGATCACCTCGCTGACTGAGCGAAAGCTGTTGGGGAACCTGCCGGTTTTGGACCGAACGCTCCAGACCCGAGCGGTGTACTTGGATCCGTTGCACGTACTGCAGGTGGACCTCCTTCACCGCAGTCGAGAATTGGCCTCGGCGGAGTCGCTGGTCACCGGGGGTGAGGGTATGAACCCCGCCGTTCGACGGGCGCTTCTCCTCACCGTCAACGGCGTAGCTGCCGGCATGCGAAACACCGGCTGAGTCCTCTGGGGGTAACTGCAGTCAGGGAGGCCCGTCCAATGGGCACGATTGACTGCAGAAAGACGAGAAAAGCGTTAGGGACGGGCGCCGAATTCTTTTTGGAGCGCTTCGGTGGCTTCGCCTTCGATCTTTCCCGACGCGAGCGCGATGATCGGGCTGGCGAGGCTGAGCCAGCCCTTGCCCCGAACCTCGATCTGGATCTCAATGTCGGTACCTCGAGTGGCAGCCGGCCTCAGCGCTGCGGTGCCGGAACTTCTGAACTGCGGCCCTTCCACGCGAATCCGCCAGACGTCATTTCGTCCCTCGGCAACGTCGGCGATGACATCTTGAGAGGTAGTGAACATCTTCACGAATTCCGATGGGTCCTTGGCCGCTTTCTTCATTTGACGTTGGACCGTCTTGAGTTCGGCGGCGACCGGGACAACGAAATGAATGGAGCTCACAGAACCGCAATCCGGGTCCGGTGCGTTGCGCGTGCAGTTATCTCCACCAGTTCGCCCACGAGATACGACGTATGCCCCTCGGTGACTTTTACCGTGGCATAACTTCCCGCTCGCAACGGTCCGTCGGGTTTAGGGAAATGCACCAACTTGTTCTGTCCCGTGCGGCCGGTGAGTCGATCGGAATCGGTCTTCGATGGTCCTTCCACCATGACCTCATCGATCACCCCTACTCGAGCGAGGTTGTGCGCTAACGCGTTTCGCTCGATCACCGTCCGTAGCCGCGCAAAACGTTCTTTGACTTCTGCTGGGTCACAGAAAACGTCGCTGAGCTGGGCGGCTTCGGTTCCGGGCCGGGGCGAGTAGACGAAAGTAAAGGCGTGGTCGAAGCGAGCTTCGGCTGCAACTGCCATCGTGGCCTGAAAGTCTTCTTCGCTTTCGCCAGGAAAGCCCACGATGATGTCTGTAGTGACCGCAAGATCCGGGATCGTCTCCCGCGCCTCGGCCAGCTTCTCCAGGTATCGCTGGGCGGTGTAGCCCCGATGCATTGCCTTGAGAATCGCATTTGATCCCGACTGAAGTGGAAAGTGCAAGTGCGGCATTACCGCCGGTGTCTGCGCCATGGCCTCAAAGACATCTGTGGTCATGTCTTTCGGGTGTGGCGAGGTGTATCGAAGCCGTCGAATTCCCTCAACCGCAGCAACAGACCGCAGCAAGTTGGCGAAGGCGGGCCGCAGCTTCACATCGGGGTTGCCCGCATGGCGGGCTTTGAGCGCAAGGTCTCTCCCGTAACTGTTCACGTTCTGCCCTAGCAGGGTTATCTCAGACACCCCCGCGCCGGCTAGCCGTTCCGCCTCGGCCACGATGTCCTCGGCCGGGCGAGAGATCTCCTCACCCCGAACCGAGGGAACGATGCAGAAGGCACAGGAGTTGTCACATCCCACCTGGATCGTGAGCCATGCCTTGTAATCCAATTCCGGTTTGGCGGGGAGAGCTGAGGCAAATGCCTCGTCGGGATCGGCAGCCTCCCAAATCTCGGTGACCGGACCACTACTGCGGGCTTGGTTGAGAAGCTCGCCGGCTCGGTGGACGTTGTGGGTGCCGAAGACCACGTCGACATGACCAGCCTTCTGCTGGATCATCTCCTTGTCCTTCTGCGCCAGACAGCCCCCCACCATGATCTGCAGATCCGGGTTCTTGTCTTTCAACCGTTTCATGTTGCCGAGGGCTCCATAGAGCTTGTTGTCGGCGTTTTCCCTGATGCAACAGGTGTTCAGCACAATGACGTCGGCGTCTGATTGGTCGTTGGTTTTCTCGTACCCATCGGATTCGAGGAGTCCGGCGATGCGTTCGGAATCGTGCTCATTCATCTGGCAGCCGAATGTCTGCACCACGTACCGTTTGGACATCCCGACAAGTGTAGTTAGCGGCCGCACGTCCCGTTGACGGGTCCAGCCGCCATAGTGGCCCTGATGGTTTGTGTGATTACCACCTACCCCGAGTGTCTTGCCGTGATGCGTGACCCCGTGACCTTCACGGTGGATGACCCCCGTTTCAGCACCGGCAGGATCGTTGGTGAGTCGATGCTGTCCACGGATGGGGCTCGGCATCGCGCTCACCGGGAACCATGGGCTCGATTTCTGACCAGCGGTGCAACCAGATCTCACGCCGAGAAGACGGTGAGCCGGGTCTGCGATGACCTGGTCAGTGATCTGAGGCAATCTGGATCTTCTTCCGCCGATCTCCGCACCGCCCTCACCGGTCCGCTCGCTGTAGCAGTGATGATCGAACTGCTGGGCCTCGCCGTCGAGCCGGCCACTCTATTGGCGTGGTATCGAGACATCGTGACGGGTGTCGACGCGGTCAGCGCCGGCGAACTGCCTCCGGCGGTCGCGACTGAAGCGATGAGGGAATTGGAACGGGCGGTTACGGCGGCAGCTTTGCCGATCCCTCAGCAAAGCCCGGCGGCTCTCGCCTCCAACGCTGCAGTGGTCCTGTTTGGCGGGATCGAAACGGTTGACGGATCGATTGCCAACTTGTTCTGGCACCTGTTGGGCGACTCCACGACGTATCGCCGCTGCCTCGCCGATCCGCAACTTGTCCCGTCCGCCATCGAGGAATCCTTCCGACTCGAACCGGCCGCCAGCCGAGTAGATCGTTACGCCACGGTGACTACGTGCGTGAATGGTATCGAGATAGCCAAGGGAGCTTTGGTAATCGTTGCGCTTCGCCAAGCAAATCGGGATCCAACTGTTTTCCCCGACCCGGACCGGTTCGATATCGACCGGCCGGAACGAGGCCGCCACCTCACCTTTGCCCGAGGTCCACACGCCTGCATCGGACCCCACCTGGCCCGGTTGGAGGCAATAACTGCCTTCACGGCCGTGGCGGAAGAGCTCGGCGAACTGACGCTCGTACAGTCAGAGGGACCAGAGGGCAAGATCTTCCGTAAACCGGCCGAGCTGGTGGTCTCCTGGGGACGCTAGTACCCCACACTGCCAACGTGAGCAGCGACTTCTGGTGCCTCTATGGCACTGGACAACGCCATGAGCACCCGACCGACCGAACGGGCGCCTGCGGAAATGGCCGGACCGATGAACAGGGCGACGGCAAACGTGCCGATACCGAACTGGGAACCCAACGACAGCCCCATGACGATCCAGGCGATCTCCTGGTAGAGCCGGACCTTTTTGGGCGGTATGCCAGTGTGATCGGAGATCGCCAGACTCAGCGCTTCGTGGGTCCCGATCCCGAGCCGGGCGTGCATGAGACAACCAATGCCTATGCCTATTGCCCAAAGTCCGAATGAGAAGTGCAACGCTCGAGCCAACACGCCCCCTTCGAATTGCAGGTGGGGCAACAGCAGGTCGATGAGCGGTCCGATCATCGCCACGTTGGCGAGCGTCCCGATCCTGGGCGCTCGGCCCATCAGCGTGGCAACGAGGGCGAGCGTGCCGGACATCATCAGGGCTGAAGTACCAAAACTCCAGCCGCTTCGCATCGAGATGCCGCTCACGATCATGTCTCCAGGACCGATCCCCAACCCAGCGGTCAGCTGGGCAGCCACACCAAGAGCGATGAAGAACGAGGCGAGGGGAATCAGTCCGACTCGAATTACGAAGGGTTGTGAGCGAATTCCTCGGGCCGATGCCATCCGGGCGTATTCGGCCGGTCGAGCCGAAATGCGGGAGAGCGTGGTGAACTGCGACAGCACGCTCACCAGGAGGCGTCGAAGAATCGGCACCAACGCCGACTTCTGATTCTTGAGGCCGAGCCGGACATCAGAGAGGTAGTCCGAGACGTCTCGCCACGTGTTGGACAGGATGCGGGCGTCCAACGACTGATTGGACAGCCGCTCAGGCCGCTTCACCAAGTCAGGATCGTGCAACAGGTTCTGGCGTGAGGGATCCGTGGGGCGCGACGGATCTAAACGGCGCGGTCGATCGGTTTTTGAAGTGGAGGACATTGGGGACACATGACTGTGGAGCTCTCGGGCGAGAGGGGGAAGCTGGAGATCGTAGGTCATTTGATCGGCAATCAAGCGTCAGAAGTTGACCGATGTGTCTAGAGGCACGCAGGGAAAAATCCCACCTGCGGACTATTCAGCGAAGGACGTCGGGCGTTGCCACCATCACTTGACGTTTGGCCCGCACCAGCGAACCCGGGATGCTGGGATCGCCAGCCAACAGCTTCTTCACCGGTTCGGCCTTGTTTGGCCCCGATACCAGCCAGAGAACGAAGCCGGCCCGGCTGAGCGTTGGTTCAGTGAGCGTCAACCGATGTGTCCCGTTGTAGAGCTGAGTACGGGCGATCACATGATGTCGCTCATCCAGTACCGGATCATCGGGGACTAGCGAGGCGGTGTGGCCGTCATCGCCGAGTCCCAGGTGCACGACATCGATGACCGGCGGGTTGCCAGCATCCTCTTGAAGGTCCTCCACGAATGCGCGGAGGGCCTTTGGATCTTCGGAAGCGGACACGGGGAGTGGGAGCCACCGCGCATCGAGGTCACCGAAGCTCGAGATTTGGTCGGTGAGGTTTCGTTCCTCGGAGCCTTCCGGGACCTCGCGTTCATCCACCTGAAGGATGGTGATCCGGTCCCACGCCAGATTCCTTCTGGTCAATTCCTGGAAGTAGGCCTTGGGCGATCGACCCCCGCTCACCGCCAACGTGGCCCGATTGCGTTGATAAAGGGCCAAAGACAGCTCTGCTGCGGTGATGTCGGCTGCTCGAGAGGCCCACCGGGCTTGCTCGACTTCTTCCACGACGATGTCTGGGGCGGGGTCCTTGGATGCTGACACCATGTCAGTCTGGCCCATGATTACTCCCGTCCAACCGCAGGCCACCAAGCTGCGGCTCCGGCTAGGGCGGCATCGTCACCCAAACCGGCAACGGTGATCTCGATCGAAGCGGATGCCTCGGGCCCATGAGCAGCGAGAACTCGATCAACGACCGGTCTGATCAGGTCAATGTTGCGACCGAGTCCTCCCCCGATCACGACAACCTGGGGCAGCACGAGCCACGACAGATTGGTGATGCCCAGCGCCGCCGCACCGATCACGCGATCGAAAACCTCGAGCGCCTCGGGATTCCCGATGCGGACGAGCTCAACAAACTCTCGTCCCTGTTCAGAAAAGCCGGCCCGTCGGGCTTCCCGGTTCATGGCTGTGCCAGATCCCAGTTCTTCCACCGTGCACGGCTCACCCCGGCTCGCCGCAGTGGCATCAATCACCGTATGTCCGATCTCACCACCGGACAGACGGCCACGAACCAGGGTGCCTCCTACCACGATGCCAGCACCAATGCCGGTGCTGATCGTGACGTACACGACGTCTCGTCGCCCCCGTCCGGCGCCGAATGCGGCCTCTCCGACCGCAGCAAGATCGGCATCGTTGGCGAAGGACACTTCATAACCACAGCGCTGTTCAAACCATTGTTCGGTGAGTGAGGGAATCCATGGCTGGGGAATATTGGGGGCCTGGGCAAGGCTTTCGTCCTCGTGGTTGACCACCCCCGGCAATCCAATAACCGCTCGGCCCGGCGTGAACAGGCCCATTACCTCGGACATCATTTCCAGGATGATGGTGGGCTCGGGATGATGATGAGGCGTTGGCCGCTGGATTCGATCCTCGATCGTCCCGTCTGCCGCAACCCGGGCCGCCCGAACATTCGTGCCACCGAGGTCGATGGCGACGGTGTGATCGATGGCTTCGGTCATCCCAGCTCCGAAGCCGGTGCACCATAACGATAGAACTCGACCGGTGGCGGGGCATCTAGAATGGGTTGGACGATGCGCCAGGCTTCGTCCACCATGTCGCCTCGGGCGAAGAGTCGTTTATCGCCCACCAACGCATCTCCCAGGAGTCGGTGATACGGCGACGGACCGTCCTCCATGCCACGCTGGTCAACCTCCAGGGTCACCCCTTCGCTGCGGAGACTGTCGCCGGGCCGCTTTGCCTGCATATTCAGCTCAATCGTGTCGTTGGGTTTCATTTGGAACCGCATCGTGTTGGGGAGCGGCTGAAAGTTTCCTTCCGAGAAGAGCGATCGTGGCGGTTTCAGGAACTCCACTACTGCCTCGGTGATCGTTGTGTCCAAGGCCTTACCAGCCCGAATGGTGAAGGGAACACCGGCCCACCGCCAACTGTCGATCTCGCCGCGAACAGAGATGAAGGTTTCGGTGTCGCTCTCTGGTTTCACTCCGGCCTCGCTGCGGTAACCGTCGTATTGTCCTCGCCATGATTTGGCAGGGTCCATGGATCGCATCGACCGAAGGACCTTGGCCGCCTCGTCATTGAGGGCATCGGCCGAATCGGACACCGGCGGTTCCATAGCGAGGAGTGCCAGGATTTGGAGTAGATGGTTCTGGACAACATCGCGCAGGGTCCCCACCTCGTCATAGAACTTGCCCCTTCCTTCCAAACCGAAGTCTTCGAACATATTGATCGTGACTCGGCGTATGTGCTGCCGGTTCCACAGAGGCTCCAGGATGCTGTTGGCGAAGCGGAAGACCAGGATGTTCAGGACGGGCTCTTTGCCGAGGAAATGGTCGATTCGGTAGATCCGGCGTTCGGGGTAATGAGCGAGCACCGAGGCGTCCAATTCCCGAGAGCTGGCCAGATCACGCCCGAACGGTTTCTCCAGCACCACCCTCCCCCGATTCAGCCCCGTTGCGGCCAGCCCCTCGACCACCGTAGAGAACAGGAACGGCGGGATCGCTAGGTAGGCAACCGGACAGACGGCGTCGCCGATCTTTTCCGCAACGCGTTCGAAGGTAGAGGCCTCTCGATAGTCCCCGGATACATAGTCGAGCCGGGCAGCAAATTGGCCCCACACCTCATCGTCCACTGCTTGGCCGGATTCTTCGAGTGCCTCGCGAGCGTTGTTTCGCAACTCCTCGAGCGTCCAATCGGATGAAGCAACCCCGATGACCGGGATATCAAGCTGACCGTCGGCCTCGAGTCTGTAGAGCGATACGAAGAGTTTCTTACGAGCAAGATCGCCCGTGATCCCGAAGAGAATGAGCGCATCGGCGTTCTTTGGTTCGTTCGACGTAGGGGGTGCCACGGGTTCTATTCTTTCTTCTCGTGATGGCCGCCGAACTCACTGCGCATGGCCGACAAAACCTTGTTGCCAAAGTCGGCGTTGTCCCGGCTGCTGAAGCGGCTGAAAAGCGCATCGGCGATAGTCGGGACCGGCGTACCGCTCTCAACAGCCGCTAGCACAGTCCAACGACCTTCACCCGAATCCGACACTCGCCCCTGAAATTGATCAAGTCCCGGGTCGCTATGGAGGGCTGCGGCGGTGAGATCGAGTAGCCATGATCCAACGACGCTGCCGCGCCGCCACACCTCGGCTATTGCGGGCACATCCATGGGGTATTGGAACCTCCGAGGGTCACCAAGCGGTGCCGTTTCGGCGTCTTTGCTTCGCTCCTCGCTGCCCACATCGGCTCGGTCCAACAAGGCAAAGCCCTCGGCGAAGGCCTGCATGATGGCGTACTCGACGCCGTTGTGCACCATTTTCACGAAGTGTCCTGCACCGATGGGACCACAGTGGAGATAGCCATGCTCGGCCGACGTCACCTCGCCATCTCGGCCTCGTGTTCGCTCTGCAGTCTCGACTCCGGGCGCAAGGGTTGCGAAGATGGGATCTAGACGCTGCACGGGCTCGTCCGCACCCCCAATCATGAGGCAGTAGCCGCGTTCAAGCCCGAAGACTCCGCCACTGGTGCCGACGTCAAGATAGTGAATCCCTCGTGGCATGAGTTCATCGCCCCGTGCGATGTCTTCGGGGTAATGAGTATTCCCGCCATCGATGATGATGTCGTCGGCCTCCAGGTGTAGGGCCATGCTCATCACAACGGCCCCCGCGTACGCCGCCGGAACCATTACCCACACCGCCCGTGGAGTGGCGAGCTTGCTGGCCATGTCCGCTTCACTCTCGGCGCCGATGGCCACACCTTCGGCCACGAGTTCAGCAATCGAGTTGGGGTTGACGTCATACACCACGCACTCGTGCCCAGCGGCATGCAGCCGCCGCACGAGGTTGGCGCCCATCCGACCGAGGCCGATCATTCCGAGTTGCATTGCGTTCTCCTTATTGGCTACCTGGCAAACACGTAGTTGTCATCACGAAACGCCTTGAATTCCAGCGCATTCCCAGCCGGATCAAGAACGAAGCAGGTCTGCTGCTCCCCCGCTGCCCCAGCGAACCGGGTGGTCGGCTTCATGACCCACCTCACCCGATCTCCCTCGGCTTCCAGACGGCGTACAAGCTCTTCCCAGGCAGGCCGGTGGAGCAGAACGCCGGAGTGCTCGGTGGGGACCTGGTGGCCATCCACAGCATTGGTACCGGGCTCTGGCGGGCGGGGACCGAGGTGGGCGACGACCTGGTGACCGTACAAATCGAAATCGATCCACTCTGGTGCCGACCGCCCCTCAGCGCAGCCCAGGACTTCGCCGTAGAACCAGCGAGCGGCGGCTAGATCGTCCACGGTGAACGCCCGGTGGAATCGAGGGCGGGACATGTTGGGCACGTTGGCGCCATCGGCCAGCAGCATCAACATTTCATGATCCAGTTGGGTGAGCGACGCCAACGTTACATCGGCGAAGCCAAATCGGCCGCTACCGGTGTGGGCGCTGTCGGGAACGGCGATCACTGTCATGCCTGCCGCCTTGGCGCTCACCGCACCGGCCACCGAATCCTCGATGGCGAAACACCGACGCGGGTCGGCACGGAGCTTTTCGGCGGTGAGCAGGTACGGCAGCGGGTGCGGCTTTCCATGGAGATCACCCTGAGCGCTGTGAACAACATCAAAAACCTCCGTGAGGTTGAGCGCCTTCAGGACCGTGTGCATCAATGAAGTGTCCGAGCTGGTGCACAACCCGAGCCGATAACCGTGAGCTGACGCCATGCCAAGAACGTCGATCACGCCTGGAAGTGGCACGGCATTCGCCGCCAGTTCGCTCACGCGATCGGTCACTCGCTGCGCCACCTGATCCGTGGACGGACCCTTCCACGGCACCTTGGCATACCAGAGCTGGGCCACTTCCCGCATCCGCACGCCCATGGTGGATTCGAAGTCCGCGTCACCAAGGTTGAGCCCAAGCGAGTCGGAAACCTCTTGTTCGGCTTGACGCCAGAGAGACTCAGACTCGAGGAGCACGCCGTCCATGTCGAATATCAGTGCTTCCATCGACGCCATAGGGGTCTCAGACTAATCGGGCGCGGCTTGCACCCGTCTCATTACCGATTTCGTGAATTGGCTCGCGCGTTGTGACCAAAAGCAGCGGTACCGGGTCCGAAGACCCGGTACCAGTGCGGTACTTCTCTGCCCCGTAGACCGGTGTTAGTCGAGACGGATGGGTTCGTCCAACGAAGGATCGTCGGAATCGAGGTCACTATCGACCAGACTCTTCGCATCCTCGGTTGGAGTGTCATCCTTCAACAACCCTACTTCACGAAGTACTCGGTCTTGGATCTCCATGGTGAGGTCTGGATTCTCTTTCAGGAAAATCTTGACGTTCTCTCGGCCCTGCCCAATTTGCTCGCCTTCATAGGTGTACCAAGCACCGGACTTCTTGACGATGTTGCGATCGACCGCGATGTCGAGCAGGGACCCTTCCCGGCTGATCCCTTCGCCATAGGCAATGTCGAACTCGGCCTGCCGGAACGGAGGGGCCACTTTGTTCTTCACCACCTTGACGCGTGTGCGGTTGCCCACCATCTCGGTGCCGTTCTTCAGTGTTTCGATTCGACGGATGTCGAGACGGACCGAGCTGTAGAACTTCAGCGCCCGCCCGCCTGGCGTGGTCTCAGGCGATCCAAACATCACGCCGATCTTCTCTCGAAGCTGATTGATGAAAATGCAGATGGTGTCGGTTTTGTTGAGGTTGGCGGTGATCTTCCGAAGCGCCTGAGACATCAGGCGAGCTTGGGCGCCCACGTGATGGTCTCCCATCTCTCCTTCGATCTCGGCTCGTGGTGTGAGCGCTGCGACGGAGTCCACAACGATCACATCGATCGAGCCCGATCGCACGAGAATGTCGGCAATTTCCAACGCCTGCTCCCCGGTGTCGGGCTGGGAAATCAGAAGCTCGTCAACGTCCACACCAATGGCCCGGGCATAGATGGGGTCCATGGCATGTTCGGCATCGATATAGGCACAGGTTCCACCATTGCGCTGAGCTTCGGCGACCACGTGCATCGCCAGCGTGGATTTACCAGAGGATTCCGGTCCAAAAATCTCGACCACACGACCACGGGGAAGGCCTCCGATACCCAGAGCTAGATCGAGGGCGAGAGCGCCGGTAGGGATGGAACCGATGTCGAGTGTCTTCTTCTGACCCATACGCATTACCGAGCCGACGCCATGGGACTTGTCGATCTGGCTGAGCGCCATTTCGAGGGACTTGGCCTTATCAGCCTTGATCTTTTCGGCGTCCTTGGCCGCCTTGTCTTCTGCTCTGGTCTTAGCCACTGTTTCTCCTCTTTTAGGCGAAGTCTTCCACGCCGGTTGTAATGGGCCTCTGCGGGCCGTGATGTTCTGTTCTTTGAGTGTCTGTGACACTAATCAGGGGGTGTGACAGCGTTACCGCCAGAGCAGGTCCGACCGCTTACAACAGTGTAATTGCGAACATGTGTTCGTGGCAACTGTTTGGCTGGTTTATTAGTTCCGCTCGCCGGGGCTCGCTCCGCTGATTGACTTCACTCAGCACATGGAGCCCTCTTGAGTCCGCCGGATGGAATACTGCTGGGGTGCTGCCTCGTCGTCTCACCGTGCCGATTTTGGTCTTGCTGACACTGACGATGGCGGCGTGCGGCAGCGATCCCGCCACCGGACCAACAAATGAAGAACTGTTGGCTGCCATCGAGGGCCGAGTGTTGAGTCCAGCCGAGGTGGGAGTGAAGCTAGAAACAGCCGATCTGCTGTGTTCGCTCGATCCCGATGTTCTGCAAGCTATCTGGAGGGAACTCGAACCGGAACAGTTCGATTTTCAGGAGTTCGTGTTCAACCATCGTTGTCCCGATCGAGCACAAGAATTCCTCCGTGGGCGGGCCGAGGCAATAGCGGCCAACACCACAACAACCAGCACAACGATCCGCCGCACCACCACTACCCGTCGCGCAACAACGTCCTCAACAGTGAAGCCATCCGACTCCACGTCGAGCACGAGCAGCAGCACGACCACTACCGAGCCGACCACCACAACGACCCGACCGACAACCACAACGACCCGACCAACAACCACAACGACGCGACCGACAACCACGACGTCCGAGGCCACAACTACCACCCGCCGCTCGTCCACCACGGCCGACACAACATCAACCTCCGACGGCTAATCGACAGCGGCCTGACTGAATACTGCACCTAGTGCCACGCCGAAGGCGAGGGCTGCGTGCCCGGCGGAACGCCCCCCGAAGGGAATTACAGCCCACACTGGGCAGTCCCGGCCTGACTGAATACTGCACCTAGTGCCACGCCGAAGGCGAGGGCTGCGTGCCCGGCGGAACGCCCCCCGGAGGGAATTACAGCAGCTTGCGGAGCATGTCGAGCACGGTGATGGTGCTGAACTGCCGGATGCGTTCGCGGTCACCGGGAAGGCGGACTGTGGCGGTGCGGGTGTAACGCTCGCCGTCATCGGTGGGGATCGAGACCGCCATACACACCGTGCCGGCGGGTAGCCCTTCGGCCTCGGCCGGTCCAGCCACGCCGGTGGTCGCAACACCTACGTCGGCATCCAAGGCCCTGCACACCCCTTCGGCCATGGCGGCGGCGGCGAACTCAGTGACTACCGGCCCCTCCGGAACCCCTAACAATTTGGTCTTGATCTCGGGGTTGTAGGCCACCACCGCCCCTCGGTAGATCTCGCTCACCCCCGGCACTGCGCAAATCCGACCGGAAAGATACCCACCGGTGAGCGACTCGGCAACGGCGAGAGTGAGCCCTTTGTCCTTGAGCGCTCGCACCACAACGGTCTCCATGTTGTCGTCGTCATAGCCGAATACCCAGCGCCCGATCAGCGGTTCCAGAATCTTCTGTTCGGCGTCGAGAAGCTCTCGTACCATCGATTCGTCGGTTGCCTTGGCGGTAATCCGAACTTTCAAGCCCTCGACGCCGCTGGCCAGAAAGGCCAACGTGGGGTTGCCGATGGAATCCAGCTCGTCGATGCGGTCGGCTAAAATCTCGGCCAAACCGGACTCACTTTGGCCCCAGGTGCGCAAGACTCGGCTGGCGATGACTGACTCCTCCCCTGCTCGCCTGCGCAGATCCGGGATGATGCTGCCCAACACCATTTCTTTCATCTCATAGGGCACACCTGGAACGGCATAAAGG
>JABDIY010000143.1 GCA_013003535.1 Acidimicrobiales bacterium | reverse complement strand
CATTGGTGCTGCTAGTGGGTCCTACACCGATGCCGACGGTGACGTCGCCAACCGGACCGATTCCGATCCAAGCCACTACTTCGGCGCTGAGCCGTCGGTCGACACCGTCAAGACGTTCGCCGATGACAGCGTCATCGCCGGCGGAGCCGGATCGTCGTTCGCGCTGGTCGTGACCAACGACGGCAACGTGGCCTTGGACAACGTTTCGGTCTTCGATGACGTGGATGACCGCCTGACCGTTACCAGCGTGTCTGGTACCGCCGGCGCCGCCGCCGATACCGACGGCGATGCCCAGACCGTCGAGTGGCTGATCTCCACCCTCGGAGTCGGCGAATCGGTGACAATCACCGTCGACTTCTCCGTCGCCTCCGACGTGGAGGAAGCGAACGGGGTAGGGGGTCTGAACGATGCCGATGCGGTAAGTAACACCGCAACGGTGAGCGACACTTACACCGACGCCCTCGGCAACGGCACCGACATCGGTGACACCGACAATGACGCCATCGACATCTTGGTTGACATCAACCTGGACATCGTGAAGATCTTCGACCCGACATCGGTCCCGCAGGGGACGATCCAGAGCTTCATCATCGAAGTGTCGAACGCTGGACCTTCCGATGCAGTCGATGTGTCGGTGACCGACCTGGTGGACAGCACGCTCGACGTGCAGGGCGTGAGCGTCACCTCTGGCGCAGGCGATTGTTCGTCGGCCAGCGCCGGCCAGAATGTCGACTGCACGGTGCAGCTACCGACCGGAACCTCGGCGACGATCACCGTCGACTACATCACCGCACCGTTCCTCGACGACACCTCGCCGTACGGCACGCTGGGCGGTGACGATTTCCGGATCGTCTTCGTCAACGGCAGTGTGTTGGAGGGCTCCACCGCCGGTGGGCCGGTCCTCCTGGACGGGGTGGACATCACCAATGAAGTCACGATCTTGCCGAGCCTGACCCGCAACGACATCATCTTTGACCCAGCAGGATCCGATCCTGCCTTCGAGATACACCTGTCGTGCTCGGACCCCTTCACCGGAGGTTGGGGACAGTCGGGTGGGCCGACTGAGGGTGTCGATGTCAACTGGCAGATCGCGTTCTTCACGATCGCCCGGTTCAACAACAACGGCTTCATCAAGGCCTGCGGCAATGTTACGGTTCCCTTCGACGTGGGCAACACTGCTGATGCCACCGGTACCGACTCGTCCGGCACCGAAACCGTGTCCGACACCGCAATCGTGACTGTTGAACCGGGAATCACAATCGACCGCCTGCAGACCAACGGCAAGCGTTTGACGGTCCGTCTCACCAACTTCACCGGCGACGACAAGGTGATCGACAACATCTCGGTCGAGTGGCCCTCGAGCAACGGCAACCTGACCAAGGTAAGGCTGGACAGCCCGACGATCTGGCAGGGCAATGTATCCTCGCCCGCAGTGCTCGACGGAAACGTGTCCGGATGGAACGGCGGCACGCTGTCGGCAGGCGAAGGAATCCTGCGGTTCGACTTCAGGAACAAGTCAGCCAAGAACGGCTACACGATTCGTCTCAACTTTACCGATGGGACGTTCCTGGACATCAACCAATAGGCAAGTCAACAAAGGGGACAGGGGGTTAGATCGGTTTCACCGGTCTGACCCCCTGGTCGTACCTGAGGTCTACCAGCCCACCCGTTGGTCGGACTTGCCTTTGTCCATACCGGCCCGGGCGTCAAGAACGCTCTGTTTCACCGACACCTCGGGCACGCCTACCTCCCAGAACGAGCCGCCCTCGGTCCAGGTGTAGGGGTCCACTTCGCTCACGATCACGGTGGTGCGGTCGGCGGAACGGGCCCGTTCCACGGCGGCCTTCAGTTCGGCGATGGTGGAAACGTTTTCGGCGTTGGCGCCCATTGCCCGAGCGTGGGCCGCGAAGTCCACCCGCACCAGATCATCGGCGGCAGGGCCGCCCCGCCGCGTGTCGCTGAGCAAGTTGTTGAACGGTTCCCCACCCTGGCCAGTCTGCAAACGGTTGATCACCGCGTACCCGCCGTTGTCGCACATGAGCACGATCATCTTGTGGCCGGTGAGTACCGAGCTGTAGATATCGCTGTTCATCATGAGGTAGCTGCCGTCGCCGACGAAGACGAACACGTCGCCTTCGTGGCCGCGGGCCTGTTGGGCCATCGAAGCCCCCCAGCCTCCAGCGATCTCATAGCCCATGCAGGAGAACCCGTATTCGCAGTCGAACGTGCCGATGCCTTTGGCCCACCAGCCGTTGTTCACCTCGCCGGGAAATCCGCCGGCCGCCGCAAGACAGATGTCATTCTCCGTGGCCAGATCGTTGACGGCCCGCACTACCTGGGCATAGCTGAGCGGCTCGCCCTCAGCGGGTGCACCGCCGATGAGGTCGAGGTAGTCACCGAAGCCAGCCTTTTTCTCGGCGGCCAGCTTGGTCCAGGATGAGGGGGCGGCGTAGTCGGTGGTGAGGCCTTGGAGTTCGTGGATGGTCTCGCGGGCGTCGCCCACTACCGGTACGGACCGATGCTTGATGGCATCGAAACGGGTGGTGTTGATATTCACGAACACGGTGTTCTCGTTTGCGAACAATGTCCACGAGCCGGTGGTGAAGTCCTGTAGACGGCAGCCGACAGCGATCACCACGTCGGCTTCGGCGGCCAGGTCGTTGGCGGCTGTGCAACCGGTGACGCCGATGGGGCCGATATAGCTCGGGTCGTCGCCCAGGAAGCTGCTTTTGCCCGCCACGGTCTCCACCACGGGAATCCCCCGTTTGGAGGCGAAGTCCCGAAGTTGGGCTTCGGCGACGGAGTAGTGCACACCTCCACCGGCGATGATGAGCGGTTTTTGGGCGCCGTTGATCAGCCGGGCGGCTTCCACGATCTCGCTCACGTCGGGCCGGGGTCGGGGGACCTCATGAACGGTCGGTTCGAAGAATCGTTCCGGATAGTCGAATGCTTCGCCTTGAATATCTTGGGGGAGACCGATGAATGCTGGTCCCCGCGTGGCGGGGTCGAGCATTCGGGAAACTGCGGCGGGCAAAGACTGCACCACCTGGGCAGGATGGGTGATGCGATCCCAGAACGTGGTGACGGCTTTGAAGGAATCGTTGACCGTGATGGTCGGTGCATGAAACTGCTCCACCTGCTGAAGTACGGGGTCCGGGATACGGCTGACGAACGAATCGCCGCTGAACAGGAGTAACGGCAGCCGGTTGGCCGACGCCACGGCAGCCGCGGTGACCATGTTGGTGGCGCCTGGACCAACCGAAGATGTTGCCGCCATGATCTGGCGACCCTTCTGGGCTTTGTTGTAGGCCACCGCCGCCAGCGCCATCCCTTGCTCGTTCTGGCCCCGCCATGTGGGAAGATCATCGCCTGCTTGTTCCAGAGCATGCCCAAGACAGGTGACGTTGCCGTGACCAAAGATGGCAAAGATGCCAGGGAATAATGAAGCCTGGGTGCCGTCGCTCAGGAGCGTGCTTTGAGCGATCATCCATCGAACGATGGCCTGGGTTGTGGTCAGTCGAACCGTCTGCATGCAGGAAATCGTATGCCCTTGTGGAATGGCGTACCTACTATTGATCAAATGGACCGTCAAACGATCCCGGGTTCGAACCTGGTCCCATTCGACTTCGACCGAGATATGGAATCGGTGTTGAGGACGTGGTCCGAAGCCGGTTGGTGGGACGACGAGGACGCTCAGAAAGAAAAGATCTCGGACTTCTTCATGGCCAATGATGGCCGGACCGTGGTAGGGCTGATCGATGGTAGTGCTGAGTGTGTGGTCCATCGGACCCTGGGGACAGTTCGCTATGACCAGCAATTGCTGTCGCTCGGATGCGTTTCCGCGGTTACAACCAGTCGTATCGCCCGGCGCCGACGGCTGGCATCGCGGCTGACGGCGAGGACCGTGGCGCATCTAGCCGACGAGGGTTGTGCGGTGGCGATGCTGGGGATGTTCGATCAAGGTTTCTACGACCGTTTCGGCTTCGGCACCGGGGCCTACGAGAACCATGCGTGGATCTATCCGGGCGCGCTAGCTGTCCCGGCCCCGTATCAAGCTCCGCAACGGTTCGACCTCGACTCCGACAGCGAGGAACTTCACGAAGCAATGGCCTCTCGTCTCTCGGTCCACGGCGGAGTGGTGGTTGGCGGCGAGCGGTTGACGGCGGCCGGAATGCGAGTCGATGATGACGTCTCGATTTACGGCTACCGCACGGACGGCCAGATATCCCATTTCTTGGCGGTCGTGACCACCGGTGAGCACGGGCCGGATCGCATCACCCAGTGGGCGTACCAGACGCCGGAACAATGTCTTGAGCTTCTGCGACTGGTCCAGGAGTGGGGCGACCAGGTTGACGTCGTGAGGTTGACCGAGCCGGTCTGGCTGCAACTCCAGGACTTCATCGTTGATCCCGGTGCCCAATTGCGTCGGACGAAAGGGAGCCAGACCGGGGCGCTACGAATTGAAGCCGACGCCTGGTGGCAGGCTCGAATCGTTGATTTGGCGGCCTGCGTCGAGGCCATGGGCCCCGTGGACGAGCCTTTCTCGGTGGTGGTGCGGATCGAGGATCCGGTGGAACCGCACTTGGTCAACAGTGGCTACGACGGCGACTGGAACGGCCTTGACGGAACGTGGCGTCTCAGTTTTGGTGCCACCCACACGGCGGAGCGGATTTCCGACGGCGAACCAATAGACCTGGAGACCACGATCAACGCCCTCACGCGATGGTGGCTCGGGGTGCTTCCTGCTTCCACGCTGGTGGCGATGGGGGCGTTCGAGTGCACGGCGGATACCGCTGACCGGATGGACACGCTTACCAGCCACCTCCCCAAGCCCCAGCCGGGCTGGGACTTCTAGGGTTAGAGCCTTTCGAGGATTCCTCGGACGATGCGGGCGGTGGCCCCCCAGAGCGTGTCACCCACAAGCTCGAAGAAGGTAACCGGCAGGCCGGGGAAGCCGGCGTCATCGCTGATCTGGCGAAACCAGATCTCTTCTCGGTAGATCGACGGATCAAGCAGTTCGGTGAGTTGGATGAAGACCACATCGTCCACCTCATCAGGTGCAAGGGTCAGGCCGGTCGGCCGTTCCTCCAGCAAGCCCAGGATCGGAACGATGTTTGCCGGGCTGCTCACGGTGGTGAGACGTTCCAACTCGCCGACGATGGTGATGGCGGACCGAGGTAACCCGATTTCCTCCTCGGTTTCGCGCACCGCGGTTTCCACGAGATCGACGTCTTCTGGATCCCGGCGACCCCCGGGAAACGACAGCTGGCCGGGATGGGAGCGGAGCGTCCAGGCCCGGCGCGTGAACAAAAGCTCGGGACCGGTGGGGGTTGGATAGATCGGGACCAGGACAGCCGATGGTTCTTTCCCGGCGGCTACCGGTGGGTGGGGGAGTCCGGGATTGTCAGGATCGGCGAGAGCCAGAACTCGCTCGATTTCCACCGGCGGAGCAAGATTTGCCCACCGGGCCGGTTCTCCCAGCCGGGCACCGGGCGGGCGCGGGATCTGCTGCGGACCGCCTCGACCCGGGGGCGGATCAAAAATCAGGAAAGCTCCCGTCCGGCCAACTGATGAAGGAGCTCCTTCATGCCGCCGTTCTTCAGGTTCTTCAGCACCGTGCCCGGGCTGTCGTTGCCTTTCTCCCACTCCATCCAGAAATCAAGCAACTTGGCGGGATCGGGCGGCGGTTTCTCCATGCTGCGATTCTACGGCCGTCAGACCAACTCCGCAGTGGAGAAACTCACGCCGAAGCGGACGCACCAAATGTCGATCTGATTGAAGATGCCGATGTCCACATCGGGTGGTATTTCATAATTCTGGCTACCGATATTGCCCTTGAGATCACCCAAATCGATGTAGTTCCCCTCCCCATCACGCAGATAGACGTTGAGGTCGGGGCCGTTGTCCGTAGCGAAGTTCTCCTCGAACCGGAGGAACTGCTGGATCCCGTCGGACAGAACTACGGCGTCACCGCGGCCGGCGTGGATCTCCGAATCAGCAAACGAGGCACGCGCCACGGTCTCCACCACTGGCGTCGAGGCCGGTTCCTCGGCTGCGGTTTCGTTGGCCGGAGCGTCGTCGGCGGGCTGGTCAGGCTCGTCGATCGGTGACGCTGTTTCTTCCGTGGTGTCGATCGGTGCGGTGACGCCGCTGGCGAACACCGGCCCACCCTCGCTGACTTCGTTGTCGTAAAACAGGGTGTGGATTCCGAACACCCCGAAGGCCAGGAACGCAACTACAACGAGGCCGACCCCGGCGCCGGCGCCCAAGAGGAGCTTGTGCCGTTTAATGAATTCCATGATGTCTGTCACCTCTACTCGGAAACTACTGTGGACCAGCCAAGAGTGCCAGAGCGGTGATAAAGCTGAGGTATGGAGAGCCTGGTGCGATTATGCGTCACGGTTCGTTTGAGTTCCGTCGCGGCTGCGCCACACTGCGAATGGTGGATCAGACCGGGGCTCGTCGAATTGCCTTGGCCGCCCAAGGGTTTTGCGATCGTCGACCTCGGGCCGTCACCGTGCGTCAGTTCCGTCGCGCGCTGGCGCGTATGGCGATCCTGCAACTCGACTCGGTGAACGTGGTCTGCCGCAGTCATTTCTTGCCGATGTTGGCACGGTTGGGGCCCTACGACCAGGAAAGTCTGGATCGCTGGTTGTGGGAGAGCGGCGAGAACATGGAATTCCTGTCCCATGAGGCATCGATCACTTCCGCCGAGTTGCTGCCGCTGCTGGCGCACCGATTTGATTCTTGCCGGTGGCGACGGGCTGCCGAGGTGCGCGAACAACACCCCGGATACATCGAGAGCGTGCTGGCGGAAATCGGCGAGCGAGGCGCGCTGAGCGTTTCTGATCTTTCCGAGCCGGGGGAGAGGAATGGTCCTTGGTGGGGAAGTCCCAAAGGCAAAGTTGCACTTGTAAGCCTGCACTCGGAGGGTTTGTTAGCGGTGGCCAATCGGCCGGCCAACTTCAAGACCCACTTCGACCTTCCCGAGCGAGTGCTGCCCGAGCGTGTCCTGTCTTTGCCTCGGTTGCCCAAAGACGAGGCGGAACGAGAACTTCTTCTGATCGGGGCCAAGGCACTGGGCATCGGCACCGCCACCGACATCGCCGACTACTTCCGTATCAAGATGCCGGCCGCTCGGCCTCTCCTGGGGGAGCTGGTGGAAGATGGGCTGCTTCGTGAAGTAGATGTGTCGGGCTGGGATCAACCTGCGCTGCTGCACCCTGGGGCCAAGCGACCCCGCCAAGTATCCGCTCGGGCTCTGCTATCGCCGTTTGATCCGGTGGTGTGGTTCCGGCCTCGAGCGGAGCGCCTTTTCAACTTCCGCTACCGCATCGAGATCTATGTTCCAGAAGCCAAGCGCGTCCATGGGTACTACGTTCTCCCCTTCCTGCTCGGGGACCAGTTGGTGGCACGAGTAGATCTGAAGGCTGATCGGGCCGCCGGTGTGCTCTGCGTTCGAGCGGCGTTCCTTGAACCGGGCCATGACCGTTCCCCCGTCGCCGAGAATCTCGCCATCACACTCGTTGAGTTGGCCGAGTTTCTGGGTCTCGATCGTGTCGCATGTGACAACAAGGGTGACCTGGCTGCCACATTGCAGTCGTGCCTGTGAGGATCCGCACGTCCCTTCTTCTTCAACTGCGGAAGGGGCTTTCTCTGGGGGCCGGTGCGGCGGCAGTGCTCATGACCCTCGGAATGTTCCTGGGCTGGTTCGTGGCCGGAACTCGGGTAAGGAACAGTTTCGAGATGTTCCGCATCCCCCAGCAGCTCGGTTTGGAGGGGTTCACCACGATCAGGGTTGGGTGGTTCCTCCTCCCGGTGGTGGCGGTTGGAGTTCTGGGATTCGTTGCCTTGGGGCGGCTGCGTCCCGCCGCCGCGCTGCTGGCCTTGCAGTCGTTCGTGTCTCTGTGCGTTGGAGTGATCGTGGTGTTGAGCCCTATCAACGCCGGGGCCGGGCCAGCGGTGACCATTCTGGGTGGAGGTGCCGGACTCGTCGTGGCGGCCGGGCTGTTGGTCGTCGGATCAGAATGAAGAAGTCCTGTTCGGAGTGGCTCCCGGTTCCTTCACGCTGTTGAGGAATTTCGCTCAGATGCTCAAGGACCACCCGTTGGCGGTCCGATGTCCATAGATGGGTCAGGACCATGCCCGGTCCTGCGGCCATCTACAGCGGAAGCATCAGCAATGACAGATTCAGGATTCACTCCCCCTTCGTGGAACCACCCAGCGGCAGGTGCCGCGTCACCGGGGTACCCCCCCACGCCCGGCGCTCCTGGGGTTCCGGCAGCGGCGCCTCACCCATTTGGAGCTTCGGCCCCGGCCGGATTCAGTGCCCCAGGTGCAGCCAATTCAGCCCAACCCGAGATGTTGCTTGGTCAACCCCAGGACAGCGCCTCCACAAGTTCTGTGGCCGGAAAATCGGGGAAGGCCGGCCGTTTCGCCGTTGCCGGACTGCTGGGGGCCCTTGCCATCGGTGGCGGTGTTGCCGCAACAGCCGCCCTTCGAGCTCCCGAAGGCCCCGCCAGTTCCGAAGAGGCAGTTGAACTTTTCTTCGCAGCCCTGGACAACGAAGACCTGGTTGGTGTTGCCGAGGTCATGCACCCCGGCGAGCGCGAGTCGCTGGCCCAGCCGATGTTCGACATGGCAGGCCACATGCGTCGACTCGAGATCCTGGGCGCCGACGCCGATCCGGCGGCCGCCAGCTTCCTCGATATCCAGGTGGACGGGGTCACCTACTCGGTAGAGGCGCTGGACCCCGGCCTGCACTATGTCACCACTACTGGCGGCACGATCTCGGCCCCGAACAACCCTCAGACCCCGATGGGAGCCCTGTGGGATCGGTTCGATATCGAGATGCCCGAAGCTGACACCACCAGGACCATCGCCGACATGGCGGACGAGCCCATGAAGATGGCTGTGGTAGAGGTAGACGGATCGTGGTATGTGAGCCTCTACTACTCGGGCGCCGAAGCCGCCCGCCGAGATGCCAAGAAGCTCTTCCCCGGACTCGGAAACGGGCCAGACCCGGTTGGTGCGGCCACGCCGGACGCCGTGATGGAAGACATGATCTTGGCGATCTCAGATCTCGACGCCACAGGCATGCTGACGTTGATGGATCCTTCGGAGGCCGCCGTCCTGTATGACTACTCTCCGCTCTTCCTGCCCGAGTTGCAGGAAGGCATGGATGACGCCGCGGCTGCCGCCCAACTTTCCGACGTCGAATGGTCGGTCGACCTGGTGGACTTCGTTGCGAACGAAGTGAACGGTCGGCAGGTGGTCAGCCTCAACGAGATCAAGGTCTCCATCGAGGTCGGCGCCGGTGAGCTGAGCAGCACGCCGGTTTCCGGATCTTTCACGATCGCCGGTGGCTGCACCACGATCATCTTCGACGGTGAGACCACTCAGAGCTGTGCCAGCGACACCTCACCCGAAGCAGAAGCAGCCCGAGAGTTGTTCGATCGGTTGCTCGAGGTAGCGGACCTTTCCGACACCACCGTCCGCGCGTTCGAGCGTATGGCCGCCGTGGATCTGGGTGTCACAGTCGTAGAACGAGATGGCCGCTGGTACATGTCAGCGATGCCCACATACCTCGAGACCATCAACGACCTGATGACGGTTCTGGAACCAGCCGATCTGGTTGCCATGGGTACCGACATCGAAGAGATCGTGGACCGCCAGGACGAGATCGGCGAAGAAATCCTGGACGTCCTCATGGACACCGACTGGGAAGCGTTTGGTAACGCAGAACGATTGGCAGAACTCGAAGGTCTCTTCGGCCAACTCAACAACAACGGATCCCCCACCCTCGATTTCGGCGACGGTTCGTTCGGCGACGGCTCGGACGATGCTGCGATGACCGACGAAGAGTGGCAGCAATTCCTCGACGAACTGGAGGCCGGCGGCGCCGAACCGGGTACCAACCCGTTCGGAGGCGAGGATGCGTTTGCGGGCGTGTTGGCACCCTCCATCGAGGGCTCCTTCGACGTCGATGCCGACGGCACCTATCTGGCCTGGTTCGGAGACATGACGGCAGCGCCCGGGTTCGAGGCGGCCGCGTTCGCCTACAGCGGCGACGCCTCGGTGGAGATCATCCGTTTCAGCGCTCCAGTGGACCCCGCCGCAGTCTTGAGTTCGGACTTCACAATCGAACTCGTCGACGGTACAACCCAGGCCACCGATCAGTTCGGGAACACCTTCGCATTCGTAGAGAACTACGTAATCTGGGGTGAGACCACCTCCGCGGAAGGCGAAGCGGTCTTCAACGAGCAGGTGACCTTCCTCAAGGGGCTCTAAGAACCGTCGGCCGCGGTGGTTGTCCGGGCAACGTTCCGGGCGGCCCGGATGATGTCCTCTTCACTCAGAAGGACGTGATTTGCCGCCGCGCCCAGCGGGATGAAGGAGTCCTTACCGGCGATGCGAGCGATCGAACCACTGAAACCGGCGTCGACGAGCTCGGCGACGATGCCTTCGCCTACCCCTCCGCTTCGTCGAGTCTCGTCGACCACGAGCACCCGCCCGGTGATGTCTGCTTGGGACAGCATCTGATCGAGCGGCAGCGGAGCCAACCAGCGAAGGTCCAGAATGCGGACATTGATACCGTGCGCGTCGCTCAGAGATTTCGCGGCCCTCCTGCTCAGGTAGACGCCGTTGGCCCATGTGAGGATCGTGAGGTCGTTGCCGTCGCCGTGGACCCGGCCACCGATGGGGTCGACGCCGATCGAACTTGTATCGGCGGTCCATTCCTGGTCGCCGGGTTCCTGCAGATCCGTGGTGTGGTACAGAGCGATCGGTTCGAGGTAGACACAAACCGCACCGGTGCTGGCGGCGTGCTCGACGCAGGCGCGCAGCATCGGTCCGGCGTCGGCGGGGTGGGCAGGCGATGCGATAACCACTCCGGGGATGTCTCGGAGAACGGCGATCGAGTTGTCGTTGTGGAAGTGTCCACCGAAACCCTTCTGGTAGCCGTAGGCCGCAACGCGTATGACCATGGGGTTGACGTACTGACCTTTTGAGAAGAACGCCAGCGTGGCAGCCTCACCGCGAAGTTGGTCTTCAGCATTGTGCAGGTAGGCAAGGTATTGGATCTCGGGGAGCGGGAGGAATCCGTTGAGCGAAGACCCCAACGCCAGACCGAGAACTGACTGTTCATCCAGCACGGTGTCGAAAACGCGCTTGTCTCCGAACTTCTTCTGGAGGCCCCGGGTGACGCCGTAGACACCCCCCTTTCGCCCAACGTCCTCGCCGAAGACGATGGTCTTGGACCGCTCGGTGAGCAGGTCGCCCAAGGTCCGGTTGATGGACTGGGCCAGCGTGAGCCGATCACTCGACACGATTGAAGGTGATTCGGCGACTGAGGTCCCTCGGAGTTTCACCATCGGGGTGAGCGGCTCCATGACCTCGGCGGCGTCGGTGAGCGTCGGTTCGTCGGCCAGTTCGAGTGCCCGGGTGCGGATAGTGGACCGCAGGTCGTGGTACCACTCCAGGATTTCGGTGGCGTCGCACACGCCGCTGTCCATGGCGAGTTGGGCGGTGAACAGAATCGGGTCCCGCTCAAGGTCGGTGCGCATGGCATCAGGGGACCGGTAGGCCGCCTCTACGTCAGTGCCGGCATGGCCGAGATACCGGACGGTTTCGAGATGGACGAAACCGGGACGACCCTCGTCTCGTACACGTTGGATAGCCGCCGGTAACTCTGTCAACGCCTGCGAGGGCTTCGTGCCGGCAATTCGGGTGTAGTCGATCGCCGGGCGAGAGCGAACCGAAGCAGCCACCCAATCGGGGTCGGTTGGAACGCTCAGTCCCAGGCCGTTGTCTTCGCAGACGAAAAGAACCGGCACTCGCCTCCCCGCAAAAGCCAGGTTGGACGCCCAATTGATCGCACCCTGGGCTGTCGAGTGGTTCAGCGAGGCGTCGCCGAAGCTGCACACGACAACTGAATTCACAGGCCATGTCAGGGACGCGTCGTTGGCCAGATCGAAGCTGAGCGCCAGTCCAACAGCCCGGGGCAGATGCGATGCGATCGTGGACGTCTGCGGAATGATCGACAAAACGTGATGTCCGAAGACCTTGTGTCGACCACCGGCGATCGGCTCGGTAGACCGAGCGAGCATGCCGCGCAGAATGTCATCCGCCGGATTGTCGACCGTGGTGCCCTGGTGCTGTGCCTGAAGCGAGCGAGCAACGTAGAAGCCGCCCGAGCGGTAGTGAAGAAGCGCAGGGTCGGTCGGTTCCAGCGAGAGTGCCACGAGGGCGTTGGCCTCGTGGCCGGCCGATCCGATCGTGTAGTGCCCGAGAGCGTGTACGGCACGCAGCCAGCGGGCGGTGTGGTCGATGATCCGACTGGTGATCTGGGCTTCGAGCAGTGTCGCAGCCATCATCGGCTCGTGGTGCTCCCGGTGCGGTTCGGCTACGAGTTTTCCGATCCTGTCGAGAAGCGACCGTTCGAGCGGATCGAGATCGTCGTCGGGTTGATCTGTCACCTTTGTGCCTCCTGTTGGCGGGTGGGGAGAGCGGTCACTGACCGCATCGCCGCTCCAACATCGTAGGTCAGGTGGAAGCCGACCCTTATTGATTGGGCCCGGCTGTTCTCGGTCGGGCTGATTGTCAGGACGCCAGGCCTTGCCAAATCAGCACCCACGCACGGGTCGGCGCGGCAAACCACGCACTCGGTGAGAGCACGTGGCTTGCGGCTTCTTGCTAGAGGGTCACGGGCCGACGGTTGCTATCCGGTTCCGTAGGTATCGGTTGCCCAGTCGGTTGGGGGAACGCTTGTGTAGGTATGGGTGATCGCGTCGACTTGCACTGCCTCGAAGGGAGTGGGAGCCAAGGAGTTCGACCCCGGCCCTGCGGTAACGGTGACCCACGGCTCGTTGGCCGTGTCGGCGCTGTCACCACGCAATGCCAAGCCAAGGGCAACCGCCCCAGCCACTAGCAGGAGCATGGCGGGCATCCACCGAATCCACCGGATGCCGGTTGCGGCGCGACCGCCGCCAAACCGCCTTGGGTGGGTGATCCCCCTTGCATCATCAGGGACGGTGACATCAGCGGGAAGATCAGGAAGAACTTCCTGCGTATCTCGAATGTCTTTGACCTCGTCCCGATGTGGGGTTCGTGGTTCATACAGTTTGCTCATCTCATGCTCCTTTCCTGCGTAGCAACTTCTCTTCTACGTCTTCAATTATCCGTAGAACCGTTGGAGGCCTTTGCTCCGAGGCCTGAACCCGCACTGTGGGACCTCTGGCACTGGTCTTGGAACCCCCATGGAGGACACTTGAAAGCGGAGGTGAGACTCATGCAGAACGACCCCATCGTTCGTGTGCTCGGCCCGATCGACGTGCTCGTGCCATCCGGGCCCATATCGGTTGGCGGGCGGCAGGCTCGCGTTCTGCTAGGAGCGCTCGCAATCGGAGCTGACCACGCCGTTCCGATCGATCACCTGTATGACGTGCTGTGGGCGGATCATCCGCCGGCCTCGGCCTACAACACTCTTCAATCGTACATCTCTCACTTGCGCCAACTCCTCGGGGCCAAAGCGATCGTGCGACTCGATCACTCTTATCAACTTGTCGCCGATGCGGTAGCCATCGATGCGCTTGCCTTCGAGCGGCTCGTCAAAGTAGCTGTGGACCTGCGAGAGGACCCCGAGCGTTGTCAGAGATCGTGCCGAGAGGCCTTGGCACTCTGGCGAGGTCGACCGTTCGGGGATCTTGCTGACGATGAAGGATTCCGGCTGGAGGCGTACCGGTTGGATGAACTGCGGCTGCTTGCGATGGAACTCACCCTTGAGTCTGACCTGGCCATGGGGCACCACGAGATAGCGGTTGGCGAACTTGAAAGCGCCGTGGAAGAGAACCCCTACCGGGAACGCCTCTGGTATCTGCTGATAACTGCACTAGCCCAGTGCGGCCGCCGGGTCGAAGCCCTGCGGGCGTGCACTCGGCTTCGGGACGAACTCATGAGCGTCGGCCTCGTACCCGACGAACACCTCGAGGCCATGGAGCAGGACATCCTTGCCGGCCACGCTCCGCCCATTCTTCACTAGCCAACCGCATGGGCCGGGCCCGGCGGGACTAGCCTGCTAGCTTCACCCGGCTCTGAGGAGATGATGTGGCCAACCTTGAAATAGGTATGGGAAAGACCGCCAGAGCGGGGTACTCGCTGGATCAGCTCTACCTGAACCCCACTCGCCGTACCAGAGATTCTGAACTGGTGGACCTCTCCTGGCAGATCGATGCGTACCGATTCGAGCTGCCGTTCATGGCCTCCGCCATGGACTCGGTCACCAGTCCGGACCAAGCGATCGCCATTTCTCAAGCCGGTGGTCTGGGTGTTCTGGATCTCGAAGGGCTCTGGACCCGCCACGAGAACGCCGGGGAGCTCCTGGGCAGTTTGGAGGGTCTCAATTCGGTCGATGCGTTACGCCTGCTGCGGGAGTGGTACGGAGCAGCGGTCGATCCCGACCTGGTGACGCAAAGGATCAGGGAAATGCGAGCCGGCGGCGTGTATGCGGCGGGAGCCGTGAGCCCCAAACATGTGGTGGAGATGGCCAACACCCTCATGAAGGCCGAACTGGACCTCCTGGTCATCTCCGGCACGGTCACATCAGCCGAACATGTAAGCGCCCGGCCCGAACCACTGAACCTCAAACAATTCGTTCGTCAACTGGAAACGCCGGTAGTGGTGGGTGGCTGCGCCAGCTATTCCGCCGCACTGCATCTCATGCGCACCGGTGCGGCCGGCGTCCTGGTAGGGGTCGACACCGGCGACACCACCACCAGTCGGCGGGTCACCGGATTGGGAGCCCCCCAGGCCACCGCAATCGCCGACGTCCGGGCGGCTCGGATGCGGCATCTGGATGAAACCGGTGTCTACGTCCACATCGTGGCCGATGGCGGACTCCGTTCCGGCGGCGACATCGCCAAAGCAATCGCCCTTGGGGCCGACGCAGTGATGTTGGGTTCCCTGCTGGCCGGAGCGGATTCCGCGCCCGGTCACGGTCATCACTGGGCCCGCTCGGTGGCACATCCCACGCTCCCTCAAGGCCTCGTTCTCTCCGCTCCTCCGGCCGGAACCCTGGAGGAGGTCCTTGTCGGCCCCGCCGTCACCGCCGACGGCCGAACCAATGTCTTCGGTGCGCTACGGCAGACCATGGCCAGTCTCGGGTACGAAACCGTGAAAGAACTGCAGACCGCTGAATTGGCGGTGCGTAAATGAGCACCGCGGTAGCCCACCCGGATCAGGTCGTCCTCGTCGTCGACTTCGGCGCCCAGTACGCGCAGCTGATCGCCCGTCGAGTACGCGAATGCAACGTGTATTCCGAGATCATCCACCACGATCTCAGCGCCGCCAAGATCGCCGAGAAAAAGCCGGCGGCGCTGATCCTCTCCGGCGGCCCAATGTCCGTTCACGTGGAGGGCGCTCCTCGTTTGGATCCGGAGATCTTCAACCTTGGGATCCCGATCCTCGGTATCTGCTATGGCGCCCAGCTCATCGCCCACCAGTTGGGCGGAACGGTTGGCCGGAACGAGCGGGGCGAGTACGGCCGGACCACGATGAGTAAGTTGGCCGATGGCGGATCGTTGTTCGCTGAGCTTCCCGAGGAGTTCACGGTTTGGATGAGCCATTTCGACGCCGTCACCGACGTCCCGGACGGCTTTGTTGCTGTCGGTACATCGCCCAATTCACCGGTCGCCGCACTGGAATGCCCAGAGCGGGCGATGTACGGCGTGCAGCATCATCCCGAGGTGAAGCATTCTGAACACGGTCAGGAGGTGCTGCGGCGATTCCTTTTGGACCTGGCTGGCTGTGAGCCAACCTGGACCATGGCATCGGTGATCGATGAGTCCGTCGCCGCCATTCGAGATCAGGTTGGTCCCGAGGGTCGTGCCATCTGCGGGCTCTCGGGCGGTGTGGACTCTGCGGTTGCCGCCGCCCTGGTGCACAAAGCGATCGGTGATCGGCTCACATGTGTCTATGTGAACACCGGTCTCATGAGAGCGGGCGAATCAGATCAGGTTGTGGATTCCTTCGAACGGTCCCAAGGTGTGCGGCTCGTTCACGTTGACGCGGCGGATCGTTTCTTCAAGCATCTCGACGGTGTGACCGAACCCGAGGCCAAACGCAAGGTGATCGGCTCGCAGTTCATCCGCGTCTTCGAACAAGCCCAACTCGAGGTCGAAGACGCCCATTTTTTGGTGCAGGGCACGTTGTACCCCGATGTGATCGAGTCCGGTAGCGATACCGCCGCCAAGATCAAAAGCCATCACAATGTTGGCGGCCTGCCTGACGATCTGGAGTTCGATCTTGTTGAGCCGCTCCGCAACCTGTTCAAGGACGAAGTTCGGGCCGTCGGCGCCGAACTCGGGCTGCCCGAGGAAATCGTGTGGCGCCAACCGTTCCCCGGCCCGGGACTGGGCGTGCGGATCATCGGTGAGGTCACGCCCCAGACCGTTTCGATCCTTCAGAACGCTGATGCGATCGTGCGGGAGGAAATCATCGGGGCCGGACTGGAACGCGAGGTGTGGCAATACTTCGCCGTACTGGCCGACATCCGTTCCGTCGGGGTGATGGGCGACGAGCGGACCTACGCCCGTCCCATCATTATTCGGGCGGTCACCTCCGACGACGCCATGACCGCAGACTGGGCCCGCCTTCCCTACGAGCTGCTCGAGAAGATGAGTAACCGCATCATCAACGAGGTCGATGGTGTCAATCGGGTGGCATATGACATCACCAGCAAGCCGCCCGGCACGATCGAGTGGGAATAGCGGCTAGACACACCGGAGGTCAGGGGCCAGACCTCGGGAACAGATCGTCTGCTCGGTGAACGAAACCGCTCCGGTTCCTCCCAGATCTGATTCTGCCACGATGGTCAGGCGAAATCCCTTCACGGAGTCATCACCGATCCCGATCACGTCGTAGATCAGCGTGGTTCGAAACTCGTCTTCATCTGCGGCATTGCGCACCAGTGTCACGCTGCTCGGTGGATCCTGCGTGACGTAGGTGCTCGCCAGGAGTTCGCCAAGTGCATACATTCCGTCGGCCTCTTGGTCCGTGGAGAGCTCCTGGGACACTCCGAGATAACCCACGAATGCCTCATTCACCCAGCCCAGTTGATCGTCAAATTCAACCTCCACCCAGAACGAGTTGGACAGTAACCGGTTGTGGCCGGTGGCGGTGACACCGCTGGCGTCGGGGTCCAGCGTCCCGATGATCTCGAAATCGGTGCCAGGGGCGACTCGGACGTTCAGGACGTCGTCGAAAGCCACGCCAACCACGTCGAGCTGATCGCCTTGGGCCGGTCCGAACTCAATGAGGTCACCCGGCAGGGAGTCCGGGGGCGTGGGCGGGGTGGCTTCACTGGTCGTCGTTGGAGCGGTGGTGGCGACCGTGGGCTGGGGAGAAGTGGTGGTGTCCGTCGTGGTGATCGTGGTGGGGTCCTGGGTGACAACGTCGGTGCCCGAGCCCGCGCATGCGGTCGCCGCAAGAGCGATGGTCAGGAGCCCGGCGACCGCCCCACGAGGAGAGGGACGACGACGGCGGGAACGAGAGGTCACCGCACGATGGTAAACAATAGAAGCCAGAGTAGGAGGACAGCGCCAACAACTGTGGCATTGAGGAGCCGAATGCGGTGCTCGGCCCGCCATACAAGATCGGCCAAGGTTCGGAACGGTTCCGGGGCGGTTCGCACCCGGATCTCACGAACGAGCATGGGTGTGGACAACGCAATCGCCAGACCAAGTAATCCGAACCAAAGAAAGCCGAGCATCGCCACAATCGCCACGTAGGTACGGGTCATGGCCCAGTAATTCACTGCTCGCCCCACCTGCCATTGTCCGAAACCGATCACATCGCTCGTGCCCATTTCGTATTGTCCAACCGGGTCGATCCTGGTGGCTTCGGCGATGCAGGCCTCGGACTCGGAGAACCAGCCGTTCCCGGCATAAGAAGCCGCAAGAGCGTGCCAGTTCCTCACCGATCTTGGCGCCATCTGGACCGACGTTCGGGCTGCCTGTTGGGCGGGGTCGAATTGGAATCGTGCCAATGCCACCTCGCTCACGGTTCGCCAGGTGAGGGACCGATCGCCGAATTCGTCGCTCAGCCGGCGCAGGGCGTCACTCACCAGTTTGCGGTTCCGCCCCAGGTTGGCGTGGGCTACCGCGATGAGCGACAGCGTTTCGGGATCATCGGGTCGAAGGCGCTCCACCGATTCCAGGACACGGGCGGCATCACGGAACCGGCGGCCCGCCAGCAACGCACGGGCTTCTTCGAGGATCGTGGCGCCAACGTCGTTGGTGGTCT
>JABDIY010000130.1 GCA_013003535.1 Acidimicrobiales bacterium | reverse complement strand
CATTTCGACGCATGTCGATGCGGGGCGAACCCTAGGCCGTTCGCCGGTCGTTCAGCGCCATCGCAAGGTCTTTCGCTAAGCCGTCGGGATCGCCCTTCCATCGCTTCCATGTCACTGCGATCACCGTCCAACCCTCGACAGCTAGACGTCCGTATCGACGGCGATCGGATTCGAACGAGGCTCGATCGTGGTGCCATGCCCAGCTATCGAGCTCAACCACGAGCCCGTGCTCGGGCCAGCACAAGTCCACTTGGGCGATGAAGACGCCCTTGGCGTCTGTGATGCGAAACTCCAACTCGGGGCGGGGGAGTCCACACTGCTCGCACCAGTCGGCAAACTCGTCACTCCACTCACTGCGCGAGAGGGTTGGTTGCTCAGTCAGGCCTTCAAGTGCTCGTTTCAGCTGACGTCGATGTCGGCGGCCGTCGTCGAGGAACGGTCGAGCGGCGCGCGTCAGTTGGGAAAGAGTGATCTGCCGCTGTCGCCTCGCCTGATTGACCACCGCCCTGAACTTCTCGAAGGGATGGTGCATTGCAACCGACAGCAGCGTTTCGGCAATCGGAAGCACCGGGATTTGATTCACTTTTACGGCGCGGACGTTCTCCCACTCTGCGCCCCGGTACACAAGCAGTCGCGGCCGTGGCCGAGGACGCGAACCGAGAGGGACAAGAATTTCTGCATGTCCCGGCGAGAGGTCACCCGGTGAGCCCAGCTCATGGACCATCGCAGCTGTTGTGCCAAAGGCTCGACCACCGGTGGCCAAGCAGTGGGCCAGCACTGTTGACCGCCAAGAAGTCGCATGGCCAACCAAGCGATACAGCCCTCGCTCCTCCCGCTCAAATCGTCCCTGGTCAAGGACAGTACGTAGGCCCTGCCTTGAAACACCCAACTCATGGATCTGCGCTGTGGTGATCAGCCCATGATGATGAACAGCTACTTCACTCAACACTCGCCAAAGCTCAGCATGCATGTAAACAAGCGTAAACAAACGAAACTCAAACCGTTCATCCTTCAGCGAGATGCGTCGAAACGTTTGCTATCCAACCATTTCGGCGCATGTTGGTGAAAGGCGAGCGGCGCAATCGGATGGTGCAGGTGGACGGCTATTGTCGGGCGGTGAGCGAAGCTGGCACTCGAGACCAAATCACCGGCGAAACAAATGGGGTGTCGCGGGCGCGGCGACTCCTGGGCGCCTTGCCCGGCCTAGGGGACGATGCCGTGGCAATCGTGAACGGGCTGTTCGGCGACACGCTGGACGAACGCGCTTCCCGGCTCGCCATCCCCATGACGATCAGAATGGGCGACACGGTGTTGCCGCTTCACCAAGAAATACCCCGCCGAGGGCTCGGCGCGGTGATGCCGAATGCCAGTCCTCGGATATGCGTCCTGGTCCACGGGCTGATGTCGACCGAGGCCATCTGGGGGTTCCCGAACGAATCGTCCACCACCTACGGCACATTGCTCGGCCAGGATCACGATATGACCGTGCTGTCCGTGCGATACAACACCGGTCGCCACATTTCCAGCAACGGCCGTGAGCTGGCCCAGCTGTTGGACGTTCTGGTTCGGGCATGGCCGGTCCGGGTGAGCGAGATCAACCTCATTGGACACAGCATGGGCGGTCTCGTGGTTCGGTCGGCCTGCCACTACGGAGAAAGCCTCCGCCTGTTCCGTCGACCCTTCAGAATTCGGCGCCGCTGGACCCCCAAAGTGCGACGGATCGTCCTGATCGGGGTTCCCAACGACGGGGCCGGCCTCGAAGCGTTCGTCAACTCCACCAGTGCCGCGTTATGGGCGCTTCCGCTACCACCTTCTCGATGGCTCGGGCTTGGGCTCGACCGCCGCAGTGCTGGGATCAAAGACCTTCGCTTTGGGTTGATCCACGACGAGGACTGGCTGAAGCAGGATCCCGGTTCCCGTCATCGCATCCACCCGCATCTCCCGCATCGGCTTCGGCGGGCCGAACACCTCGTGATCGCCGGCACCGTCACCGCCGACCCTGAGCATCCGATCGCCCGCCGAATAGGGGATGCGCTGGTCACCTCTTCCAGTGCAGCCGGGCGGGTGGAAGAAGGCGAGTTGTTCCCGGGGGCCACGTTTCAGTTGTTCCCGCGGCTGACCCACAACACCCTCGCCCATCACCCCGATGTTTATCGAGCCATGACCGATTGGTGGTGACGGCAGGGTCGGCAGGGGTTCACCGAACCCACGAAGGACCTGATCGAATTTCAGACATCGGGTCATCGGCCTCTGTTCGAACAGCCTGACCAGTCTTTGACTACATGGTGAACACCGTCCTTGGCCAGACCGCCGACCCATCAACGCATCTGAAAGGACAACGGATCTGCAGGACCGACCCGTGGAGAAAAGATGTTTCTCTCATCAACCCATCAACAGTCAAACAGCACCGAAGCCGAGGTCGCCTCCCGCCTGGAACGGTGGCAGAAGCCGCTCGCCGCCGTGCTCGCCATCCATGGTTTCGCCCATCTTCCCGGGGTAATCGTGGCACTGGCAGCGTGGAGTGATGGAACGTCGATCGAGTACCTCTTCGGCAACTGGACGATCTCCAATTCAACGGTGCTCCTCACTGCCGTTGGTATGTGGGCTGCGCTCGCAGCGTCGTTCGCCGCGGTCGCTATCGCCATCGGAACGGGGCACCGGCAGGGACTTCGATTGCTGCGGATCGCAGTTGCCGCCTCTCTCGTCGCCTGTGTGGTAGCACTGCCCTCTGCCGCAATCGGGGCTGCCATCAACGTTGCCCTCCTCACCTGGCTGGTCACGCTCCCAGCCGACGCCAATCTTGCTAACGCAGACCAGACCTAGGCGAACCAAGTCATCAACCCGTGCGACCGAACCGGTCGTGGGGTGTGTCGAGGTCGACGCCGGCCGCTTTCGCGGCGGCCACGATGTCGTCAACCGGGATCAGGTGTTGGTCGATGTCCGTGCTCCAGTCCAGTCGGTCGTCGATCGAATCGATCTTCCAACCATCGGGCCGGGCGAGCGTGAGTTCATCCCAACCAACCGGCACCGCCACAGGAGCGCCGGGGCGGGCTCGTAAGGAGAAGGGCACTACGACGGTGGCGGTTGGAGCGTTGCGAAGCCAATCCACGAAGACTCGGCCGTGACGGTTTTTCTTGAGGAATTCGGTAGTCAACGAATCGGGTTGCTCGGTCACGGCCAGCCCGGCGATCGCCCGCGAGGCCAGCGAGATCCCCGTGAAATCATGGCCGGCTGCCAGCGGCACCCACACATGGAAACCCTTTGAGCCGGTGGCCAACACGAACCCGTCGAGGTCGAACCGTTTCAGGATCGAACGGATCGTCGATGTGGCGGCTCGGGCTTTCTCCACGTCGCCGTCTTCAGGATCAAGGTCGATGATCATCCAGTCCGGCTGGTGGGGGGCGTCGGCCGACGACGTCCACATATGAAAGGTGATCGTGTTCTGGTTGGCTAGGTAAGGGATGTCTTCGGGCTGCTCCACCACCGCATAGTTCGTGGTGCCGCCCTCTCGCTTGGGCACCTCCAACCGTCGAATCGACGGGGGAAAGTAGTCGGCAGCATTCTTCTGCATGAAGCCCGACTTCTTGATTCCACTAGGAAAACGTTGCAGCGTGAGCGGCCGACTGGCGGCGTAGCGAAGTAGGTGATCAGCCACTCGCTCGAAGTGGGTGACCACTTGGGCTTTGGTGATCCCGTCGTCGGGGTAGAGCAGTTTGTCCGGGCTCGACACCTTCATCTCACCACTCTGCCAGCCCCACGCGATTCGGCACAATAGAACCCCTGCACAATGAGGTTGAGCGCGGGTAGATTTGCTGCCGCCGTGGCGGTCGGGCGACCAGTTCTGACCTCGGAAAGGTGGCACGATGTGGCCATCAGCCCAAAGGAGTGGCCATGAAACGTGCCGTACTAATCGCCGCATTCGTCCTGGTGATTGCTAGCTGTGGTGGTAGCGACGATTCCGCTGTTACCACTACCTCTTCCACCGCGCCGGCTGAAACTACAGCAACTTCCGACGGGTCCACCACCACGGAATCAACCACGTCGACGACGGTAGAGTCCACCACGACGACCACCATGCCCGCGACTACCACCACTCTCGACGTGGTGCCTCTCGAACAACCGGCGATTTGGCCGGCTCCAGACGAAGTGTTCACGTCGCCCGAGGCGGCTGCGGAAGATTTCGTGTCCAGCGTTCTCGGTGTTCCACCGGCGCTCGGCGAATTCCAGCAGGGTGACTCCCGCAGCGGTGAGATCGAAGTGTTCTCCCTCCCCGAACCCGGGGGAGTGGCGGTGGTTCGAGGTGTGTTGCTGATGCGTCAGCTCGGACCGGATGACGGCTGGTTCGTCCTCGGCGCCGTCAATGAGTTCAACACCATTACTTCGCCCGAATCGATGGCCCAAGTAGCTGCTGGTCCCATAACCGTGGCCGGGTCGGCGCGAGGATTCGAGGGGGCGATCGTGGTGGAAGCCTTCGTGGCCGGAAGTCCAGTCTTGCTGGACCAGCAATTCACCCAGGCTGGTTCCCAGGCCGAACCCGCACCCTATTCGGTGATGCTTGATCTGACCGGCGCACCGAGCGGTCAGACCGTGCTGCTGATCGTTCGGGGAGGCACAGGGTTGGAAACCGATCCCGGCGAGTTCAGCGCCATTCCGGTGGTGGTCAGCTAGGCGACTGCCACGCTGCTCAGCCTGACCAGGTCAGCAGCATGGCTCGCCGCTCGGTCAACTGGGGTCACCTGTCGACTACGAGCCTGGGGTCATGTTGAGTACTGTCGGGTTGACTACTGGTCTGCGGTTCTGACGCAAGGAGATCGGATCGGAGGGTCGCTCGTGATCTCCGACAACTCAACCATTGTCCCCCCCGATGGTCAGCGGAATGCAACGCGAGCCGCTGCCCTGCGGCGCCTTGCCACCCTGATTCTCGTCGCCGCGCTCATTTCGCCGGCTCTTCGAAACGAGGATGGAATTCCACTGTCGACGTACCCGATGTACGCCGCAACCCGGGGCAATGTGAGCTCGTACGTCACCGCTCTCGGGGTCACCGACACCGGGGCGAATCGAACGCTGTCCACCTCCACGATCGCGGAAACAATGGACTGGTTGATCGCCCAATCATTCCTCAACGACGCCGTGGCACGAGGCGAAGGCGCCCAGGTCTGCCGGCAAATCGCCGGCAGGGCTCCCGAAGGTCTCACCGCAATTGAGATCGCCACCGAACGTCATGACACCGTGGCCCGGCTCCGGGGCGAAGAGTCGCTTCTGCACCGCAATGTGCATGCCAGGTGCGAGATCCGGTCATGACGGCGCAGTTGACCCCAGATGCACTCCGTCGGCCGGGCTGGCAACTGTTCAACCGACTCGATTCCTGGCTGTTGGCGCCAGCCCCCGCCGAACGGCTCGCCGTGTTCAGGATTCTCGTAGGGAGCTATGCGACGATCGCCATGATCGTCAGCGTGGGGGAGTTTGCTCGGCTCGCCGATCGGCCTGCAGTGCAATTCGAGCCGGTCGGTATCGCCAACCTTCTCGAAGGGCCCCTTCCATCCACTGCGCTCTGGGGTCTCTTCGGACTGTCGGTCCTCAGCGGTTTCGCCTTCACTTTCGGCGCAGGCTTTCGCTACACCGGATGGGTGTTTGCCGCCTGCCAACTCACCTGGGCCACCTACCATGCCTCTTGGGGGCAGATGCTCCATTTCGAGCACCTCGTGACGCTCCATGTCCTCGTCCTTGGGTTCGCCCCTGCCGCCCACGCCTACAGTGTTGACGCGTTCCGAAGGCAAGGTTCGGTCGAGCCGGATACGCGGTATGGGTGGCCGCTGAGACTCGCTGCCATCATCACGGTGGTCACCTACGCGCTCGCCGGCATCGCCAAGCTCCGCATCGGCGGGGTGGAGTGGCTCAACAGCGAGACGTTGACCAACCACATCGCCTACTCGGCAACGCGGATGGACTTGCTCGGCGAGCCGAGACCCCCGTTGGCCTCGCTGGCGATCGCCAACGACTGGGTGCTTCAGCCGATGGCGATCGCATCGGTGGCCGTGGAATTGTTCGCACCGCTGGCTTTGCTCGGCGGTTGGTTTCGGCGGGCGTGGGTGCCGTCGGCGATCCTGCTCCATTTGGGAACGCTCACCCTCATGTTTGTCTTTTTCTCCTACAACGGGCTGGGGTTCGCTCTGCTACCGCTTTACCGGCTTGAGCGATTGGTGCCCGAAAGAGTTCGTGCCCATTTCGCTTCGTCGGACGCGCCCCGATGACTCCGCAGGCGCGGCAGTGGACGGCGTTGGCTGGGACCGTGGTCGGCGGCGAATCAGGATGCGGAACACCGTGGCGAAGATGACGGCGGCGAGAGCAGCGAGAGAGGTTGCCTGATACAGCGGACTGGTTGCGTCGGTGCCGGCGAAGGTCCCGTGCAGGCTCGTGAGAAAGAACGTGAGGTAGCTCATCATGTGGATCCGGTGCCAGATTCGCCGGGGCAGGTGTTTCATCGCAAGCGACGTGGCTTGGACGATCACCAAGAGCCACATGGCGAGGACGCCCAACGCAACCGGGACGGGTTTCCAATCTGAAACAAATGGAATCACGAGATCAGTCAGGCCGAATTCAACGTAGGAGTCGGCCATGATGGCGACGAGATGGATGGCCACGAAACCAATAGTGAGGCCAGCGAGTCCCCTATGAAGGTCCAGCATCCAGGCCGGCCGTTGTCGCTTCGTGAACTTGGCCGGAATGAGAATCCCCCAAAGGACACTGAAGGTGAGGAGGATCCAGCCCACCACCCCGGAGGCTCGGGCAACGTACCACCAGATCTGGGGGTTCATGCCGGGACGGCGGCGGGACGCAAGTCGCCGAATGCGGGAGTTTCGATCAGGTGACCCTCCGCAGTAACGGCCACACCCTGGAGACCGAACCAATCGGTGTAGGAAGCGAAGCGGTCCGCGCCCCCCAGGATCGCCGCGGTTGCGTGGGCCTCGGCCAGCCAACCGGCGGGCGCGAAGATCGTCACGGCAACCAGATCGGGTTGTGCCACCGCTTCGGTGGTGGGATCGATGAGATGGTGTCGTTCGGTGTGACCCTGCTTCCAGCGGCGACTCAGCGTGCTCGACGTTGCGACACCGCCACCGCCGAAAGCAATTTCAGCGATGTGGGTAGCCGGGTCGGCGGGGCTCTGGATGGCGAGGGACCATCCGGTAGCTGTTGGTGGTGTTCCGGCGGCAGCCATATCGCCACCGATGCTCACGAGCGCACCGTCGGCGCCACCAGCCAGCAGTTCAGACACCACTAGATCAGCTGCGAGGCCCTTGCCGATACCTCCCGGATCCAGCGCCAAATTGTAGGGACACGTGACGGACAGATTCTCGCGATCGACCACGATCTGCGAGAGGTTCCCGATCTTGGACTCAACAATCGAGGGAACTTGGCTGCGGGGTTCGATGCTGTCCATGGAGAATCGGTACCCGGCGTCGATCAGGACCGGAAGAATCGATGGGTTGTAGAGCCCGTCGGTCAATTCCCATGCCCGCATCATGGTTTCGATGAGCGTGATGGTGGGTTCGTTGACGACCACCGGAGTATTTGGCAAGTCGTTGATGCGGTTGAGGTCGCTGAGCGGAAGGAACCTACTCCAGGCCTGTTCCAACTCGTCCAGAGCTCGACGGGCCACTTCGCCGGCCCGGTTTGGCCCATTGACAACGATCACGTGGGCGTCGCTGGCCATCACCCGGAATCGAGTCTCAGCGACTGCCATGCGTCTTCACCACCGGGGCGGACTGTTGAACTGGACCGGTTTGGACTGATCCTATGGCCGGCGCGGCGGTTAGATGGATCGGCTGACCGGAAAGTTGGGTCACCACGACGGCTGGATTGGATGCGGTGGAGGAAATGACGGTGACCGCCGGTGCCGTCGAGGTTGCGTCGTCGGTTGAGGTCGGCGTCGCGTTCGCCGCCAGGTCCGCGATGATTCCCAGCATGACAGTCGTGCTGAGCCCGGCGGTGAGAATTCGAGTGGCGAGCGCGGGGTGACGGCGCGTTGGCCGACGGTTGGTTGAGCCGATCGGCACCGACATCCCTGGGGTGTCGGCGGGGACGGATGATCCGGCAACCCGGGTGGGGCGGGAACGGCGAGCGGCGAGATCAGCGAGACGTTGCCGCGCTGCTACGTCTGGATCGGCTGCGGCGCCTTCAGACTTGCGACCGTTACCAACGGCGCCGGTCGTTTGGTCGACACTAGTCATCGTCGTCGCGGCCCTCGTACTCGTCGTGATCGTCGTCGTGATCGTTGTCGCGGCCCTCGTACTCGTCGTGATCGTCGTCGTGATCGTCGTCGTAGGAACCGGTGGGACTGGTCGTTACGGACCCGGTCGTCGTGTTGATCCCGGGTCGGTTCACCTGCGCCTCGATGGATCCGTCACTGTTGAGGTTGGCGTGGAACTCCAGAGTGTCGGTGGCCGAGATGAATCGCACGATCACCCGACCGCTGCCGTGCCCAGCGTCCTCCCAAGTCCACCCGGTGTTGGCCACCACATCGGCCACCTTCAGCCCGGTGCCGTCGGTCTCCACGGTGACGGTGCCGGCGGTGTCAACACTGAATACTTGGGTCGCCTGGTTGTCGCCTCGATTGAGCAAGGTCGATGACGTTGAGGTGCTGGTTGAGGTGTCATCGGAGTTGAAGATGGTGGCGTCAGCGGAAAGAGTGCCGAAGGTTGGGTCGTTCGCGGCGTTGAGAATTCCGACATTTGCGCCCACTGCGGCGCCTCCGGCGATGATGACACCAGCGATCGAGGCGGCGGTGATGGCTGCGGTTCTGCGGATCATGGTCATGCTCCTTGGTTGAGGGGTGTCGAATTGGGGGAGGGTTGGGTGGTTACCCTGAAGGTAGGGAACCGACATACAGCAGCGGGCCAGGCGTGGTTTAAGGAATGGCAAAGAAACAGCAAGGTCCCTCGTCACCGGTTCCATCCGTGCGCGAAGGTGGCATCATGCGCCTCCTCGTTGTCGAAGACGACCACACCATCGCCGAGCCGCTTGTCACCGGGTTGCGTCGTGAGGGTTTCGAAGTTGATCTTGCGGTCACAGGTGCGGCCGCATTGGAAGCGGACCCCGCCGATCTGGTGTTGCTGGATCTCGGCCTGCCCGATCTCGACGGTCGGGTGGTGTGCCAGGAACTCCGGAAACGGTCAACGGTTCCTATCATCGTGGTCACGGCCCGAGGCGACGAGATCGATCGGGTCATGCTTCTGGAGCTCGGCGCCGACGATTACGTGGTGAAGCCGTTCGGTTTCCGGGAACTGGTAGCTCGCATTCGGGCAGTGATGCGCCGCATCGATGCGCCCGCCGCTACGCCCCCCGACCATGTGACCGGCTTCGATGGGTTGACGATCGATCGCCGAACTCGGCGGGTCAGCTTGGATGGGAGTGAAGTTGCACTCACCCCGAAGGAATATGACCTCGTGGTCGAACTCGCCTCTGATCCGGGAGCGATCTTCACCCGCGAGTATCTGATCGAGAACGTTTGGGACAAGAACTGGTGGGGCTCCACAAAAACGCTCGATGTTCACATCGCCTCGATCCGTAAGAAGCTCGATCCTGAACTCATCGAGACGGTTCGTGGCGTCGGCTTTCGTCTGGCAGCTCGCCAGGGAGATTCGTGACAAGACGACTGGTGGTCAGCTACTTGGCCATAACGATGGTTGTGTTGCTCTTGTTGGAAGTCCCACTGGGGATCTTCTACGGCCAACGAGAAGAAGAGCGGTTCATCGCTGATGTGGAGCGCGACGCGGTGGTCCTCGCATCGTTCTACGAAGACACCTTGGACCAAGGGGAGCCGGCCGACACACTTCCGGCTGACGAATACGCCACGCGCACCGGCGCACGCGTCATCTTGGTCGACACCTCCGGCATCTCCCTCCTCGACACGGACCCCGTTCCGGCGAGGGATTTCTCCACCCGGCCGGAGGTGGAAAGTGCTCTGGCCGGCGTCCGTTCTGCTGGTATCCGGCGTTCAGAAACCCTCGACCGGGATATCCTCTACGTTGCCGTGCCTGTAGCCTCGGGCGGCACTGTCCACGGTGCGTTGCGGCTCACCGTCGACGCCCACGAAGTCACGGAGCGAATCCAACGCCTGTGGCTCGGGCTCCTCGCGGTCGCCCTTGTGGTAGTCGTGGCCGTAGCGGCAGTTGGTTTCGCCATTGCCCGATCCGTCACCAGGCCGCTGCGGGAGCTCCAAGAATCGACAAGACGGTTCGCCGAGGGGGATCTCACCACTACTCCGATCAGCGAGGATGCTCCTTCCGAAGTCCGTTCGCTCGGCAATTCCATCAACACTATGGCTGCACAGCTCGACGAGCTCATTGAAGCCCAACGTTCGTTTGTCAGCGATGCCTCCCACCAACTCCGGACCCCACTTACCGCTCTCCGGTTGCGCCTCGAGAACCTGGAGTCACGGCTCACGAAGGACGTCGATGTCTCCGAAGTCTCCGCAACGATCGACGAGATCGAACGGCTCAGTCAACTCGTGAACGGACTCCTACAGCTCGCTCGCGCCGAGCGAACGCCCACTGCCGCGATTGTGGATGCCCGAATGATCGTCGCCGATCGGGTGGACACGTGGACCGCGGTGGCTGATGAACAACAGATCTGTTTCGATCTCAGCGCTCCAGAACTGTCCACCAACGTCCTGGCGATCCCCGGCGCAATCGAGCAGATGCTGGACAACATCTTGGACAACGCGCTCACCGTTTCGCCACCCCACTCCACAATCGGTGTTCGTGTGACGCCAGCGGTCGGTCAGACGCTCATCACCGTCAGCGATCAAGGACCGGGCCTCAGCGACCAAGCCAAGTCCAGAGCGCTGCAACGGTTTTGGCGGGGCGACACGTCGTCACGTGGTAGCGGGTTGGGACTGGCGATCGCAACGAAGTTGGCCGAAGCGTCGGACGGTTACATCACGCTCGAAGACAACGAGCACGGCGGACTTACCGTGGTGATCTCACTGCCGACGGCTGTCTCACCAGCCGGCGCCTAGCGGCGCGCACGCCCCGATCACAGGCCATGGCTCAGGAGGAAGTTATTCAAGAGATCGTTGAAGTGATCTGGTTTCTCGAATGATGGAAGATGTTCGACTTCGTGCTCTCTGGCGACGTCGTGGGGGCGAGTTAGTTTGGCTGTTTGTTGCGACGAGGGCGGGGGTTTGGGGCCTTAGGTTGGCGGGTAGGACGAGGTTGATCGGCCGTCTTATAGGATCGAGCCGGCCCGAGCTGAGGAGATGCCATGACTACTTCGTCCGCCCAGCCTTCCCAGGGAGCTACCACTCTGTTGGAGGTCCTTCAGGAGTTGCGAGAACTGGGATT
>JABDIY010000084.1 GCA_013003535.1 Acidimicrobiales bacterium | reverse complement strand
CGCCTTGCATGCAACAGATCGTGGATCTGGAGAATGACAATCAGTTTGCAGGCTTGGACGTCGAGTTGGTCAGCATCGCCTTTGATTCGCCCGAGGTTCTCTCGGTAGCCGGAGCCGAGTACGGCGTAGGGCCGACCCCGTTGTTGAGCGATCCAGATGGATCGATATCGGAAGCGTACGACGTTTTGCAGTGGGCAGTGGCTACCGGTGAACCGGGCCATACCTTCGTGCTAGTGGACCGGGAGGGCAGGGTGGCCTGGATTCAGGACTACGGAGCTCCGGAGAATCGAGGGGTTATGTACGTAGAGACGTCGGAAATCGCAAGTGAAGTTGGTCGAGCCCTGGCGCCCTAGCCCTCTGTGTTGAATCAGACCAGTTGGGTTAGATTTCTAGACGGGTCGCGCTGCAAGAGTCGCGACGTTGAGTTCGGGTGGAGAGCGCATAATCACGCCCACCTGGCAGGTTTCAGCCCCGCCCAGCAGCGCGAGATCCGGTGCGGTCTCAAGGGGTCAGTGCAACGCCTCGGCGAGTACTTGTAATGGTGTCTGAAAGTTGAGGGTTTGTCTAGGGCGGGTGTTGAGGGAGTGAGCGATGTTGTCGAGTTGGTCTTGGGTGAGGGTGGTCATGTCGGTTTTCTTGGGGAGGTATTGACGGAGGAGGCCGTTGGTGTTTTCGTTGCTGCCTCGCTGCCAGGGACTCTTGGGGTCACAGAAGTAGACCTGGAGTCCGGTGTCGATGGTGAAGGTGGTGTGTTGGGCCATCTCTTTGCCCTGGTCCCAGGTGAGTGATCGCCACACCTGCTCAGGCAGCCGTTGAATAGTTGATGCCAGGGCGGTGCGGACTGCTTCGGCGGTGTGTCCGTCCGGGAGTGGGAACATCATCAAGAAGCGGGAGTGTCGTTCGACCAGGGTGCCGATGGCGCTCAGCCGTTTTCCCATCACCAGGTCTCCTTCCCAGTGGCCGGGTACGGCCCGATCCGCCGCTTCAGCCGGCCGTTCACTGATCATGACCGGTTCACGAATCTGACCTTTCCCGCTGGGTTTGGGAGCTCCTCGAGGTCGCCGAATTGTCCGACCGGTCCGTAGACAGTGGGTCAGTTCCCGACGGAGCGCCCCGCGGGACTGGATGAACAAGCTCTGATAGATCGTTTCGTGTGACACCCGCATCTCCGTCGAATCCGGGAAAACGGTTGGCAACCACCCGGCAATCTGCTCCGGTGACCACCAGGCCCGTAGTTTGGTCTCCACCACTAACGCTAGGAACGGATCAGCGGCCAGCTTGGCGGTCTTGGGTCTTCTGGCCCGTTTCCACGCAGCTTGTTCCGCTCGGCCCGCCCGATACCAGTCTCGTCCCCCGTTACGAGCCAACTCCCGACAAATCGTCGACGGGAACGCTCGAGCCGACGGGCGATTGCCCGGGCCGATTCCCCCGCCGCCACCCCCCGGGAGATCTCCTCTCGTTCCACCCCCGTTAGGTGCCGCTGGTCTCGGCAGCGCACCGAGGGTCGTATCCCACCCGAACGCAACATCAAGGTTCGAATCGACGACGACTGACGTCCCATCCGGCGGGCAATCAACCGCATCGGTTCACCTGCCCGATACCGATCCCACACCTCAGTCTTCTCATCCTCCGTAAACCGAACCATGCAACACCTCCATAGAGAGCATCCAACTCTCGCTCACGTGTTGCATCCACCCCTTGAGACCGCAGGCAATCCCGGACACACCCGCAGTCTCTCTCCGTGGGCGAGATACCTGAGTCTCACGCGAAGGGTGCGTGTCTCGCGCGCGGAACGGGGAGACGACTAGCATGCGAACACATGTTCGATTCGCAATCAGAGGATGGGGCGATCGATCGCAGAGAACAGGCGGCTGTCCTGGCGATCGTCAAGTCGGCGGATCAGAAGTGGACTTGGCACCGGATCGCCGAGGCGATCGAGGACCTCGGCAGCGCTCTCGCGATTGTCAACGGCGATTGGTCGGGGTTTCAGGCAGTCAACGCCGCTGAGCTGCATGCCTCTGTGGCCGCTGCCGGAATGCATCTTGATCACTTCGAGAGCCTGATTGAGATCGAGGACGCAGCCGGCGCAGGGCTGGTCACGGTCCTGGACTCGGAGTATCCGGCAAACCTCCGAGCCATAGGCAACCGTCCGCCGTTTGTGTTCATTCGGGGTGGACCTACGAAGGGCGACGAGCGGTCAAGTACCGTTCGACACCCGATCTCGCATCGTGGTAGGCATCGAGGACAGGCCGACCAGCTGTTTACTTCTCGGTGTTGAACACCCTGGGACGGGAGAACAGATTCTCCACATTGAACGACGCAATACGAACCACTTGCACCCCTCGTTCGCGGCAACGAATCCGATCCTAACCCTCAGCCAATGTCCAATGAGGCGCTAGCTGAGTGGGCCACCGTCAACCCCTACGGGCCATGGATTCGCATCCGGGAGTAGCTCACAGCATGTGTCCTTCATTGATGAAGGTGAGGGTCTCCTCGGTACCGTCTTCCCAGTGGGTGACGATGAGGAACGAGGGTGTGGCCGGGTCATCACCCTCAGCGAGTGCGATGTCGACTTCCACTGTGCAGCCTTCCTGCAGGGCGTGGCGCCATGAGTGTTCTAGTCGGGCGAACGCGCCCTGGTTGAAGTTGCCGGCCTGGGGGAAGAGGTTGGGTCCCGACGCATATCCGCCGAGGCTGACCGCCACGATGTGTCCGCCGTGGTATCGGTCATCGACCCCGTCGCCTGAGCGACCGACATCCCGCTGTACGGTGCTGTGCCGCACCCGGTCGCCAGGTGCGACGACACGCAGGGCTCCTCGAACACGAGCCGGCATGGCTGCTGTGTCGGTCAGGTACTCGAATCCGGGGGAAAGGTACGTTGTTGACGGCAACAGCTCCGCGTACCGCATCGGTTGGTCGTCTCGCAGCTGGATGAACGGCGGCCTGCCGGTGGGGTTCACCAGTTGGCCGGATTCGTCAACGGCCGGTCGGATCGGCTCCCTGTGCAACGGATCCTGGCTACCCATCGCCGTCTTCTGGTGTCGAGCGTCGCAGCGCAGCTCCAGTGCTGGTTGCTGCGACCGCCGCGCGGAGCTGGTGGGGTCGGGCGGTGAGGTAGCGGCGGGTCGTTGCGACCGATTCGTGACCGAGGAGGGTCTGGACTTCGACGATGGAGGCGCCGTGGTCCAACAGGTCCATGGCAAAGGTGTGTCGTAACGCGTGGACCAGAGCGCCGTCGGGTACCTGGGCACGGATCCCGGCCTCTCGGTAGATCCGATCGGCCAAGTATTGGACTTGGCGGGTGGTGATGGATTGGCCGGTATGGATGTGGACGAAGAGGGGAGTGCTGCGTCGATCGAGGCGGTGCTTGGGGAACCGTTCTCGGCGTTCGGTTTGGTAGTTGGTGACCCGGTCGACGAGGCCGTCCATTGCGGGGATGGCGCGGTACTTGGCGCCCTTGCCCGTAACGTCGAGCTGGTAGGCGCCCGGTTCACCGGTGATCGACTGGCAATGCAGGGCAACGAGCTCGGAGAGGCGGATCCCGGTCGCCATCAGCGTGGTCACGATGGCGGCATCCCGTGCCGGCCATCTGGTAGGGGCTCGAGCCGACCGTTTCCTCGACCTGATCGGTGGCGCGGTCGCCAATCCAGCTGGGCGGGTGCGGGTGGTGGCCACGTTGCGGGCCGACTTCTTCGACCGGCCGCTGCAACGGCACCCGTTCGCCGGCGTGTATCGAACCTCAGTGGTTGCGCTCGCTCCATTGACGCCCGACGAGCTCGAGCGGGCCATCACCAGGCCGGCCGCCGACCGCGGCGTTGAGATCTCTGCCGGCCTGCTGGCCCGGCTGATCGCCGACGCGCAGGCCGAACCAGGCGCCCTGCCGCTGTTGAACGTGACGCTGCATGAGCTGTGGAGCCGCCGCA
>JABDIY010000073.1 GCA_013003535.1 Acidimicrobiales bacterium | reverse complement strand
ATCCGCACCTGAGTCTGCCCGAAGCCGGAGCGAGCATAAGCGCAGGCCTCCCGTGTCTGGTAGCGGTCAACGAAGCGAAGAAGAAACCCTTGCTTCAATCGAACGGTGTCGGAGGGGGGACTTGAACCCCCACGAGCCTAAGCCCACTAGCCCCTCAAGCTAGCGCGTCTGCCAATTCCGCCACTCCGACAAGAGGGCTTCAAGATTCTATCGGCACGCCTACGACAATGCCGACTGTTTGCTGCCAATTCCCTGTCGCCAGCCACAATCGGGCGTTCTGCCCCTTTGATAGCCACGTTGAGTGTGGGCATCAACAGGAATTTGGGCGGGAGGTTTAAGCGTTGTCGAGGACGAAGGCCAACAAGAGGGTGAGGAACCCGAAGATCAAGCTGAACAAGACGGTGAGACGATCTAGGTTTCGTTCGACGCTGGTGGATCCGGCGGCAACGCCGCTCATGCCGCCACCGAACATGTCGGACAGGCCACCGCCTCGGCCGCTATGAAGCAAAACAAGCAAGAGCGTGGTGCCGCCTACGATCACGTAAAGGATGCCCAGGGCGATTTCCATCCGGGAAGCCTACCAACTAGGAGCCCATCGCGAACGGATCCCTGACGGCCACCTCGCCCGACCTTGCTGCAACCTCCACCGCTACCGCCAACGGTTCGGGGTAATGACACGCAACGGCATGGCCAATACCGGGATCAACGAGCGGCGGAGTCTCGTTGGCACACAACTCCGTGGCCTTCCAACACCTGGTCCGGAAACGACAGCCACTCGGCGGGTCGATCGGATCCGGCACGTCGCCGGTGAGCACGAGCCGTTTGCGGGTGCGTTCGGTCTGCGGATCCGGTTCGGGGACAGCCGACAACAACGCCTGGGTGTAGGGGTGTTGGGCGTTGTCGTAAATCTCGTGAATCGGCCCCGTTTCCACAATTCGCCCCAAGTACATGACGGACACGACGTCGGAGATATGGCGGACCACTGCCAGGTCATGAGCGATGAACAAGAAGGCCAGGCCCCGCTCTTTCTGAATGTCCTTGAGCAGGTTGATCACCTGGGCTTGGATTGACACGTCGAGCGCCGAGACCGGCTCGTCACAAACGATGAGCTTGGGATCCAGAGCGAGAGCGCGGGCGATGCCGATTCGCTGCCGTTGGCCCCCGGAGAACTGGTGCGGATATCGATTGGCGAAACCGGTGTCCAGACCAACCTGGTCCAACAATTCGTCCACGCGGGTCCGGAGCTCGTCACCCGAGGCCCGCTTGTGAATGATCAACGGTTCACCCACGATGTCACGCACCGTCATGCGAGGATTCAATGAGGCAAACGGGTCCTGAAAGATGATCTGGAGATCTGCTCGGGCCTCACGCAACTCACGGCCGGAGAGCGCCAGCAGATCTCGCCCGTCCAAGAACACCGAACCAGACGTGGCTTTATGGAGCCGAAGGATGGTGCGGGCCACGGTGCTCTTGCCGCAGCCAGACTCGCCCACCAGCCCGTGGGTCTGGCCGGCTTCAACGTCGAAGGACACACCCGAAACAGCCTGCACCTTGTTTTGCGTGAGATTGAAAATCCCGCCACGAAGCGGAAACTCCTTCACCAGATCGCGCACTTCGAGAAGGCTCATCAGAACTTCCCCATTCGCTTACAGGCCGCCAAACCGGGACGGGTGGGAACCTCAACCAGATGAGGTCGATCGGTCAGACACTCCTGAGCCACGTGCGGGCAGCGGGGGCCGAACGAACACCCCGGGGGCAGGTGAATGAGCGACGGTGGTGCCCCATCGATCGGCTGAAGGCGACCCATATCACTCAGCAGTCGAGGTACCGACGCCAGCAGGCCTTGGCTGTAGGGGTGGGCCGGCTTGGCATAGAAGTCGTCGGCGCTGGCACGTTCGATGATCCGCCCCCCATACATGACCAGTACCGAGTCGGCCACCGAAGCGACCACCCCCAGATCGTGAGTGATGAGGATGAGACCCATCTTGGATTCTCGCTGAATCTCGTCCAACAAGTCCATGATCTGCGCTTGCACCGTGACGTCGAGCGCAGTGGTGGGCTCGTCGGCGATCAGCACCTTGGGATCCTGAGCGAGCGCCATCGCAATCATGGCCCGCTGACGCATGCCACCGGAAAACTCGTGCGGATAGTCGCGAACGCGCTTACGGGCGTTTGGGATGTGAACTCGATCCATGAGATCGACAGCCCGTGCTCTTGCATCGGCTCGACTTAGACCGTCCTTCACCCGCAGTGCCTCGCCGATCTGCCAACCAACGGGGAATACTGGGTTGAGAGAACTAAGTGGATCTTGGAAGATCATGGCGATCTCCGAACCCAGAAGCTTGTTGACCTCAGTACGACTGGCGGAAACGAGGTCAAGACCCTGGAACATCACCGAACCGGCGGCGATACGTCCTGGCGGGCTGGGAACCAACCCCATGATGGCCTGCACGGAAACACTTTTGCCGCTGCCGGATTCGCCGAGGATTGCCAAGGTCTCACCCCGGTGCAGCCGGTAGCTCACATCGGTCACTGCATGGACGGTTCCATCAGGCGTGTCGAACTCCACTGTGAGCCCGTTGACCTCCATGAGCAAAAGGTCAGGATCGAAACGAGGGTTCATCGAGACCTCGGATCGAAAGCTTCACGCAATTCCTCACCGAGCACGACGAAACCAAGGCTGGCAAGCACCAAGAAAATGCCGGGGAAGATGAGGAGGTGAATGTCGGTTCCCGCCCGCACGAAGCGCTGCGCATCGTTGATCATGATCCCCCACGAGATTGTGCCCAGCGGCAGGCCGATTCCGAGGAAGGAGAGAGTGGCCTCTACCGAGATGACCGCCCCCATCCCGATGGTGGAGTAGATGAGAACTGGAGCGATGGCGTTGGGAAAGATGTGCTTGCGAAGGATCCGATAATCGGATGCTCCGAGCGCCCGCGCCGACTCCACATACTCCATGGTCTTCACTTGGAGCACCTGACCTCTGAACAGGCGCAGAACGGCGGGCCACCCGAGGAACGCGATGGCGATGAGTACGTCGAACTCGGTTCGGGAGCCTTGCGTGGAAAGTGCGGAGAGGATGATGATTGCACCCACAAGATAGGGGAGGGCGAAAAAGCCATCGGCCAGACGGGAGAGAATCGTGTCTATCCATGACCCGTAGTAGCCGGCGAGAGCACCAAGAAGCAGACCGAGGGTGGCGGTGACGGCAGTGGCCCCCAACGCCACCCGCATGGAAACCTGGGCTCCGTAGATAACCCGAACGTAATAATCACAACCCTGCTGATCGGTGCCAAACCAGTGCTCTGAGGATGGCGCCAGCCGCCCTTCCCGAAGGTTGCAACTGGAACCACTAATGTCGGTGTCGGCCGGGTTGAGGAAAAGAAAGAGCTGCGGGAAGATCGCCATGATGGCGAACGAGCCCACCAAGAAGAGCCCCACCCAGAACAGCCAACGGCCTTTGAGAATCTGCCATGCGTCATAGGTGAGGCTGCGATCGGGGCCGATGGTGACCGCTTCGTCGGCGGCCTGGGCGGATTGGGCTAGGTCGCTCATTCGTATCGGATCCTGGGGTCGAGAACGGCGTAGAGTAAGTCCACCACCAGGTTGATCATCATGTAGGCGATCACCAGGAAGGTGGCCACCCCGATCACGATCGTGTTGTCACGCAAGATAATGGCCTGGGTGATCTGGAAACCGATGCCGGGGATGTTGAAAATTGCCTCGGTCACGATGGTGCCGCCGAGCAAGGCCCCCAAGTCGATCCCCAACACGGTGATCACGGGGATCATGGCATTGCGCAACGCGTGAATCCCGAAGACCCGACCACGGCCAAGTCCTTTTGCTTTTGCCGTGCGGAGGTAGTCCTCTCGAAAGGTGTCCAGCAAACTGCCCCGCATGAGCCGAATGATGCTGGCCATCAAGGAAACGGCGATAACCATTGAGGGCATGATGTAGGACTTGAGTCCGTCATTGACGCCCGATATCGGAAAGATCCCCCAGCGGACGCCGAGGAAAACTTGCGCCAAGGATCCCAAAAGGAAAACGGGTAACGACAGCATGAAGATTGTGGAAACGAGAACGATGCTGTCGATCGCTGAGTCTTTCTTTACCGCAACCCAAATACCAAGTGGGATTCCCATCAGGGCCTGGAAGAGCACAGCCAGTCCGGCCAGGCGCGCTGTCCGAGGCAGCGCCTCGAGGAAGATGTCGTTGACCTGACGACGCTGGGCGTAACTCTCGCCCATATCCGCCTCCAGAATGAGACCTTTCATGTAGAGCACGTATTGCTCGGGCAAGGACTTGTCGAGGTTGTAGCGCTGGATGAGGGCTTCGCGCGTGGCAGCAGGCATGGTGCGCTCGCCGCCAATGGCCCGGATCGGATCGCCGGGAAGCGCACGGATCACGATAAATATCAGCAGAGTTGCAATGAAGAACACCGGGATGATCTGAAGAACTCGTCTGATGGTGTATCTGAGCAATGTGGATCTCGTAGTCGGTTGGAGCGAAAATACGGAACGGGGCCGGGCGCTGAAAGCGCTCCGACCCCGAAACCGTATCGAAGATGACCGCCCGGCAGGGCGATCACATTCACCTATTTCTTACTTCAGAGTGATCTTCTCCATTTCGACATAGTCGAATGCGGTGAGGTTCACGTTGGTGATTCGGTCAGTGTGGACGATCTGGCCCCGGCTGAAGAACATCGGCATGACCGGCATTTCTTCGTTGAGGACCTCGCTCATTTGAACGATAAGCGCCTCGGCCTCGGGGCTCACTGGGTCCTCAAGAGCACGGAACTCCGCAAGCGCAGCATCGAAGTCAGCGTTGCTGAATCCGCTCAGGTTGTCGGTGGAGCCGGTCTTGAAGAGGGGCTCGAGGAAACCGACGGCGTGCGGGTAATCCCAACCCCAGCCGAGCCGGAAGGGACCGTCGATTTCGCCACCCTGGACAAAGTCGAGGTAGGGAGCGAACTCTTGACCGATGAACTCGGCTTCGATTCCGAAGGCTTGGTTCCAGTTGTTGGCAACCGCTTGAATCCAGTCCTCATGCCCGGAGCCGGAGTTGAAGTAGACCGTGACCTTGTCGCCCGGAATACCACCGGCGGACTCGAAGAGCGTCTTCGCAGCCTCGACGTCATAGACGCAGTTGGTGCAGAGGCCAGCGGAACCACCGGGGGCGAGGCCCGGGTAGAAACCATCGGCCGGGTCACGAGTGCCGGCAAAGATTTGCTGGGTGATGGCTTCGCGATCGATCGCCATGCTCAGCGCCTTGCGAAGATCGGCGTTGTCGTACGGGGCTGTGTTGACGGGGAACCCGAGGTAGTTGTAGGCGCCAATCGAGACCTCGATGTTGCGGTCACCGAATTCAGCGGCCGCAGCTTCGATCTGCTCGGCGGGAACGTCGGTGATGTCCAGCGTGCCGGCCTGCACTTCGAGGTACATGGTGTCGAGCGAATCGAAGATGAGGAAATCAACCGCGGAAGGATTGCCGGGGGTGCCGTAGTAATCCTCGAAGCGTTCCAACGAGATGGACACGTTGTGTTCCCACGGGCCCACCATCTTGTACGGACCGTTTCCGATGGGGGTCTCCAGGCTGGCAGCCGGATCGGCCATGGCAGCTTCGGAACGGGGCGAGAACGCCGGGTGCGCAATGATGCTGGGCAAAAGGGCGTTTGAACTACTCAACGTGATCACAAGCGTGTTGTCATCAGGTGCCGAGAGACCAGAGATCTCGGTGGCATCTCCAGAGGCCACATCGCCGAAGCCTTCGATACCGGCAACATCGCCGTAGTAGCTCACGTCGGAGGCAGCATCGGGGCTGGCCAAGTAAGTGAAGGCGTTGATGAAGCTCTGGGCGGTGACGGTTTCGCCGTTGTGGAACGTAGTACCGGGCTTGAGGTTGAAGGTCCAGACGGTGAAGTCCTCGTGATCCCAACTCTCGGCCACGGCCGGAATGGCCTTCAGGTCGCTATCGAAATCGGTAAGACCATCGAAGATCAGACGGCCAACTTCGAAACCCTCGGAGTCCTGAATGTTGAACGAATCGATGAAGGAGGGCTCAACGATGCCCTGGCTGACGGTGAAGTCTTCGGACATCTCGCCATCGTCAGTGGCGGCACTGTCGTCGGCGGGTTCCCCGTCGTCGGTGGCGGCGCCGTCATCGTCGGTTGCGGTTCCGTCGGTCTCCACGCTGTCGTCGCTACTCGCAACTGGATCATCGCTACCGCAAGCGGCGGCGACCAGTGCGAAAGCAAACAGCAGCGCCAGAAGGCTGGCGATCTTGCTTGGTTTCATAGTTACTCTCCTCAGGTTTGGCGGTCGGTGATGACCGCGCAACTCAAGAAAGAATAGAGGGGATCTCACGCTGCGCCTGTCACCCCAACGAATGTCACACCTCGGAAATGATCACAGCTTGCACTGCTGCAGACAGTTCCGAACCGTGGACAGACTCAGTCGGCTAGCCGGTACTGCACGATTCGGGAAAAATCGTCGGCGTCCAGCGACGCTCCGCCAACCAACGCGCCGTCGATGTCGGGTTGAGTCAACAGTTCCCTGGCGTTCGCGGGTTTCACCGAACCACCGTATTGAATTCTCACGCTCTGAGCCGCTTCGTCACCGTATATTCCCTGTACACCGGCCCGAACATGGTGGCACATGGCCTGGGCATCCTCAGCCGAGGCGGTGCGTCCAGTGCCTATGGCCCAGATCGGTTCATAGGCGATCACCAAGCTACCCACCTGTTCAGCACTAAGGCCCGTGAGCGCTGCTTGAACCTGCGATCCGATCTTGGCTTCGGCGTCACCTGCGTCGCGTTCTTGGAGAGTTTCTCCAACACACACGATGGGGGTCATACCTGTAGCCAAAATCGCTTTTGTTTTCAAATTGACCATTTCGTCGGTCTCGCCAAAGACTTCGCGACGCTCGCTGTGCCCGGTGATCACGTAGGTCACGTTCAATTTGGCAAGCATCGAGGGCGCGATTTCACCCGTGAACGCACCCTTTTCTTCATAGTGACAGTGCTGGGCTCCGAGGAAGAACGGCAACTTGTCCGAGTCGATCACGGTCTGAACCGTGCGGAGATCGGTGAACGGAGGGTGTACGGAGACGTCCACTACGTCCACATCATCACCGGTGATCTTGTAACTCATCTCCTGGATGAGTTTCATGGCCTCAAAGTGATTGAGGTGCATCTTCCAGTTCCCGCTAATCAGTGGTTTTCTCATGACATGCCTCCGCTCGCCTTCGTTCGTTCCTCACGAAGGGTCGCTTCGGTCTCGCTCCGCTCAATCAATCTGAATATGTTCAAGGTGCTGCTCCGTCCCTCCGCAGCCTCTAGCTGTGGATTGCGAATCCTACTCATGGGCGAGCGGAATCAGTCTCGGAGCGCCTCTAAACCGGGGAGGTCGCCTTGTTCGATGAGTTCCAGTGATGCGCCGCCACCGGTGGAGACATGGTCCATGTCCCCGTCGAAGCCGAACTGCTTTGCCGCAGCAGCAGAGTCACCGCCGCCGACAACGGTGAAGGCTTTGCTCTCTGCCATCGCTTCAGCCACGGTGCGAGTGCCGGCCTCGAAGCGCGGATCCTCAAACACACCCATCGGCCCGTTCCACAGAACGGTTCCGGCCTCACTGATAATGTCGGTGAAGGCAGCCGCCGAGCCCGGACCGATGTCGACACCCATCGCTCCTGGCGGGATATCCACACCCATCTGCCGCACCTCTCCCCCAGCATCGGGATCAAAGAGTTTCCCACCAACGAGGACGGTGGTGTCGTGGGGCAGCACCAGGGAGCTCCCGCTCTTCAGCAGCGCACCGCAGGTCTCGATCATGTCTTCTTCAAGGAGCGAGTCTCCGACGCTGTGCCCCTGAGAGGCCAAGAACGTGTAGGCCATACCACCACCGATGATGAGCTGATCAACAACCCCAAGTAAGGCTTCCACAACGCTCAGTTTGTCGCTGATCTTGGCACCGCCCATGATTCCCACAAACGGGCGGCGGGGTTGGTTACGGATGCCGAGGAGAACGTCAACCTCCTTGGCTAAGAGCCGACCGGCTGCAGAAGGGAGTGTCTGGGGTGGGCCCACGATGCTGGCGTGTTCCCGGTGTGATGCCCCAAATGCGTCGTTCACATACAGGTCCTGGCCCGCCACCAGTTCAGCCACGAACGCCGGGTCGTTGCTGGTCTCCCCCGGGTTGAACCGGAGGTTCTCGAGCAACTTGACTCCGGGCGCCAAAGTGGCCAGTCGTTGCCTCACAGGTTCCATCGAAAATTCCGGGTTCGGTGTTCCCTTCGGCCGACCGAGGTGTGAGCACGCCGTGACATTGGCGCCTCGATCGACCAACCATTTCAACGTTGGTAGAGCGGCGCGAATGCGAAGATCGTCGGTGATCTCACCGTTGCGCACCGGGACGTTGAAGTCCACCCGGACTAAAACGTTCTTGCCGGTGACATCACCGAGATCTTCCAGTTCAGGGACACCGTTGATCATGTTGACTCCTCATCGCAACAACCGGGACAGGCTCCAACGTTGCGCCGCTGTGGCCGCAACGTTGGAGCCTGTCCCTAGCGCTGCGTTACTTGTTGGCGCCGCCGACTATCAAGGCCATATCCACCAAGCGGTTGGAGTAACCCCACTCGTTGTCATACCAACCGGCCACCTTCACCAGTGTTCCGATGGTGGTGGTGAGGCCGGCGTCGATGGTGCACGACGCTGGCGATGTGACGATGTCGGATGAAACGATCGGTGCCTCGGTGTATTCCAGTACCGACGCCATCGGCCCGCTTTCCGCAGCGGCCTTGTACGCGGCGTTGATCTCGTCGGCGCTCGCTTCCTTCTCCAACACTGCGGTGAAGTCTGTAATGGATCCGGTTGGCACGGGAACCCGCATTGCGATCCCGTCGAGCTTGCCTTTCATGCTCTGCATCACCAGGCTGGTGGCCCGAGCGGCGCCGGTGGAGGTAGGGATGATGTTGATGGCGGCGGCGCGGGCCCGGCGCAAGTCACTGTGTGGGGTGTCCACGGTGGTCTGATCGCCGGTATAGGCGTGGATGGTGGTCATGAGACCGTGCACCAGACCGAAATTGTCATCCAGCACCTTCACCATGGGTACAAAGCAATTGGTGGTGCAAGATGCGTTGGAGACAACCTTGTGTTTCTCGGGGTCGAAGTCTTCGTGGTTCACGCCGTAGACGAACGTTTCGTCGGCCCCCGAACATGGTGCGGAGACGATCACGAAAGGAGCGCCACCGTCCAAGTGGAGACCGGCCTTTTCTCGGGAGTTGAACACTCCGGTGGACTCGATGACAACGTCGACGCCGAGATCTCCCCACGGCAGGTCAGCCGGACTGCGCTCACTCATCACTTTGAGTACGTCACCGTCAACCGAGATGCCACCATCGACTGCGGTGATCTCCTGCGGCAGGACCCCGAGCACGCTGTCGTACTTGAGGAGGTGAGCCATGGTCTCCAGCGATCCGAGGTCATTGACGGCGACAAAGTCGATGTCTGCCCCGGACGCTTTGGCCGCCCTGAAGAAGTTGCGTCCAATACGCCCGAAACCATTAATGCCTACGCGAATGCTCATGCGCGGCAGGATAGCGGCCTTCGCCGCCGCAACCCAGGTGAGATTTGAGTTGGGCGAAACCTAACCGAGGGCAGAGAGAGCGGCGGCGAGGGCGAGCGGATCATGGGACCAGTTGTCCGGTCCTCGAAGGGGTGCCGTGACCGCGTGAGGAATGGATCCCGCACCTACATAGGACGCATCTACCAACACAACATCGGGGTCTACTCCGTGAGCGGCGAGAGCATCCAGATGCTCTAGCAGCCCGAATCCTCTTGCCTCGGCCCGATCATTAGCGATATTCGCCACGAAGATCTTCATGCCACTCGCTTCCTCGAAAGCGGCGTGGATCTCCGGGACGATCACAGTGGCGAGAACCGAGGTGAAAAGCGAGCCCGGTCCCAACACCACCTGGTCGGCCCGCCGGATGGCCTCTACGGCCGCCGGGTTCGCTGTGACCGTGGATTCGGTGAACCGAAGGTTTCGGATCCCGGTGGCGCGCTCGATCGTCACCTGGCCCGAGATCTCACCAACGTCGCTATCGGCCATGAGAGTGACATCACCGGTGGTGGCCGGATGGAGTCGACCTTGCGCGTCCACCAGTCGCTCCATTTCCGCGATCGCGGCAATGAAGTCACCCGACGCGTCGGCGAGCCCGGCGATGATCAGATTGCCCACCGCATGACCCTGCAACGGACCGGCTTGGAACCGATGTTCCAGGGAACGAGCCAGCATCGAACGGGACCCGCTCAGAGCCGACAAACAACGGCGAATGTCGCCCGGGGCGGGCAACCCCAGCTCCCGACGCAACCGCCCACTCGAACCACCGTCGTCGGCAACCGAGACAACGCCATCCACGTTCCTGGCGTAGGTGCGGACTGCGGTGAGTGCCGCCGCCAGGCCGTGTCCACCACCCAACGCAACGACGTTTTCGACCTCATTCATTTCCGAACCCAGAGATCAACGGTCAACATCCCGGTGACGGAGGCCGGGATTCCAACCATCCTCGCTCAGCCGGCGAGCCATTTCTTCGGCCACCGCCACCGAGCGATGCCGGCCCCCCGTGCAGCCGAAGGCAATACCGAGGTAGGAGCGACCCTCCTTGGCATAGGCCGGCAACAGTTCAACCAGCAGATCGGAAAGCCGATCCAAGAACCGCAAGGTGATTTCTCGACCGAGAACAAAGTCCGCCACCGGCTGATCCATCCCTGAGAATTTCCGGAGTTCGGGCTCCCAGTGGGGGTTGGGGAGGAACCGGCAATCCAGCACCAGGTCAACGTCGGTGGGGATTCCGTGCTTGTAGCCAAACGACGACACGGTGATCCTCATGCCGGTATCGCTATCGGGTTCATCAAACATCGCCGTGACCCGATCACGCAGTTGATGAGGGTTCATATCGGTAGTGTCGATCACCAGATCGGCGGCGCCCTTCGCCGTTGCATAGAGTTCTCGTTCATGCTCGATCGCATCGAGGACCGAGCTGCCGTCCACCACGCCCGGGTGGCGACGTTTGGTGCTCTCATACCGCTGTACCAGCGCACGGGTTGACGCATCCAGGAAAAGCACCTGCACCGACTTAACGTGTTTGCGGAGCTCCGCCACTTCAGCTTCGAGTGCAGAATCAAAGCCCTGCATGACCAGAACAACCTTCTCGTACCGCTCGCTGCTGCCGCTGGCCAGCTCCCCAACCTTGGACACCAACGCCACCGGGAGATTGTCGATCACGAACCAACCGAGATCCTCGAAGGTGCCCGCTGCCGTGGATCTACCCGCCCCCGCCAGACCTGTCACCACTACAACACTGCTCATGGTTCCAGTGTGACAGAAGGTTTTACGCCGGTACCGGCTCTGGCAAGGTTTCGACCGTTGCGGCAGCAGGGACCACGATGTAGGGGAACCGACTCTTCAGCGAATTGATCGGCCTTTCGACGACCCGCCAACTGACTTCCGCCATGACGAACGTGGCTGCCACAAGCAGGAACACCCGAAGAATCGGCTGAGCAGAAAAGTCAACCCCTGCTCTTGCGAAGGCTGCTGGCATCGAATTGTGCCAAAGATAGAGACCGTACGCCCGCTTGCCGATCCAAACCAGCGGAGCGAAGGCCAGGAATGCGAAAGGTTTACTGTTCCCGTGAACACAATCCAGAACGAGGAGTGTGGCGAGCCCCGTTATGGAGGCCTGGGTAGCGAAATCGACAAGGTGCAAGTCCGACGGGACGAGTAGGAGCAGGAAGAGAGCTGTTCCAGCGAATGCCACCAAGACCCGCTTGAACTGCGGCGAAATGAGAGACGAAATGTGGGCCAACCCGAATCCGCATCCCAGACCGAAAAACGATGCGGGAGGAACCATGAGATGGATCCCGTTCGCTCGATAGATCAGGTCCGCAACGACGGCAGAAGCAATCAACCCGATGACCGCTCGAGAACGCCACGAGGTGGGAATGACGAGGATGAGCAGCGGTGCGACCAAGTAGAACTGCTCCTCAACGGCCAGGGACCAAAGATGGCCCCACTGTCCTGGCCAGTGACCGAGTTGTGGGATCCGGATGTTCCCGGCGTAGAGGGCGTACCACGGCCATCCCGCCCGATCGGGAGGACCAAGGAATACTGCGGTGAGAAACAGATACACGAAGTACGCCGGGAAGATTCGCAGCGCACGACGAATGACAAAGGCAATCAATATTCGTCGTCGTTGGTAGCCAATTCTCGCTGCTTGATCGTCGGCTCTCATGAGAATTCCGCCGATCAAGAATCCACTCAGAACGAAGAAGAACTCAACACCCGCCGATGCAGGAGAAAGCGGGAGTCCCGCCACCAGCTCCGTGTTCCAATGCTGGATCATGACGGCCGCAACGGCGATTGCCCGGACGCCGTCCATCCGGACGAAGTAGTTCGAATTGGTTCGTCCGTTCACCTCTAGCTAGTCGGTTCAGTCCGACCCGGACTTTATGTGTGTCCTACTTCCGCAGTTCCAGGATCAACAGCCGTGGGATCGACGCCGCCGCATCGTATTGAGGTGCCAGATCCAAGAAACCGGCAGGTGGGGCAGGTTCGTGCATTCGACGCAACACGAGGCCGGCGTCGATGAGGCTGTTGAGATAGCGATGAAGTGGGCGGTGGATGAAACGGACAAACACGTCTTTGCTCACTTCCTCCATGGTGATTGCTTCGTCCAGATACTCCCCCAGGCGCCAATACTGTTCCGGTGGATCGAGGATCTGGTCATCGATCCAGCCGCTGCCCGGCGTTTGAAGAAGCGGATGGTTCAGCAAAAACATGAACGTCCCGCCCGGCTTGAGGACTCGAGCAACCTCGGCAACAGCGTGGTCAACGTCGTCGATGTGTTCGAAAACGAGGCAGGCCACTACGGCGTCTACGGAACCGGAAGCGATCGGCATCGCGGCAGCTGCTCCGACGGCGTAGCCCGGCCCGCCCGATCGACCAACGGCCACATGTATCTGTTGGAGGTAGGGGTCGATGCCAACCACCGTGTTACCAGCGCTGGCCAACGCTCGCGCCACCTGCCCTTCACCGGTTCCGAGATCGAGGACGATCCCAGCGCCCGAAAGCCGCTCAACCACCATCGGCACGATCTGCTCTTCGTATTCGGGGTCAACTCCGCCGGTAAACTCTGCCACCCACCAATCGCTGTGATCATTCCAGTCCTGTTGAACCCGGTCAACGTTCCCGGTCATGAGTGCACCTTTTCAAAGACCGCCTCGGCTACCACGTCAGGGAGCCAGGTCAAGCTTCGTAGCTCTTCGATCGAGGCCTGCTTTACCTTCTTGACACTTCCCATTTCCTTCACCAGCCGCTTCTGGCGGGCAGGCCCCAATCCGGGGATGTCATCCAGCACGGATTTGGTCATCCGTTTGTCACGGAGCTGACGGTGGTAGGTGATGGCGAATCGGTGGCTCTCGTCGCGGATCCGCTGCATGAGATACAGGGCTTCGGATTGGCGAGGGAGTCGGATGGATTCGGACTCGTGTGGGACGAATATTTCTTCGAATTGCTTGGCTAGCGAGACACACGGGATCTCGTCGAAGAGATCCAGATCCTGGAGGACTTTGATGGCCCGACTCAGCTGCCCCTTGCCGCCATCGACCACCAGCAGCTGTGGCGGATACTGGAATTTGCCCCGCTCGGAAACAGGCTTCTCCTTGTCGACCTTGTAGGCGGTGAGCCGACGGGTGAGCACCTCTTCCATGGCCGCAAAGTCATCGTTCTGGTCCACCGTCTTGATTTTGAATCGTCGGTACTGGTTCTTGGCGGGAAGCCCGTCCTCTACGACCACCATCGAGCCGACGTAGTCCGTGCCTTGAATGTGGCTCATGTCGTAGCACTCGATCCGCAACGGGGCAACGGGCAGGCCCAGATACTCCTGCAGCTCGTTAAGAGCGCGAGCCCGGGAATTGTGATCGGTCGCTCGTTTCATGCGATGCCGGGTGAACTCCTCCTCGGCGTTCTTGGTGACCATCGCCAAAAGGTCCACCTTTTCGCCCCGTTGGGGCTGGCGCAACTCAACCTTGGAGCCCCGCAGCACGCTCAACCACTCGGTATACAGCTCCGGATCGGACCCGGTGTTCGGAAGCAGAACCGTCTTCGGCATGCCTTGCACGGGCTCCTCGTCGTACACGCTCTCCAACACCTTGTCGATGACTTCGGCACCGCTGAGTGGCTCCACTTTGTCGATGATGAAACTTCGGCGTCCCGTCACCCGACCACGGCGCACATAGAACACGAAGACGCACGCTTCCAGATCGTCCTCGGCAACGCCGATGACATCCATATCGTCGGATCGGTCCCCCACCATCTGCTGTTTCTCGATCGTGCGTTGGACCGCCCCCATACGATCCCGCAAACGCGCCGCCTGCTCGAACTCCAAGGCGTCGGCGGCCTCATGCATTCGGGTCTCGAGCTCGTTGAGCACTGCGTCGGTGTCGCCCTCGAGGAACTGAAGGAGGTCGGCCACCATCTGGTCGTACTCCTCGCGGGAGACCTCGCCAACGCACGGAGCAGAGCACTTCTCGATGTGGAAGAGGAGGCACGGCTTGCCCAGTTTGGCGTGCCGGTCCAGCTTGTTATCCGTGCACGAACGAACAGGGAACACCCGTAAAAGTGAGTCCAGCGTGTCTCGGATGGCCCACGCATGGGCATAGGGCCCGAAATAGCGAGTGCCCTTGCGTTTCTTGCCTCGCATCACCATCGGGCGTGGCCACTCGGCTCCGACGGTCACCGCCAGATACGGATAGCTCTTGTCATCTATGAGCCGGATATTGAAACGGGGAAGATGCTCCTTGATCAGGTTGTACTCCAACATCAACGCTTCAACGTTGGTGTCTACCTGGATCCATTCCACGTGGTCGGCCGTGGCGACCATCTGCGCCGTGCGGGGATGCAGGTTCTGTGGATTCTGGAAGTAATTCGACAGGCGGCTGCGGAGAGACTTGGCCTTCCCTACATAGATCACTCGACCCTGGGCGTCGAAAAACTGGTAAGAACCCGGAGCGTCGGGAATCGAGCCGGCCGGCGGGCGTTTCACCATCACTCTCCAGCCTAAGGATCGTTCGCGAAGGTAGGTCAAGTACGGCCCGCATCTGCCGAAATTAGATGGGTACGTGCAAACGCACGGCATGGAGTCACCATGGATCGCTGTAAAAGCTGCCAGAACATACTGCCCCGGACGGTTGACCGCTGCCCGGTTTGTGGCCACGACACCAAGGACGACGTCGCGCCTGCCGCTGCCGCACCCTCAATTTCGCACCCCAAGGACTTCCTCGGTTCAATTCGCAAAGGCAAGGAGTCGGCTGACCGAGATGCACCCGGTCAAGACCTTGCCGCTCAATCCAGCGATGTTGAACCTCAACCCAAACGGTCGAGCGATTTCGAACTGCCGGCCCTCTCCGAGCAGACACGCTCAGTTGCCGCGATCTCCTCCCGCCTTGACTCGCACGTAACGGTCGGCCGGAAGAGCTCTCATGGACCCCGTGTTGCCGTGGCAGCGATTCTCGCTGTTGCGACATTGGGGATTGGAAGCGCCATCGGCGCAACACGAAATGGAGACACCGATCTCATCGCCATGACCGCAGACGAGGTTCCAGTTGGCGCCGGAAACAAATCCTTGGTCGTAACTGGATCGGTGGAGAATTTCGATCCACTGGCTGTGGTCAGTTTGGAAGAATCGCGAGCCTGCAACGGCGGCGTGACAACCACCGGGGTTGTAGTCGAAGGAGGAACGGTTGTGGCACTCATATTCGATGCACAGCGCACCACCGCTCCCACAATCACCAGCGGTGAGAACACCGTGATCGGTGATGTTCTCGGCAACTCCGACGTGAACAACCTGTCAGTTCTTCGTACCGACTCCCCACTCCCCAATCGCCTTCAGATCGTGGTCGGCACGCAGATCCGGGCAGGGAGCCAGTTGGCCTTGGTGCAGGTAGACGACTCTGGAATGACGCTCGTACCGGCCACCGTTACCGATCTCAAGGCCCGCTCCGGCGAGGTGCTAGGTTTTTCTGTGGGAACGCAACTCAACGAAGAAGGCGAAGTCGAAACGACCAAGCCCGAGCGCGGCACCCTGGTGATCGATCGCAACGGAAACCTCATCGGCATCGTCGATATCGATGGTTCAGCCATTGCTGCGGAACGAATCGCTGAGACGGTGTCCCAGTTCCGGGCGGACCCAGACTTCCCTGGACCTCGCTGCTAGACCTACGCTCCCCGCTTCATTTGGCGAGCAGTACACTGAACCCATGCTCAGGATTCAGCGGCCATTACCGGAGCGCTACTCAGAGGCTTCGGAGTCCGATCTCCAAGCAATGATCACCGCGGCCAAGGCCACGCTGGGCGACCAGCTCTTTATTTTGGGCCACCACTACCAACGCGACGATGTCATCGAATTTGCCGATGCCCGTGGCGATAGCTTCAAACTGTCGGTCCTTGCCCAGGAGCGCCCCGACGCAAAGTACATCGTGTTCTGCGGCGTTCACTTCATGGCCGAGAGCGCAGACATTCTCACCAGCGATGACCAGGCGGTCATCCTCCCGGATCTCAATGCCGGCTGCTCTATGGCAGACATGGCCAACATCGATCAGGTAGAGGAGGCGTGGGAGGTTCTCAGCGAAACCATCGACATCAGCAAGGTGATCCCGATCACCTATATGAACAGTTCTGCAGCGATCAAGAGTTTCGTCGGAAGACACGGCGGAGCCGTCTGCACCTCCAGCAACGCCCGCGCCGTGCTGGAATGGGCCTTCAACGAACAGGGTGCGGAGAAGGTGCTGTTCTTCCCGGACCAGCATCTCGGCCGTAACACTGGTCTGGCCATGGGCTACACCCTCGATCAGATGCAGATATGGAATCCTCGCCAGGATCGCGGCGGTCTCAGCGAAGCCGAGTGTAAAGACGCTTCCCTGTTGTTATGGAAGGGACATTGCACCATTCACCAACGGTTCCGTCCCGAACACGTCGATGCGTTCCGGGCAGAACACCCTGACGGTGTGGTGATCATTCACCCAGAGGCGCCGTATGACACGTGCGCGCTAGCAGACTTCCTTGGGTCCACCAGCTACATCATCAACAAGGTGAGTGAGCTTCCAGCTGGTTCAACGGTGGCAATCGGTACTGAGGTGCACCTGGTCAACCGTGTTGCTCAGGAGAATCCTGACAAGACCATCATCAACCTGGATCCGCTGGTCTGTCCGTGCTCCACCATGTTCCGGATCGACCTGCCGCACATGGCCTGGATTCTGGAGAACCTGGTTGAGGGCAAGGTCCTGAACCAGATCACGGTCGACCCCGAAACCACCGAGTGGTCAAAGGTCGCCCTCGATCGGATGCTGTCGATTACCTAACCGAACGGCACGAGCGTGTTGCGGAGCTGTCAGCGATGTGAAGCTGGCTCTAACCCGGGAATCAGCGACTGCGCGGCAGCAGTGATCGACGCGACAATGCGTTCTCCCGCTGTGTCTGCGGCGTGATGGCGTAGAATCCACTCCCGGGAGCGAGCGCCTTTGAGGGCACGAGCGCTCGGGTCACTTGCCAGCTTGGCCAGCTCTATCGCCAAATCTTCGCTATCCGCGGCGTGGATCCATTCCCAATCCTCGCCGTACAACTGCGCGATTCCCCTGTGGTCAATCCGACTGATGACGGGAACTCCACAACTCATCGACTCCAGCGCAGCCCAGCCGAACCAACCCGCTCCCAGTTCGTTGACGGTAACGTCGGCAGCGCCGTAGAGATGAACCATCTCGGTACGGTGAAAACCGGAGCTTCTCGGTGCTTCCGCCCACACGACATGGTTGCGAATTCCGAGGGTATCTACAAGCTGCGCGGCATCTTTGGCACCACGATCTGCGGCAGGCAAAATAATGACGGGGTTGTCTACCGTGCGACTGTGCACGAACTCGGCGAAGCCGGCGAGTATTGACGCGCTCCCCTTGGCCTGTCCACTTCGGAGCATCAGCGGTGACTCATCGAGTACCAGCCGCGAGGGATGAAGAACGACGAAGTCAGCGCCAGCTCGAAGGTCGGCAGCCCAACGCGGATCGGTTTCGGGCGTAGGCGTGAAAAGGTCTGTGTCGACGATCAGGGGAAAGTAGCTATCAGCGATCCGTCCGGAATCGACATTCAGCCGATCCAACGCATCCAGAAGCGGAGCGAACGGCTGAGTCCAGATCTGCGAAGCACCACGTATCCCCCGCCGTTGCCACATCGCGAGCATGCCGTGCCCAACCTTGCTACGGACTCCTTCTCGTGACGAAGCGAACGCTATCGGGAAGGGCTGTCGAGTTAGATCGGCTCCCGTGGCGTAGAACACGAATGGCGCATCGACGTATGGAGACAGCATCGGGGTGTTGCCGCTCCCAACGACCAGATCAAAGCCGTCTAGTTCGCGGATGAGCGGCGCCCGTCCGGGATAGATGAAGTCGACGTTGCGAATCCAGCTTCCTTCATGAATCCATCCTGGATATTCCCCAGCCAGGCCGGGATCGTCTGTCTCCGGTCGCCACCTCGCCGGATCTCTGGAGTCGATAAACAGGTGTGCATCGATTCCTGCTGCCCGCAAGACCTGGGCCAACGGGAACAAAGCATTGGCTACATTGCCGCAAAAGGCGATCCGAAGTTTGCTCATCGACGCCGGGAGAACCGGTCTCGATACCACTCCAGGGTGGTGGCCAAACCGGTCTCGAACGGTGTGACCGTGAACGGCACCAGCGACCGCAGTCGGTCGTTGGAGGCGTGGTGGCAAGCAACGTCGGCCGCACGAGCGGGCCGTTGGATCACCTCCCCCTCAAACCCGAAATGGTCACATATCGACCTGATGACCTCGGCCATGCTGACCTCATTGTTGGTCGAGACATTCACGGTCTCGCCGGCCGGGAGGACCTTGAACACGTCAAGCGATGCTTTGACGGTGTCCTCCACGAAGACAAAGTCGCGTGTCTGCGTGCCTTCGCCGTGCAGTTCCGGACTTCCACCGGCCAGAATTCGGCTTGCGGTGAGCGGAATAATCCCGGCCAGTGGCGGCTCGTGATTCTGACGCGGACCATAGTTGTTGAACGGTCGAATAATGCAGGCGTCGAGGTCGAACATGTTCACGTAGCTTTCCACCGCCAGGTCTGCGGCCGCCTTCCCAGCGGCGTAGGTTGTCGTGGGTTGCTTCGGGTGCGCCTCGTCCATCGGCTCGTACACGGCTGTTCCATAAACTTCGGATGTGGAGAAGTGGCAAAGGCTCTCGAATCGCCCTCGCCGCTGATGCTCAAGCAGATTGATGACAACGTTGACGTTGGTTGCAAAGGCGTTGGCAGGGTTTGTGAACGAATAATTCAGCGCCTTCGTAGCCATGTTGAAGACGAGGTCGATATCGAACCGGTCGAACACTGCATCCACCGCGGTGGTGATCTCGGCATCATCGCGGAGAAACGTGAGTTTGCCGAGGGAAGCGGCGTCGTCGAGGTTGTCCGGTCGACCGACAAAGAGATTGTCCATCACGACGACCTCGTTGACACCGCGCCGGAACAACGAGTCGGTGAGATGACTGCCGATGAATCCGGCTCCACCGGTCACGAAGACGGTTTTCCCTTCCACAGTTCGGTTTCGCGGCCGACTACTCACGATTACTCCTGACGGTTTGGGAACCCCGCCTCGCCGGATCGAGCGAGACGATTCGCGTGTCAGAGATCGATGGCATGGCCTCTGGTGCGGTCATGACCCAACAGTCTTTCGCAAGGCCTCGACCACGCGCGTCACTTCGGATTCTGGCATCTGTGGGAGCACGGGCAAAGTGAGCGCCTGACGGGCGAACCGAGCAGAGTTCGGTAATGGGGCTCCCACCCCGGACTGGAACGCTGGGTGTTGGTGACACGCATAGGTCCCGATCGTGGTCTCTATGCCCAGCGCGCCCATCGTCTCGATGACCAGCGTCCGATCCACCTCATCGGCGAGCACTACGACAAAGCTCTGATAGGACCATACGGCGCCCACGGGCCGACGAGGAATCAGAACTGTGTCGCAATCGGGAGAAAGAAGATTCTGGTAGAGCTGGCAGGTTCTGCGCCGATCGGCCAGGATCTCGTCAATTCGCCGCATCTGTGACATGCCGAGAGCCGCCTGGAGTTCGCTCAGACGGTAGTTGAACCCGGGCTCGGTGAAGACAATCCCGCTTGCTGTCAACTCGGCACCATGTGATCGCAACGATCGAGCTCGGCGAGCTAGCTCGCCATCGTTCGTCGTCAACATCCCGCCCTCACCGCATGTGATCGTCTTTCGAGGATGGAAGCTGAAGCACCCCACGTCCCCGTGAGCGCCCGCTCGACGGCCATCACGGCTTGCCCCAAGCGAACATGCGGCATCAGCGATCAGCGTGAGGTCGCGAGCCGCTGCGAAACGTTCCAGTGCCATATGATCAGCAGGTTGGCCAAACGGATCGACCGCAATGATCGCCCGGGTGGCGTCCGTGCAGCGTCGCTCCACATCCTCTGGGTCTATCTCGAACCCATCAGCGAGCGAGTCGACGAGCACCGGTCGCGCCCCCTGTTGGAGAACGACGTTGGCAGTTGCCGGAAAAGTGAAATCCGAGATGAGGACGTCGTCGCCAGGGCCGATTCCGCTGACTACGAGTGCGAGATGGAGAGCGGTGGTAGCCGAGGTCACGGCGATGCCATGCTCGACCCCCACGTAGTCTGCAACCGCACGTTCGAACGCGGTAACGAATCCTCCACTGGTGAGTTGACCCGACTCAAGGATCGAGAGGAAGTCTTCCGCTACGTCGTCGAATCTCACGTCCGGTTTTATGAGCGGCAGATGGCGGCGAGTCTTCATGCGGGCTGCATCCTCTTCGCCGCCACCTGACTTTGGATAGCCCAGACAGTCTTCAGTGCTTGGAATGCGTCCTCGCCTGTAATTGCTGGTGCTTGTTCACCGCGAACGACACGGATGAAGTGCGAGAGCTCCTCTGCAAGCGGCTCGACCCTTCGGACCAACACCTTTTCAGTGTTGACGTCGAGGGTGTAGCGCTCGTCGATCGACCCCGACGTCGCGATGCGACCTTGTCGGAAGATGTGAAGCTCCTGGCTCGGATAATCGATCACGAAGAACTGTTCCTTGGTCGTTACCTCGAGGTGACGAATCTTGTTTTGCGTGATTCGACTGGCGGTGAGAGACGCCAGCCCTCCAGAAGCAAGCGTAAGCAGCGCCACCACGTGATCCGCTCCGCGGGGCCCATCGATGCCACGCGCCGCTGTTTCGACGATCGGCACACGGGCGACACCGAGGACGATGTCAATGTCATGGACCATTAGGTCGAGGACGACGTCGACGTCTAATATTCGGCCAGACACTGCGCTCATCCGTCTAGCCGATATCGACAAGATGTCGGCCGGATCCACGATGCTCTGCAACTCGCGGACGGCGGGGTTGAACCGCTCGATGTGGCCCACCAGGATCTGGCCTCCTCCGGTTTTGGACGCTCCGATAAGCGCCTGGCAATCCTCCGCCGTTGTCGCCAGTGGCTTCTCGATGAGACAGTCGATCCCGTTGAGGAGCAACGGCACAGCGATATCGCAGTGGAGCGAGGACGGTGCGGCGACACAGACAGCATCGACATCGGGCAGGTCCTCAACTGAGCCAATGGCGCGGCATTGATACGCATCCGCAACCCTACGAGCGCGCTCGAGATCCGGATCGACCACAGCTACCAGCTCAACACCCTTCATAGAGGCGAGCACCCTGGCATGATTGGAGCCCATACCGCCCACGCCAACGACCGCGACACGGACCGCCTCGTTCAGGCGACGTCTTTGGCTCATGACTCATCTCCGACTCGGCGCACTCGCTTTGGAGGCGGCGCGTTACCGATCGGCCGCGCCGGGTTTCCCACGACCAGGACTCCAGGTGCAACATCTTTGGTAACAACGGAACCAGCCCCGACCATACATCCGGCCCCGAGAGTCACGCCGCAGACAATTGTGGCGTTCGCTCCGATCGAGGCACGGTCTTCCACCACGGTGTGGGAAACCTGCCACTCGCCGACTGCTCGCGGGTGACGGTCATTCGTGAATGTTGCTGAAGGTCCGATAAACACGTCGGAACCAACCACTACCCCGTCAAAGATGTTCACGGTGTTCTGGATCTTGCACCGATCGCCGATCTGCACGTTGGTGTCTACGTACACGTGCTGTCCGATTGAGACGCCAGAGCCGATCGACGCCCCCTCTCGCACCTTGGTCCAGTTCCAGATCGTTGTACCTGCCCCGATCGCCGCCCCTTGGTCGACATCGGCGGTGGGGTGAATTTTCACGTTGGTATCGGTCCGAGTGGCGGAAGCCTTGGAACTTAGCATGATGGTCCGATCGGCCTATCTGGGCACATTATGAGCGTTGCGGCAGTGCCCAGTCACCTGAGCTTGGAGGTCTAATCCGGTTGGGATCCAACGCCTTAGGAGACGTCGTCGCGCTGCGAGCCCCGGACGACCCCGGTCCACCAGCCAGCCAACAGTGCCCTTCCGTCAGCTGCGCTGCCATCGCTGACGATCGCCATGACAATCGCGATGACGCCGACGGCCACGGACCAAACTGACCGACCGGGGAAGGTGACCAGGATTATCGCAGCTGATGCGAGCAGTGATGTTCGAGCGATGACACCGATGGGGAGTGGCAGTGCCTGTGTAGAGCGGTTCGAAGCCACCGCCACAACGGCCAGCCACTGACCACACGCGAGACCTACGGCCGCCCCGCTCGCTCCGAACCGTCCAGCAAGGACTGAGGTCACAGCCACAGCAACCACTACTGCCAGCAACGTACCCCACGCAATGACACCCAGCCTCTTGTTGAGCGCCGGACCAATCGCCACGACCTGAAATACACCCTGGCCGAGAGCCGCTACCAGCATCCATCCGCCGCTGACCGCGGCCTCTCCAAAGCTTCGACCTCCGATCACCCGAACGAGGATGGGCGCCAACACTGCTAGGGAAAACGAACTCATAGCTACAAGCGAGACGATCCGGCGGGCGTCGGTTGCGATAATGAACCCGCCACCCGACCGTTTGATGAGCGCAAAGACCCGCGGCTGCCACGCCGTCTGCAGAGCGACTACGAGAACCAGGACAATCGAGCCCAGGCGCACCGACAAGCTCAGAAATCCAACCTCGTTGGCGTCGCCCAAACGGAGCAGCATTGTCCGGATAGCTAGATCGCCAACCGTGACCATTGCTGCTGCCGGCGCTAGCGGCAACCCAATCCGCAACATTCTATTGAATAGCGCTGGATTGGGGCGGGCGGTGAGCGAGCGCCTCACTATCACCAAGCCAACGAAAGCGAATACTGACGCCGCAAATCCCTGGGCTGTGAGTGCAAGCCCGACGGATGGTCGCCACAGCATGCCGGCCGCAACGAGGCAAGCACTTAATACAGCCGAACCTCCCGACAGAACTGCGTACAACTCGGGCCTTGCCTCGTTTCTCAGCACCGTTAGAACGATGAGGAGGAGGAGAGCGCCGGAGATGGCGAGACCCGTCGTTGCCACCTCCATGCCCAAGTCGGAGTTGTCAAGCATGAGGCCCGCCAGCGGCCTGCGGAGTGCCAACATGCCGGCGTTGAACCCTGCAAGAGCCAGAAAGGCCAGAGCAAGCCAGGTGGCAAACATTGATTTGCGTTCATGTGCTGACGCTTCCGGGTACAGCCGGGTCGTTGCCGAATCCAGCCCGAATATAAGCGTCGCAACTACGGCCGAAAAGAACGCCGAGAGCAGGTCCAGTCGCCCGAAAGACTCGGGGCCGAGGCGTCGAGCCACCACAGGGAGAAAGAGGAGCCCGGCCACCTTTCCAGCGACTATTCCACCTGAATAGATGGCTCCGTGCCAGAGCAGTTTGGCAAAGCGCGGAGTAGTTGTTGGGCCGACCGGGAGATCAATCACGGCGAGCCGATCGCGAACGGAACACGATCCCCTATCGGCACTTCGGTTGGTGAAACTGACGATTCCCGACCCTGCCTCTCGCATTCAAGACGAGACAGTTCGAGCCGATTGAGGATGCGAAAGGAAGCTAGTTGAAACTCTGTACCGTCGTAGGGGCTCGGCCCCAGTTCATCAAGCTGTGGCCGCTCGCTGGAGAACTGGACCGCCGGAGCCTAGAACACCACGTGATCCACACGGGTCAGCATTTCGACGACAACATGTCCGAGGTGTTCTTCAGCGAACTAGGAATGGCCACACCAACGGTTGACCTGCAGCTGGGTGGGCTGTCACCCGCCGAGGGAACCGGCCGCATGGTCACTGAACTAGGCGCCCTTTTTGCGAAGATTCGACCCGACGTGTTGATCGTGTTTGGCGATACGAATTCAACGTTGGCCGCAGCCGTGGCGGCATCCAAGACGGCCGTTCCAGTCGCCCACGTTGAGGCCGGGCTTCGTTCGTTCGATCGGAAGATGCCCGAGGAAGTGAACCGTGTACTCACCGACCACGTCAGCGAACTCCTGTTCTGCCCCACCTCGGTCGCCGTCAACCACTTGGCCAATGAAGGCATTACCGCCGGCGTCTTCCATGTTGGCGACATCATGTACGACGCGGCGCTGCTCGCCGCATCGATGAAGGCGCCAGAAAACCTGCTGCCCGATGTCATAACCGGAGGGCCGTTCGCGCTGGCGACCGTGCATAGGGCCCAGTCCACAGCGAGTGCCGATGCCTTAGGCGAAATCATCGCCTACCTCGAAGACCACGCAACGAAGCTCCCGGTTCTCCTCCCGCTACACCCCCGTACGTCCAACGCCATGAAACGGTATGGGCTGTCCTTCTCCCCCAGAATCCACGTTGTCGAACCCATGAGTTACCTTCGGATGGCGTACGCCACCGCCAAGGCTGATCTCATCATCACCGATTCGGGTGGCCTGCAGAAAGAGGCGTACTTTCATCGGACGCCGTGCATCACGCTCCGGCCCAACACGGAGTGGACCGAGACCGTCACCCACGGATGGAACCGTTTGTGGAAGGGCCCGGATTTCCTGGAGCGTCGCGAGATCACCGAATACGGAACCGGCGATACAGCTAGTCGGGTGGTCGACCACCTTCTCACCTACCTGACGGACCGATGAGAGTTCTCATTGTCAGCCAATACTTTGCGCCGGAAATTGGTGCTCCGCAAGTCCGACTTGCTGGTATGGCAACCGCCCTTCGCCGCCAAGGCGTTGAGGTCGAGGTGGTGACCGCTCTCCCGAACTATCCCACGGGATCGATTTTTCCCGACTACCGCCGGAAGTTGCTTCATTCTGAAACCTGGGCGCATGACATCAAGGTTCATCGCGTTTGGCTCGCGGCCGCTCAAGGCTCGGGTTTCCGGCGGCTGCTCTCCTTTGCCAGCTTCGCCGCTCTCCTTCCGCTCGCCTTACAGCGAGTGGAACGCCCCGACGTCGTCTTCGTCAACTCCTCACCTCTAACCTTTGCCCCCGTTGCTCTGCGAGCAGCCCGAAGGTGGAAGGCCACGCCGGTCCTGGGTATCTCCGATCTGTGGCCAGATGGCCTTGTGGAGATCGGATCTCTCAAACCCGGACGCGTGCTGAGCATCCTCCTGCGACTGGAGGCGAAGATGTACCGGGAGTTCTCGATGATCACTCCCGTGACCGACGGGATCAAGACCACCCTGCTCAGCCGGAAAGGGGTTCCGGAATCCAAGCTGGCCTTTCTCCCCAACGGCGTTGACACTGAGTTGTTCCATCCCGACCAGGAAGCGGTGGAGCTCGAAGGCGTCACCGACCACGCTGGCGCAGTATTCGCCTTTGGCGGCACGATGGGCTACTTCCAGGGGCTCGACGTGGTAATCGACGCGATGGATCAACTTCGAGACCGACATGACATTCGTTTCGCATTCATCGGTGATGGCAACGAGCGAGTCCGGCTGGAGGAAGAGGTTGTTCGTAGAAACTTGACCGAGTCCGTCATCTTCCGAGACGGCTTACCTGCGGCCAAATTTGCCGGAGTCCTGCCAGCGGTGCGGGCAGGCGTTGTAACTCTGCGGGATATGGAGATCAATCGCGGCGCCCGCCCCGGGAAGACATTCCCGATCATGGCGGCGGGCCGACCGGTCATCTTCTCTGGCGACGGAGAGATGGCAGAGATGGTCTCTGATGCGAAGGCCGGCATGGTGGTTGCACCCGCGGACGGATCAGCACTCGCTGACGCGATTCGTACGTTGGCCGACGACGAGACTCTGGCCGATGAACTGGGAAAGAATGGTCGTGATCTGACGGTGAATCGATTCGGCTGGGATGCTCTCGTCGATTCCTGGCTCACGACCATCAAACGCCTGCCGGAGCTTTCCGAGATTCCGTAGTGCTAACGCTCCAGCGATGCCGGTCCGCTTCTAACGCCCTCGGCTGAGAACCAGAGTGCGCAGGGTGCGTACAACAATCCGTATGTCCAACGCCAACGATTGACGCCGAAGGTAGAACAGGTCGTACTGGAGCTTTTCGCGGGCATCATCGTCATCTGACCCGTACCCGTATTTGGTCTGGGCCCATCCGGTGAGGCCGGGCCGGACCAGATGCCGAACATCGTAGTACGGTAGTTTTTCGACCAGCTGATCCACGTACATCCGCTGCTCTGGGCGGGGGCCGACGATCGAGAGATCGCCGCGGAAGATGTTCCACAACTGTGGCAGCTCATCCACGTGAGACTTGCGGAGAACCGCACCAACTCGGGTCACCCGGTCGTCGTCGGTATGGGTCCAGAGAGTTGGCCCGCTACTGGGAATCATGGAACGGAACTTGTAGATCTGAAAGTCCCGGCCGTTTTTCCCAACACGGCTTTGGGAGTAGAACAGCGGACCACGGTTCCCGAAAATATTGGCCAGTGCCAGAAGGGGCGTTATCAATACCAACCCAATCATTCCAAGGAGAGCGAACGCAACATCGAAGATCCTTTTGGTCCGCACATAGCGAATGCGGTGCACTTCACCGATATCGAAAAGTAGTGAAACCCGCTCCATCTCGGCCAGCGGGATCTTCCCCAAGAATTCCTCCGTAAACAGAGACAGCGTCCGGATTCGGATGCCGGCCGAATGCAACGCGGCGGCTTGGTGGACAATCTCGTTTTCCGCCTGGCTCGACACGTCCATGATCAGGAACTCCGCTTTGGCCGCCACGACTGCGTCCACCAGAGGGGTTGAACCAGATCCGGTTGACTTCGCATCCGAGGGAGACAACCAGCCGACAATTTCAGCCGGGCGCTCAACATCATCAAGGAGATCGGTTCGGAGAGCAGCGACCTCGTCCGGCTCGGCAACGGCAAACACCCGAGCTGACCGCAACGAGTCGACGTCGGTCTGAACCCGCCAACACAGCATGACCCACGGGACATACACCAGGCTCAGACCTCCGACGACCATCCGTGGCAGGAGCGGGACGCCCAAACCCAATTGCGCCAACGAAACGAACGCTACCGACGAGAGCACTGCCGTGGCCGAGCCAAGCGCCGCGGCCGCCCGGGTCTGAGGGACGTCGGGGAGCCCAAGGGCGTAGCTGGCCACGAGGAATACACCAAGGAACAGCGCAGTCCAGAAGAACCTCGATGTACCAAACGGGTCGTACGGTTCAGCGGTGTTTCTGGCATGCAACACCATGAAGAAAACCGCCAGTGCGGTTGCTCCGGCGGGCATCAAGAAGAGCCGAGGGGACTGGAAGTTCATATCGAAAGGGACGGAGTCCTGTGGTAGGCGGCAGGCTCAACTCCGAGGTACTCCAGGATTGCTGGTGCCAACTCAAGAACATCGATCGCCCGATCAGGAAACTCGGTACTTGCCGTCCCCGAAGCGATGATGCTGCCGAGCCGATGGTGCATACCATTTCGGTGCTCGGACACCGCCACGATTTCACCGCCCAATTCAGCCGGGTGAGCAGCTGCCTCGGCAAAATCAACAAGACCGTCGTTGACCGTCAACTCATAGGTGACAGTCACAACATGACCCGAGACATCGAACGTAAGACCCGAACCCTCTCCATGCATGGCTTCGAGTCTGTCCACCTGAATCAGCGCTGCCCCAGCACTGGGCAGGGCGGCACTGATCTGTGGAACCATTGCTGCTCTCACCTGAAACGGCTCGCCGAAACCGAGCTTCTGAAGGAACTTGTGTGCATCTCGCACAACAAACACTTCGGGCGATTTGTCTCGTAGTGGTTCGCCACCGGTTTGACCCATCGAGGACACGATGAGCAATGACCGATCGGATAGTGCGCACCTCTGGGCCAAACGATCCACGAGTCGATCGAGTTCAGCCATCGCCGCATCAATCTCGCCACCGAAACGAGCCCGCCACTCATGGTCGTAGATCTCGTCGTCCCAGTCCTCGGGAAACGCCGCAAACCAGTACCTGTGCATCGCTGCAGCCACGTGATTTGTGAAAAATACTGACAAGTCCGGATCGTGTTCATTGAGCAGACGCTCGAACACGTCGGCCATGAGAATCGAATGAGCGGTTCGCAGGCGTTCCGCGGGAACACGTCCGATGGCCACCAGCCCAGCGAGACGTCCCAGTCTCGCAAAGGTCGTAGGGCGGACACCTGCCGCCAGCGCGGCCCCTAGCCCTCGGAGGTACTGGGCAACCGGACGGCGCGATGTGACGGCGCGCGAATTGGCGTTCGCCATGTCCAGACTGAACGACTGGAGGCGCTCGAGACGTGATGGGATTGTCTCGGCTGTAGCTGCAAACACATCGGGAACACAAAAGCGGAGGCCGGGCAGCGCCGACTTGGAGCCGATCGGGGACGAATGCAGCGTTCCAACAACGCCAACCGTGCGGTTCGCGGCGGCAGCGAGCTCCCAATAGAGGGGGAATTCGTCCGGCTTGGGATCGGCGTACCAGTAGACCTTGTGCTTTTCAAGCGGCACACCCGTTGCGAGGGTCGCCCAAGTCTGGGAAGGATACAACTCCTTTTCGCCCACTTCGTCATGAATAATCGATTCCGTGACAGCTCCGCTCGAGAGAAGTTCAGCTATCGCGGACTCAGGATGATTGGCGGCATACCAACGAAAGATTCGCAATGGGATCTCGTTGGTTTCCAGGACCACCAACCGTTGCAGAACAGCTTTGTCTTGGTCTGATCGTTGGCGGTGAGTCTCGGTGAGATTTGCCATGGAGGGCTCTCCGGTGTGGTTAGGTTGCCGATTCAACGGCACCGCGTACCACGTTGATAACGCGGTCGATTTGTTGATTCGTGAGGTACGGATGCATGGGAAGGCTTAGTACCCGCGTCGCCAGCCAATCGGTGCGACTCATCTCGATCTCGCTGTGGTGGTAGTGGCTGTACCCGGTCTGTTGGTGCAGTGGCTTGGGGTAGTAGGCGGCGTTGCCGATGTTTTGTTCATTGAGTGCTGCTTGAATAGCAGCGCGGTGCTCGCTGACGATTGTGAACTGTGCCCAAGCCGAACGTGAATTCGATGGGACCTGAGGAACCTGGACAGCACCCTGCAGCCCTTCGACGTAGCGAGCAGCAACGGTGTCACGTTGATCCAACTCGGTCGCGAATATTTCGAGCTTGGGAAGCAGGATGGCCGCCTGCAACGTGTCGAGTCGGGCATTCTGACCGATCCGAACGTTGTCATACTTGTTGCTTCCCTTGCCATGCACCCGAAGGGATCGGATCATCTCTGCATGATCGGAACTCTTCGTGAAGACGGCCCCGCCATCTCCGTAACATCCGAGCGGTTTCGCCGGGAAAAAGCTTGTTGTGGTCATCGTCGCTACACCGCCAACCCGCGTGCCCTTGTACTCACCTCCAAAGGCTTGGGCTGCGTCGGCGAGAACCCAGATACCCGAGTCCTCGGCAATCTTGTGGATTTCGTCGTAATCAGCCGGGACACCGAAGAGGTCAACGGCGCATATACCGCTCACGGGTATTTCCGCAGCCTCCGCCACCTTGAGAGCATGCCGAACTGACTCAGGAGACAGGTTGAAACCGTCGCTCCCCACGTCAGCAAAGATGGGAACGCCACCGATGGCGGCGACAGCCTCGGCCGTCGCTACAAAGGTGAACGCCGGGCAGATCACTGCGGACCGAGGCGGCAGCCCCAGCGTCTGCAGCGCGAGAATCAGTGCATCGGTCCCGTTAGAACAACCGAGTGCGTGGACGCCCTCGACCCCGATGAACTCCACCATGGCTTCTTCAAAAGCCAAGACCTCAGGACCCATGATCCATTTGCCGTGCTCCACCACAGTGGCGATGTTGGCGTTTATCCGATCGCCGATGTGCGCTTGGTGTGCCTTGACGTCGATTAGGGCAATCGGTTCGTTCATGCCATAGCTCCTGTTTGAATCGGGTGAAGTTCGCCGTTGATCTCTTCATAGGTCTCGCCTGTCCGAGGACACGTCAGATCAGCGCCGAGCACTTCACCTTCGCGACTCACCCATCCGGTTTGGCGGGCGGGAACGCCGACGACCAAGGCATAGGGCGGAACATCCTTCGCAACTACCGCTCCAGCTCCGACGAAGGCATATTCACCAACGGTCGTGCCGCAAACGATGGTGCAATTGGCACCGAGAGAGGCGCCCTTCTTTATGAGAGTGCGGGCGAACTCGTCCTTGCGTGAGATGAATGCACGAGGATTGTTCACGTTGGTGAACACCATGGACGGTCCGCAGAACACATCGTCCTCAAGCGTCACACCGTCGTAGACACTCACGTTGTTCTGAATCCGGACGCCGGCACCGATCGAAACGTTGGGCCCCGCCACAACGTTCTGGCCGATGTTGCAGTTGGCCCCGATCGACGTATTGCCCATCACGTGGCTGAAGTGCCAGATCTTTGTCCCGGTTCCAACGACGGCACTGTCATCGACTATCGCAGTGGGGTGAACGCCGTCCCGGCGGGATGCCGTTGAGGTCTCAATTTTCTCGAGGTCGTTGAGCTCACCCGGGGAGGCGGTCTGGAAACCGGGGAGGCTGAGACCGTCCGTGCGACGACGGGAATGATTCTGCTCGAGGAGTTGGGATGTCGCCTGATTTAGCACCGCCAACACTCGCTGACCTTCGCGGCCACTCGTACGAGGCGTCGCTCCGGTTTCGCAGCAATCCACAAAGTGTTGAAGTTCATTGACCAGCGGTTCGCTCGACGGAAGGACCTCGTAATCCGGTTCCACCTTGGGCGCAACCGGGGCGCCGTCGAGCCAACTGACCTCCGCCCGATAAATCGCCAGTTTTCGGTCCAACGGCTCACGGTCGTCGAAGACTGCCATGGCCTTCTCACCAACTACCACAAGTTTCTGCTCCTTGAAAGGGTGGAGCCAACTCACAAAGATGTGAGCTCCAAGTCCTGAAGGAAACTGAAGGTGAGTTGTGGTGGTGTCCGCTATCCGCCCGTGAAGGACGAAGAGACCTTGAGCGTTCACTTGGCTGGGTTCCTCGCCCGCCAGTGCCAGAATCATGGAAATGTCGTGGGGCGCGAAACTCCACAGGACGTCTTCCTCCCGACGGATCTTGCCGAAGTTGAGTCGGTTGGAATACACGTATTGAAGACGGCCGAGTTCGCCTGACTGCACCATCTCCCGGAGCCGAATGAAGCCGTCGTGATACTGGAGCAGATGGCCGACCATCAAAGTTCGTCCAGTCCTCTCTGCCAGCTGGTTCAGCGTCTCAGCGTGCTCTGCCTTGAGAGCCATTGGCTTTTCGATGAAGACGTTCTTTCCGGCATTTAGCGCCTTCTCCGCTAGGGCGAAATGCGTTTCGGCCGGAGTTGCTATCGCTACCGCCGGGACGCTCGGATCCGCAAGGACCTCTTCCAACGTCAGCGCATCGCAATCGTGCGCGGCTGCGAACTCTTTGGCACGAACAGGGTCGTCGTCGACGATGGCAGCCAAGCGACCGATCGACGCAAGGGATCGAGCGATGTTCTTTCCCCAGTACCCACAACCAATCAGCGCTACGTCCGTCGTCATCAAGCTCCTTCCGAACCCTTTGTTCTGCTATCGGCAGAACGTGCGACCAAATCAAGCTCGAAAGCCGGCTTCACGACAGCACGTGATTTGGGTGGATCAGCTCCCCCTGTGGCGCTTGAGAAGAACAGAAACCCGCCGATAAAAATGTGTGTCGATTCCCTCCGGACAACCCACGACCACAGCGGCCCGTAGGCAACGAGAAAGAGCTGGGCGAGGCGAACGAGAGCGTACAGCGCTCTTGTCTGTTGTTATTCCGGTGTACAACGAAGCCGCGACGCTCCAAAAAGCCCTTGAAGAGATCGAAGTAACCGAGCTACCCGTTGCGCTCGAGATCATCTGTGTGGATGACGGGTCGACAGACAACTCACTGGAGATTCTGAAGGCGTGCAAGGATCCCCGAGTGATCGTGATCGAGTCCGGAACGAATCGTGGAAAGGGAGCGGCTCTCCGGAAAGGTTTCGCCCGCGCCACCGGTGACTATGTGTTAATCCATGATGCTGATCTTGAATACGACCCTCGTGACTGGCCAGCGCTTTTGAAGCCGGTACTTCGGGGGGATACGAACGTTGTCTTCGGTTCGCGCTTTCTCGGAAACCGTTCCGGGATGAAACTTCACAGCTATGTAGCCAACCGAGTGCTCACCCTGCTTACCAAAATCCTCTTCGGATCTGGAATCACGGATATGGAGACGTGTTACAAGCTGGTTGACAGGACGCTCCTTGCCGAACTACCGCTCACAGCAGATCGATTCGATTTCGAACCCCAGATCACTGCGATGCTTCTCCAGCGGGGCCAGCGAATCGTGGAAGTACCGATTAGTTACAACGGTCGCGACAAGGCCGCTGGCAAGAAGATTGGCTTCCGAGATGGCCTAGAAGCCGTCTCGATGCTGTGGACTTGTTGGCGTCAGCGGTAGCGCGCCATCCAGTCGCTCGGCTAGACAATGACCCGATCTGTGGAGTCATCCGCAGCACCGGTCGGGAGTGTCACCGGATGCTCCCTGCGCTCTGAATCAAGTCGATTTGCCACGATTAGACCAAGCCCAAGATACGCAGGCGCAACCGCTCGACTGTAGTCGAATGAGGCATTGAGAACTGCAGGGGATAACACGAAGAAAAGCAGCCCGAACGGTGCAACCGCACCGAGCAGCAGATCGGTTTCTCTAACGGCCTGAACTACGATCAGAACGAGCACACCAATGGTCGCAATTGCGAAAGCGAAAGTAATCGGCGACCCTGACCAAACCCCAGCCGCCTGAAGAATACCGGCAAACGGGGGCCCGAAGTTTGTGCTTACGCCCACGTCTGCTGCCTCTACCGCAATCTGCGTCCGTAGGAACAGTCCCCATGTCACCGACGCACCAATCGGTAGCACTATGACCGGAAAGCTGAGGCGACGCTCGGAACGAAAGTACTGAAGCACCACCCCGCCGACCATGATGAGCATCACCTCTCGAGTGAGAACACAGCCGGTAAAGGCCAGCGCGGCCCAAACCATTCGGTCCCTCGCCACCATCAAGACGCCGGCTACGCCAAGCGCAAGAGCAGGCGCACTTGCTCCCCCAATTTCGATGCCAGCCCACAGACCAGGATTGAGCGCAAACGACAGACCCCACCACTGATTGAACCCTCGGATCGCAGCGTACCGGGCCAAAGCGAGTGTGCCGAATCCGAACGAGAGGACGTTGATCAACGCCATTCCCCAAGGCACGAACCTCAAAGGGAGCACACCGCCAAGACCGGCGAGTAGCGGATAGAGCATTCTCTGCCCGCGATAGAGGGGCCGATCCGTAGATGCTGTGAGCTCACCTTGATAGAACGGATCAAGGGCCTGAACAAAGAACATTCGGCCGTCGTGGCCGGGACCAGGACGCGTGACAATCGTCCGTCCAAGATCCTCCTCGATCAACGAGAGCAGTTCCGGATCGTCCTGCCCGATGGCGGCGATGACAAACGGATCGCCACCAGACTCAACGAGCATCCAACCGAAGAGCATCGCTCCAATGAAGGCGCCGACCAGAAAGACACGCATCCCTTCCAGTCGGCACGACCTACACCAAGCAAAGGAGCGCCCAGCAATTTGCCACATGCTTCTCGGCCAGTTACCCGCCTCGCCCACCCTCCAGTAGTGGCTTGAGAAAGCGGCCCGTGTGACTGGCGCTGACGTTCGCTACCTGCTCCGGGGTGCCGGTGGCCACGATGGTGCCGCCGCCATCGCCACCCTCGGGACCGAGGTCGATAATATGATCCGCCGTCTTGATGACGTCGAGGTTGTGTTCGATCACCAAAACCGTGTTGCCCTGGTCCACCAGCCTGGTAAGCACGGTGAGCAAACGGGCGATGTCTTCAAAGTGCAGGCCGGTGGTCGGCTCATCGAGCAAATAGATCGTGTGACCGGTGGACCGTTTGGCCAATTCCGAGGCCAGTTTCACTCGTTGCGCTTCGCCACCGGACAACGTAGGGGCAGGTTGGCCGAGCCGCACATAACCGAGCCCAACATCCACCAACGTCTGCAGGTGCCGAGCGATTGGGGGTTGATTGCTGAAGAACTCCAACGCCTCCGTTATGGGCAGGTTGAGGACCTCAGAGATGTTCTTGCCCTTGAAGAGGATCTCCAACGTGTCCCGGTTGTAACGGGCACCCTTGCAGATCTCGCACGGAACGTAGACGTCTGGCAAGAAATGCATCTCGATCTTGATGGTGCCGTCGCCGGAGCATGCCTCGCAGCGGCCGCCGCTGACATTGAAACTGAAGCGGCCCGGCTGATACCCGCGTATCTTCGATTCGTTTGTTTTCGCGAACAGCTTTCGGATGTGATCGAACACACCGGTGTAGGTGGCCGGGTTGGATCGGGGCGTCCGGCCGATCGGTGACTGATCGATGTCGATGACCTTGTCCAGGTGTTCCAGTCCGCTCAGCGACTTGTGCAGCCCAGGTGGCGTCTTGGAGCGATAGATCTTCTGCATCAATGACTTCAACAGAATGCCGTTGATGAGGGTGCTCTTGCCCGAACCGGACACCCCCGTGATGGCGACAAAAGCGCCGAGGGGAATATCGACGTCGATGTTCTTGAGGTTGTGTTC
>JABDIY010000071.1 GCA_013003535.1 Acidimicrobiales bacterium | reverse complement strand
CCGGGAAAAAGTCCTTCGACAGGAAGTCGTGGGCAATCAACGAGGCGCGTAACCAGACGTCCAGTAACGGTTCGAGATCCTCGTCGACGAAACCGCGAATAGTCACACAGTCATCGTGTCATGTCGCAGCGTTGGAGTCACCCCCCCGACTGGGGGCGTAGCGTCGCTGATTTCGTGGGCTGCTGTCAGGTAATGCGGAAATCGCTGTCGCCCACGGGTGGCTCGCTTGTGCATTCGACGGCCGATACTTGGGCGAACGGCGGGCCCGTTTGACACCACTCTTGCAGGGCTTCGACTGCATCCTGCTCGCCCTCGGCGACTACCTCGACCGAGCCGTCGGCCCGATTACTGACCGAGCCAGCGACGCCAAGCGATTTGGCCTTCCGGGAACAGGAGATTCGGAATCCCACTCCTTGGACTCGGCCGGTGACAACCATGTGGGTGCGGACAATCATCGCTTGAAAGAGGGTAGTCGGCGACTCAATCTGACGGCTCGGAATCCCGAGGTTTCCGGGATTCTGTAGTTCTGCTGGAGATGATCCACGCCCTTCCGATCAGGTGCTGAGACCGGTCATGCTTGGTGGGCCGTGACGGAGGGGCCTTGCCCGATCAACCGTCTTGACGTTCGTCAGGAATCTTGCGAAGCTCATCGCACCAATGGAGTGCCATGAGCCTGGAGACGATGTCCGAAGCGATCAGCCGGCTCGAACGAGCGGGATACGGCGGGTCGTTCAGAACCGAACGTGGCGGCCTGCTCTGCCCGGCGTGTGGGGGCTGGCATCCCGCCAGCGACATCGGCATCGACGAGATCGTCCGCTTCGAAGGTGATAGCGACCCAGCCGACGAAGCCATTCTTTTTGCCCTCGACTGCGCGCATTGTGAATCGAAGGGGACCTACGTTTCGGCTTACGGGCCGACCATGGAGCCCGCTGACGTTCAGGTGATTAGGTCGCTTCTCGATCACCGACGCGGACGGTGAGGCGCGGGCCCGATCGCAACACTAGGGACAGGCTCCTGCGCTGCACCGCCTCAGCCATAGCGGTCGAGATTCTTCTTTCCGGGAAGATGTGGGATACTTGCCCATGGCAGCACCCACAGTTCGCCTGACGCATCGTGCCAACCGAGTACTGAAGGACGCAGGAATCGAATCCGACGCCATCGTGGCCCTTCGGGTAAGGCAGGCTGTGGGCGAGTTGGCTGGTGAGAAGTGGCGTTTCTGGTTGTCCAACATCCTGTCGTGGGTCCCACTGGTTGGCATCGCGGTGGAACAACTACTCAACAGGCTGTTCGGCGATAGCCAAAATCGCGCCGCCGTGCTGGTGCTCACCGCCGACGATGGGCGCTATCTCCTTTCGCTAGAAGGATGGGGACGCCAGATGCCGGTCGATCTCATCCACACGTTCTCTCACGGAGCCCCGCTCATGCCCGACCGTGAGCTCGAACGATCCGTTTTCTGTCAGGTAATGGTCGATGGTCGCCCCTTCATAGTAAATACGGTTGACTTCAAGTTTTTGGTGAAGATGATCTTCACTGGGCAGATTGAGGCGCCCCGTATGAAGGACTCGCTGGATGACTATTGGAAGGCGATGAAGTGGGCGGCGAGGGAAGAACCCGACCAGGTTGTAGAGGCTCTCAGCGGTACCTATAAACCCGACCCGACGCAACACTAGGGACAGGCTCCTCCGCTGCACCGCCTCAGACATGGCGGTCGAGTTCTTCTTTGAGGGCGTAGAGACTCGGAACGCTTCAAACCACTCAACTCCCGGCTGCGACCGGATCCAGCAATTCAGCGGCGATGGCATCGACCAGGGCCCTGGCGACGTCTGGCGTGTCTCCGGGTACGGTGCGCACGATCTGGTGAATCACCGGCAATGCAGGAAGGCTCAAGCCGCGATCCCAGGGGGTGATGTCGCCCCCGATGTATCGGGAACCCAACACGCCAACTCCTAGGCCAGCTTCGATTGCAGCCTTGACACCTGCGATCGAGGATGCCGAGTAGGTCACGACATGCTCGATGCCCGCTTCGACCAGGAACGGCTCGCTGAGGCTGCGATAGAAGCAGTGGTCCCCGAAGGTGATGAGCGGTACCGGGACCTGGGGATCGGACCAACATTCGCACGACGTCACCCACCGCAGCTGGTCGGTCCACAGCACGGTGTCGGTGGGCTGGAGGTCGGCGTCGGCTACCTGAACAATAGCGATGTCGATGGCCGCAGCTTCGAGGTCACGTACCAAATGCTCGGTGTGGTCGATCAGAAATTCGATCGAGGCCCGGGGATGGGTGTGCTTAAAGCGGCCAAGCAGCAGCGCCATAGTTGCCGGGTCGACCTCTTCGTTAGAACCCAGCCGCACCGTGCCGCTCAGCTCGGTGGAAACCAATCGAGCCGAGGCGCGATCGTGGATCTCTACCAGCGCCCGAGCATCGTCGAGTAGAGCTCGAGTGTCGCGAGTTGGTCGAATCTGATGGCCGTCGCGAATCAGTAATGGTCGACCGACGCGCTCTTCGAGCCGCTTGATCTTCCAGCTCACCGCGGACTGGGAGAGATTCAGGTGCTCGGCGGCCCGGGTCATACCCCCGTGGTCCAGGACCGCGAGCAGGGTTCGGAGGGATTCCACGTCCAGCTGCATAACAAAACCATACACCCAAACCATGACGAGTCGTCATCAAAACTACAAGTTCATGTCGCTGGCGTCATGGCCGAGCCAGGCCCACAATGAATTCATGACCACGTTTCAGCTGACCACTTCGAACCCACCCACTCAACTTGACCGAGCTACCAGCGCACTCGACAGGATAAGAACTTGGATCAATCGGGGGTTGTCCCTGCGCTCGTCCGGGCGCGATTCGTTCCTCGATCGACCTAGCACACAGGCAATCAGCACGCTGAGTTCGAGCGATCGTCTTACCGAACGTCACTAAGCCCGTTTCTGGCCTTCGATGCGGCGCTTTCGGTTGCGAAAGTCGATGGGACTACATTCGTTCCCATGGATACCCAGCCGACCGCACGTGGTAGGACCACGAGGTGAACCGTTGAGTACATCCGTCACGATCACTGGAAGTGGCACCCCAATTCCCGATGCCCATCGGGCCGGACCGGGAGCGCTCGTGCGCTATGACGATCTCACGCTCCAGTTCGACATCGGACGGGGCACGGTGCAGCGTTTGACAGGCGCCGACGTTTGGATCCCGGATCTCGACGCTGCCTTCGTTACCCACCATCACAGCGATCACCTCACCGGACTTGCCGACCTCGTTCTGACCTACTGGACCATGGACCGGACCGACGCTCGCCCACCGCTCCCAATCGTGGCGCCCACGGGACCGTCTGCTCGCTATGTCAGGACCCTCCTGAGCGGCTGGCATGATGACATCGAGGTGCGGGCGATTCACGCCGGCCGCAAAACCCGGCCCGCTGTTGACTTGATCGAATTCGCAGTTCCGGATCGTCCAGTAGAGGTCTGGCGCCACGGTGACGTTGTGGTGTCAGCGGGCCAGGTTCGCCACGAGCCGTGTCCGTCCTCGGTTGGCTACCGGGTCGATACGCCTGATGGATCGGTGGCGATCACCGGCGATACCCGCGTCTGCGACGAGGTGGCACAGCTGGCAGCCGGTGTTGACGTGCTCGTATACGAGGCAATGCGGTTCTCGTTTTTTGAAGAACTCCCGCACGGTCGCCACTACGTGAAGGACTATCACGCCGATACCCACCTCATCGGTGAGCAGGCGGCGGCGATGGGCGTACCGACGTTGGTTCTCACACACCTGATCCCCGCACCAGTCACCGACTCCGAGCGGCAGCTTTTCGTCGACGAAGTACGGGGCGGGGGTTACGAGGGTGAACTGATCGTGGCCGATGATTTGGACACGGTGGCGGTCGGTGACGGTGGCCACGACATCGGCTACGCCGAAGGGCCGGTTTGCTGAAATGTGGGGTTTGCTGAGGGCTGGCTCGCACCAACCGTTGGCAGTCATAGGCCGGCACCACGCGGCACGAGAGCCGTTATGACAGATTTTGGGATGGGGCGAGTACGACGACCGCGGTTTCGGTGGGGCGACGGCCGGCGTAGCCATCGAGACCTTCGTCGATTTCGCGCCACCGTTCCCAGAGACGTTCCCGTTCTTCTCCCTCCGCCGCCCGGCCGGTTACTTTGATCTGGCCGTCGACGGTTTCGAGTTTTGCATTCGGTTCGGCTTGGAGATTCAGCCACCACGCAGGCTCGGGTGCGCCCCAGCCATTCATGGCCATGGTGACGATGTTCTTTCCATCCTCGTAATAGCCGATCATCACACTGCGTTCGAAGCCGCTGCGTCGCCCGATCGTTGTGAGCCGGGCGAGACCATAGCGGCCGGGCCGGGCGGCGCGTAGCCCGAACCTGCCACCGCTCCAGCGATACAGGGCGCGGTGAACTTTCCAGGCAGCGCGAATGAACCATCGTGGTGGGAGGAACGGGGAACCAGCTGTCTTCTCCGGGGAGCTGCCGCTTGCCATGGGAACCACGCTAGTGGTCGTGGCCAATGGCGTCGAGCCGTCGGCGGGCGTCCGCGCGCCGCTGCCGTCCGCAGGGTCGCACTGTTCTTCAGGTGTTGGCGGAGACCGGCAAACCTGCTTGGTGCCATTGCGGGTATCCGTCTTCGAGGCGTCGGGCCCGACGGCCGGCGCCGGTGAGCTTGCGCACGGCATCGTCGGCGTAGACGCAGTACGGGCCTCGGCAGTACGCGACGACCTCGACGTCGCGGGGCAGGCCGGCGAGCTGCTGCTGAATGGACTCGATGGGGACGGAGCGGGCACCGGTGATGTGGCCAGCTCGGTATTCTTCGGCGGGGCGCACGTCGATGACAACGACGTCGCCGTCCGCGAGCCTGCGGGCGAGCTCGGCACGGCTGATCTCGTCGAGCCCGGCTCGGTTGCCGAGGTAGGAGGCAGCGAGGCTGTCCAGTTCGGCGTGATGGGTTGCCGCTACATCTCGCAGTGCCGACCACAGCTCGGCCACCCGCTGTGATGCCAGCCGATAGTAGATGCGGTTGCCGTCGCGGCGCGTTGTGACCAGTCCGACTGCGGCAAGGCCTCGAAGGTGGAAGGAGGTATTGGCAATGCTCTGGCCGATCTCGGCTGCGAGTTGGTCGACGTGACGTTCGCCCTGTTCGAGCACGTCGATCAATTCCGCCCTCCGCCCGGACGCCATCGCCTTGGCCACCTCGGCGAACCCATCGAAGAGATTGTCTTTGGTCTGCCGATCGCCCATCACACCCCTCCTATCTATTCAAGACTGTACTTGACAAGTGCGCCGTCGCAAACGAAGCTTGTCAAGTAATCACTTGATGAGGTTGGCTGTGGATATTCAGAAGTTCGTTGATGAGGGGCCCGAGGAAAGCTCCGACACCTGGGCCGTCTCCACCGGCCGGTACCTCCAGACCAGATCGTGACCACCCCGAAACCAGATCGCGGTCCCACTCCGATCCAGCTTGGGCTACGCCAGAACCTGGCCCAATTTTCCCTGCTGGTCGCCGTCAACGCCCTCGTTGGCGGGATGATCGGCCAAGAACGCACCGTCCTGCCCCTGCTCGCCGAAGAAGAGTTCGCGCTCACGGCCTTCACCGCCACGCTCACCTTCATCGCCGCTTTCGGCATCGTAAAGGCGGCCACCAACTTCTTCGCGGGAACCCTCTCGGACCGCTACGGCCGTAAGCCGGTGCTGGTGGCCGGCTGGATCGTAGGCATCCCCGTACCACTGTTGCTGATCTGGGCACCGTCGTGGAGGTGGGTGATCTTCGCCAACGTACTGCTGGGGATCAACCAGGGGCTCACCTGGTCCACCACGGTGATCATGAAGATCGATCTTGTCGGGCCCGAACGCCGCGGGTTCGCCATGGGCCTCAACGAAGCGGCCGGCTACGGAGCTGTCGCCATCACCGCCCTGGCCACCGGCTACATCGCTCAAGAATGGGGTTTGCGCCCCGAGCCCTTCTTCTTGGGCCTCGCCTACGCCGCTCTCGGGCTCTCCATGTCTGTGCTGTTCGTCCGGGAAACCCGCCATCACGTCGCCCACGAAGCCGCCAACCACACCCCCACCCATGGGCACCTCCACCACGAACTCACCACCAGCGAGATCTTCACCATCACCAGCTTCAAAGAGAAGGCGTTGTCGTCAGCGTCTCAGGCAGGGCTGGTCAACAACCTCAATGATGGCCTTGCCTGGGGCCTTTTTCCCATCTTCTTCGCCGCTTCGGGACTCTCAGTCGGTCGCATCGGCATTCTCGCAGCCATCTACCCTGGTGTGTGGGGCCTCGGTCAGCTCTACACCGGTGGACTGTCAGACCGCGTCGGCCGAAAACCTCTGATCGCCGGCGGCATGTTGATCCAGGCCGCAGCCATCGCATGGATGGCGACCGTCAACGGGTTCTGGCCCTGGGCTGTCGGCGCCGCCGTGCTAGGGGCCGGTACCGCCATGGTTTACCCCACCCTCCTCGCCGCAATCGGCGACGTCGCTCACCCCACATGGCGAGCGAGATCCGTCGGCATCTACCGCCTCTGGCGTGATGCCGGCTTCGCCGTCGGAGCGCTGCTCGCAGGCGTCATCGCCGACCTCGCCTCCATCGAAGCTGCCATTTACGCCGTCGCCATTCTCACCACTCTCTCCGGGGTCGTGGTCATGGTCCGGATGTACGAGACCCACCCTCTGAGGTGAAGATCGCCGTCGGATCAGGGCTGATCTACGTCGGGTACTGGGATTCGGACCGGCACCTCTGCGAGCCGTTCGGCCGGGACGGATCCCGAGTCTTCGCCTTGGTATGACCAGTCAGGGTTTTTCCTAACCTGTTCCGCGTCCACGATGGCCTGGCCACCAGCAATATCGGAGATCGGCGCGATGAGAACCGGGTCAGGGATGTCGACGCCTGTTTCTCCAGCGAGCCCGGGAGATCCGGTGGAGCTACGTTCTACCAACGCCGCAGGGAAGAACGCCAGGAGACCTCGCACGACGTTCTGCTGTTGTTGGGCTAGGTAGCAGCGGGCCTCGTTGGTCACGCTCTCGGCCAAACGATCGAGATTGGCCGTGGCAGATTCTCCACCGCCGTTGATTCTCATCTCATCCAGCAGACTGGCCATCTCCAGGCCGTCGGCCTTGCAGGGCTGGCATTGTCCGCATGACTCGATGGCGAGAAAGGCGATGATCCCCTGCGCTACCGCCACCATGTTTGCGGTGTCGTCGAAGACCATGAACCCGCCGGCGCCGAGGCTGGAACCAATGTCGGCCATCGCTTCATATGTCAACGGAGTTTGGAGATACTTCGTCGGCAGAATCGGGTTCGCCACGCCGGAGACCAAAGCTTGGATCGAGCGACCCGAGGTTGGGCCGTGGCCAATCAGCTGGATTGCGTCGCCGATCGTAGTACCCATCTCCAGCTCGGCTACGCCGTCGATCTGAGTGTCGCCGCTTATTGTACAGAGCAGGGTGCCGGGAGATTCCTTGGTCCCCAGGGCCCGAAATGCGTCGGAACCACCTGTAACAATCGCAGGCACGTTGGCGAGAGTTTCAACATTGTTCACCAGAACCGGAGTGCTGCCGCCGATTCCCGGTGCGGCGAGTTCGACATCAGACGAAGCGTTCTGGCCAAGACCATACTCCTCGATTCCGCGGCGGTACGGCGGTGTTACCCGGGGGAATGGCTGGCGACCATTGATCACTTCGAGCAGACCGGTTTCCTCCCCGAAGAGATAGGACCGGGGTCCCAGGACGATCGTGATGGCACCAGGTTCGGCCCAGCCCGCTTCCGTTACCTCGAAGATAGCTCTGGCCATGAGGGCGATCTCGGCTTCAAACGTTTCCTTGAGACAGACAATGACCTCGCTGGAACCGACAGCGTGGGCGGCGATCAGGGCGCCCTCCAGGATCTTGTATGGATTTCGGCGAATCAGAGTTCGGTCCTTGAACGTTCCGGGCTCACCTTCTGCTCCGTTGATCACGACCGATGATGGTTCGAGACCGGAGTGGTTCTCCGCAACCGTTCTCCATTTGACTCCGGTAGGAAAGCCCGCACCGCCACGTCCTCGCAAACCCGATTCGGTGATCAGATCAACAATAACTTCGGGCTGGATCTTCCGGGCCGACTGGAGGGCCCGCCCGCCACCACGTTCCAGGTAGTGATCCAGGTCAGGACACGGACTCTGGTCCAAAACCCTGTGTAACAGTGCCGGAGAGTTCACATTTGGTGCCACCTCCACGTTTTATCATGGGAAGGGCAACTGGCGACTTCTGGCGACTCCACCGAGAGCGGGATCGACGGCGTCGGGTTGGCATCCGACGGTGAGGCTCAGCGTTCTCAAAGCGCACTCACAGGCTACTCACAATCGACGCCCCCATACTGCCTCCCAGTTATCCCTTTGTCCGAAAGGCCTCACCTTCATGTTCGTCAACTCCCAATCCCGTCTCTTCGCTCTAGGCTTCGCACTGCTGCTCTTCGCTGGCGCATGCGGTTCCGGCGAAGGTGATACCAGCGCGGTGACCTCGGATCCAGCCGACAGTGCTACTACCGAAACCACCGACGGCGAAAGTGTCGACACCATCTTGGACGACGAGTCCGCCGACGGCGACGCCACCGCCATGGCCGGCACAGTCGATGTCGGGTTGTTCTTCGACGGGGCGCTCGCTACGGAGGTCACCACCGAGGACTGCGCGTTGAGCGGTGGCGCCGAGACCTCCTGTTATGTGATCACGGTTGCTGGCGATCCGGTCACGTACGACACCGGTCCGTTCTGTCCTGAGACGATTACCGACAGCGCGGATTCCGGAGGCATCTGGTTCGACGGCGACGGGGTGTACGACATCGACGGCGAGTTCATCGTCAACCTGGCCGAGCTGTATGGCGACGACAACTGGATGATGTATGACGAGGATGGCAACGTCCTGGTGACCGAGACGGCCGAGGAGTTCGACTTGGCGGCGCGGCCCGATGTCGACCCGTCGCTGCAGAACCATTGTGTCGAAGGCAGGCTCGAGTGGTTGGAAAACGGTGAACCGATCTCGACCACGGTGACGATCCCAGTAGAGCCGGTGCTGGCCGATGCTGTCTCGTCGGCACAGGGCAACCTCGGGGTCACCCTCGATGGCGTCGTGATCGCTGCGTCGGCCCCGGTCGAAGCCATCCTCGGTGCCTACACGATCGCCGCCTTCGACGACTGCGGCGGCCACTTCAACCCCTTCGACGGTTACCACCTCCATGGTGCCGTCGGCTGCTCGGAGCTCGATGAGGCGGCCGAGGGCGAAACTGCGATGTTCGCCTACGCCATGGATGGCTTTCCTGTGCACAGCCCTCTCGACGATGTCGACTCCGCTGATCTCGACGAGTGCAACGGTCACACCACCGAAGAGGACGGCTACCACTACCACGCCAACAACGCCGCCGAGAACCAGGTAATCGAGTGCCTGATCGGCCAGACCGTCGCCGGCAGCGATGCTGCGGGTGGCGGTGGTGCCGGCGGCCGACCCGAAGGTCCTCCGCCCGGCGAAGGCTGAGCGGACTGTTCCCCACTTAACCAAGGACTCAAACGATGAACCGATTCACCCGCACAACCGTCCTGGCCGTGACACTGGCGCTGGTCGTCGTGACCGCTTCGTGCGGCTCGTCGGACGAAGCCGCTGATGACACCACGTCCACCGACGCGGCAGCTCCTACAACTACCTCGTCTGGCACGACGTCGTCCGAGGCCACCGATACCGATACCGACACCGATACCGATTCGCCTGGTGCGACCGACGTCGCTGTGGCGTCGCTGTTCGTCGACGGCGCCCTCACCGCTGATCCGTCCGTGGTGGCCTGCACCCTCGAGACCGGAACCGAGACCACCTGTTTCCAGTTCGAGGTATCGAGCCTGGTTGACAGCGTCGACACCGACGGCCCCTACTGCCCGGACACCGTCGACGACGTTGGGGGCATCTGGGTATGGGACGGCGAGGATCCCGGCTTGTATGCTCTCGACGCCGACTTTTGGGCGAAGATGGAGGCGCAGGGATATGAGTTCGTCGACGCCGACGGCAACATCACCGTCACCGACCCTGGCGGCGGCGGTGGAGCCGGCTCGGGTGGTACCGCCAATTCGTGCCTTGAGGCAACCGCTGACGGTTCGTTCCACCTCCAAGTGCTCATCCCGACCCAACCGGAAGTGCTGGACGAGCCCGTCGAGTTGTCGACGATCTCGCAGGTTGGACTGGCGCTCGACGGGGTGACGATCTTCGGCGATGCTCCGTCGGTAGCCGACCGTGGCGGCCTGCCGGCGCTCGATGCGTGCGGCGGTCACATCGACCCGTCCGGCTACTACCACTGGCACTTCGGCGCCGAGTCGATCCAGACCAACCTCGACGAAGCCGGGACCGGCTTGACGTGTGAGGTCGACCAGGACGTCGAGGCGCTGTTGGGGTTCTCCTATGACGGCTACGGCATCTACGGCCCCGAAGAGAACGGCGAGGTCCCGACGGACCTCGACGAGTGCTCCGGGCACGTTGCCGACACCGACGAATTCGGCGAGATCTACCACTACCACTACAGCTACGAATCGCCGAACCTCCCCGGCTGCCGGGTTGGCGCCTCAGCTACTGGTGCCCTGACGAGTCCCGACAACCAGGCCGCATCCCTTTTAGGCGGCGACGGAGCGGGCGGCGGACCACCACCGGGCGGAGGCGGCTGAGACACCGCCGAGGTGCCAGGCCGGGCTCGGCTCATGGCGGGCTCCGTCGGCATAGGGCGAGTCCATCACCACCGAGATGGCGTCCCGGGCTTCGGCGCTGAGCTCGATCGGTCGCCCAACGGCCGCAGAGATGTCCCATGAGTGGATGAGCGAGTCCCAGATCGGAAAGCTGATTACCACGCTGCCCGGCAATTCACCGAAGTCGTAACGCTAGGGACGGGCTCCTGCGCTGCACCGCCTCAGCTACGGGCTTCGTAGAATTTTCTCCATGGCCTTGCCCTTTGCCAGTTCGTCGATGAGCTTGTCGAGGTAGCGAATTTCCCGCATGGTCTCTTCCTCAACCTCCTCAACCCGGACGCCGCACACCACACCGGTGATCAACGCTCGGTTTGGGTTCATCTTTGGTGCGAGGGCGAAGAATGTCTCGAAGTCGGTTTCTTTCCTGAGCTGAGTCTCAAGTCGCTTCTTGGAATAGCCGGTCAGCCAACGGATTATCGTGTCGACTTCGGCTTTTGTGCGCCCCTTTTTCTCTGCCTTGACGACGTAGTGGGGGTAGACGCTGGCGAAGCTGGTGGTGTAAATGCGATGTTTGGCCTGTCCGGCTCTGGTTGCCATGGCGCCACAATATCCGCATGGGCACCTAGTGGAAGTGGTGGGTGGCGAATGTGTTTACAGACCCGTGCACCGGGCAAAACCAGGGGTATGCAAAAGCCTGAGACCGATGAGAACAACACCGAACCAGACGAGACCGAAGATCATGTGGATGAGAGAGTGATCCCATCAGATCGGCTCGTGCCAAAGCCGGGCGAGGTGCTGAACGAGGACGAGCCGTCCATCGCCACACCGGCGCCAAATGGGCTGGTGTTCTGATGGCCAAGGACCACGGACCCAGCATCAAGAACGACGAGAAATACGAAGCTCTTCGCGATGACGGCATGAGCAAGTCCAAAGCTGCTGCGATCGCCAACTCCGAAGGTGCCTCGGAACGGGGCGGGTCCTCTCCTCCGTATGAAGAGTGGACCAAGGACGATCTTTACGACCGTGCAAAAGAACTGGATATCGAGGGCCGGTCAAACATGAACAAAGAGCAACTGATCGAGGCACTTCGTAGCAACTAGCTCACCCTGTTAGCGCTGCGTTCTCATCCTTTTGATACTCGCCCATTTCCAGAACCGTCTGTTCTCTGAGAAGTTCGGCGCTGCGGTGCAACGACGCCAGCGATCGGTCAAGAACAGGTAAGTTCCAGTCATGACTCCGCGAGAAGCTGCTCGTGCCTGATGACCCACTCTCCCATAGATCGGGCCGCCATCGTTCGTGTGCATCGCGCCTTTGTCGAGGGCGATTTTGAAACATTGCGGAGCGAGCTCGAGTATCTAGGGGACTTTCCGAACACCGCACCAGATCTGACGCTCGGCCGACCGCTTGTCTACGCCATCTATCACAGCCCCGCGACGCTGATTGCACAGCTGCTCGCTGCCGGGGCGGATCCGGACGGCCACTTGGACGACGGTTACCCGCCCTTGATCGCTGCCATGACCGTTGCTGGTCCGGCTGGTTCGCCGGCTCGAGCCAGAACGGCGGAACTCGTGGGGATGTTATTGGCCGGCGGCGCCGATGTGAACCAGCGCGGTATCAATGACTATTCGCCGTTGCACCACGCCGCGGCGCAGGGCGATCTTGGTCTGGTGGACCGGCTCCTGGAAAGCGGGGCGGATCCCAATTTGGCTGCCCGGATCGACGACATGGAGACACCATTCGAGCTGGCGCTACAACAGGGTCACGTGGACGTTGCCAATCGGCTTCAGCCTTTGACAACACGGCTGGACTGGGAGCAGGCGGCGAAGAATGGTGACGTCCAAACCCTGCGAGCGATGCTCCGACGGGGCCAGAACATCGACGCCCTGGATGGTTTCGGTTCCACGGCGCTCATGCGGGCAGCGCACGCGGGCCGAGAGGAGGCGGTCGGCTTACTGGTGGCCGAAGGTGCCAGCCTCGACCGCACCGCCAAGTTCCACCTGAGCGCGCTCATGCTGGCCGCTATCGCTGGGCATCATAGGGTTGCGCGGCTGCTGGTCAGGGCCGGTGCTGATCTCACGATCCAAGGCTCGGGTGCGCCAGGTTTCGCCGGCCAAGACGCCGCTGACCTCGCCGAACAGGCTGGTGACAGCCGCTTGGCGGCCTACATCAGGAACAATCGCGCTTGATCGCTCGCCCGGCGTTGAACGAGCTCATGAAGTTTGCGGGCCACATGTCCTGGGTAGCGCCAAAAAATGTCTGCGCCACAACTCCCTAGTGACAACCGATCCCCCTGGGCCGAACCAGCTTCCACGATGTCGAGCGAGAGAACTCTTCCGGAACGAGTTGATGTGTGCATTCTCGGCGCCGGAATCGCCGGCTTGGCCGTGGCAGAAAGACTGCGGGAAAGCGACCTCTCCGTTGCCGTGCTCGATGCCCGCCACCCCGGTGCCGGGACGAGTGGCCGGAGTTCTGCGAAGGTATCCACTTTGCACGGGCACCTCGCGGAAAAGATCGCCAGCGCCCACGACATGGCAGCTGCGGTGTCTTACATCACCGCAAACCGTCACGGGTTCGAGTGGATGCAGAAGGTGGCGGCCCAGCTGCCTGAGTCCAACTGGACGACGATCGATGCGGTTACCTACGCCACTGATACCAGCGGCGAGAGGGCGATCGAGCGAGAGTACGAATGTTTCCAGCGTGCTGGCGTCGAGGCGCGGCTCGAAACGACCGAGATGCCATGGGGTACGCATCGAGCTCTCATCTGCCCGAGCCAAGCCCAATTCGATCCACAAGGCTTCATCAACGGCCTGACCAAACGTCTGCGCGAAGCCGGTACCACGATCATGCATCCTGTCAGAGCGACGGCGGTGAGCGAATCTCGAAACTCGGTGGAGGTCACCACCGACGCCGGTGCGATCCGTGCCGGCTTCGTCGTCGTGGCCACGGGCCTTCCCATCTTGGACCGGGGTCTTCACTTTGCGCGTACGAATCCCCGGACCTCGCATGTCATCGGATTGGCAGTACGGGGCCCCGAGTTGCCCGGCGCCTATCTCAGTGCCAGCGACCCGCTGCGGTCCATCCGGGATGCTCGCGATCCTGAGGGTCGACGTGTTGTTCTGGTGGGTGGCGAGGAGCACCGTACGGGAACAATCAGTGACACGCTGAGCTGTCAGCAAGAGTTGCTGGACTGGTCCGCCCGCCATTTTGACATCGTGGATGTCCCATACCGGTTTAGCGCCAAGGACTACCTGACCCCTGACCACGTGCCGTTTGCGGGACCAATCCACCCGGCATCGAGTCGCATCCACGTGATCACGGGTCTCAACAAGTGGGGATTCACGAATGCACCGGCAGCAGCAGCCATAGTCTCGGCTCACATCACCGACTCAGCATCGCCCGACTGGTCCGATCTGTACTCGGCCACCCGCCTTCCGATGGCGGGATTCGATGAGCTTGCCAAGGCCGGAATCCAAGTTGCACGCTACGCCACGACCGACTGGGTGCGCTCACTCGTAAAAGATCCGAGGCACCCCGGCCAGCCGCTTGGCGGTGAACGGCAGCCCGGCTGCGCCGCAACAGGTGTCTGCACCCACCTCGGCGGCATCGTTCGTTGGAACAACGCGGCGGAAACGTGGGACTGCCCGCTGCACGGATCCCGATTCGATACCGAAGGGCAC
>JABDIY010000033.1 GCA_013003535.1 Acidimicrobiales bacterium | reverse complement strand
GAACGTGTCGGTGAATCGGAGGGAGGTTCCGTCTCGGAGCCCGCTGCGATGATCGGCGATCACCGGCCAGCCAAGCGCATGGGCCAGCGAACGAATGGCGGCAGGATTACTCTGACCTCGGCCGGCCACGATCACCCCCGGCAGTGGTCGGTTATCGTGGAGTAGGTACCCGACAAACTTGGAAATCCGAGATTCGGACGGGCCGGGCGAGGATTTGAGAACAGCGGGGCGCAGCGGCGCGGGAAGACTTGTAGTGGCTCCGACCAACGGCTCCCGAAAGCTCAGATCCAGCTGAACCGGACCCGGTTCGGCTGGGCTGGCGGCCGCCGCCCAGCTCTGATTGGCGAGACTTCGCCAGGTGTCTTGGTGCCCGTCGTCGGGCGGACCGGGCTGCAAGAACGCCCGAACGCTGGCGGCATAGAGGTTGGTTTGATCGATCGTCTGCGGCGCTCCGATTCCCCACAACTCCGGCGGTCGATTGGCCGTGCACACCAGCATCGGCACGCAACTGATCCCGGCCTCGGCCACGGCGCCGTGAAAATGCGTGGCGGCCGTTCCCGATGTGCACAGCACGACCGCTGGTTTCGACGTGGCCTGTCCATAGCCGAGCGCGGCGAAACTCGCCGAGCGTTCATCGAGGAACACTTCCAGCCTCACCTCGGGCCGCTCTGCCAGCGCAACCGCCAGCGGCGTTGATCGAGATCCCGGGGCAATGAAGGCATGAGTGAGACCATTGACAATCCACTGATCTACCAGCGTCGCCGAAAACGTGGCGTTGGCAGCGCCGACCTCGGCGGCATCGGACGTGGTCATGAACGGTTGATCATCGGTAAACCCGGGAGGTGAACCGCGGCGACGCTATTGGAGCGCCTGACGGGCGAGATCGAGATCCTCCGGATTGGTAATACCGATCCAGGTCTCGGAGGAGCGGGCCACTGCCAGTTTCAGTTCACCTCGGGCGATGAGGTCATTGACCGTGGTGGGAAGGCCGCATTCGGATTTTGGTTCATCACCCCGAGAGTCCAAGAATGCCTCCCACTCGGTCTGGAACTGAGTGAGGACAGACGGATCGAAGCACCAGAAGTTCATGGAAACCGGGGTGTCCTCCGGGACGGCGACATCACCGGCCACAAGTGTGCCATCGGCCAACCGCTCGCAGCCGTCGGTCTCCACAAGGCCGGAGAAATAGTCGCCATCGATCTGCACGACCGCCCGAGTAACCGAACCGCGGGGCGGCACGGTCTTGCCCAATTCGAAAGCCACATTTGCGCCTCTTCCCGGTTGAGACAGAGAAAGCTGGTCGATCGCGACCTCGAAGGTTGAGGGCCCGTAGTAGTCGTCGGCGTTGATCACGGCAAACGGCGCCACGATTGCCGAACGGGCGCTCAACACCGCATGGGTGGTGCCCCAGGGCTTGTCTCGTTGCGGACCGAAATCGTCCTGACAGACATAGCTGACCGGAAGACCGGGATGCTGTTCGCTGATGTGGTCCATCACGTCGAACTTGATTTCGTTCCTCACGATCAATACCACCGAGGTGAATCCGGCCGAAAGGGCATGAGCGATGCTGAAATCGAGGAATGCCTCACCATTGGCCCCCACCCGAGCCAACTGTTTCACACCCCCAAATCGGCTCCCGAGGCCCGCCGCCATGATCACGAGTTGGGGTCCGCCTGTCACTTCTGCGCTCACGCTCTCATCGTAGGCGCTGAACGATGGAACGCTGGTCAGCGCCGCCCGCTAGCGTCACAGAATCAGCGCCCCTCGGACCGGATCCCCAATCCCCACCACTACGCCAGTGGACCGCGGCCTCATGGCAATCGCTGCGGTGTCGATCGCTTCGTCTGCTGTCCTGGTCGAGGTAGCCGAGGCATCGGCAGTGGCCCTGGCCTTCTGGCGATGCCTTGGTGGAGCTCTCCTCCTCGCCCCAGCAGCTGCACGCAGCGGCGTCAGTTCGGCGCACCTGCTTCGCTGTCGGATCCCGCTGCTGGTTGGAGGCCTTGCGCTCGGGCTGCATTTCGCCACGTGGCTGGAATCGCTCGAACGCACGTCTACCGCAGCGTCGGTCACCTTGGTCACCACCGCGCCGATCTTCGTCGTCGCCGGCAGCTGGCTGGCCGGACGGCGACCCTCCAGCCGCATGCTCTTCGCGGTGGCGATCGCCGTTGCGGGAGCGATCGTCCTCACCGGAGGAGACTTGATCCGCAATCCGGGGTCCGTAGACGGCGATCTTCTGGCTCTGGCAGGGGCGGTCTGCATGGCTGTCTACCTCTTGGTTGGTGGCCGGCTACGTTCGGAGCTGGGCACTGCCAGTTATGCCGCGCCGGTCTATGCCGTAGCCGCGCTCGCATTGATTCCAACCGCACTCATCGGCGGGGTGGCCCTCACCGGCTTCGACAGCCAAACCTGGCTGGCGATCGGTGCCATGATCGTGGGACCCCAGATCGGCGGTCACACCGTACTGAACCACTTGCTGGGCCGGATCGGAAGTGTTTTGGTGAGCATGATTCTCCTCGCCGAGCCCATCGTGGCCAGTCTGCTCACCTGGATTTTCTTCGGCGAGGTCCCGCCGAGCACCGCTTGGATTGGGACGCCGATCGTACTGTTGGGCATGGGCCTGGCCATCACCGCCACGCAATCTGCGGGCGGTCGGCCGACCGCGGTCACCGAGGTGCTGAGGATCGATTGAGTCGGTCGAGGATCGCGGGGAGTAGCGGACCCGTCGCCGGGGGGCACACCAGGACTTGCGCAACCTCAGGATCGTCACCCATCCTCAGAGCCTGGTAGAGGCCGTGCGCGAAAGCCGCGTCGTCACCAAGCGCCACCGAGCGCGGATGATCTACCGCACCGGGCGCGATGACGAGTACATCCGGGGCAAGACCAGCTGCGATCCGACGGATCAGGTCGCTCTCAGAAACCACCGCAACTGGCGCAGCCGGGGCGTAGTGACTTCGCACCATTCCGGGCGCACGAACCCGTCCTCCAACGCCGTCGCGCAGTGGGCGACCGAGAACTTCCTCGATTGCTTCGGCGCCAAGCCCACCTCGACGCAGGAGGGTGGCCGGTTGTCCCGGCAGCAGCTCCACAATGGTGCTCTCCAACCCCACTTCACACGGACCGGCATCGAGTACCGCATCGATGCGGCCGTCGAGATCGTTGAGGACGTGGGCTGCGGTGGTTGGGCTCACATGTCCGTATCGGTTGGCCGACGGAGCCGCCAAGCCGGTTCCCACCGCCCGCACCACGGCCCCGGTAACCGGGTGGTCCGGGCAGCGCAGCCCAACCGATTCCAGACCGCCGGTCACCTGGGTGAGCGCACGTTCCGAGCGAGGCACCACCAAGGTGAGGGGACCAGGCCAGAAGGCGTCGGCCAGTTTGGCGGCTGCTTCAGACCAAATGCTCGCATAGACCGGTGCTTGCTCGGACGACGCGTGAATGATCACCGGCTGATCGGCGGGTCGACCCTTGGCGGTGAAGATCGCAGCAACGGCGGCGGCGTTCTCCGCGTCAGCGGCCAGGCCATAGACCGTCTCGGTGGGGAGAGCTACGAGACCGCCGGCTCTGAGAATTCTCGCGGCAACGTCTACGCCATTCTGATCCGCGGTGAGCCGACGGGTTCTCATGGTGCGGCGCTGGACCAGTGGGTTCTCAGCGAGCGATCCCGCCGCCGAGCACGCGATCACCGTGGTAGAAGACCACCGACTGACCGGGCGCTACCGCAATTTGAGGCTGGTCCCAGGTGAGAAGACCGGCGGCATCCAGGTGACCCCGAGCGATGGGACCGTGAGCGGAAAACTGCGCCGACACCGGGCCGACCACGGGTTGGCTGGCCCAAACCAAATTGCCGACGTCGACAGTTGGCCGATGGGCGTCGGCTAGATCACCCATCGTGATGACGTTGGATTTGCGGTTGATGGCGGTGACATATTGACGATCGGGGTTTCCACCAACGTCGATACCTCGACGCTGGCCCACGGTCACCAGTTCCACAGCACTGACTGTCCCGACGGTGGCGCCGGCGTTGTTGACAACCGATGCCTTGGTGAGGGGAATACGGTTACCCAAGAACTGCTCTCGACCGCCTTTGGAATGGATGAAACAGACGTCCTGGGAATCGGGCTTGCCTGCGGTCACCAGCCCTCGTTCCTCGGCGATACGGCGGACGTCGTCTTTCGTCATCGATCCCACAGGTAGCTGGAGGCGACGCAGCTGCGCCTGGCCCAACATGTACAAGACGTAACTCTGGTCCTTGGCCCGGTCGGCGCCACGGGTGAGGTAGAACGATCCGTCGAGTTCGGTGATGGCGGCGTGATGGCCGGTGGCGATTTGATCAAATCCGAGGAGATCGGCCCGGTCCAGAAGTTTCGCAAACTTGATATGGCGATTGCATTCGATGCAGGGATTGGGATTCAAGCCGGCGGCATAGTCGGCTACGTAGCGGTCCACAACATGGGTGTTGAAATCGTCGCCCAGGTTGAACACGTGATGCTCGATACCCAAGGCGGTTGCCACCCAACGGGCATCGTCGACATCGCTCACCGAACAGCAACCGGAGTCACTCTCGCCACCCCACAGTTTCAAAGTGACGCCGGTAACGCTGTGTCCGGCGTCGACCAGTAGTGCGGCCGCGACGGAACTATCGACGCCGCCCGACATTGCAACGAGCACGTCAGCCATGGCTTCGACTCCGGGTTACGGCTGCGACCACAGCGTCGGCTGCGGCGTCCACATTCTCCTGTGTTGAGGAATAACCCAGGCTCAAACGAATCGCGCCCCGGGCTGAGTTGGCCGGGACGCCCATGGCCGCCAATACGTGGCTGGTCTGCTGCGCACCGCTGGAACACGACGCTGCGGCCGAAGCCATGACATCATGCTTCTCCAACAGAAAAAGCAACGCCTCGGACTCGACGCCGTCGACACAGAGATGGGCGATGTTCGGCAGACGTTCCGCCTGACCGCCAGTGATCGTTACGCCGGAGATCGCGGAAGTTATCCGAGCGACCATCCGATCCCGCAGTGATGAGATGCGCTCGGCCTGGTCGACTCGTTCGGCGATCATCACTTCCACCGCAGCCGCCATGGCCACGATGCCGGGCACGTTCTGCGTGCCGCCTCTCCGACCTCGTTCCTGGCCTCCGCCCAGCTGATGCGGAGGAAGCGTGACGTCGTTCCGTACCGAGAGAAACCCTGTCCCTTTTGGGCCGCCGAATTTGTGGGCGCTTACCGACATCATGTCTACTGCTTCGGCCAGATCTACGGTTGATCGCCAGGCCGGAAACTGCACCGCATCGGTGTGCACGAGCGCATCAGGGGCCAGCTGGCGCACGATGGTTGCGGCCTCGACGACGGGCTGCACGACTCCGGACTCGTTGTTCGCCGCCATCACCGAGACCAACGCCACCGGTTTCTGAGCCTCAGCCAAACCATTCAAGACAGCTCTCAGGTGTCTGAGGTCGAGCGTTCCATCGGGCAGTACGCCAACAAGCTCTCCGCCCGTCTTGATGATGGGGTCGAGAATGGCGTGGTGCTCAATTGCGGAACACACGGCAACCGAGCCGGGGCCGGTCCGCTGGAGTGCGCCATTCACCGCCAACGAATCGGCTTCGGTGCCACCACTGGTGAACACGAGATTTCCGGGCTTCAGTCCGAAACACTGAGCAATCGTGGAGCGGGCTGCGTCAAGGCGAATGGTGGCTTCCCGAGCGAGCCGGTGAGAGCCGGAAGGGTTGCCGTAGGAATTTGTAAGTACCTCGGTCATCGCTTCCACGGCGCGGGGATGCACCGGCGTGCTGGCAGCGTGATCAAGGTAATGCACCATCCCTTCAGGTTACCGAGGGGATCGCCTCACAATCGGGAGATTTCGGAGCCAGATTTCACGCTCTGGGCGGCCCGGGAATGCGCGTGTGATTCATCTCCGTGGCACCCGAGGTCGGAACCCTGACCGGAGGAGGGGGCAGGTTGACGGGTCGTCCCGTCGGCGCTGAAGAAGCTCCACTCCAACGTCCGGGCGGCGGCATATGCGGAGGCGTGTTCGACGGGGCCAGCCCCACGGATCCGCCAATCCCCGCGAAACGCCGTTGGTGAGCAAAGGCGACGGCGGAAACAAAGGTTTCGGCCGGAACGCTGGAAGGGCGACGAATTCCCAGGTTGAAGAGTCGATCGGACAGATCGGTAGCCACTTTCTGCCGAGCTTCGGGGGTCATTTCCCAACCCCGAACCAGGAACTCCCGCAGCAGCCCGTACTGGGGATGAGTGAGTCGCGTGGTGTCCAAACTGAGCGCTACCTGTTCCGCTCCCGGCGGCGGATTGAAGAACAACGGGTAAGTGGGATCGTTCTTCTCCCGTACCACCACCGTCTCGGCCACCAGGTCCCCCACCCGCTGGGTTCGACGCGTGAACAACGTACTGATGAGAGCGACCGCCCCGCCGGGGACGATGAGGAATTCGAAAAACCCGATGAGGCTACGAATCACGCCGTGCCGAAAACGAATGGGGCCACCGTCGGCGGTGATGACACGAATGGAAAGTGCTTTCTTGCCGATCGTCTGCCCGCCCGTGAACGCCTCAGATGCCGGGTAGGCGAA
>JABDIY010000030.1 GCA_013003535.1 Acidimicrobiales bacterium | reverse complement strand
AGCCGGGAGTGCGAAGGCTAGAAAATGCCCATTGCCATCAGGCTGTAGCGGACAATTAAGCCGGCCACGACCACGCTGACCATGCTCATGAGCTTGATCAGAATATTCAAACTCGGGCCGCTCGTGTCCTTGAATGGGTCGCCCACGGTGTCTCCGACAACGCCTGCCTTGTGGGCATCTGAGTTCTTGCCGCCGTGATGTCCCGCTTCGATATATTTCTTGGCGTTGTCCCACGCTCCACCGGCATTGGCCATGAAGATCGCCAAGGCGAACCCGGTCACCAGAGCTCCGGCGAGGAAGCCGCCGAGCGCATCGACGCTTATGAAACCGATCACCAACGGAACGACTACGGCGAGTGCACCAGGAACGATCATTTCCCGCAGCGAAGCCTTGGTGGAGATGGCAACGCAGCGGGCACTGTCGGGGATGACACCTGGCTTACCTTCCCGCAGTCCGGGAATCTCGCGGAACTGCCGCCGCACTTCTTCGATCATCTCCTGAGCGGCTCGACCGACAGCGTCGATGGTGAGCGCGGCGAACAGGAAGGGAAGCATGGCACCCAGGAACAGGCCGACAAAGACTTCAACATTGCCGATGTTGAGATCGAGCGGCTCGCCGCCAGCCTGATTGATGGCGAACTCGAAGCTCTTGAACAGGGCCAAAGCTGTGAGAGCGGCCGAGCCAACCGCAAAGCCTTTGGCCACCGCAGCCGTGGTGTTTCCCAGGCTGTCCAGAGCGTCGGTGACCTCGCGGACCGATGGGTCCAGTTCGGCCATTTCGGCGATGCCACCCGCATTGTCGGCGATCGGCCCATAGGCGTCCACGGAAACCACAACACCTGTGGTTGCGAGCATGCCGATTGCCGCTACGGCGATGCCATAAATGCCACCCTCCAGAGCACCAAAGGAAGCGGTGTCACCGAAAGCCCATTCGCCGCCATACCAGGCCACGCCAACACCTATGACGATGAGGAGTACGGAGGGGAGTACCGAGATCATCCCAGTGCTGATCCCTGACAGAACCGTGGTGGCCGCCCCGGTTTCGGTTTGATTGGCGATTTTCTTGACCGGCCCGAAGTGATCACTGGTGTAGTACTCAGCACACTTGCCGAGAGCCCAGCCCACGATCAGACCACCAACAACGGAGAGCGCCAGGCCAACCGGCTGCTCGAGGTCGGAGAACATCCAGAAGCTCAATGCGAGCGTACCCAGGACCGTGAGCCCCATGGCAACGTTGGTACCGAGATGGAGTGCCTTGCTGAGGGCTCGGCTGTCGGTTGAGGATCCACCCTTGACCAGGAAAGAACCGATGATGCTGGCCACCATGCCCACAAAGGCCACCGCGAACGGGAACATCAACAGCGAGATCACGCCGCTATCAGTGGCGCTGGGAGCTCCATCAGCACCGCTCGCACTGATGCCTACGGCGAAAGCAACGAGCGAGATTGGTGCAATGATCGAACCGGCATACGACTCGAAGAGGTCCGCACCCATTCCTGCTACGTCACCAACGTTGTCGCCAACGTTGTCAGCGATCGTGGCCGGGTTACGAGGATCATCCTCGGGGATGCCAGCCTCGACTTTGCCCACCAGGTCGGCACCGACATCGGCGGCCTTGGTGAAGATGCCACCGCCAACACGCGAGAACAACGCAATGGAGGAGGCTCCAAGCCCGTAGGCCGTGACGATCTCAAAGGCTGAGTCGGTCTCGAGCCAAACGACGAAGAGCAGGTAAACGAAGGAGAGTCCGGCCAGTGCCATGCCGGCCACCGAGAAGCCCATCACGGCCCCGCCGCGGAACGCGATCGGAAGGGCCTTCCCGGGTCCGTCTTTGGCTGCCTCCGTGGTGCGGGCATTGGCCATCGTTGCCACAGTCATACCCGCGTAACCGGCCGCAGCCGACAGGAACGCTCCGAGGACGTAGCTGATCGATGCCAGCGGATCCACAAATACGGCGAGGAGGAGAGCGAGGACTACCACAAACGCACTGACCCAGGTGTACTCCTGCTTCAGAAAGGCCTTCGCGCCCTTCTGGATCTCGGTCATGATGAACACCATCCGCTCGTTGCCAGGGCTGGCTTTCTTCACGTCGTTGAAGAAGAAGACGGCTACCCCCAGGGCAGCGACAGCGGATAGAAATGCAAGGTAGGGAACTAACTCCACGGAGAACTCCTGCTAGGCGTGTTTTGACTCTCTCGGTGCACCGCGCGCGAACACACAGCGACCGAGGGAGGCTACTCTCCCCGCCGCCGATTCACTAAGGGTCATTGCTCCCGAAAGACCACTTCAGCGCAGGACCGGCCGTTGAATACCCAGCGATAAGGTTTCGTGTCATTCTGGTGACGGAATGCCCACCAGACATCGATTGAAGTTCACCGAGACCTTCTACCGACCGCTCGCGGTCAAAGCCGAAGCGGTGGGACCCCAAAAGGCTCACGCTCGGGCACCGGTTCTGCTCGATGCTCGGCGGGAAACCGACGTCGACGAATCGATACAACTGATCGACGAATCCGAACGGCTTCTCACTGCAGCCGATCTTTATGACGCTGCAGTTTCAGGGAGTTCCAACAGCGAGCGTTCCCGGGTCGCAGTTCGTCCTCTCGGAGCAGCGCAGAGCCGGGGCTCGGTTCCTCTGTGGGGCTCGGGGACGTCCGGCCTTCCGCGGAGGGGCTCTCGATCGGTGCGGCTGTTTCATTCCCAACCGGCCGTGCTCATCAGTCACGTGCTGACGGCAAGAGGAAATCGCGGTCCATTGGTGATCGATCGGAAGTCGGCCAGCATCGCTGCCGAGGACCTGGTTGTGCCGGGCGAACTCTCGGACGCCTTCCTGGTCTGGCCCGGGCGAGTGAATGTTTCGCTCCGCATCTGTCGTTTCAATTCGATCTTCAGCATCGCCGAAATACGTCTCATTTCTCGTCGCCACCCTCGGCACTTCTTCCAAGCCGCGCATCGGGCCATCGATCAGCTCTGCTGCGGCTGACCGAGGTTCACCGGTACAGGAGAAGTCCTCTCGTATTCGCTGCGATGAGACTACGTTGACAGAATGAGCGATCTTGTTGATTCGCTGCTCTCATTCATAGAGGTCAGCCCTACTCCTTACCACTGCGCCCGAACCGCAGCAGGCCGGCTGGACGCTGCTGGCTTCACCGAAATAGCAGCAACCGAGTCGATCCCGCCGGGCGCCGGCAGCTATTACAGGATCGACGGTGGATCGATCATCGCCTGGAGTCATGGAGGGTCTGCCAACCGTTTCACCGTCTTGGGAGCGCACACCGATTCACCGAACCTTCGAATCCGGGTGAACGCCGATATTCAGAGCGCCGGTTGGAACCAATTAGGTGTCGAGGTCTACGGCGGCGTCCTGTTGAACTCCTGGTTGGATCGCGAGCTTGGTCTAGCCGGTCGCGTGACCTACGCAGACGGGACAATTCTGTTTCACGATAATCGCCCGTTACTCCGTATCCCGCAATTGGCAATCCACCTGGACCGCAAGATCCGCGAGAACGGCCTGAAGCTCGATCCCCAAGCCCATCTGAACCCGGTCTGGTCGCTGGAGGGCGACACCGGATCGTTCCTGGGGTACCTAGCCGAGCAGACCGGTCTCCCCGTCGATTCCATCTTGGCGTGGGATGTGATGGCGTTCGACACCCAGAAACCGGTGCGGTTCGGCCGCAACGGTGACATGATTGCGGCCGCCCGGATTGACAATCAGCTCAGTTCATTCGCAGCCACCGAGGCCATCACGCAAATACAGCACGATCCCATTGGGGAATCCAGAGAGGCAATCGCCGTTCTCGCGTTGTTCGACCACGAGGAGGTTGGCTCCCAATCTTCAACCGGCGCCGCCGGCGCAGCGCTGCCCAACGTCCTCGAACGAATTGGAGCGTCAGCAGGATGGGACCGTACAACTTATCTGGAAGCGCTGAGTCGAAGCTATGTCGTCTCGGCCGACTGCGCGCACGCTACGCATCCGAACTATGTGGACCGTCACGAGCCAGACCACCGAATCGCGATCAACAGCGGCGTAGTGGTCAAACGAAACGCCAATCAACGGTATGCCTCGGATGCGCTGAGTGAAACGCCGTTCCGCATGGCGTGCGCAGCTGCCGATGTACCTGTCCAAACCTATGTGCATCGCAATGACCTGCCGTGCGGCTCAACGATCGGGCCGGCAACTGCCGCTGAGCTCGGGGTCCGAACCGTCGACGTAGGAGCTCCGCAGCTGGCGATGCATTCGATACGCGAAATGTGCGGTGTCGAGGACGTTGGCCACCTTACGAAGGCTTTGGCCTCCGTTCTACGGATCGCCTAGCCGTGACCACTTGGGTGGAGCGGCGGACCGGGGCGTAGTCCGTCCTTCTCAGCGGAAAGCGCTTGGCGCGGTATAGAGTGAGTTTTCTCCGTGCGGGCCAACGATGTCCCGTTATGTCACACGTACGTACCGCCCAAGGAGTGCAAGTGAATATTCTCCCCAAAGCCCAGGGTCTTTATGATCCCCGTAACGAACATGATGCTTGCGGCGTCGCATTCGTAGCCGACTTGCACGGTCGACCCTCCCGTGAGGTTGTAGAGCGGGCGTTGACTGCGCTGGTGAAGCTCCAGCATCGGGGAGCCACCAACGCCGAACCTACCACGGGTGACGGTGCCGGGATTCTGATTCAGATACCGGATGGGTACTACCGGTCGGTCATCGCGGGTTTGCCCGAGGTCGGGAGCTACGCCACCGGGATAGTGTTCTTGCCCCAAGATGAAGATGTGGCCCTCAAGGCCCGTCAAGCAATGGTGCGAATCTTCGCCGAACAAGGGCTGGAGACACTGGCGTTTCGACCGGTTCCGATCGAGGTTGGCGATCTGGGTGAGCAGGCCAAGGATCTTCTCCCTCGCTTCGAGCAGGTGTTCATCGCCTCCGAATTCGGGCGGACGGGTTTGGACCTGGATCGGCAGGTGTACCTGGCTCGGAAACGAATCGAGCACGAGGTGCCCGATCGTACCGACGCTGAGATCTATTTCGCCAGCTTGTCCTCCCGCACGATCGTGTACAAAGGGATGCTCACCACGCCCCAGCTCTTGAGCTTTTTCCCGGAGCTGGCCGACGAGCGGCTGGAGAGTGCAATCGCTCTGGTTCACTCCCGCTTTTCCACAAACACTTTTCCGGCGTGGCCGTTGGCCCATCCCTATCGATTCATCGCTCATAATGGCGAGATCAATACGGTTCGTGGCAACCGGAACTGGATGCGAGCCCGAGAAGGGTTGTTGGAGACCGACTTCTGGGGCTCGAAGCTCGATCACATCTTTCCGGTCTGCACACCCGACGCCTCCGATACCGCCAGCCTGGACGAGGCGCTCGAAATGCTTCACCTCGGCGGGTACCCCATTCACCATGCGATGTTGATGCTGATGCCCGAAGCCTGGGAGCACAACACCACCATGCCGGCGGAAATTCGCGCCTTCTACGACTTCTACGCATCGGCCATGGAGGCTTGGGATGGTCCGGCGTCGGTCACCTTCACCGATGGTCAGATGGTCGGGGCGGTTCTTGATCGTAATGGCCTGCGGCCCTCGCGTTATTGGGTTACCGACGGCGGCCTCGTGGTCATGGCCTCTGAAGTTGGCGTTGTCGATGTTCCCACCGCGCAGGTGGTTCGGAAAGGCCGTCTGGAACCGGGCAAAATGTTTTTGGTCAACACAACGGAGGGGCGAATCGTTGGTGACCACGAGATCATGATGTCTCTGGCGGCAGAGCACCCCTACGGCGAATGGATCCGGCGCCTGAAAGGCCTCGACGATCTTCCCGAACGCCCGCACGTCAGCCCGGTTCATGAGCACCTCGTCCCGGAACAAATTGCCAATGGCTTCACCGAAGAGGAGCTCAACCTGCTGGTTGCACCCATGGCCATCACGGCGAAAGAAGGCATTGGTTCCATGGGAACGGACACGCCGATCGCCGTGCTCTCCAATCGGCCGCGAATGCTCTTCGACTATTTCTCTCAGCTGTTCGCCCAAGTGACCAATCCACCGCTCGACGCCATCCGGGAGGAACTGGTCACCAGTTCCGAGGTTCGCCTCGGTCCGCAGTCCAACATTCTCAGACCTGGGCCCGATTGGTGCGACCAGATCCGTCTCGACCGGCCCGTGCTGACCGCTGACGAACTTCACCGCATCATCGAAGCCAACGCGGAAGGGCTCTACCCGCAGTTCGAGACGGTGCAGCTCCGGGCGCTCTACAACGTGAACGAGGGTGAGGCAGGTCTGCGCACTGCTCTGGACACGATGCGGGCCGACGCCTCGGCCGCCGTTGCGGCTGGCGCCAAGATCGTTGTCATCTCCAACCGTGGCGCCACCGCCGACTATGCGCCGGTACCGTCGCTGCTGGCCAGCGGGGCTGTGCATCAACACCTGGTTCGCCAGAAGAGCAGAACCAAAGTAGGCGTGATCGTGGATGGTGCAGATGTTCGCGAGGTGCATCACCTCGCACTCCTGCTGGGCTTTGGGGCCAACGCCATCTGCCCTTCCCTGATCATGGCCACTCTCGAGGATCGGATTCGTTCCGGATCGCTTGATGCCGACATCACCAGCGCACCGGCCAACTACGTGAAGGCCGCAACACAAGGAATCATCAAGGTGATGTCCAAGATGGGGATCTCCACGGTCGCCTCCTATACGGGCGCTCAAATCTTCGAGGCGGTCGGCATCGCTCAGCCCGTCATGGACGAGTTCTTCACTGGAACAACGTCCAAGTTGGGCGGAATCGATCTTGGAATGATCGCCGCTGAATGCCAGGCCCGGCATCGATTGGCGTTTCCCGATCGTCCAGAGGTGCGAGCCCACCGTGAGCTCGCGCTCGGGGGCGAGTACAAGTGGCGGCGGGAGGGGGAGTACCACCTGTTCAACCCAGAGACCGTTTTCAAGCTTCAGCACGCCACCCGCACAAAGCAATACGAGATCTTCAAGGAGTACACCGAGTTGGTGGACAGCCAGTCCGAACAGCTCGCCACGCTTCGCGGCCTGTTCCGATTCAATTCTCGTCGTGCGTCTATCCCAATCGAGGAGGTCGAGCCAGCCAGCGAAATACTGAAGCGTTTCGCCACCGGAGCGATGAGCTATGGGTCGATCAGCGCCGAGGCTCATGAAACGTTGGCGATCGCCATGAATCGTCTCGGCGGGAAGTCCAACACTGGTGAGGGTGGTGAAGACCCCGAGCGCTGGATACCCGACGCAAACGGTGACTCCCGCCGCTCTGCTATCAAGCAGGTTGCGTCGGGCCGGTTCGGGGTGACCGCCGAGTATTTGACCAACTCCGACGACATTCAAATCAAGATGGCCCAGGGCGCCAAACCCGGCGAGGGTGGCCAATTGCCTGGCAAGAAGGTTTGGCCGTGGATCGCCAAGACGCGTCACTCGACCCCGGGCGTCGGCCTGATCTCGCCGCCGCCTCACCACGACATCTACAGCATCGAGGACTTGGCCCAACTCATCCACGATCTGAAGAATGCCAATCCGGCCGCCCGAGTACATGTGAAGCTGGTCGCCGAAGTAGGTGTTGGAACCGTGGCGGCCGGCGTCTCCAAAGCCAAAGCTGACGTTGTCCTGATCTCCGGTCACGACGGCGGAACCGGTGCCTCGCCTCTCACGTCGTTGAAGCACGCCGGTGGGCCCTGGGAGCTCGGCTTGGCCGAGACCCAACAGACGCTCTTGTTGAACGACTTGCGGGACCGGATCGTGGTTCAGGTAGACGGACAGCTCAAGTCCGGCCGAGACGTGATCATCGCCGCCTTGTTGGGCGGCGAAGAGTTTGGCTTCGCCACGGCACCACTGGTTGTGAGCGGCTGCGTGATGATGCGGGTTTGCCATCTCGACACCTGCCCCGTTGGTGTAGCGACCCAGAATCCCGAACTGCGAGCCAAATTCAGCGGCAAACCAGAGTTTGTCGAAACGTTCTTCGAGTACATCGCCGAGGAAGTGCGTGAACTCCTGGCCGAACTCGGGTTCCGGAAGTTGGATGACGCGATTGGTCGGGCTGACTGCCTCGACACCTCTCGGGCGATCGACCATTGGAAGGCTGCGGGTCTCGATCTCGCGCCGATTCTGTATCTTCCCGAACTCAGCGAAGACGCCGCCCGGATGAACGTCGTCACCCAAGATCACGGACTCGAACGAGCTCTGGACCAGACGCTCATCGAAGATGCAGCCTCAGCGATCAGCGACGTCACACCGGTCTATCTCTCTTACCCGATCAGCAACGAGAATCGGACGGTCGGCACGATGCTTGGGCACGAGATCACCAAGGTGCACGGGGGCAAGGGTTTGCCAACGGACACCATTCAGATCGATCTCAAAGGCTCCGCAGGACAGAGCCTTGGTGCGTTCGTTCCGTCGGGCGTGACGCTCCGCCTCACCGGCGATGCCAACGACTATGTCGGGAAGGGCCTGAGCGGAGGGCGGATCGTGGTCAGGCCCCCGGAGGATTCCCCCTTCGCCGCCGAGGACAACGTGATCGCCGGGAATGTCCTGCTCTACGGCGCTACGGCCGGTGAGGCGTATTTCCGTGGCCGCGTTGGCGAGCGATTCTGCGTTCGCAACTCGGGTGCCGTCGCAGTTGCCGAAGGCGTCGGCGATCATGGTTGCGAGTACATGACCGGGGGTCGCGCGGTCATACTGGGACGAACCGGACGAAATTTCGCAGCTGGTATGAGTGGTGGGATCGCCTACGTGTTTGACGATGACGGTCTGTTCAGTTCACGCGTAAACAGGGAGCTTGTCGAAACCGAGCCATTGTCCAGGGAAGACCAGGCTGAACTCAGACAGATCATCGAGGTTCATCTGGCCGAAACCGGATCAACGGTCGCCGAACGCATTCTGGTGGCGTGGAAGCGGGACGTCGAAATGTTCGTCAAGGTCATGCCTCGGGACTACAAGAGGGTGCTCAGTGCGATGAAAGCAGCAGAAACGAACGGAACCGATCCGGTTGCCGCCGTCATGGAGGCATCCAATGGGTGATCCACAAGGATTCCTGATTCATGAGCGAACCACGCCTGCCCGCCGACCTGTGCCGGTTCGCCTTCGTGACTGGAAAGAGGTCTACGAGGATTTCCCCGACGCCGAGTTGAAGAATCAGGCGTCACGTTGCATGGATTGCGGGATCCCGTTCTGCAACAACGGTTGCCCGCTCGGCAACTTGATACCGGACTGGAATGATCTGGTCCATCGCGATCAGTGGAAGGACGCTATTGAGCGGCTGCATGCCACCAATAACTTCCCGGAATTCACCGGTCGCCTTTGCCCGGCCCCCTGCGAGGGGGCGTGCGTTGTAGGAATCAACGATGATCCGGTCACGATCAAACAAGTGGAAGTCACCATCATCGAGCGAGCGTTTGCCGAGGGGTGGGTAACACCGATCCTGCCGTCCAAAGTCACGGGCAAGGCCGTTGCAGTCGTGGGATCAGGACCGGCCGGACTCGCCGTAGCTCAACAGCTCACTCGAGCCGGCCATCGAGTAGTGGTGTTCGAACGGGCGGATCGGATCGGCGGATTACTGCGCTATGGAATCCCGGAATTCAAGATGGAGAAATGGGTTCTCGATCGACGGCTCGACCAGATGACCGCCGAGGGAACCGAGTTCTACGTGAACGCCAACATCGGTGGGCCAGTAGGCGAGCCGACCTCGATTCCCGTCGAGGACCTCACCAACGACTTCGATGCAGTCGTCCTTGCCGGGGGTTCAACGACCCCCCGAGACCTTCCCGTTCCTGGTCGAGAGCTGGAGGGCATCCATCAAGCGATGGAATACCTTCCGCCATCCAACCGAGTGCAACTCGGGGATCTAGAACAGTCTCCGATTTTGGCAACAGACAAACACGTGATCATCATCGGCGGCGGCGATACGGGGGCTGATTGTCTCGGTACCGCCCACCGCCAAGGCGCCAAGTCTGTTAGCCAGTTCGAGATCATGCCGCGGCCGCCTCAGTCCCGCAGCGAACGCACGCCCTGGCCCACTTTTCCCGTGGTGTACAAGGTGACCTCGGCCCATGAAGAAGGTGGTGATCGCCTCTTCAGTGTCAACACCACGAAGTTCACCGGCCAAGGCGGCAAGGTGCAAAAGCTGCATGGAAACGAGGTCGGCCCCGATTTCGAGGCGATTCCTGGTACAGAGTTCGAAATGGATGCCGACCTGGTTCTGCTGGCGATGGGCTTCGTAGGCCCCGAAAAGAACGGCATGATCACCGATCTCGGCGTTGAACTGGACAACCGAGGAAACGTGGTCCGGGACAAGGACTGGGCCACCACAGTTCCCGGTGTGTTTGCATGTGGTGACATGGGTCGAGGGCAAAGCCTGATCGTCTGGGCCATCGCCGAAGGGCGCTCGTGTGCTGCGGCCGTCGACGCTCACCTCATGGGGGAGTCGTTCCTACCTAGCCCGGTGAAGCCAACTGATCGGCCACTCGTCTGACCTTGGGTTCCTCAGGTGTCTCGTCTTCGGTGGAGGTGTTTCCTTGCGTGGCCACCATTTCGTTCACCAGCTGCAAAGCGGCGTCAGGGCCGATTGCGAGATAATACGCCAATAGATTCGGGAGTTCTGGATCGGTGAGGTCCATCAGTTTGGCGAGGAGTGGGAGCTCCAGCCCGCGAAGCTGAAGCGGACTGGCTTCGGCTATGGACCGCATGGATCGAACCACTGCCGCCACCGATCGAATCAGGTGTTCGTTGTCACCTGGATGAACCTGAATCGTGTGCCAGCCCATACTGAGCGTGTTGGTCTCAGGATGGTATTCGGGCGGTACCTGGGGCACCCAGGGCCTGCTCGCCAAACGATGGCGTTCAACACCATAAAGATCCGCTAGCTCGTTGATGAGGTCGTCACCGGGTGTTCGGAATCCGGATTCGTAGTCCGCCAGAGCCGAAGGCGGGATGTGAAGTGCCATCGCGGCCGACTCGATCGAGTGACCAACCCGCAACCGCGCCTTGAAGAGAGCTTCACCCGTGGGGATCTCATTTACGACGCGTTCTGTCATGTGTCGCCTTTCGGCATCTTCCGCGCCATCTTTAGACAATCAGGTCGTCTGGCCCATCCTCACAACGGGTCAGAAATCCCTGGTCTCGGTACTCCCAGAACGGGTCTATTGAACTTCGTGGATCAGGTCTTCCAGGAGGAGTCTGTAGAGCCCCGAACAAACGCGAAAAGCGCTCTCTCCAGTCTTCGCGATCACGTCAGCAACCGAGGTTCTCCCATCCAGCATGGCCAAATAGCGCCACTCATCGTTGGAAATCAGTTGCTCCTCCGCAGGAAGGTCGGCGTTCAACGCAAACTTCACGCCGGTGTTGGGGATTCTGTGGGCAATTTGTTTCCAAATATCAAGTCGCCGAGCTGCTTGATCCAGGAGTGTGGTGGAGGGCTCGGAGAATCGCGTCCCGAGTCGGTGGGTTGCGCCTTCGTCGAACGAGAACTGCTCACGACTCGGTACGAGGAGTTCAAACATCGCGGTGAGGTTGGCCTCGTGGATGAGGCGTTCAAGAACTGGACCACGGTCGGGATGGTTGGCGAGCAGCGTGTCAATAGCGGTCGTTTGGCCTGCACCATTGAGAGCGCCATTGATTTCTGACAACGTGCCGACGCTGGCACCAAACAGCACGTCGGCGATTCGGGGGCCCTGGGCTGACTGAGCGAGATAGATACGACCGTCAGACAACCAGATTGCGCCGCCATCCCGAATACGCAGCGCGCCCGTTGCGCGCTTCTCGGAGAGCTGCAGCACGATCTGGCGGAGGGGCACCTCAGCAAGGGAGCCTTCGGTTATCGGGGAAGCGGACATCACGGCTAAAAGCTAGCCGAACACGAAGCGAAGTCGGTTCACCCGGTTGATCGAGTTTCGCTTCCGGTGGTCAAGTTGAGCCGTCAGATCGGGCGATCGAAGACGAATCGACTGGCTTTTGTTCAAAGACTCGGTCTTTTCCTTAAAGGTGTTCGGTTCAGCGCCGAAAGTGAACGAGACATCAAGAGTGTGAGAGGCCTATGTCAAAGAAACTCAACCTGCGTAACCTACTGGCGCTCATCGCCATCCCCCCGATCGTGCTCCTGGCCTTCATCGCCGCCTACGGGGCGACGGTGACCTTCCTGGGTACGCCGAGCATCGACGAGATCAAGACCGGGGTCCAGGTTCTGAGTCTGGTGGCAGTCGCAGGCATGCTCCTCAGCGTTGGCATGGTTATCGTTGTCGGCCGCCGTGTTCTGGAACCGATCAAGGAGGTTTCGGAGGCCGCCAAGGAACTCGCCGACGTACGTCTTCCCCTTCTCATCGAATCGCTGAGCAATCCCGGCGTTTCGATGCCGGACTTCGAACCGCTTGCCGTGAGTGGCGAGACCGAATTGGCACAGTTGGGAGATGCTCTCAACAGTCTTCAGAACCGTGCTGTCACAGTCGCCAACGAACAACAGCGAGTGGTGAAAGAAGGCATCAGCGAACTGGTGGTCAATCTCGCTCGCCGCAACCAGAGCCTTCTCGATCGTCAGATTGAAAACATCGACAATCTCGAGTCCACCGAAGAGGATCCAGATCGTCTGGAGAACCTCTTTCGTCTCGACCATCTTGCAACCCGTATGCGTCGCAACGCCGAGAGCCTTTTGGTCCTCGCTGGTGCTGAACCGAGCCGCCGTCGCGGTGGCCCGGTGGTATTGGCCGACGTGGTCCGGGTCGCCATGAGCGAGATCGAGGACTACCAACACGTGGCGATGGGCGAGATCAAGACCGCCCACATCGGACCCCAGGGCGCGGTAGACGTAGCACATTTGATGTCCGAGCTGCTGGAAAACGCGACGCAGTTCTCTCCACCCGATGCCCCAGTGGAAGTCTTCGGTGGCTTCGACGTGAACGGGTTCTACGAGATCGTTGTGCGAGACCATGGAATCGGCATGAGCGCCGAACAGATCGCCAACGCCAACGCCACAATCCAAAACCCACCGGAACTCGGTTTGGCCCTTACCCGGTCACTGGGATTTCAGGTCATTGGTCGACTCTCGGAACGGCTGGGCGTCCAGGTTGCTCTCGGGCACACCGAGGGCGGTGGAACCACGGCCGCAGTGCGGATTCCGGGTAGTGCGCTCTCCAGCGGAGCCGCAGCCAACATACCTGCGGCCTTCCAGCCAGCACCCGGCGCTACCGGCGCCCCGACCCCTCGGATTGCCCCCGCTCCTGCGGCCGCCGCAGCTCCTGCGCCGACAACGTTCCAACCCGCTCCGGCAGCTTTCGAATCAACTTCGAATCCGCCCGCGTTCCAGCCCGCACCGTTTGAGGCCGAGTCAGCTCCGGCTGGGTTTGAACCGTCACCCTTTGAGGCCCAGCAGGCCCCAGCTGCATTCCAGCCCGCACCGTTCGAGGCTGAGTCAGCTCCGGCTGGATTTGAAACGTCACCCTTTGAGGCCCAGCAAGCCCCAGCTGCGTTCGACCCGTCGCCGCCCCGACAGCCTGAGCCCCAAGAACAGTTCTGGGCCGACTCACCAAGTCAAGAGGCCTACCAACCCGAGCCTGCGCCACAAGTATTTGATTTGCCCCACCCAGCTCCGCAGCCCTTTGACCAGTATGAGGCGGCTCCGACCACCGACTGGCATGAGGCGCCGGCTCCCCAAGCGTTCCAGCCACCAGCTCCACAGCCCGCCCCAGCTCCACAGCACGCCCCAGCTCCGCAAGCGTTTCAGCCACCGGCACCACAACAGGCCCCGGCACCACAGCCCGCCCCAGCTCCACAGCACGCGCCGGCACCGCAAGCGTTCCAGCCACCAGCCCCGCAGCCGGCGCCGGCACCACAGCATGCCCCGGCTCCGCAAGCGTTTCAGCCACCAGCCCCGCAACGGGCCCCAGCTCCACAGCAGCAGCCTGATGCAGGTTGGGCCACACCTCCCGCACCCAGCGCGTCTGCTCCAGCACCAAGCATGGAGCACGCCATGCCAACCGGGGCAGCCTTCGATCAGGGTGTTGACGCTCTTCTGGATGATCCTGCCAATCGCACCAGTTCGGGGCTCGTACGCCGAGACCGATCACAGAACCACGCTCCGGTGAGTGAAGGTCGCGCCATTCCTTCAGCCGGTGCGGCGACGGCGGCAACAGCTAGCAACCGCAGCCCGGAAGAAATCCGCAACATGCTGGCCCGCTATCGCGATGGACTCAAGAGTCGTCCCGATGCCGGTCACGGCCCGAATTAACCAACCAGGAGATCCGACATGACCGGACTGAGCAATCAAGCAAACAATGTCAACTGGTTGGTCAACAACTTCGTTGACCGCGTCCCAGGCGTAACAGAAGCGGTCGTGGTTTCCAGCGACGGCCTCCCCATCGCCGCCTCTACCGGCATTGACCGAGACGGCGTTGATCGCTTTGCGGCAGTGTCCTCCGGTCTGATCGGTCTGGCCTATGGGGCTGCAGGCCGGTTCGGGGGTGGCGCTGTGACCGAGGTGATCGTCGAGATGGAGCATGCGTTTCTCTTCGTGACGGGCATCAGTGACGGCTCGCTTCTTTCGGTCAAGGCGACCGCAAGCTGTGACGTTGGCATGGTGGCCTACGAAATGGCTGTCCTTGTAGACAAGACTGGTGCGGTTCTCACCCCGGCTCTCCGAGCTGAGCTTCAGGCGGCCCTTCCACGATGACCGATTCCGAACCCGATGTACTATCGGGGCTGCGCGTGCGGCCCTACATGGTCACCGGGGGTCGGACGCGCAGTGTTGTCGAGCTACCGCTTGAGACGATCGTTCGGGTTACCCCGGAAGGTCAGAAAGCCGCCGGCACACTGAACCTCGAGCCCCGGCAGATCGTTGAGCTTTGCCATCAGCCGATGTCTATCGCTGAGGTGTCCGCTCACCTCCGCCTTCACCTCCAAGTAGCCAAAGTGCTCGTTGGAGATCTTGTCCACAGTGGCCATGTCGCCACCCATTCCGCTACCGCCGATGCAACCGACCGGCCCGACCTCCAGCTGCTGGAGCGGGTGCTCGACGGCCTGCAGTCCCTGTGAGGTTGACATGAACAATCCAATCCCCGTAAAGATCGTCGTTGCCGGCGGATTCGCAGTCGGCAAGACGACGTTCGTGTCTGCGATCTCTGATATCGAGCCGCTCACCACCGAGGCAGCGATGACCAAGGTGTCCGAGGGCATCGATGACTTCGGTGACGCCAAGACCAAGAAGTCCACGACGGTCGCCATGGACTTCGGTCGTGTGGGTTTGAGCGACGAACTTGTTCTCTACCTCTTCGGTACCCCAGGCCAGGACCGCTTCCACTTCATGTGGGACGAATTGGTGCGAGGAGCGATCGGTGCCTGCGTCCTCATCGACACCGGCCGCATCGATCAGTGCTTCCCGGCAATCGACTACATGGAAAACGCTGGCGTTCCATTCATCGTGGCCATCAACGCTTTCGACGGAATGCTGCGGCACCATCCCGAGGATGTCAGAGAAGCGCTCGATCTTCCTCGCCACATTCCAGTTGTTGTCACCGACGCCCGCCACCGGGCAGCCGTTCGCGACACCCTGGTTGCTCTGGTGCGCCACGCCATGACCATGGCCCACGCCACCTGACCTATTCCTGAAACTTCAGCGGGTCAAGCAATTACGGAGCCCCGGCCTGAACAGCCGAACAGACATTCGCTTGAAATATCTCAGTTGTAGTTGCGGGCGTACAGTTGTGTGTTATACTTACCTATGGCGGTCCCGGCGGACATCCTGAAATCCCTGACGGATCTTGATTTGCTCCCGCAGGGTGAACGGCAGAAGGCGATGCTGATCGTCGCGGATCGGCTCGCAGCGGTGGCCGGGGCCGAAGCCATCGAATTGGCCGACACGGAAGGCCTAGCTGATTCTCGGTTGACCAACCCGGGGCACTGGTTGGCCCATGAGGCCAATATCTCCCAGCGGCGGGGGCGGCGGATCGTGAGCTCCGCCCGTCTAGCGGCCCGGTTCGACGCCATCGCAGAAGGCATCGGCGAGGGTGTCTTGACTGATGAGCATCTGACGGTGTTGAAGACCTGTCTGCCGGGAAACCGGACCAGCTACCGGTCCGAAATGTTCAACCAGTGCCATAAGCAACTTGTCGATTTCGCTCGAGAGTTCGCCTACCCGGAGTTCAAGAGACTCTGCGAAGCATGGATCGGCCTGTGCGAGGATGCTGACCCCGACGCCAAAGCTCCCGAGGACAAAGATCTTGGGATCGATTTCAGCGACAACCTCGATGGCACAACCAACATCAAAGGGCTGTTGCTCACCACAGACGCCGAGCTGTTGAAAGAAGCGTTGACCCGCCTTGCCGAGAAAGCCAAGGAGAATTACCGGCGAGACCAGAAGAACACACCTACTCCAGAATCCACCTCTTCCGGCCAGGACGTCGAGGATGACCTGGCGGTGGATCTCTCCATCAGTGAGTACACATTGCGGCCCGTGATCCGTAGAGGCACCCGCTATTGGATGGCTCGGGCCATCGGTACCATTGCCACCCTCGCTGCCATCGCACCAAGAGACGGCAAAACACCCGAACCGTTGCTGGTGGTATTGATGGATGCCGAAACGATGGAAACTGCGAAGAACCGGTGGGCCAACAACGATCCGGCCATCCCACCCGATCTCGTTTTCCGACCCGGCTACACCTGTCAAACCCTTGACGGGAAACCCATCCATCCCGATGATGCGTTCCGGATCGCCCTCAACCACCGACTCCGACGCTGCCTCATCGACGCCGCCTCTCTCAAAGTTGACCTCGGTCGCACCAGCCGACTCTTCACCGGCGCCGCCCGCGATGCCGTGATCTACCGGGACCGGCACTGCACCATCCCCGGATGCCGAAGACCGGCCCGATGGTGCGAAGTAGACCACCAACAAGAATGGCAGGATCTCGGCCGAACCACCCCCGAAACCGGGCGCCTCTACTGCGGGCAACACCATCAAGCAAAAACCGAAGCTGAGCGACAACGACGACACCACGCCCGAGCCAGAGACCAAGCTCGCTCAGACCAAGACAACACCGAACCGTTCTAACCGCACAGGGCTACCGCCAGAGACCTCGTTCTACGAGGACGCTTTTGAGCAGGGTGCAGTTGTCGGTCATGATGCCGTCCACGCCAAGGTCGATCATCCGGTGCATCTCGACGGCATCGTTGACCGTCCAGACGTGAATGCGGTATCCCTGCCGGTGAAAGCGTCGAACCAACCTGTGGTTGAGCTTGATTGATCCGAACGTGGTGGGGATGCTCACACACGGATGATTGCCAGGGAGTGGCCACGGGGCGATGGCAGCCAATACGGCCCGTGGCCCCGGCGACGTACATATCGCCGGTCCCAGCAGAGATTTGATGCGACCGATCCGCGCGTCGCTGAAGGCACCTATGCATACCCGATCGATTGCTCCGTGCGAAGTGATGGTTTCGGCCAACAGGTCAACCGCATCATCGGCCTTGGGATCGATGTTGAAGCGAGCGTTCGGATATCTATCGAACAGCTCAGCCAAGGTGGGGATCATGTGTTGTGAGACCTTGCCGTCTGAAGTTTCGTGGTCAAGCCGGATCGTCTGAAGTTCCTCCCAAGTGCAGTCCGCTACGGCTCGAGGTGTGCCAGTGAAGCGTTGCAGCCCTGAGTCATGGAACGCGACGAGCGTGCCGTCCGCAGTTCGGTGCACATCGGTCTCCAGATACCGGTACCCCAGGCTGACCGCATGATCGAAGGCGGCAATAGTGTTTTCTGGCGCTACGTCGGTCCCACCCCGATGGGCAAATGCGATTATGCCATCGAAGTCGAGGAAGGGAAACCGATTCGGGTCCGGGCCGATCATGAATCTTCACCTGTGACATCGTCGGCGCCGACATAAGGGCAGTGTCGGCAGCCCCGGTCGCAACACGGGCGGTCGGCCAGGTAAATCGCTGTCATGGCGAAGAGGCCAGTGACCGGATCCAGGTACCCCATCGCCTCATCATCACATGCCGCCGTGTGCCGCCTGATGATCTCTTCGTAGTAGGGGTGGTCGACCGGAAGGCGGGAAGGATGCGGTGTCCGGAAACCATCCTTCCGGTAGGGGTCCTTCACCCGCGAATTCGCTTCATTCGTTGATCCCCGGGTCAGCGAACACGGCGGGGCGATTCTCGAAGTAGGAGGCGATGGCTTCGGCTTGATTCGCCGACCCAATCAAGCGTCCGATCTCTTCTCGTTCTCGAGCAAAGGCAGTGGCGCGGTCCAAACGGGCTGCGTTGGACATCAGCCGCTTGGTCGCTCGAACGGCATGGGGCGATTTTTGTGCGATACCTCGAGCGAGGGCAAGAGAATCTTCTCGTGGAGTTTCTGACAGGCGGGTAGCCAAACCGAGTTCTTTGCATTCCGTGCCCGACACCATCCGTCCGGTAAAAGTGAGCTCCTTCGCTACGTCGGGTCCCACCAGATCGACGAGCTGCTGCGTGCCGGTCATGTCCGGAATCAGGCCCCATCGGATCTCCAGGACGCTCAGCTTCGCCTCTGGATGCACGATCCGAATATCTGCGCCCAGAGCCAACTGAATCCCGCCGCCGAGCGCATGGCCGTGCACTGCGGCGATCACCGGCATGGGCAGCTCTGTCCAGCCAAAAACCGCTTGTTGCGCGTAGTGGGTCATGCCGCTGGGCGAGAGCTCGGTAAGTGCAGCCCCGCTGCTTTCCGACGAGTCGGCCATGCCCGTGAAGCTGGCGAAGTCCAGCCCGGCACAGAACGACCGCCCTTCACCGCTGAGCACAACGGCCCGAACCGAGGTCTCCTTGGCGAGGTGGTCCGTGGTTTCGATTAAAGCTCGAAACATCTCGGGATCGAGAGCGTTCATTTTTTCGGGGCGTTGGAGACGAACATCTGCCACCCCGTCGACGGTCGATACGGAAATGCGGTCGCGAATGTTGTGGGTTTCCTCAGCCATTCTTCAACGCTACCAAGGCGCTCCCATTGACACAGAGTGTCGGTTCTCGGGGTCCGGCATGCCGATAGCCTCAGCCAATGAATGCTCACCAAACCGGCCGCCTGAGTCGTTTGAATCGATCTGTCGCCGACCGAGTCGTCATCGTTACCGGCGCGGCATCGGGCATGGGACGGGCCATGGCCCACCTCTTCGCAGACGAAGGAGCAAAAGTTGGCCTGATCGATCGAACCGCCGGTGGAATCGAGTTGGTCGCCGACGAGATAAACAGGGCCGGACACACATGCGCGGGCCGAGTGGCCGACGTCACCGATCAGGCCACTGTCATCACTGCGGTAGAGGGAATCCGGAGTGAGTTGGGAGCCATCGATATTCTGGTCAACAATGCCGGGGTTGCGATTCCTTCTCCGATCGATTCCGCTGAATACGAGTCGGCGTGGCACTCCACCTTGGGGACCAACCTCGAGGCGTACACGTTCCTCATTCGAGCCTGCCTGGATGACCTCCTCCGGGAAGGGCGGGGCCGGATCGTCAACATCTCCTCCACCGAGGGAATTGGGGCAACGCCATTCATGTCGCCTTACACCGCCTCCAAGCATGGCATTGTTGGATTGACCCGAGGGTTGGCAGTGGAACTCGGTCACCGGGGGATCACCGTCAACTGTGTTGCTCCGGGGCCAATACGGACCGGAATGACCGCAGCAATCTCGGAAGAGGACAAGGATCTTTTCGCCAGTCGCCGTGTTCCGGTCGGCCGTTATGGCGAACCAGAAGAAGTAGCTCATGCCGTCCTTTCGCTGGCGCTCCCCAGCGCCTCGTTTGTGAATGGCACGGTGCTCGTCGTCGATGGCGGCCTCACCGCCCAGAACGCCTGAACCCTGGCTTTCCCAGGTTTTCCCCAAGAAACCCACCGGTCGTGGTACTTACCTTCCACTACGTGGTCGGCTTAAGGTCATCACATGGCTTCTTTCACCCTCACCTTCGCCTCATCCCACCCCGCTGATCCCGTTGAAATCCACTGCGATGCCTTTGCCCAAGAGGGCCCCATGCTCACGTTCTTCAATTTCGGATTGGATCGGGATTCGATCGATTCCTGGAGTGAGCGCGTCGCCAGCTTTCGAACAAAGGACGTTCGAAGCATTGTCAGCCATCAATCAATATCTGGTGTTCTCGACCGTGTGCCGGTCCTCGTCGCCTGCTGAGCGACCTGCCTGAGATCCACTGGGGTCAGACTTCTCAAGTCGCGATTACATCCAGTCGATTACTGACGTATGGGTCTATCGGGAATTTCGGTGTCGAAGCCGCATGCAGTCGCGTCGTCATTCCTGCTCCTTGGATTACTGGCCGGTTGCACAACGGGAGAGGAGTCCCAATCCCCGACGTTCCAAGTCACGGCGCCGGAACTCGGCACCACTACGACCCCCGGGGCCCCGGTGCGGCTCGCGTGGCTGGGGAACCCCGATCTGACGGGACCGGAACGAGACATGTGTGCTTTCATCGACGACATCGACAAGTCGGTCTCAGAGGTTGACGAGATCAACGCAGCCGCAATCCTTCAGATGGAGGCACGAGCCGCTGATCGTACGCTGGCCGAACCGCTGAGAGCCCGGTTGAAAAGAGACACGGCGGTGGCAAATGCCCGTCGCCTCGCAAGTGTGTTTACTTCCTTTGGGGAAGGGGTCGAACTCATCGATCGAATCGATCCCAATGAACGAGTTTCGGCGGAAGAGCTGGAATCGATCAAACAGGAGATCGAGCGGGTTGTGGTAATCGGTGAGACTATTGCGGCCGCAGCAGAAACTGCTGCGCCGCTGACCGCCACAGCCCAGGCTGACTACGAGACCAAAACCGGCGAGGAATGGGTTGACTTGCTGACCGAGCGAGAACTGGACGACATCCTTGAAGAACTCCGCGACGAGACGACCGGGACGGGTCTGGAACCCGAGGCTCGCGAGTTGATGGCCGAGATCGATGATTGGTCGTGGCGACAGTGTTCCGAGGGGTTCAGCGACTGATCCCCAGCATGGGAATCTCAGCTTCTGACCCGGGTGAGTTGAGTTGCTGCCAGGTGCTCCGCTAGCTTCGCTGGTGATGTACCCGGGAGCGATCGCCGCCGAAGCGCCCACTCGACCGGCGATCATCATGGCCGCGACAGGTGAGACCACTACGTACGCAAAACTCGATGCGTTGGCTAACCAGATCGCCAACCTGCTTCGCCGCTGTGGGGTCACGCCTGGTGATCATGTGGCGTTCTGCCTGGAAAACCACCCCCTGTTCCTTCCGATCGCCTGGGGATGCCGCTACGCCGGCGCTGTCTTCACCGCGCTGAGTTCTCGTTTGACCACCGAGGAAATGGTCTACATCGTCAACAACTGCACCGCCAAGGTCTTCATCACGTCGGCGTACAAGTCCGATCAGGCGGTGGAATTGCTCGAGAGAACCCCAAACGTTTCACATCGCTTCATCCTTGATTCGGCTACGAGGGGACATGAATCCATGAAGGATGCCGTTGCCGCCGAATCTCCGGAGCCACAGTCAAACCGGGTCGCTGGTGAAGACATGTTGTACAGCTCCGGAACAACGGGTCGACCCAAAGGTGTGAAAAAGCCTGTTGCCCCTGAGCCCCTGGAAACAGCCAGCCACCCAGTGTCCTCATTGCAACGCGCTCTTTTCGGCCAGACTGCGGAGTCGGTCTATCTTTCCCCGGCGCCGCTCTATCACGCTGCCCCAATGCGGTTCTGCATGGGTTCCCACGTCATCGGTTCAACAGTGGTGGTGATGGAACGCTTCGATCCCGAGCAATTCCTGGAGGTGGCTAGCCGCTATCGCGCTACCCATACCCAAATGGTCCCCACGATGTTCGTTCGCCTCCTCAAACTACCTGAATCTACGAGAGCGGCGGCTGACCTTTCGAGCCTGGGGTCAGTGGTACATGCGGCCGCCCCATGCCCTGTCGGCGTGAAAGAGCGAATGATCGAATGGCTGGGTCCCGTGGTGCACGAGTACTACGCCGGGACCGAAGGCAACGGTTTTGTCTACTGCGATTCTGATATGTGGATGACACACAAAGGCACCGTCGGCCAACCGATCAACTGCGAGGTTCACATCTGCGACGAACGTGGCCTCGAGCTTGCCGTGGGGGAGGAGGGTGGGGTGTATTTCGCCGGCGGTGGAAGCTTTGAATACCACGGTGATCCGGATAAGACGGCGGGTTCACATCTACCCAACGGCTGGTCGACGCTTGGGGACATCGGTAAACTCGACGCTGACGGATTCCTCTATCTGACCGACCGCAAAGCACATATGATAATTACCGGCGGTGTGAACGTGTACCCGCAGGAGGCCGAGAACGTTCTCACGATGCATCCGGCAGTTGCCGACGTAGCAGTCATCGGTGTCCCCAATGATGACTTTGGTGAGGAGGTAAAAGCCGTTGTTCAGTTGACGGATGGAGTGATTGCCGATGACGACCTCGAAGGCGAACTGATCGCATTTTGCCGAGCGCAGCTCGCCGATGTGAAATGCCCCCGTTCGGTAGACTTCCGGGCCGAACTCCCTCGCCACCCAACAGGAAAGCTCTACAAACGTCTCCTCAAAGATGAGTATTGGAACGACCGCGCTGCGGTCGACTGAGTCCGTTGAGGCTCTCGGTGTTGGTATCCCTGTGAGAGAGTGGAAGGAATCGGAGGAGGAGAAGATGGAGAAGCCACGAAGCGGAAGCGCATTTCTGACCTGCTCTGACGGTCGCGTCCGGTGGGGGCTGTTCGGGGCGGCTGGCATCTTGTTCGTCCACCGGGAAAAGGACGGAGCGATTAGCGTGCAGCTTCAGAAGCGATCTCCATTCGCTCATGAGGGGGGGACATGGTCCTGTGCCGGCGGTGCCTTGGAACAACACGAGGAACCCCTGGAGGGGGCGCTTCGGGAAGCTTCTGAAGAGGTCGGCCGGCCGCCGACTCCTTTGTCGGTATTGGGGAGCTACGTGTTTCAGCCGGCGACGGATTGGTCTTACATCACCGCTGTGGTGGAGGTTCCCGACCGGTTCGGCTCGTCACTCAATTTCGAAACCGACGCGGTCGAATGGGTCCCTTCGACAGAGGTGCACACCATGGATCTCCATTCCGGGTTCGCCGCCGCGTGGCCACATCTCCTCCACATCGTTCACAATCACGGGAGCTCCGATGATTGACCCGACCCTCAAACGTTCGCTGGGGCAGATGATCAAGGGCGTCCAGGTGGTTGGGGCCTGTCATGGTGGCGAAGCGCGGGCATATACGAGCCACTGGGTGACTCAGATCGCTTTTGATGAACCGATCGTCCTCGCATCGGTCAGCCCCAAGCATGACACGTACCCACTCATGGTGAAGTCGGGCTTCTTCGGCGTTTCGATTCTGGCAGCCGACCAGATCATGGAGGGCCAGTACTTTTCCTACCCCGGCCGCAAGTTCAACTGCGTCGGTGAGGAAATGCTCGAAGTAGACCCCAACTGGGGCTTACCGGTCGTGCCAAACTCCATCGCCTATTTGCGATGTGAAACCTTCGATCGAATCGAGCGATTCGATCACGACCTCTTCCTCGCCCGGGTGATCGGTGTTCGCGAGGGTCGTTTGGGCGAGCCTCCACTTCTGTATTCCGCGCGTCACGGCTGGCGCAAAACGGGAGACAACGCCCGGGAAAAGGGTGTCTCGATACGCGATCAGTTGTTGGAACGGGTCAACGAAGCCGGGTCAGATTCCGATTGAGTCGGGTCAGGGGCACTGATCGAGGCTTCCGGTGTAGCCGGTCCACCCAAACGACTGGGCCCGGTCCCGGTAGGCCTTCAACTCGGGCTTCGAGTCGAAGAATGCAAACTTGGCGCCTTGGTTCGAGACGTTGGCGCTGTAGACGTACCCGCTGAATGACTCGGCCAGATCCTCCTCGGGGGAGGTGGTGGCATAGCTACTGATGAAGTCGTGACCGTCCACGCAAAGCGCGTCTCGGTTGCCGGCGTTGGCGAGTTCGTCTTGGCTCCAGAAGTTGCCGACCCATTGATTCAGGTACGAGGTCGGTGTGTAACACCCGAACGTGTCGATCGAGCCGTTCCCGTCGGAGTCGAACGAATACGCTTCGTAGGTTGAACACGGCGAGCTCTGCCATGGCTGGTATTGCGCGTCCAGCTGAGTGAACACGTGGGAGAGTTCGTGTGCCATGGTGAGGTCAGCTTCGATCGGATCGTTCCTGGTGGCGACGTCCTGAGCAGAGATCAGCCAGAGATCGCCGATGTAGGTATTGTTCGCCCCGAACGTCGGGCCGGCGTAAGCAACGATTCCGGCACCATTTCCCTGGTAGACACCCAAGAGAACCACTGGCGAAAAGTGGGTTGGTTCGGCCACCTGAGCCAAACGACCCCACGCTCCCTCGACGTCGATGTTGCGAACGCCCCAACAGAGTTCGCGAATCCCACCATCGCGCAACCGGTAGATCCCGGTGATTTCTGTTCCCTGAAAAGTGACTTCGCCGGGCACACAATTGGCATTGTCGGACGGATGATCGCTGAGGTCGGTATGTCCAAATGGGTACCGATTGACGAACTCCGGCGACCGAGTGACCCACCGAACCGTGGCACCCTTGCTGAGCACCACACCGGGCTGTTCAGTGTTTGTTCCGTTCAGAAAACTCAGCCAGTAGTCATAGCCCTTTTGATCCGGCGCACGCCCCAGCATGTTGTTGTACACACGGCTGAGGAATTCCGCATTGTCAGCGTCGCCGTAGGTGTTTTGGAACTCGGGTTGGTCGGTGAAGAGGTCGGCGAACTCACCGAGATAATCATGTCCGGCAGGACGTTGGGCAGTTGCTCCTTCAGCCTTCACATCTTCCCACGTGGTCACCCAGTACTTCGCCCCCTTCAAGCCCGGGCCACGGTTGAAATACGCTTGGTAGAGGCGAAGGAGATTGGCGTGCTCGGGCTTGAAATCAGGAGCGAACTGAAGTTCCTCCAAGGTGGTAGCGACCCGGAACGTTGAGACATAGCGCGCCGACATCTCTTTGTGAACGGCGCTCGGACCGGGAGCCGACGTATCTGCGCGGCCGCTCTCGACCTCGGCCAGGGTGGGGCTGGTACCCAATAGTCCTGCCAAGAAGAGGACCGAGATGAAGATGCACTTGCGCACGGTGCCGACCTTTCGACGGTTGTGTGACATGTTTCTTATCGGCGCTAGGCGGATGATCTGGAGGCCAGGAGGCGGTGCATCGGTGTACTGGCAGCCGTGTGATGCAGGCCCTCGGCGCTCATGCGAAGATAGATGGACGTTGTTGCAATGGACTCATGCCCTAGCAACGCTTGAAGTTCGGCGATCGTACCGCCGTTGTCCAGCACGCCAACGGCGTAGGTATGCCGAAAGAGGTGCGCCTTTTCTTGATCGGGCGGTGCGATTCCGCTGCCCCGGAGCCAAAGTTCCACCACGTAGTCCAGAGCGGTGACCGTGAATTTCTTGTGGCTTTTGGTTCGGACAAAGACCACGGAATCCGGGCGTAGGGGACCCTCGGCCCCCTCCCTTTCGGTCAAGTACTCATCTACAACGTTGAGTACCTCGGGGCTGAGGGGAAGGCTCCGAGTCTTGTTTCCCTTGCCGGTCACCCTGAGGCGAGGCGGATCCTCCCAACGGAAGTCTCCGACTCGGATGCCGATGAGTTCCGAGGCACGAACCCCGCAACCTGCCAGGACGGCCAACATTGCAAGATCTCGTGTGGGCCAGAGGACCCGGGATTTGGGTGAAGGGCCGGTGACGGCGGAAACCACTCGCTGGAGTTCGTCGCTGGTCAACGCCACCGGTAGTCCTTTGTCCTTCGACGGCGTCTCGAAACCCAACGTCGGGTCTCGATCCAGATGATGGTTTTTTACGAGCCACCCGCAAAAGCCCCGCAGAGCGGACAACATACGAGCCCGCGAGGCGTTGCGATACCCCTCGGCCACAAGGTCTGACATGACTCGGAGAAGATTGTCCTCGGTGAAATCGGCGATCGAGATCCGGGCCATGTGGCTGAGATTGAGAGCATTGGGGATATCGGGGTCAATCGGAGGAGTCTCGCGACCCAAACGGTCGGCTACTCGTTTGGCGAAGGTGCCGACATCGGTTCGATAGCCGGCCTCACTACGAGCTGAGAGTCCCCGGGACGATCGGGCGCGTTTTTCCAGCACCCAACGTTCAAAGTGGTCCGCCACCTCGTTTGTGACCCCAACCGCGGCAGACATGCCGCCAACTCTAGTGGAAGTCAAATCCGTGTCGAGTTAGGGGCGGCGACCCGGGCCTCGCCTCTTGGCTCGTCCCTTGTTCTTGGGCCGGGGCTTTCCAGAGCGGCTTCGCTGAGGTTTCCGACCTTTGCCGGCCTTGGCCTTTCCAGCTGTTCGTTCATCGGAGGTCGGGGCGCTCCGATCCTTGGACTTCGACTTTGCAGGTTCTTTCGGTTCCGCCTTTGAAACCGCTGGGCGGTTGGCCTTTCCGCCGCGCCACTCCCGAGTCTTTCTGGACTGCTCCTGGCCGTGGGACTGCAGGCCAAGCTCAGCATCAGTTACCGGAGTGGCGCCATGTCGCTGGCGGACCTCGCCGGAGGTCTCGAAGTCCGCTTCGATGCCCATCTCGTCCTGCATACGGACCATTCGTTTGAAATGGTCGTTGGTGACGAAACTAACAACTTGCCCACTTTGCCCCGCACGAGCGGTGCGCCCTGACCGATGCACATAGTCCTTCGCATCAGCGGGCGGATCAAAGTGAAGAACGCACGCAACGTTGTCAACGTGGATTCCTCGTGCAGCTACGTCGGTAGCTACCAGGGCACGGGCCCGGCCATCGGTGAAAGCCATCAATGCGGCGTCACGTTGGGCTTGAGACCGGCCGCCATGAATCCAGGCTGCCTTGATTCCCACCGCCTTGAGTTGACGGCACACCCGGTCAACGCCATGGCGAGTTCGGCAGAAGACCATGGTGGATCCATGGCTGTCGATGATGTCGGCCGCGATGGGGATTTTGTCCGGTTGCTTCAGCCGAATGAAGCGGTGATTTGTTTCTGAAAGGTCGTCCTCTGCTCCCTCGACACGGTGGGAAACGGGATCGACTTGATAGTGCTCGGTGAGGATCGCAACCGCGTTGTCCAGCGTTGCTGAGAAGAGGAACGTCTGCCGGACGGGGTTGGTGAGATCAAGAAGTTCACGCACGTCTGGCAAGAAGCCCATGTCGGCCATTCGATCGGCTTCGTCCACCACCACACGATCAACTTGATCGAGCGAAACCTCACCTTGCTCAATGAGGTCCATAAGACGGCCTGGGGTGGCGATCACCACGTCGACACCCGATCGAAGCGACTTCACCTGCGGATTCATGGCAACCCCGCCGTAGATGGCCACCAGCTTTCGGTCTACCGCGTTGGCGATTGGTAGAAGGTCTCGCCGTATTTGCTCAGCCAACTCTCGGGTCGGGGCCAGGATCAGACCACGCGGCCGGCGAGGCTCCGCTCGTTCTACGAGTTGGAGAACGGGGATCCCGAACGCCAGCGTCTTGCCTGACCCGGTGGGCGCCCTTCCCAACACATCTCGACCCATCAGCGCATCGGCGAGGACAGCTTCCTGGATCGGTGTTGGCACGGTGATCCTGAGCGCCGCCAGGGTTCGCACTATGTCCGAGGACAGGTCGAGATCGGCGAAGGAAAGGGGCACCCAGATGAGGGTAGGACCGCACTTCGACCTTGAGGTGTCCCACGGCAGCCAGCAACTACCCCGCCGACGTCCCGAACCCGATATGGCGGAACCAATCTCCAGAGGTGATGCGCTGTAAGACTAGACCGTCGCCGTACTGGTAGGCCCAGCTATCGACGCCGGAATCGGTGACGATCAAGATCCGGTGGTAGAGCCCTTCCACTGCGCTTTCCACTTGATCCATGAGCGCAAGCGCCTCTTCGGTGCGGTCGGGAAGGAGCCGATAACGATGGCCAACGATGGTGCCGGGTTCGCCGAACCGGGCGGCAGGATATTCCCGACCGGTGTCATACAGCGCACCTGCGGCGCTGTCTGGCGTTCCCGAGTCCACAACGTAGGGCTCCAGGAACTGCCAGCGAACGTCGCCCTGGCGAAGTGTGCCGTAAACGAACAGGTGTTGGATATCCGCCATCGATCCTAAGCGAAGGGGATCGGGATGGTTCCCAACGCCAGTCGGAGGGTCCATATGGCCAACCCCAGGCCAAGATTGCCGATCAGGAGCCGTTGACGAATTCTCCCGGTGAACTGCACTTTGCCGGCGAACAGGGCGCCGGTGAATACCAAAGTCTGGAGGACGAGCAAGACCACCCATGGATGGTGTGCCCACGATCCCGCAATATCGCCCTGGACGAGCGCTACTGCCGCTCGACTCCCACCACAGCCGGGGCAGTAGCCGCCGGTGCAGCGCCGAAACAGACACAGCACCGGGAGGTCGCCGGCGGCGGATGCTCCCATAACCAGCGCGGTGGCGGCAAAACCGATTCCAGCAGCAGCCGTCGGATCAATCCGTTGTAGGCGGAAGAGCATTGTTCCCCAGCCTACATCCATCACCGAACGCGGTCGGGATCTGTTTTAAGCTGGCCCGACGATCATCGCTGGACAGGGAGTGGCGTCGTGTCTGATCAACAACCTTCTCAACCACCGGGGTGGTATCACGCTCAGGGCGATCCGCCGGGCACCACGAGGTTCTGGGACGGTTCCCAATGGCAGGGCGGCCCCCAAACGGCTGCATCCCCCGGGTATGGCGCACCCCAACCGGGCTACGCCCCCGGTTTCGGTGGCACCGCGTTCGCCGAGGGCAGTCAGGCCACCACAGCGTTAGTGGTCGGGATTCTCAGCTTCGTGTGCTGCGGTCTCCTCGGTCCGGTGGCCTGGTATGTGGGTCAGCAGGAGATCAACGGGATCGACGCCGGCCGCCGGGACCCCAGCAATCGCGGTACCGCCAACGCCGGCAGGATCATTGGCATCATCGCCACAGTTCTGCTGGTCTTCGGGCTTGGTTTCTACGCAATTGCGGTCGCCATCAGCTTCTAGGGAGCTCGGTGGTTGCGGTGGACAACGATCCGCCGCATAAGGCACAATTCTCCAACGATGAGCACCACGCCTGAGCCCTTCATCGGCGAATTCTGGCGAGGCGTGCGCCGTCGTGTGGAAGAAGCCAGCACTACACCGGCAATCGCTTATACATCCCCGGCGTTTTTCGCAGCCGAGCAGTCCGCGGTCTTCGATTCGGCCTGGGTGGGGGTGGCGTGTCTCGATGAGTTGTCGGGGTCGGGGACTGTCTTGGTTCGATCTGTCGGCACTCGCTCGGTCCTCATCACCCGGGACAAGGAAGGGACGCTGCATGGCTTTCTGAACGCCTGCCGCCACCGGGGGACCGAGCTGCTGCCCGCGGACACCGATGGGCTATCGATGATTCGCTGTCCTTACCATCGATGGGGGTACGGCCTTGACGGCACGTTGGTGGCGACCCCTAGATTCACCGACGTGGCGGTGGAGGATTTTGATCCCAACGACTATCCGCTGAAACGGGTTCGGGTTGACACGTTTGCGGGCTTGGTGTTTGCCAACCTGGACCTCACCACGGCGCCACTCCAAGAGTGGTTCGGCGACCTGGGGGAGCGCCTTGCTGGCTACGGGCTTCAGGGCTGGACGGTGCGGGAATCGACGACGGTCGAGATCCAGGCCAATTGGAAACTTCTCAGCGAAAACTTTCAGGAGTACTACCACCTGACGTGGGTGCATCCCGAACTCGCAAAGGTTTCGCGGGTGAAGGACCACTATCGCTGGCAAGGGCCGGGCATGTATTGCGGTCAAACCACCACCCCGGTCTCTGGCGACGATCGCAGTGATTGGTTAGCGATGCCGCCAGCCCCCAACCTCGACTCCGGTGATGCAACCAGCGGCCGGTTCCTCGCCTTGTTTCCCAACGTGCTTCTGAGTGTCCTGCCCAATCATGCTTTCGTGATTCAATTGGAACCGCTGGCCCCGGGGATCACTCGAGAGCGATGCACGTGGCTGCTGCCGTCAAGCTCTCATGCTGTCTCAGACGATGCTTTCAACCTCACTCGGGATTTCTGGGTTTTGGTGAACAACCAGGACATCGACATTTGCGAGCGCAGCCAGCGTGGGCAGGAACGCGGCGGCTTCACCGAAGGCCGTTACGCCGTTCGGTTCGAGGAGCCGCTGCACCGGTTTGCCAACATGCTTGCTGATCGATTTGATCGGATCGAACGAATCCCACCGGGAGACGACAAATTCTCTGCGCGGCGTTTCGGAGACGGAGACCCCACAACGCCAGGTGTCGCGGCCCGCCAACGCTGAATTTCTGGCTCTAGTGCGAAGCAAGCCACTCCGAAAGGGCTGCGCCGATCTCGGCGGCCGAGTCCTCCTGGATGAAGTGAAGGCCCTTGACGGTCACCTCGGACTGGTTTGGCCACGACCGGCAGAACTCCCGTTGTTTGCCAGTCAGGATGGTCCCCGGGTCGGCATTGACAAAGAGCTTGGGCACATCGGAGGCAGTCAACCAAGCGGCGTAGCTGGTCACGATGGCCACAACGTCCTCTGGTTCTCCGCCCATGGGGATTTCACGTGGCCAGGTGAGCGTAGGGCGCCGACCTTCGCCGACCTCGGTGAATGGACGCCGATACTCGTTCAGTTCTTCCTCGGAGAGCTTGCGCTGGATCGAGGCGGGCAAGATCGCCTCCACGAAGAGATTCTTGGTCAGAATCATTTCCTCTCCAGCCTCGGACCGTAGGCCCTGGAAAATTCCCCGGGCAGCCTCGGGCCAATCATCCCATTCCACGGGTTGGACGATCGCTTCCATGTACACCAGACCTCGAATGCGGTCTGGATGGCGATTGGCCCAATCGAACCCGAGTGCAGACCCCCAGTCATGAACTACGAAAGTGATGTTGTCGCCCAGCTCCAACTGATCCAGCAGCCCGTCGAGGTAACTGCGATGCTCGTGGAATCGGTACGAAGTTGAATCGGATGGATCTAGTTTTTCTGAGTCACCCATGCCAATCAGATCGGGCGCAATGCAGCGGTGCGTTCCGGACACCGAGGGAATGATGTTGCGCCATAGGTACGAGGACGTGGGATTGCCGTGCAAGAAGACCACAGGATCGCCCGACCCCGTCTCGTGATACGCCATCTGCCGTCCGTTCACGGTCTTGAACTTCTTGGTCAATGGTGCGCTTGATGCCATGCGATTGACACTACTGAGTGCCTTCAGGTGCGGTCCAAATGAAACGATCATCATCGAATGAGAGTCAAACTGCCATGAGCGTCGCAGCATGGTATAGGACCAACCGGTAATGATCGTTACGGCGCTATGCAGAATCCTGATGCACCTCTTTTTCTCAGAGGTCCGGGTGCTCGACGCCGATCGAGTTCCTCAGGACGGCCCGGTCTTGGTGGTGTCCAATCACCATTCGGCCTTGATAGATCCCGCCGTCCTGATCGCCACGCTGCCGCGTCAACCTCGATTCCTGGCCAAGGCGGTGCTGTGGGAACCACGCTATTCTCTGCTGCGCCCCTTTCTCGTTCTCGCTCGAGCTGTTCCTGTTCACCGAGCCAAGGACGGCGGGGGCAGCAATGACGACATGTTCAGCGAAACTCGGGCTGCACTGCAGGCCGGCGAGATGATTGCGCTCTTCGGGGAGGGGGTCTCTCACGACAACGCCGGTCTGCTCGATTTGAAAACCGGAGCTGCACGGATCGCACGTGGAACAAGTTCGGCTGTTGCTGTGCTCCCGGTCGGGATCATTTATCCGGACCGAACCACGTATCGCTCCACGGTGACCGTTGCGGTCGGTGAGGTGATCGAGGTGGAGGGTGTTGCAGGTGGGGATATCGACCGCCAATCGGTGCGAGAGCTCACGGATCGGATCAGAGCCGGACTCGCCGCAGTGGCTCCCACATGGGAGTCCGAGGACAAACATCAGGCGGCCGTTGTGGCCGCCGAGATCGCAGCCGCACGATTCGGAACCGATGCAGCCACCGCACTGAGCTCACTGAACCGCTCTGTGGATCGCTCCGAAAGCCATGCTCTCACTGCGCTCGATGCCGCTCGCGACCTGTTGGATGAATGCCAGCACCTGGGAGTGGCCGTTGCATCGGTCATCGATTTCACACCACCGCAGCTGAAACGAATGGAACGGGTTTCCCGTGTGAAGACGGCGGCATGGGCCGTCCCGACGGTGGTTGGCAAGGTACTGACACTTCCGGCGTTCGAGTTGACCGGCAAACTCAGCGATCGACGCGATGTCAACTTCCAAGCCACCTCCAAACTCGCGCTGGGCTTGGTGATCTACCCAATTTGGTGGGTGGTACTGGCCTTGGCTTTTGGATCGATCTTTTCGCCCCTCATGGGTTTGGCGGTGGCCATCGTTGCTCCGGTCACGGCCTATATCTCAGCTCTGAAAATGCACCGTCTCCGTCGATTCACCACTGCCCGTCTGGGCGGTCCCGCCTCCGAAGCCCAGCTGGGCACCCTGCACGCACGTCATGCGACGGTAGTTGAAGCTATGCGAGAGGTGATCCCGGCCAAGGCTCGGTAGACCCGCAGGTACTCAGGGTCAGATCAGGGTTTGCCCCGATGACGAAGTGGGCGCTCAACGCCAGAATGTAGTCATGAACCGATTACTTACCGCTCCAAACTCCGGCCACCTTGCCATGGCGGTGCTGGCCTTTATCGCTCGGGCTGTCCTGGGCGGCATCCCGCTCGTAGGAGGACTGATCAGTTTCGTACTCCTACTCGTGGTGCTCTACAACCTCGCCAAAGTGGCGATGAACATGATGCGTCCAGCCACGACCTGACGGGCGGCGCCTAACCCTGCTGGACAGACGGGAGCGAGTCCACCCTTCCGTTGATGAGCTCGGCCAGCTGCCCAAGGCCTGCGGCAGTGGGGTGAACCCCGTCAGCCCGTATCCATTCCGGGTGCCGGCTGACTGCAGCATTCCAATCGATCAAGTACACGTTCTCGTTGTGCTGAACGATCTCGGCGAGTCCAGCGTTCGCCGCCGCTGCCCAGCTTCGGTCGGCTGCAACGTTGACCAGGAAGACCGTGTGGTTGGGCAGGGCGGCCACTTCCCGATTGAACATCTGAACGTAACCGCTGCGCCAGCTATTGGTCCCCAGATGGATCACCACGATGGGAGCCAGGTCCAAAGTACCCTGAGTGTGAGCCGTGGCAAGTAAATCGGGCAGGGTGGCCGGATGCCTGCCCTCCTCGGTCATCCACAGGAGCTCACGCCCTCCCACCGGAAGATCGAGAAGTCGGATCCCGTGAAAGATCGAGTCTCCAATCATGAGTATCGGTTCCACCTCCTCGGCTGTTTGAATCATCGCCGCGGTTTGGGCAACGAACTCGGGCGATTGGGCGAAACCGTTGAGAATCTCGGATCGACTGTGGCCTGCCTCCAACAGCCCCATCCAGTATCCTGTCCCGCTGGCATCGGCTGAACGGTCGAGGACGTTCTTGTACACGAGTTCCACGAACTGTTGGTCGTCAGGTGAGCCGAACTTCTCACGGAATTCGGCTGATTCCATGAAGTAGCCAGCGATCGAGGGAAGACTCTGGCCCGCTCGATTTACGTCGGTCCAATATTCCAGACCGGTCTGGTCGGGGGTGCGACCGAGCGCAGCGAGGTAGATCCGAAGGATCGGACCGTTTTGATTGACGCTGGTCACCTGCCCTGCCGATCTCGCCGAAGCGGTATTCGGGGCCGGGCCCAATCCAACGATGAGGGTAAGCGAGAGGGCGAGCCAGATCATGGCCCGAGCACGCCGCGTTTCTGGCACTTAGATCAGGGTGATCTTGAGTCCGGTGTCGACCTGGAGCTGATCGATCACCTGGGCTGCGGTTTGTTGGTCTCGGATGGGAAGCGGCCCACCTACCAATACCGAAGAGACTCCGGCAGTCTCGGCCACACTTTTGATCGCTTCTGCAACTTCACCCTGCCGGACGACGACTTGAGTCTCAACACCCGTTCCGTTGATCTGACGCATCACGGCGAACGTCTGGGATCGGAGAATGAACTCGAGCTCCCGAAGGAGCGTCTTCATCGTGGGCTTCGGCAAATCGCCGAACCTTTGATTGTCGACCACGCCGAGGAAGATGAAGCTGACCCCCGCATCTTTGGCTCGCCGGGCGGCGTCCTCCAACGTGTCGTTCCGCCCTGAACCTCCCCAGGAAACATAGACGATGTCCTCGGCGCTGCTCATGTTCACACTCCCACCTGGTCATCAGATTCCGGTTCCCACCGGTTGCTCAGGATCTCCAATGCGGCGAGGCGGTTGTTGAGGGTTATAGACAGCTCTTCGGCTACTTGGTTCTCGATCAGACCGCTGCGGAGAATCTCACCCAATGCGCTTTGTTCGGCCACCAGCGCTTCCCGACGGGCCCGAATGAGCATCTCGGCCCCGAGTTCGGGGTGGGCCCGCACATGCTGAGCGAGACCCCGAGACGCTTTCTGTACATCGTCGGCATAAGCCAATGACAGTGCCTCTGCCATCTCCCGCCCGATTACTCCTTCGGAACCAAGTTGGCCGATCGTGGCCTGGCCGGCTCGACGCATATGGATGGTCGCTTGGTGGGTCTGCTGTTCCAGCTCCATTTCGGTTCGGCCCGAGAGCCCCAGCCGACGGATGAGGCCGGTGATGGTCAGCCCCTGAACCAGCAACGTGAACAATACAACGCCGAAGGTCATGACGAGAACGGTCTGGATCGCTTCACCACCGACCTCTTCTCGCAAGGTTTCGTTGTCCTTGATGATCAGCGCCAGTGCCAGCGAGATTGCCCCGCGCAGTCCTCCCCAGAACATCACGTGCTGGAAGTTCCGAGGAATGTCCCGCGTGGGGTGGACGAGTCCGGTGAATGCGGTGAGGCCGTAAACCACCACTACTCGAACGGCGAGCACGGTGACGACGGCCAGGACGACCGGCCACCATTCGGTGAAGAGGTCACGGAGGCCGATGGTGAGCCCGATGAAGAGGAACACCAACGAGTTCACGAGGAACGTGAGAAGTTCCCAAAAGTGTTCGAGCGTCATCCGAGTAGTTGGTGAGGTGTTGCCGATTCCTCGGGTGCCCACCATGAGGCCGGCGGCCACGACAGCAAGGATGCCCGAGAAGTGCAGATCGTCCCGCCCGATGAGGAGCCCAAACTCCTCCGCCATGAGAAACGATCCGAAAGCGAGAGCGAGGGTGGTGGAGGTCTCGATGAGAGCGTCATCGACGCCGGCGAGGATGACTTCGCTGACCACGTACCCGAGGACCAGACCGACTGCTAGGCCGCCCGCCGAAACGATGAAGAAGTCTCCGAATGCGTCGGCGAGACCGAATGCGTTGCCTTCGGCAACGTCGAGGGCCACACCGAACACCACAACGGCCACGGCGTCGTTGAAGAGGGATTCCCCTTCAACGAGGACGGTCAATCGCTTGGGGGTTCCCAGCGACTTGAAGAAGGCGATCACCGCGACGGGATCGGTGGCCGAGATGAGGGCGCCGAAAGCGAAGCTCAATGCCCACGGCAGGTCGAGAACGAGGTGCACCACCGTCCCCACCGCGAACGATCCTGAGAGGGTCCCCGCCAGTGCCAGTGTGAGGATAGGGACAAGGTCGGCCTTGAGTTTCTTCCACGGCAGATTGAGGGTCGCTTCGAACAGGAGCGGTGGAACCAGCAGTGCCAGAATGAGATCTGCGCTGGCTTCCACGGAAACAACCTCGCCGAGTCCGGCGGCCACGAAGCCAGCCAGCACGAGGGCCACGGTGAATGGGAATCGGGCACGCCGGGCGAAGACCGCAACCGCAGCAGCGATTCCCAGCAAGATGACCACTGCGGTCTCTTGCTTTATCAGCTGTGACGTTTCCTCTTCAGCCGCCAGGATCAACGGAAATAGACTCACAGGAGAGATGGTAATCATCTCCGACCGCCCGAACCTCCGGATTGTTGAGGCAACATCGGTCCACAATCATGGGAATGGGGCTTTCGAGATCGTGGAACCGGCTGGTTTGGCCGCCTATTTGGCTCGCTCGATCGCACGATTGAGAAGGTTTTCCAACATCTCCTGGCGTCCGGTCACCGGCTTGGGATCGATGTTGTCCGCCAGTACCCGAGCATGGAGGTCGGCGAGACTGAGGTTGCCGGCCATGATGTCTCGCCCCATTTCACCTGACCAGGCAGCGTATCGTTCTCGGCGAAACGCTTCGATCTGGTTGTTTTCGATGAGGTCGGCCGCCACGAGCAAGGCTCGCGCCATCGTGTCCATCGCACCGATGTGTCCGTGAAACAGGTCATCGCGAGCCAGGCTTTGGCGCCGAAGCTTTGTGTCGAACATGAAGCCTCCAGTGGTGAACCCTCCACCCTTCAAAATCTCGTATACCGCGAAACTCATCTGGTCAACGCTGTTTGGGAACTGGTCGGTATCCCAACCGAGGCGGTCGTCGCCTCGGTTCGCATCGATGCTTCCGAAGATCCCAAATGAAACCGCAGTTGCGATCTCGTGAGCAAAGTCATGGCCGGACAGCGTGGCGTGATTCCCCTCGATGTTGACTTTGATCTCGTTCTCTAGCCCGTAGCGCTGAAGAAACCCATACACGGTGGCGGTGTCGTAGTCGTATTGGTGTTTGGTGGGTTCTTGTGGTTTTGGCTCCAGCAGAATGGTCCCTTCGAAGCCGATGTCGTGTTTGTATTGGACCACCATGTTGAGGAACCGACCCAGTTGGTCGAGTTCTTGGGCCATGTCGGTGTTGAGCAGTGTTTCATAACCTTCCCGGCCACCCCACAGCACATAGTTTGCTCCTTTGAGCCTGTGCGTGGCATCCATACAATGCTTCACCTGCGCCGCCGCGTGAGCGAAAACCAATGGGTTGGGGTTCGTTGCGGCGCCGGCGGCGTAGCGGGGCTGATAGAAGGCCTGAGCGGTGCCCCACAGCAATCTCGTTCCTGTCCGAGCCATGTGGGCTTCGGCCTTGTCCACCATCACATCGAAATTGCTGCAACTCTCGGCAAACGTGGCGCCTTCAGGAGCGATGTCGCGATCGTGAAAGGAAAAAAATGGCGCACCGAGCTTCTCGAAGAACTCAAAGGCCATCTCCATTTTGGCAGCGGCCCGGTCCATCGGATCGCCGATCGGGAGATTCCATGGTCGGTCGAATGTGCCAGCTCCGAAGATGTCTGAACCATCCCAGGCGAAGGAGTGCCAGTAGCACACGCCGAAACGGAGATGCTCCTCCATCGATTTTCCCAACACGACGCGATCTCGGTCATACCAGCGAAATGCCAAAGGATTATCGGACCCTGGTCCTTCGTAGGGAATGGGACCTACGCCCTGGAAGAATTCCGACATTGTTTCGCTCCTCGGCCTCGGCATTGATCCAATTTTGATCGTAGACCGCATCGGGCGGACGGACCGTATTCGTGTCCCGCGCTCAGACTGTCGCGCCGGTCAATGTCCCGATTCCGGTCTGGGGAGTGCCCCAACACAAAGAGCAGCAACGCGTAGGCTCCTCCGGTGCCGGTTTCGCAGTCTTTCCGAGAGGGGTTTGAGGACACCCGGGCATCGACGCGAGCAAACTCGGTGACCGGAGCCAGCGGCGTGGCCCGTTTCGCAATCTACGGAGCCCTTGGCGCCGTGGTAGGTCTCGTGGTTGCAACGCTCGAATGGATCACCGTCGACGGCTTGCTGCATTGGCTCTTGGCCGACGATCGATCACTTCTCGTCATGGTGTTGGCACCCGGTGTCGGCTTGACAATCGCCGCCACTGTTCTCCATTTCGGGGGTCGAACCGACTCATCCACGTCGGATTCTTACGTTGGGGCGTTTCATAAACGGCACGAGCTGAATCCGTTCCGCCTAGGCCCAAAACTCGCAGCGGCCGTGGCCACGGTCGGCGGCGGTGGTGCGCTCGGAATGGAAGGTCCATCGGTCTACACCGGTGCCGTCCTCGGTCAATGGCTGGACAACCGAAAACTAACGGTCCTCGGGCGGCGAAGTAGCCAGCGGATCTTGCTCGTCGCGGGCGCCGCCGCCGGCGTTTCGGCAATCTTCCGAGCACCCGCCACGGGCGTACTGTTTGCCTTGGAAGCGCCCTATCGACGAGACATCGCTCGCCATGCACTGATCCCTGCGTTGGTTTCCTCCTCGGTGTCCTACCTCGTCTTTGTTTTTCTGCTCGGCTCGGAACGCCTGCTTCCCATCCAGGCCGCAGAATTCTCCATTACCGATGAGGTCATGGGTTCGATCTTCTTGGGGATCGTCGGTGGGCTCGCAGCACGCGGATTGGCGATGCTCTTCCATGAGGCCAAGGAAATGCCGGAGCGCCTTCAACTGAGTGTGCGATTGCCGTTGGTGGCGGCGATCCTCGGTCTCGCGGTCTTGGCGGCGGATGCGTTGGTGAGCATGCCGGTAACTCTGGGTCCGGCGGCGGATCAAATCACCGAAATCGTCCTCGATCCCACTGTCTCCATTGGGGTGCTGCTCGGGTTGTTTGCCCTCCGTGCCCTCGCCACATCAGCGACGCTGGCCGCCGGAGGGGTCGGCGGTGTATTCCTGCCCTTGGTGGTACAGGGCTTACTCCTTGGACGCGTGGTGGGAATGTTGTTCGACTCCCAGACGGTCGGCCTTTTTCCGGTGGTCGGCTTGGCGGCAGTTCTCGGGGCGGGCTACCGGACCCCACTGGCGGCGGTGATGTTCGTGGCCGAAACCACCGGTCGAGCCGAGTTCGTCATTCCGGCGTTGCTGGCCACGGCCGTCTCTCAGGCGATGATGGGAGAATACTCGGTTTCCAGCGGTCAAGTGGGGGAGCGACGGGGGCACCTCGAGCAGCGGCTGGATCTCCCGGTGGACCGGGTCACCATCGAGAATGTCGGGTATCTCTCGCCATCCGATGGACTCTTGGAAGTGGTGGATCGGCTCGGTGGCAGCCCTGAGTCACCCGCGGTGCCGGTTGCCGATACCGAGTACCGAGGCCTTCTGGTTTTGCATGACATCGCCAAAGCGCTTCACGACCATGGTCTCGACGCCACGGTAGGGGATGCGATGAGGGACATCCCGGCGATCGTTTCCGGCTCCCAAGCGATGGATGCCGCTCGACTGATGAATCACAACGACACGGCGGCGGTCGCGGTCATCGATGCCGAGGGCATGCCGATCGGTGTGGTGAGTGCTCTTTCGCTGACCGGCCTGAGGGATCTTGACTAATGCCCTTGAAAGACTGGCACAAAAACCAGACACCTGATACCACTACCAGCGGAGGGGTGGAGCGCGTGGCGGAGCCGGTCCACCCCTCCACAAATCTTCACCAAACGACCCAACCGGGGTCCTACAGCGGCACGGAGTTGCGGAGCTTCTTTCCTCGCTTCCGCTCGTACATGGCAGCGTCTGCGGCGGCGATCAATTCATCTACCTCTGTGGTGGTTTCGGCAATCACGTAGCCAACAGATGCCGAGACCTGAACGGTGAGGTCCGGGCTCACCACTACCGGCTCTGCGCAGGCCGCCTCTAGTCGAAGTCGGAAACGCTCCGCATCCTCGGCAAGAGTGAGGCCCTCCGCGAATCCCACGAACTCATCGCCACCCAGTCGGGCAAGGGAATCGTCGGACTTCAGTGAGTTCCGGAGTCGACGAGCAACACTTTTCAGTACGACATCGCCGGCAGCGTGGCCATAGGTGTCGTTGACGGGCTTGAAGCTGTCGAGGTCCAAGAGAAACACCAGGAGCAGGCTGGATTGACCCAAACGCGTCTCCAACTGGCGACGGAACTCGGCGGCATTCAGCAGGCCGGTGAGGTGATCGTGCCGTGCTTGGTGTTGCACGAGTTGCTGTGCCTCCCGTTCGCTGGTGATGTCGGAGAGCTGAGCGGCCACGAGGGTCTCGCTGACTGCGTAAACCCGCACTCGGGCCCAAGTGGTTGACCCCTCTCCTGACTCGTAGTCGAAATGATCCTCGATCCGATTCGCCAAGACGGCGGCGATTCGCTCACTCAGCTGAGCGTGCTTTCGCTCCAGTTCATCCCAGGAGACGGTTTCGGGGAGTCCTAACATCGCAGCTGCCGGTTCGTTGATCTGGTCTACTACCGGGTCTGGTCGGTTATCGGAACGAACGATCAACAACCCGTCGGTCATGTGTTTCACCACCGACGCCTGGCGCCGTTGCGCCTCTCCATCAAGCCAGTCGTTCGAAATGTCCACGGTGACGCCGTGAATCTGTGGCTCTTCGTCGCCGACCCTGACCAGTCGCATTGAAGTACGGACCGTGCGAGCTGATTTCGTGTTGAGTTCATGGACGAAACTGGTGTAACCGATCGAATGCAATTCTTCGAGCTGATGCTCCCAGTCAGACCGCATCTCCGCAGGTAGGACGTCCTCGATCTTGGTTCCGACCAATTCTTCGCCGGAGACTCCCACCAGCCACGAGACCGGGCCGATGACCTCGCTCACCGTTCCGTCGAGGTTTGCGTGCCACACCAAGGCTCGAACCGACTCCAACGACCGGGCAAAAGCGTTCAGCGGAAGCTCGCTCGCTGACCAAAGGGCAGTGACCGATACGGACGCCGAAAGCCCGAGGAAGATCGCAAACGCCGACAATCCGTGCTCGGGTTGTGCGAGAACTCCAGCGATTCCCATGAGCATGGCAGCGGTTCCGAGGAGGATTGCCGTGACGCGAGCCGACTCTAACCAGCCCATGCTGACTACGGCCGCCTGCAGTGCCAGCAGCGGAACCCACAGTTCCGGGTACAGGGCTGCCAGGATGGCAATCAGCACACTGTCCACTAGTACCAGGAGAATCAGCCTCGTTGCGCTTGCCTCCCCCTGCCCTACGAAGCCGATGATCGCAAGGCAGCCGGCAAACGAGAGCGCTACTGCTACGAGCGCCCCGATCGATCCCTCGAGGGGTCCCAGTGCCAGGACAAGGAATGCTACGAGTCCCAAGACCGGGTGAAGCCGCCAGTGATATCGCCGCAGCGCCACATGTTGTAGCTTGGAGGCAGAGGACACCCAAAGCGGCGCGCCTGACGGCATCGCGGTCCACCTGCGAAAACTCATGGACCTTCTATCGGCAGGATTTCGCTCCGGTGGAGAAAATCTGCGACAGGATTGACTATCCGTGACGGGCGATTTCGTCGATCAACCGTTGCCGCAGTGTCTGAAGGTTGACGGCCCAGCTCGGAGCCGCTCCCACGTGAATCGTGGCTCCTCGAGCATCTCGGAGTTCCAAGTAGCCCACCTCGGGTTGATTCGGTTCCACGATCACCTCAGAGAGCGGGACTGCGATCGTTCGGAAGAAGTTCGTAACAATGACCTCATCGTCAGTTACCTCGAGCCGAAGCTGCAACATTCGGAAGCTAATGACGCTCACACAGAACAGACCGGTGAACCAGGCCAACGCATACTGGGGGCTCAGAAGACCCGGACCCAAGACCATGCAGGCCACAAGGAATGTTGGAATGATGCCCTTTCGGGGCAACCGTGCGATTATCACATCGTTTCTATCGACCGCTCGATCCTCCATTTGAGAAGCGTAGATCAGTGTTCTCGGCCCACAACCGCGCCCACCCCGGCACGGTGAGGCTCCGCGTGTGGCGAAACCCGTAACCCACTGCTGGAACGCCACTTTGGTCTACGAGGACAGTTTTGTCACAGAGGGTCTTCGGTCAATCTGTGACTTGTGGCACGGCGGTGCGGCTGAAAGAATCGTGGGGTGAGCCAACCTCAGAGCACCTGGTCCGTTTCCGCATTTCGAGAAGGGAAGACCGATCTTCCGCAGCCCAATCTTGGCTGGAACACCTACGGGAAGGGGGTGGAAAATGTCGGCCGAGACGGTCACCCCGAGCCCATGGACGAAACGCAAACGCCCGGCCCCGATCAGCTACTGATACGGATAGACGCCGTCGGGCTGTGCTTCTCCGACGTGAAACTCGTGAAACAGGGCGGCGATCACCCAAAGCTCTACGGTCGGGATTTGAAGATAGAGCCCACCCGGCTGGGCCACGAAGCGTCCGTGACGGTGATAGACGTAGGTTCCAATTTGGTAGGGAAGTACCAGAAGGGTCAGCGCTTGGCGATTCAGCCCGACATCCACGTGGACGGCAAGAGCACAGCGTACGGGTACACCATTCCGGGCGGGCTCATTCAATATCACCTCATCGGGCCCGAGGTGCTGGACGCCGACGATGGGGCTTACGTGATCCCGGTAAGCAACGAGGTGGGTTATGCCGCCGCAGCATTGTCCGAGCCCTGGGCCTGTGTCGAGGCGGCCTACACTCAGAGGCGTCGCCTCAGCCCGGCCACTGGCGGAGTCATGTGGATCATCGGAAAACCCGATGACACCACCGAGTACGAGTTCTCCTCCGGCCTGGAAGCTCCATCCACCATCGTCGTCAGCGATGTTTCGAGCCGAGTCAGAGATCTGATCGCCAGGCACAACCCCACTGCGGAGATCGTTGAGAGGAACGGCCTATCCGCCGACGGCTACGAAACGCTTGCGAAGGAACTCACCAATGGCGCCGGGTTCGATGACATCGTGGTTCTCGATCCTCGTTCGGCGTCACAGATGGAAGAGATCGCCAAGCTGATCGCTTTCCGGGGAACCATGAATCTCGTGGGAACCACCCCGCTGGATGGCAAACCCCAACTCGACGTAGGTCGACTGCATTATCACTACACCGCATATGTGGGCACAACCGGGCCCGATATTGCGGCTGCATACGGTGAGGCACGAAATCGGGCCGATCTGCTCCCGGGCGGGACAACCGTCTTCGTCGGAGCGGGTGGCCCGATGGGTCAGATGCACATGCAACGAGCCATCGAGAGCGAAAACGGTCCAAACATCATTATCGGATCGGACCTCGACGACGGCCGACTCGACGTCGCTCGGGTCATGTTGGCCGACCTCGCCAAGGAACGTGGCAAAGAACTCGTGCTGATCAATTCCAGCACCTCAACCGAGACGCTCCAAGAACTGGTGATGCGAATGACCGACGGCAACGGCGCCGATGACGTTGTGGTCACCGTGCCCGTTGGTCCGGTGATGGGGGAGGCGGCCGAGCTGATGGGGAAGAACGGTATGCTCGTTCTCTTCGCCGGAGTCGCCAATGGGACCATGGCTCCCTTGAATCTCAGCAACGTCTACTTGCATAATGCTCAACTGACCGGGACGTCCGGGTCGAGCATCGAAGACCAAGCGATGGTTCTTCAAAAAGCGGTAGAGGGAAAGCTGTCGCCCGATCGATCCCTGGCCGCAGTCGGCGGTATCGAGGCCGGTCGCGATGGTGTTCAGGCAATGCTCGAGGGACGCTTTGCCGGCAAGATCATGATCTTCCCGCAGCTCACCGGATTACCGCTCACCGGCCTGGCGGACCTCGCAAAGGAACACCCCGACATCGGAGCGGCCATGGCACCGGGCCACCTGTGGACCGACGCCGCCGAAGACCTCCTGCTCGAGAAGTTCCGTAGTTGATAACAACACTCACCCCCAACCCCAGCATTGACCGAACGGTCGCCATCGACGCGCTCATTCCTGGCGCGGTCATTCGCTCGGCCATGGCGACGGTTGAAGCAGGTGGCAAAGGTGTCAATGTGGCTCGAGCGCTGGTGGCCAATGGACACGAGGCTCGAGCCCTCTTTCCATCGGGCGGTCCAACCGGCGAACTCTTCGCTCGCATGCTCGCAGGCGTCCCAACAGAGATACTCAACACCGGCGTCGACATCCGAACCAACATCAGTCTCATCGAGTCCGACGGCAGGACCACCAAGATCAACGAACCCGGACATCCCCTCAATGAGGCTCAAGTTGAAGCTCTCCTCGAGGTCTCTCAGCAGCACGCCCTGAGCAGTTCATGGTTCGCCGCCTGCGGGAGCCTTCCTCCCGGTGCCCCGGCAGACTTTTATGCCAGGCTGGCCGAGCGGCTCGCCGGGGGAACGGCCAATTTGGTGGTGGACACCAGCGGCCCACCGTTGTCGGCAATGGTTGGCGTGAAGTGTTCTCTGCTCAAGCCGAACCGATCTGAATTAGCCGAGGTCACGGGAAAAACAGTGGAAACGATGGCCGATGCGATCGCTGCTGCACAGCATTTGCGATCCGCCGGAATCACCGCAGTGCTGGTAAGCCTTGGTAGCGATGGAGCGGTTCTCGTAGATCAAGATGGTGCGCTTCACGGGGTCGCATCTACTACAGAGGTCAGAAATACGGTGGGAGCTGGCGACGCGCTCCTGTCGGGTTTTTTGGCGGGCGGAGGAGACGGCGAAGCGGCGCTTCGTGAGGGCTTGGCCTGGGCTCGAGCCACGGTCCGAAGTGCCACTACACTCATGACCGGTCCGGAACCGCACGACTACGCAGCCGTAACCGTCTCCAGAGTCGATGCGTCGACCGACAGCGAGAACGTGGCGCTACGGGATATGACGTGACCAAACCCGAGCCGTTCCCGGTTCGCCCCGGCACTCTTTTCAAGGAGGGTGTCCAAGGTTACTTTGGAAACATCGTGCCACTGACGGCTGCGGCCCTGGTCACACTGACCGTGTTTTATCTGATCGTGGCTCTCCCGGCGTCGCAGCTCAACGACAATTCCAAGTGGGTCCGGGGCTTCGCCTTCGCGGGCGGTCTGATCCTCACTGGCACAACGGCCTACCCCTGGTACTCCTATGCGCTGGATGCTGGGGACGGTATTCGTGTTCGCTGGAAGCGCCCGTTTGAGAAACCAGAACTCTTTGTCCAGCAGGCCGTCAGTTCGTTCTGGTTCTGGGCTGCCGTCGCTCTCGGGTTTCAGTACCTTTTCGCAACGCCGGCGATCTTCGTGGTGATCCTCTACGCATTCCACGGATATCTGATCGCCGATCGGCGCTCGACATCGGGGATGAAGGCCCTGGGTACCAGCGTGCGATTGGGGGAAGGGAGTCGGATCATCCTCTTCGGCCTCTTTGCCCTCTTTGGATTCTTCAGCTTGCTTGGTGCGATCCCGTTGGGAATTCAAGGCGACGATGGCGAACCCCTCATCAACGTCTTCACCGTTTCGTTGGCCGTCGTAGGACTGGCCCTCACCACCAGCGTCACGCTCGTCGCTGGCGGCCGTATCTACCGGATCTTGCTCGGACGCTTGATCGCGCGCGACAAAGCACCTCGTTAAAGGAGACAAAGAATGCGAAGAATTCAGGGAGTTGCAGCATCCAAAGGTGTTGCGGTGGCGCCAATCATCGTCATCGAAGAAGAGACCGTCGTGGTCCCGAATATGGATGACCCTGCGGGAGCTCTGGTGGCGGCGGGCTCAGCGGTATCTGCCCATCTCTCGAACCTAAGTGCTGAAGCTGCCGAACGGGGCCGCAAAGATGCCGCCGAAGTCTTGAACGCCCAAGCGCTCATGGCGGAAGACTCGATGATCGCTGACGCTGTAGAAGAACACCTTGACGACGGCGAAAATTTCGACACTGCTCTGCAGAACGCGGCCACCGAGCTCCAGGCGATGTTGGCGTCCCTGCCCGACCCCTATCTTGCGGCACGAGCAGCTGACGTTGGCGAAGTCACCGATCGGCTTCGCCGTCACCTTGCCGGCCTTCCTCTTAGCAAGGGCCTCTCCATTACCGAACCCAGTATTCTCTGCGCCGCCCAAATCACTGCAGCCGAGACAGCGACGCTTGACCCCAATCTGGTTGTTGGCTTCGCCACAGTAGAAGGCGGACCTACAAGTCACGTGGCGATCATCGCACGATCGATCGGAGTACCCGCCGTGGTTGGCATTCCCGACCTTCTGACGCAGGTGCAGTCGGGGGAGATCGGTGGCATCGACGGTTCGACCGGAGAGTTGTTCGTTGATCTCGACGACACGATGCGGGAGGAACTGGAAACGAGAGCTGCGGCCGAAGCTGCAGCTCATGAGGCCGCCCAAAAATTCAAAGGCAAGCGAGTCTCGTATCGGGACGCTCCGGTGCGGGTGAGCGCCAACGTGGCCAATCTCGACGACGTCGAACGAGCCGTCGCACAAAACGCTGACGGCGTGGGGCTGATGCGTACCGAGTTCTTGTTTATGGATCGTCCCGCCCCGCCCAGCGAGGACGAGCAGGTAGAGGTCTACACCACCGCTCTCAGCTCGTTCTCCGACCCGGTCGTGATTCGGACATTCGATATCGGTGGCGATAAGCCTGCGGACTTTCTGGAAGTCGACGAGGAGGAAAACCCGTTTCTGGGGGTGCGCGGCGTTCGCCTGTACCGAAACGAGCCCGAACTCTTCCGAACCCAACTGCGGGCCCTCCTTCGAGCTGCGGTGGCCGGTGAACTCTGGGTGATGATCCCGATGGTGGCAACCACTTCGGAGTTGGTGGAAGTCAAAGAACAGCTCTCGTTGGCAAGGGATGAGTTGGCCGCATCTTCAACTCCAGTCGGCGATCTCAAGCTCGGTGTGATGATTGAAGTGCCGTCGGCGGCCCTTACCGCCGATGCCTTGGCTCAGCACGCCGACTTCTTTTCGATCGGGACCAACGACCTCACGCAATACGCGATGGCCGCTGACCGGATGAGTGGCACCTTGGAGTACCTCCATGATCCCGTCCATCCCGCTGTACTTGCGCTTTGCCAAATGACTGCCAAAGCGGGACTTCGAAATGGCTGTCCCGTATCGGTGTGTGGAGAAGCTGCCGCCGATCCGCTGGCGGCAGCGCTGTTCATGGAAATGGGGATCACCAAGCTGTCGGTCTCCGCGCCGTCGGTCAATGGCATCAAGGCAGTGATCGATCAGTTGGACCCCGAGATGATGGCCGAGATCCAAGAACAGGCCCTCTCTGCCGCCGACGCGCCAGCGGTGCGAATGCTCAACTACCGATCCTGACATGGGGCCGGTCTTGTGACTTCGATTCTGGACAGCCGGGTAATCAGAATGACTCGATGGCTGATCGATCAGGACCGGCCGCGCAGCACCGCCGAGATGGCGAGCGATCTTGGACTAAGCGAAAGGGTCATCCGCTACCGCCTCGCCACGGCCGAGAAGTTTCTGGAAGCCGAGGGGGCCTCTCTGACCCGCCGGCGGGGATTGGGACTGGTTGTGACCGCCGATGACGACACGAGGCAACGCATTCGTGAGAATCTGGCTGATCGGATGGAGGCACCCAGGGTCTATACGCCCGCGGAGCGTGAATACTTGCTCGTTGCGGCGCTGCTGTGGGCTGCGCCGAAGATCGTCTCCCTGGATGAACTAAACCTTCAGCTCGAAGTTTCCAAGACTTCAGCTCGCCGAGACCTGCATCGCTGCGAACCATGGCTGGAGCGCAACGGCCTCCCGCTGGTACGCAAACCCGGCAAAGGTATCGTGGTCACAGGCAGCGAACGTCAGATTCGTCGAGCCACGGTCCAGTTGTTCCTCGAGGCGGTCCCGCGTGACGCCTTGGAGGAACTCACGAACTTCCAATTCTCCGATGCTCAGCTCATTCGCACGCGGGTGCCAGAAGGCCTCCGGGAGCGCTTGGCATCGTTACCTCTCCGGGAGTGTTCGCAGGCCCTTCGCTCGGTCGAACTGCGCGACGGTGCGTTGGATGGGAACGCTGAAATGGTCTTTGCGCTCTACCTCGCTGTCTCCGCGGTCCGGTCCCAAGCCGGTAGGGAGATAAGCCTCGACGCCGGCCAGCAAGTTTCACTCATGGACCACCCTGCGTCAGAAACAGTTCGCAGACTCATGGAGGTGCTCGCCACGAGGGGCGTCGAGCTCCCCGCCGAGGAAATGGCCGGAATAACCGAGTATCTCCTTGGCCTCGATGCGTTGTCGCTCGTCAAACACGAGCCCTTGGGCATCTCGGTCGTGTTGGATCGTTTCTTGGACGAAGCAGGCCAGCGGCTCCATCCGAGTTTGGCCGACGATGCAGAACTACGGACCAACCTGGCACTGCATCTAGGGCGACTCGGCGTCCGCCTCCGGCATGGGCTACCGATACACAACCCGCTCCTCGCCGAGGTAATCGCCCGCTATCCCGATGTCTACGCCGTGACCGGCCAGCTGGCTGCAAAGGTGGGGGAACACTTCGGATCAGCCCTCAATGACGACGAGGTGGGTTTCCTCACCATGTATCTGTCTGGCGCAATGGAACGATCGCATCTCCGCCCCCGGAAGCGGGCGTTGGTCGTTTGCCCTAGTGGCATGGCCACGGTGTGGGTGCTGGTGTCTCGCATCCAAGCGGAATTTCCCGAACTCGCCCTGGTGCAGGTCTTGTCGGCGAGTAACTATGCGGAGGTGGATGACACCGAGTTCGATTTGGTCATCTCTACGATTCCGTTGCCCACAAGAGGTGTTCCGGTTCTGGTGGTGAGCCCACTTCTTTCCGCAGCCGACGTTCGTCGAGTCAATGCACTGCTGCTCGAACCAACCGAAACCGAGACCTGACGCGCAGGGAAGGTATTTCTGGCCAAATTGAGCATGATTGCCGGTTAAAAAACTCTCCTCCTCGTTTTCGACGAAATCCCTGATAGATGCTGGGTTTGGACACGTTTGTGTGAACATTCCAGTTTGTCATATCAGCCCAGAGCGCAATTGAGAGTGTCGATCGTCACATTGATCTGTCATGATTTCACTCAACATTCACCGAGGGGAGTTTTTTCTATGCAACAAAGAATTCAGAAGTTAGGTGGCTGGCTCGCAGGAATGATTGTGCCAAACATCGGCGCATTCATTGCCTGGGGCCTTATCACCGCCCTATTCATTCCAACGGGGTGGCTGGCCAAGACCAGTCTTGACTGGGATTGGGACACAATCACCGGCGACCTCGTCGGTCCCATGATCGTGTATCTATTGCCCGTTCTTGTCGCCTACACCGGCGGCAAGATGGTCTACGGCCACCGTGGTGGTGTGCTTGCCGCCGTCGCAGTTTTCGGTGTGATCGGTGGAGCAGCATTCACCATCGCCGAAAACGCCTTTGGTGAAGCAACAGAGGCCTCAACGATCGCTCCGCCCCAGTTTGCCGGGGCGATGGTCATCGGCCCGCTAGCCGGTTGGGTAATGAAGAAGATCGATGAGTTCCTCGAGGACCGCACTCCCGCAGGGTTCGAGATGTTGTACAACAACTTCTCTCAGGGCATCGCCGGTCTCTTCATGGTGCTACTGGGCTATGTAGTTATTGGCCCCATCATGGGCGGTATTGCCAACGCATTCGGCGACATGATCAAAGGGATCGCCGATGCCGGCCTGCTTCCGCTTGCGGACTTCCCGATTCAAGTTGGCAAGGTGCTGTTCCTCAACAACGCCATCAACCACGGGATTCTCACACCACTGGGTACCACCGATGTGCAAGAGAACGGTCGCTCGATCTACTACATGCTCGAGTCCAACCCCGGCCCAGGTCTTGGCCTGCTCGGCTCGTACTGGCTCGCCGGTAAGGGTCTTGCCAAGCTCAGCGCCCCAGGCGCCATCATCGTGCACTTCTTTGGCGGCATCCATGAGGTGTACTTCCCGTACGTACTGATGAACCCGGTCATGATCGGCGCAATGTGGGCTGGCGGCGTCTCCGCCGATCTCGTGTTCGTCGCAACCGACGCCGGACTCACCGGACCTCCGTCACCGGGCAGCATCTTCGCCTACATCGCATTCTTGCCCGGCGGCTTCGCTGCGGTAGGGGTGTTACTCGGTGTAGCCGTTGGCGCAGCGGTATCGCTGGTAACCGGTACGATTCTCCTGCGCATGTTCCCGGTGAAGGAGATGGATGACGACATCGACCACTTGGATGTCGGTAGCGCCATGCCGGACATCCCGGGCATGCCCGTCGCCTGATTCAGGCCAACACGCGGGGGTAGGAGGACGTCCCTCCTCCTACCCCCGGGGCGAACCTGTGAACTGCGAACGGCACCAGTGTGTGCGAGAGTATTTCACAGCAAGGGACACAACCTGGCCGATTCGGCCGGGCATTTTCCGAATGAAATCTTCGAAACCAGGGGGGACCCACGATGACAGATCGAGTAGTTAAAGAAGCGGCCGACGTGAAGCTGATTGTCTTTGCATGCGAGGCGGGGATGGGCAGCAGCCTGATGGGCGCCAACCAGCTGAAGAAAATGGTCAAGAAGGCCAAACTGGATTGCACCGTGATTCATGCGCCAGTCTCGCAAATCCCAGATAATGCCGACGTGATCGTGACCCATCAGTCGCTCGCGAGCACGGCAAAGGCCAAGCTGCCGTCGGCTGCGATCGTTCCCTTCATGATGTTTTTCGGGGACCCTGCGGTAAAGGGCGTCGTCGACAAGCTGAAGAACGGCCAAGCGATCGAATCGCAGGTCTAGACCATGTCCACGTTGATCAAAGAAGTACTTCCGCAGTCCGATGTTCACCTCGGCCTGCCATCGGTTTCGATGAACGAAGCGATCGAGTTCGTGGGTGGTCGCCTCGTCGAGCGGAAGGTTGCCGAGGGTGGCTATGTCGAAGGTATGAAGAAGCGCGAGGAGACGGTTTCCACCTACCTCGGTAACGGTGTAGCCATGCCCCACGGAACCTTCGAAGCAAAAGAATTCATCAAAGGCACCGGCATCGTGGTGGCCCAATACCCCGAGGGAATCGATTGGGGGACCGGCACGGCCTATCTCGTCATTGGACTGGCCGCCGATGGAGATGACCATGTCCAGGTTCTTTCCACGATGGCGGAGGTCCTTCAAGACGAAGATCTTTGCAGCACGTTGTGGACCACCACCGACGCCGATCTGTTGTTCAATACTCTCAGTGAACCAGAAGTAGATGATGATGAAGATGATGATGACGTCGCGACCAACGATCTCGCTCCGGAAACCGACGTCGTGATCACAAACCCGTCGGGGCTTCATGCCCGACCAGCCACACAAGTTGTGGAGTATGCCAAGACCACCGATGCCAAGATCACCATCACCAAAGGAACCAAGACTGCCAAGGCCACCAGCATCATGAGCGTCTTGGCTCTAGGAGCGTCCTCTGGCGATACGGTTCGAGTTGCGGTGACGGCGGGAGACGCCGACGCTGCCCGTGTCGCAATGAATTCTGTGATCGAGATCCTTACCAGTGAGGAGCCATAACCAATGTCCCGTCTCAATCGAGATCAACTTATCGCCGCCGCCACCGAGAATCTTGGTGCAACACCCGACCCATCCGGGAATGCCGACTTGGTGTTCGACCGCGGTTCGATCGTTGTGGCTGCCGATGCCAACGACTTCAAAGGTGCCTTCAAACGGCTGAAGAAGAACGTCGATGGGTACCGATGGGCCCTCATCAACAAAGAAGACCTCTTCGCCGCGAACACATTGTCGATCGGCTCGAAGGCCGGGATGATCACCTCCGACGGCACGGTCCTCAAGAACGCCGACATCCCCCGCAAGAAGGCGTAGGCCCCTCGTCCGACCGCCATTCTTGCTCTGTTCCCCAACCGAGAAGGCGCTCGATCAATTAGTCTGACGACATGGCAATCGTCAAGCACTTCGAGAAGACCTCCATCGCCGAGATGGAGCTCTCGTCACAAGTCGTTGTTGAAGAAACGACGTCGGTTCGCGAGACGGTCTTGGCCATGGCGGAGGCCAACAGTAGCTGCGCTTTCGTGATGAACGGAACCGAGATCTCGGGAATCTTCACCGAACACGATGTCACCCATAGAGTGGTTCGGTCTCCTGACGTCTGGGACAGCCCGGTGGCGATGCACATGACGCCTGACCCGCACATCATTGACCCCAACGCATCGGCGATGGATGCCCTTCGGCTCATGAGAGCACACCGATTTCGGAACCTGCCGGTCAGGCTGGGCGACGGCGAGTTCGCCAACGTAACCCATTACGACCTGATTGCGTTGGCCTCGGCGTTCCTTGACTCCGAGTCGAAAGATCCGGCAGAATTCAGCGCTGAGCACGTACTTCGCTTCGTGGATTTCTACGGCATGCCCAGTCGGGTCCCGCTGGAAGTAACCGCGGACACCACGCTGTACGACACCGTGAACCTCATGGTCGAATCCGACCGTGGCCTCGTTTCAATCGTCGATGATCGAGGCGTGGTAATCGGAGAGTTCACCCAACACGATGTCTTCCGAAAAGTCGCTTGCCGCGTACAGGATCTCATCGACGAGGTGGTGGGGGAGTGGATGACTACCGAGAACATGGCGACCTCCCTGGCATCGGCCAAGATCGCCGACGGATTGCACGAGATGGCCGCGAAGCGGCATCGTTACCTCCTTTTGGTGAACGAAACCGGTCGCTCGGTTGGAATCGTGACCTTCAGAGACATCGCCGACTACTTCGACGCTGCCTTCTCCGAAGTGCCGCAATGACCCTGCCTTGGCAATTCTGGCTACGCGATGTCTCGGCGGTTGAACATGAAGGCACCTACCACGATTGAGAGTAGGGACCAGCCAGCCAGGATGAGGCCAGCTGCTCTCCACCCGTGACTCACCACGAGGTCCACTTCTTCCTGGAATGCGCTGCCCTCGATGCGTTCCACGTCACTTCTGTTGGCGAATGCCGTGGCATTGGTTATCGGGGCATACACCGAGACCTTGCGCAGGAACAACCCGATCAGGTTCTCGATGATGAACCAGTAGATGAAGAAGCCGACGATCGACGCCAGTGAGTTGTTGGTAATGACGGTGACACCCAAGCCAAACGCGCAAAAGAGCCCGCCCGCAACGGCGAGCCGGCCAATGGCTTTCACGACGTTGCCCCAGAACTCTCCGTTGGTTCCATCGGTAGTGCCAACGAGCCCCGCCAGCACGAACGTGAGCCCAACGTAAATGACCGCCAGAATTGCAGCCAGAATGGCGACGCCAACGACAGCGGAGACCAAACGGGCCGAGAGTAACCGCAAGCGCCGCGGTTCCCAGGTGAGGATCTGCTCGATCATGCCGGTTTTGACATCAGCTCCAAAATACGACGACCCGATCACGAACGCCATGAGCGGAAGGAGAACAGCGATCGGGACGAAGTAACTCTCCAGCTCCACCCCGCCGGCGATGTCTTGGACGAGGTTAGGCGTATTGTCGTCGTCGTTCTCGATCACGAAGTAGGCGATAACGATCCCGCCCACCATCAATGCGGCCAACCCCAGCGGGAAGAACCAGGTCATCCGGCGGCTCATCAGCCGCTTGAACTCGGTGACCGTAATGCGAATCATGCCCCACCTCCGGGTACTGGCGGAATGCCCGCTGGGCTCTCCGACGAAACTGGCTGAGCTTCGGGTCGGGCGGTGCTGCCACCGCGGGCGTCTCCGACCGTTGGAGGCGGTGGCGCTCCCGTGAGATTGAGAAATGCAGTCTCCAATGTGGGGCGCTCAGAACGTAGTCCGGTGAGGTAGAGACCGCTGTCGGCCAAAGCTTTGGTGACCTCCGCCGTTCGTTCCTGGAGTACGTCGACCACGAGTTCGTTTGGTGTCGGCCGGCGATGGCTGGTGAAGCCCGCGGCAGTTAAAACCGATAGCGCAGCTTCGCGATCCGGTATGGAAACCACCACATTGTCGCCACCGGCGAAACTTCGGATGTGATCCAGCGTGCCAGTCTCGATCAGCTTGCCCCGGCTGATGATGGTGACGTCATCGCAAACCATCTCGATCTCAGCCAACTGATGGCTGGACACGAGCACGGCCTTGCCTTCATCCGCGATTCCTCGGATCAAGACCCGCATCTCTGCAATTCCCGCGGGATCCAAACCGTTGCCCGGCTCGTCCAGAATGAGGAGATCAGGGTTCTTGAGCAACGCCGCCGCAATGGCCAGGCGTTGTTTCATCCCTAATGAATACGAGCTGAAGGTGTCCTTCGCACGGTCGGCCAGACCTACGATGCTCAAGACCCGATCGATCTCATTGGATGGAATTCCGTTTAGCCCCGCCAGCAACGAGAGGTTCTTCCGACCTGAAAAGTTTGGGAACATCTTGGGGTTCTCCACGATTGCCCCCACCCGATTCGCCACCTCGTGATATCTGCTGGAGGGCACGCCAAACACAGA
>JABDIY010000221.1 GCA_013003535.1 Acidimicrobiales bacterium | reverse complement strand
TCCCCGCAACCCGCTCCGCCAACACCTTCGTAATCGCCGCCGTCAACGTCGTCTTCCCATGATCAATATGACCCATCGTCCCCACATTCACATGCGGCTTCGTGCGCTCAAACTTTGCTTTACCCATCGGGGCTGTTTCCTTTCATGAATCCGGAAGGTCTACTCGCCCCGGATGCGCTTTACGATTTCTTCTTGCACGTTACCGGGAGTCTGCTGATAGTTAGCAAACTGCATCGTGTAACTAGCACGGCCCTGGGTTTTCGACCGCAGGTCGTTCACATAGCCGAACATCTCTGACAGCGGCACCTCAGCGCTCACTACCTGGTTGGCGCCCCGGGCTTCCATCTGGCCTACTCGGCCGCGACGGGAGTTGAGGTCGCCGATCACATCGCCCATGTAATCCTCGGGCGTTACAACTTCGACGCTCATGATCGGCTCCAAGAGCACCGGCTTTGCTTTGCGAGCGGCCTGCTTGAAGGCCATGGTCCCGGCGATCTTGAACGCCATTTCGCTGGAGTCCACGTCGTGGAACTTGCCGTCTTGCAGGGTGACGCGCACATCTACGGTGGTGAACCCGGCCAGTACGCCGTTGGTCATGGCCTCCTGGATGCCTTGGTCGACGGGGCCGATGTATTCCTTCGGGATTCGGCCGCCGGTGATCTTGTCGATGAACTCATACCCTTGGCCTACGCCGGAGGGCTCCATGTCGATCGTGACTTCGGCGAACTGCCCGGAGCCACCGGTCTGCTTCTTGTGGGTGTAGGTGTCCTTGATCACCGTTCCGGTGATGGTTTCGCGGTAGGCGACCTGAGGCTTGCCGACGGTGGCGTCGACGCGGAACTCTCGGAGCATGCGGTCAACCAGCACCTCGAGGTGCAATTCGCCCATTCCGGCAATGATGGTTTGGCCGGTTTCTTCGTCGGTGTGGACGGTGAAGGTGGGATCCTCTTCGGACAGGGTCATGAGGGCTTTGGCCATCTTGTCCTGGTCGGCTTTGGTCTTGGGCTCCACGGCAACGTGAATCACGGGGTCCGGGAACGTGAGGTTTTCCAGGACGATGGCGTCGTTGGCAGCGGTGAGCGTGTCGCCGGTGCGAACGTTCTTCATCCCGATCGCAGCCATGATGTCGCCGGTCATGGCGATATCACGGTCTTCCTGTTTGTTGGCGTGCATCTCGAGCAGACGACCCATCCGTTCCTTGGAACCGGTACGGGTGTTGAGTACCTGGTCACCCTTGGAAAGGCTTCCGGAATAGACCCGGAAGTAGGCCAGCTTGCCAACCTGGGGAGCGCTCATGATCTTGAATGCCAGGGCGCTGAACGGCTCATCATCTTCGGGTTTGCGACTCATCTCGGCCCCGCCCTTCAGGGCGACGCCCTCGACCGGAGGAAGTTCCGCCGGAGATGGGAGGTAATCGATGACCGCATCCAGCAACGGTTGTACGCCCTTGTTCTTGAATGCGGTACCGCACAGGATTGGGACGAGCTTGTTGCTGATCGTGGCCCGTCGCAGTGCGGCTCGGAGCTCAGCCTCGTTGAATTCCTCGTCTTCGAGGTACTTCATCATGAGATCGTCGTCGGTAGCGGCGATGGCCTCTACCAGCAGAGCCCGGTACTCGTTGGCCTTGTCTAGGTACTCCGAAGGGATTTCCACTTCTTCGTACGTGGCGCCCAGATCTTTTTCGTCGGTGGTGGGCGGCCAGACGAGGGCCTTCATCTTGATCAGATCTATGACACCCAGGAAATCCATCTCGATACCGATCGGCAACTGGATGACGGCCACATCTTTGGTGAGCCGTTCCTTGATGGTGTCCAGACAGAAATAGAAATCAGCACCCGTGCGATCGAGCTTGTTGACGAAACACATGCGGGGAACGCCGTACTTGTCGGCCTGGCGCCACACCGTCTCGGTCTGAGGTTCCACACCTGCGACGCCGTCGAAGACAGCCACTGCGCCGTCGAGCACGCGCAATGAGCGCTCTACCTCGACGGTGAAATCGACGTGCCCGGGGGTGTCGATGATGTTGATCCGATGGTCTTTCCAGAAGCAGGTAGTTGCTGCGGATGTGATGGTGATGCCGCGCTCTTGCTCCTGCTCCATCCAGTCCATGGTTGCGCCGCCGTCGTGAACCTCACCGATCTTGTAGTTCTTCCCGGTGTAGTAGAGGATGCGCTCGGTTGTGGTGGTCTTGCCGGCATCGATATGGGCCATGATGCCGATATTGCGGTACCGCGCGAGGGGCGTTATACGAGCTGACATTTCTTATTTGTGCCTTTGTCTCTGAGAACGGAAATAGGGTTCGCCTACCAGCGGTAGTGTGCGAACGCTTTGTTGGACTCGGCCATCTTATGGAGATCTTCGCGACGCTTGGCCGATGCTCCGATGCCGTTGGACGCATCGAGAATCTCATTGGCGAGACGTTCGGAGATGGAACGCTCACGACGCTGACGGGAGAAGGTGACCATCCACCGCACGGCGAGCGTGGTTGCCCGGCGGGGGCGAACCTCTACCGGAACCTGATAGGTGGCGCCGCCGACGCGACGGCTGCGGACTTCGAGTTGCGGACGGACGTTGTCTACCGCTCGCTTGAGCGTGGCAACAGGATCTCCGCCGGTCTTCTCGCCCACGATTTCCAGGGCGTCATAGACGGCTCGTTCCGCGACGGTCTTCTTGCCGGAGAGGAGGACCTTGTTGACGAGCTGGGTGACGAGCACGCTTCGGTACACCGGGTCCGGTACGAGCTCACGGCGAGGGGCGGGTCCCTTACGAGGCATCTCTAATCCTTCTTCACGCCGTAGCGGCTACGGGCTTGCTTGCGGTCGCGGACACCAGCGGTATCCAGGGTTCCTCGAACGATCTTGTAGCGAACACCGGGAAGGTCCTTCACACGCCCCCCACGTACCAGCACGATGCTCTGTTCCTGCAGGTTGTGGCCTTCACCCGGGATATAGGCCGTCACCTCGATGCCACTGCTCAGGCGGACACGGGCCACCTTCCGAAGCGCCGAGTTTGGCTTCTTCGGAGTGGCGGTGTACACGCGGGTGCAGACCCCGCGGCGCTGAGGAGAACCCTTGAGAGCGGGTGTTGTGCCCTTCTTGGGCTTTGATTCACGGCCCTTTCGGACCAATTGCTGAATTGTGGGCATACGACTTTCGAGGCTCTTGGGAATCGATCGGGCTGGTTAGACGAACTTCGGTAACTGTTTCGGGGCAAGGCTCGCCTACGGCCGTGCCGACTGGACAGGCTACCGAGCGCACCGGGTTATCCCACCTCGCCGATCATTACGAGCGCGAAACTTCGGCACCCCAGATTCTGCTCGTGAACGTCAGGTGGGGTCGCCGGTCATTTCCCAGTGTTCGGGACTGCGGAACAGCGCCGAGCGAATGAGGTCACGGATCGCTCGCATTTCGCCCGGCAGCCGATCGTGAAGGCGGGTGAAGAGCTCCTCGTGCGCCAGCAATTCGGCGTTCCATTCTTCGCGATCAACCGACATCGCTTTGAGGAACTCGGCTTCGCTGAAGCTCTCGAGACCCTTCCAGGTGATGTCCTGGTGACGAGGCATCCAACCGAGTGGGCTCTCCAGACCGAATGCCTCCCCCTTTGACCGTTTCACGATCCACTCGAGGATGCGCATGTTCTCACCGAAGCCGGGCCATACGAAACGGCCCTGATCATCTTTCCGAAACCAGTTGACCCCGAAGATCCGGGGCGGGTTCGGGATGTTGCGACCGAAACTGAGCCAATGGTTGAAGTAGTCGCCCATGTGGTAGCCGGCAAATGGCAGCATCGCGAATGGGTCGCGCCGGACAACGCCGCGCTCACCAAAGGCTGCCGCGGTGGTTTCTGAGCCGCCGGTTGCAGCGAGGTAGACGCCATAGGTCCAGTTGAAGGCTTGCACCACGAGCGGCATCGTGTCCGAGCGGCGACCCCCGAACACGAAGGCATTGATCGGAACGCCTTTGGGGTCATCGTAGTTGGGGTCGATCACCGGGTTCTGGTCGGCCGGACACGTGAACCGGGAGTTGGGATGGGCGGCTTTCTCTTCCGAATCTGGGGTCCAGTCGTTGCCGTGCCAGTCGATCAGATGGGCGGGCACGTCGCCATCCATTCCTTCCCACCACACGTCGCCATCATCGGTGAGCGCAACGTTGGTGAAGATGGTGTTGGACCGGATCGTGGCTATGGCAGAAGGGTTGGTCGCCATCGAAGTACCCGGGGCCACCCCGAAATACCCGGCCTCGGGATTGATGGCATACAACTTGCCATCCTTGGCCGGTTTTATCCAGGCGATGTCGTCGCCGACCGTGGTGACTTTCCAGCCCTCGTCGGCGAATGCCGGCGGCGGCACGATCATTGCGAAGTTGGTCTTGCCGCACGCACTGGGAAAGGCGGCGCCAACGTAGGTCTTGTCTCCGTTGGGCTCGGTGACCCCCATGATGAGCATGTGTTCGGCGAGCCAGCCATCGTCGCGGGCCATGGTGGACGCAATACGAAGCGCCAAGCACTTCTTGCCTAGTAGCGCGTTGCCGCCGTAGCCACTGCCATAGCTCCAGATCGAGCGCTCTTCGGGAAAGTGAACGATGTACTTCTCGTCGGGATTGCATGGCCATTCCACATCAGCTTGACCCGGTTCCAAGGGTGCCCCGATGGAGTGCATGCAGGGAACAAATTCCCCGTCGGTGCCCAGCACATCGAGGGCTCCCCTACCCATCCGGGTCATGATCTTCATGTTGACTGCAACGTAAGCCGAGTCGCTGATCTCAACGCCGAGCTGGGCGATGTCGGAGCCCAGCGGACCCATGCTGAAGGGGATGACGTACATCGTTCGTCCCTTCATCGAGCCCGTGAACAGGCCGTTGAGAATGTCCTTCATCTCATCGGGATCCATCCAGTTGTTGGTGGGGCCGGCGTCGCCCTTGGTCCGGGAGCAGATGTAAGTACGACCTTCCACACGGGCAACATCGCTGGCGTCGGTCCGAGCCAGGAAACTGTTGGGGCGAAGGTCGGGGTTCAGCCGGGTGAACGTTCCGGCGTCTACCAGTTCCTGGCAGAGACGGTCATATTCCTCGTCGGAACCATCACACCAATAGATGCTGTCCGGTTGGCATAGCTCTGCCATCTCCTCGACCCAGTGCTTGAGGGCTTCATGCTTCACGTATTCCGGTGCGCTCATGCCTTCATTTGTAGACTCTCGAGCGCCGCAGAGGAAATTCGGACAGCCCCATCGGCCCTATCAACTGCGGTTTGGGCCAAAAGTCACATCGCCAGCGTGAAGTTACTGTGGGAATTCGAAGGCCCCGATATCTGGGGCGGAACCTCGAGAGCGCTCTCTGCCGGCGAAGTCTCGATCCACCACATTGACAAACCGAGTGGTTCCAGCATCGATCGCACTGGACCCTTGCACTAGGTCATACGCTCGGGCGTCCGCTGCCGAGCCAGCAGCAACGACCAGTTCCCTGTCCATGTCGGTGATGACGATTTCTCCGTCGTGTTCTGCGCCGCCATAGTTCCCTGGCCGGGAGCCGACGTAGAGGTTGTTCTCGAAAACGATGCCGCTGGAATCGGCAGAGCGGGCCGGAAACAGGCCTTCCTTCGCGAACACCAGATTGTTGGCGAAGACAACATCGCTGGATTCGAACGCGCCGAGATCACCGCCGCGCGATGCAATCTCTGGAGTGTTGAGGTTCTGGTAGAGGGTGTTGTGAACAACGTCGACTTTCGAGGACTGATACACCTGAACGCCACGGCCGCCGTTGTCGTAACAGACATTGTTGGCGATCAAGGTCCGGCCTTGGTAATCGTTCACTCGCAGGCGGTCCATGATGATGCAGTTCCCGTCGGTGAAGCGGCCGGCCTCACTGCGAACCTTGTTCTCCACTTCGTACACGACGTTGCCGATGATGTAGTTGGAGTAGCCGTTTTCGTCGTCAGGGATACCGGGATTGGTCGGCTCCAGGATTGATATCCCCGAATGCTGGGTTGGCTCCACCGCAGCAACATCGAAGATCACGTTGTCACGGATCTCGAGATGGCTGGTGCCGGTAACAGGAATGCCGCCTCCACCAAATCCGGAGATCGTGTTTCCGATTATTCGGATGTGGTGGTTGTTCGCCTGTACCACGTAGCGCCCATCGACGTTGATCCCCGAGCCGCTGTAGTTGGGGTTCCCGGGTGCCACCGCACCCTCGAACGTCAAGTGACTGACCTCTACATAGCTGGCACCTTGTACCTGCAGACCGTTGGAGTGCGTGGTTCGGATCACCGGGTTAGCTCCCGGGTAAGCGGTGACAGTGACCCAGGCATCCTCGGTCCCCGACACTCTGAGAGCAATTCCGTTCCCGTCGCCAGCGTCCTCTTCGTACACACCATCAAGGACATAGAGCGTGACACCGGGGGTCAACTGCTGGGCGCCGTGATTGATGGAACGAAACGCCTCACTGGGGCTCGTTCCGGTGTTGGCGTCATCGCCCTGAAGCGAAACGTAAAGCCCCGGGGGGGCGGTGGGATCCTCGATCGGAGGCGGGATCTCGGTGGTTTCCGAGGTGACCGTGTCGGGCGTTTGTGCGGTGGAACCACCCCCGTTTTGAGTGACCGAAGGTAGCGCGCCATCTGCTCCGCTGCCGCCAGAAGAACACCCCGCCAGGAAAACGGCCGCAGCCACAAGAATCCTTCGCCGACCACAACCGCTACGCATCACTGTCATGGTGCCACGGATTGGCCCCATAACCAGCGCAGGCAAAAGTGCTGGCTAGCCGTCGAGTTTGTCTTTGAACCAGTCCAGGATTATCTGAGCCCGCTGGACCCGGTGGAACGGTGATCCCGAGCGTGATAGTTCGTGGTTCTCTCCCGGGAAGCGGTAGAAGTCGACGTCCTTGTTGAGCAGGCGCAGCGCTACCCAGAGTTCCTCGGCCTGCGCGATCGGGCAGCGCCAGTCCTCTTCGGAATGAATGATCAGCATGGGAACGCTGATCTCGTCTACATAGGTGATCGGTGATCGTTCACGGTAAAACTCGGGATCCTCGAGATGGGAAACGCCGTGTTCGAGGTGAAAAAGTGTGGCGATGTCTGAGGACCATTCCAACGATGTCAGGTTGTTGACGGCTCGTTCCGAACAGATTCCCTTGAATCGCGAACCGTGTTTGGCCGCCAGCCAGGTGGCCATGTAACCGCCGTAGGAGCCCCCGAGCATTCCAACCCGATCGGCATCGCAAAAACGGTAGTTGGCCAATGCCGCGTCGAGAATGGCGATCACATCATCCACGTCTACCGAGCCCCACCCGGTGCCGTTCCCCACCGCATGTTTGGGTCCCAAAATGGCTTGACCCCACTCGGTATGACGGCCACTTCCCCCCCGGGGGTTGCCCATGACCACTACGAATCCGGCGGCGGCCTGCATTTGAGCCTCGTCGAAGAAGTACTCGCCGTACTGTGTAAAGGGCCCACCGTGGACATTGAGCAGGACGGGGTAGCGACGCTCGGGGTCGAAGTCCGCTGGTCGCATGATCCATGCGTCGATCTGTTCGGTTCCGTCGGCGGTGTCCACCGAGAACCTCTCCCAGGTGCGGGCCAACGATCCGATGGAGTCACCGACTGAAGTGACCTGCTTGTCGCCGATGAAGAGCTCCTCCACATGATCAACCCGTGTTTGCACTGTGGCAAGGGTCCCGGAGTCCCACGAAGCTCCGGTCACCGTGACCGGCCCCGATGTCACCTTCTCCACGGGATCTGCCTGGCCGAGCGTGAGACGAAACAGGTGGGTTTCGCCCCGGTCCTCGGCCACAGCCAACAGCGAAGCGTTATCCGTCCAGATTGGCGCGGGAGCACCAACGGTGGGATCGAAGGTGCGGTCCAGCGGTGCGTTGGCCACCACGAAGGACGACGAGGGTTGCTCAGGGGTGGTTGGCGAACCGATGAGGACTTGATCATTCACCGGGAACACGGTGCGGTCTGTGGAACCTACAAAGGCGAGCTTCGTGCCGTTGGGCGAGACCGCGGGGCGGGCATACCGGCCGGTCCCGTCGGTGAGACGTACCGGCTCTACATCGGCCTTCAGTGAGACCAAGTAGAGGTCCTCGGCGTGGTCGATGTCCCAGGTCTCGTGGCGGGCGGCCGCGGTCACGATTCCCGACGAGTCCGGCAGCCAGGCGATGCCGCCGTGCTGGTATGGGCCCGGTGTCAGATTTCTCGGTGAGCCGGTTCCGTCGGCGGCCACAATATACAGGTGCATCGGACGATCGAAGATCCACCCGTCACCGTTCAGGTGACTGACGAACCGCTCGATTTTTCGGGCGGGTTGTAACGCCTCGTCATCGGGCTTTGCGTCCTCAGACGGAGTTCGGCTCAGAAAGGCCAGCCACTTTCCATCAGGCGAGTAGCTCGGCGCGTCTATCCCCTCGGCCAGGGAACACAGCGTACGCAGCTCCCCCGGTCCGGTGATGGGAAGAACGTGAAGCGTACACTCACCGGTTTTCTCGCCCCGTCGCGAGGTGAAGGCCAGGGCGTCGCCAGCGGGCGACCACGTTGGGGAACTGTCGTGATCACCGCCGGTAAGGGGAGCACCGTTCAGCCAGACCTGAGAGTAGGTCTTGTTTTTCTCCAGGCTGGTCACGTGTACGACGCACGCGACGCTCTTCCCGTCCGGGGAAACCGCCGGTTGACTCACCCAGCTTCGACCGTCGATCAGTTGCTCGGCGATCACTTTGTGTTCTGCCATTACAGCAGGTTAGCCACCGGTCGAATCCAATCGGAGGTACCAAGGGCCAGCGCCACCAAGGTGACGCTGGCGCAAGTTGTAAGTACTCCCCGCTGAGTTCCCGAGCGACCAGAACTTTGACTGTGCCTGGGGCCAGCGGGGCGGAACGGCCGCCGGCTCCCAAGCGACAAAAGTCTATTTCGGCACCAAGATGCAGTCAGCTTGAGCGACCCATCGTCATCGATCCTTCAAGCGGACGTGGAGCGAGCCAGGATTCCCGCCAGATGATCGAGCGATCGATAGGAGTGGCCGGAAAGAAACAGGTCCGTGTGCGGGAGCGCCGCTGCCATCCCGGCGGCAACGGGTGTGTACCCCTCCGATGCCTTCAACGGATTCACCCAAATCAGTTGATGGGTGACCCGATGCAAACGGGCCATCTGTTCTCCCAACTCCGCCGAATCGCCTCGGTCCCATCCGTCGGACAAGATAACCACAACCGCGCCGCGAGCCATGCCACGAATGCCCCACGAGTCGTTGAAGTCCGCCAACGTCTCGCCCAACCGAGTTCCGCCGCTCCAATCCTTCATTTCTGGCGTGGCAGCCCGCAAAGCAACGTTGGGGTCACGATTCGAGAGGTGACGGGTGAGTCGCGTCATTCTGGTTCCGATGCTGAATGCCTCTACCCGCCCGCGGGCCACAACTGCGGCATGGCTGAAACGGAGAAACGCTCGGGCATACGGCTCCATCGACCCTGAGACATCCAGGATCATCACCAATCGGCGGGGCTTGATCGACTTCTTCCTGAAGTGCCGCTCCACGGGCTCGCCCTGATGCTTCAGCGCCGCGCGAATGGTCCTCCGGAGATCTGGCGAATCGCCGTCCCGCTTCGCCCGAATCTGGCGGCGACTCCGCTGGGCATGAGTGGTGAAGCGAAGCTGGGCCATCATTCGCTGCAGCTCCTCCAGTTCGGCTTCGGTGCAGTCAGCGAAGTCTTTGTTGGTCAGCACCTCCGCCCGGCTGAAGCGGACAGTCTGGATGTCCTTGGACGACTCTTCCTCATCGTCGTCGGTTGATTCATCATCGTCGGTATCGAGCGCCAGTGTTTCTGGCGGTGGCGTACTTTCCACAGTGAACCGTTGGCCGTACCGCTGCTCCCAAAAAGCTGCGAACACCCGGTCATAGAGCTCGATGTCTTCTGGTCGTGCCACCAAGGTTGCTCGCCCCGCCCAATATGGGGCCAGCCGATCCCCCACACCAACCAGGTCCAGGGCGATGGCGAAATTGAGGGTGGCACTGATGGGTACGGCGATGCCGGACTCCCGCAGGGCCCGTGTGAACGCCACCGAGATCGCCTCACCGTTGGATGCGCCCGTCACTGGGCCCTCAGCGACCACGGGTGACTCGTTCACACCTCGACCCTAGCGACCTAGCTCGAGACGACGGTGTTGTAGCCTGATGCGTCGATGCAAGAACGAATCTTCCTGAGCGCTCCGGATGTGGGAGACCCCGAGCGAGAGGCGCTGCTGCGAGCCTTCGATAGCAACTGGATTGCGCCGGTGGGCCCAGAACTGGACGCATTTGAGGCGGAGCTGGCCAAGTACACCGGCACTGCCGCCTGCGTTGCCTTGGCATCGGGTACGGCCGCCCTTCACCTGGCCCTGTTGGAAGCGGGTGTGAAGCCAGGCGATGAGGTGGTGGTGCAGTCATTCACGTTCGCCGCCACTGCATTCGCAGTTGTTCACGCCGGGGCGAGGCCCGTGTTCATGGACTCGGACGTGGAGACCTGGGCGATGGACCCTGACCTCCTGCACAGCTTCCTCACCGAACGCAGCGCGTCCGGGTCACTCCCGGCCGCCGTGATCCCGGTGGATCTCTATGGAAGCTGTGCCAACTACGAGCGGTTGGTTCCAATCTGCCAGGGCTTCGGAATCCCTCTCATTTGCGATGCGGCTGAGGCGTTGGGTTCTCGCGCCGGGGAGCGATCAGCTGGCTCGTTCGGACGATCCGGGGTCCTGAGCTTCAACGGCAACAAGATCATGACCACCAGCGGCGGCGGTGCACTCTTGGGCGCACCCGAGACAGTGGACCGGGCTCGGTACCTGGCCACCCAGGCCCGGCAGCCGGTACTTCACTACGAGCACACCGACATCGGTTTCAATTACCGCTTGTCCAATCTGCTGGCGGCATTGGGGCGGGCCCAGTTGGCGGGGCTGGAGGGCAAGATCCAGCGCCGCCAGGAAATTGCAGCGTTCTATGCGACGGAACTCCAAGACATCGAGTGGTGCCCGTATGGCTCGACCTCCCGACCCAACCGTTGGTTGACGGTGTGCCTTCTTCCTCGGGGCGAAGACCCCCAAACGATCTGCCTCGCCATGAACGAGATGAACATCGAGGCGCGCCCGGCCTGGAAGCCGATGCACCTCCAGCCGATCTTCGCCGGTCATGAAATGGTTGGCGGCGAGGTGAGCGAGCAGCTCTACGCGCGAGGCATCTGTTTACCCTCGGGATCCGCCCTCAGCGATGCACAGTTGGAGCGTGTTGCTGACGGTCTGCGGACGGTTCGCCGGAGTTGATTTCCGTCTGATCGGACCAAATCTCGAAGTCTGGACGCGCAAATGGAGCGGCTGAAGCCGCTCCACTGCAAACTGATGAATTGCCGATAGGGCTACGGGTCGAGCGGATCCATTCCGCCCATGCCGTCCAGATCGGCCATGCCCTGACCGCCGCCGCCGCCATCATTGAACGAGCCCATCGTGCCCTGAGTGATCAGGGCAAAGTCGCCGAGTTCCTCAAGTTTTGGTGTTTCGTACGCCTTCATTTCCAACTCCGCTCATGGGCCGTTAGCGGGCCCGCTCGGAACCGATTGTACGAAACAGCGTGTTCGGTGGCAAATAACCGCAGAGGGTAATGACGCCTAGTTAGTTGTCCATGCCGCCCATGTTGTCGAGATCGGCCATGCCCTGGCCGACGCCGCCACCGTCATTGAGTGAACCCATTGTTCCGGCCGTGACCTGGGTGAACGCTCCAAGTGGAGTGAGAAGTGGTGCCGCATAGTTCTTTTTCAGGGTGCCCATGGAGTGATCCTAGCGCCTAGCGTCCAAACGCACTAGTCCACCAAATGTCCAGGCTCAACGCCATCCACAGCCGGCCGGAATGGGACGGAATCGTAGAGATGTCCTTCTCAACCGCTCGCCTGATTTCGCCGTGGAGCTGCCGCAAGCTCTCACCATCGATCAAGCCTTCCCGCT
>JABDIY010000212.1 GCA_013003535.1 Acidimicrobiales bacterium | reverse complement strand
GAAAGCGCCTCCAACCAGCGAGTATTCGCAACCGACGCAGAAAGTCCTCCAATGACCGACTTCTCCCTCTCCCTCAATGAAGATCAAGTCACACTCCAGAAGTGGGTGCATGACTTCGCCGAAAATGTGATGCGGCCCCAAGCCGAGGAGTGGGACGAAAAGGAAGAGTTTCCCTGGTCGTTTGTGGCCGAGGCCGCCGAGATCGGTCTGTATGGCTGGGAATTCATGGCCGAAATGATGTTCAACGACCCCACCGGTCAGTCCATGATGCTGGCGCTGGAAGAACTGTTCTGGGGCGACGCCGGTCTTGGCATGGCCGTGATGGGTTCGGGTCTTGCCGCCGCCGGAATTGCGGCAGCTGGCAACAGGGCCCAGGTCATGGAGTGGGTGCCGCAGTGTTATGGCGACGCCAACAACGTGTTGCTGGGAGCATTCTGTGCTTCCGAGCCGGACGCCGGATCCGACGTCAACGGGTATCGTCTTCGGGCGCAATATGAAGAAGCCACTGATGAATGGGTGCTCAATGGCACCAAGGCATGGATCACCAACGGCGGAATCGCCAACATCCACGTGGTGGTAGCGGTGGTCGATCCCAAGTTGGGATCCAAGGGCCACGCATCGTTCATCGTTCCGCCCAACACCCCCGGGCTGAGCCAGGGGCAGAAATACAAGAAGCACGGCATTCGCGCCAGCCATACCGCCGAGGTGGTGCTGGACGACGTCCGCATCCCCGGTAGCTGCCTTCTGGGCGGCAAGGAGAAACTCGACGAGCGCCTCGCCCGGGTTCGTGAAGGGAAGAAGGGTAACTCCCAGGCCGCCATGCAGACCTTCGAGGCCACCCGACCCGCTGTTGGGGCCCAAGCACTCGGCATCGCCCGGGCGGCGTATGAATACTCCCTGGAGTACGCCAAGGAGCGTCAAGCCTTTGGCCGACCCATCATCATGAATCAGAGCATTGCGTTCATGCTGGCCGACATGGCCACCGAAATCGACGCCGCCCGCCTGCTGGTGCGCCGGGCCGCCTGGCTGGGCAAGCAGAAAGCGTTCAAGAACGCCGAAGGATCCATGGCCAAACTCAAGGCTGGCCGAGTTGCGGTGCACACCACCGAACGAGCCATTCAAATTCTTGGTGGCTACGGCTACACCCGGGAGTACCCCGTGGAGCGCTGGCACCGCGACGCCAAGATCTTCGACATCTTCGAAGGCACCGAACAGATCCAGCAGCTGGTGATCTCAAGGGCCATCTCGGGTCTGCGGATTCAGTAGCTCTGACTTGTCCATTTTCCGGGGCATCCGGTGCCTTGGAGGGCACTGTCCGCCCCGGATAACGGTGTGGAAGGTCAATGTGATGGAAGCCGTGAGCAGGCATCACCGATACCGTGACAGGTGTGCTTGATGGTGAGACATAAGCGTGAGCGAGCTTGAGCCGATCGAAGCGCACCTACGAAGCGGCGAGGTGCTTGATCCGAACGCTGCGTTGGTAATCCAGGCTGGCCGTTGACTGTCGAGGGGCTGCTACGCAACGCCGATGCGACCAGCCGCCGCTACTCCCTAAATGGTGAGCCGCTGGTGGCCATCTCGGCCGAAGTAACCATGCCGGGCTGTTGGCTCGAGTTGTCGACGTGGTCGATGGCCCCGCCGGCGACTCCATCGTGCATCTCGATGTGCTCGGGGTTCCCGACCAGACTATTGACGAATTGCGTCACGCCGGGCTGCTGCCTACGTAGGTCGCTCAGAGTTCTGTCGGATCCACCGTTCGTTTCGTCCCACCGCGCAGCCATCAAAGTGATGACCGACTGGTCGAGCGGTGCCAAATAGTCGGATTCCTGCAGCCCGTGGCCATTGAAGACATCAGTGAAGAGCTCGTTGATCATGGCTTGCAAGAAGAGCGCTGAATCTCCCCGGGTCTGGTGGAGGCTCTGATGTGCCCCCGGTTTGATGGGGGCTGGTTTTGGAGTTGGTCATGCTGATTTGGCGTGGTGCATATTCTCGTATGTGATCGGTGTGACCATCCCAATGGAGCTGTGGCGGCGATGACGGTTGTGAAGACGTCGACGTACTCGAACATCGCCGAGGCTAGTTCGACTCGGGTGTTCCATCTCTTCCGGTTCAGCAGTTCGGTTATGCCCCCGAGTTGCGTCGTCGTGTAATTGACCTGATCGAGAGCGGCCGAAGTGTCGCTGAGGTCGCAACGATGGTCGAACCGACCGAGCAGACGATTTACAACTGGTGGAACCGACACCTAGTTGATCCCAGAACCGCGAACCCAACGAAACCGGGGACACATCATTTTGGCCACTTGTTGCGCTGATCCTTTGCTTCGATTGATTGCTTCGGCGCGACCTATCGCTCATAGGGTAGCCGTGCTAGGCTACGCATGTGTCTACTTCGAAGACGACTACGACGTTGCGGGTTCCCAGCGAGCTACGGGACGAGATAGCCCGGATCGCTGACAAGCGCGGCACGACGATGCTCGAGGTCGTGACCGACGCGGTGCATCGTCTTGGTCGTGAGGAGTGGTGGTCCTCGGTTCGGGAGGCGCTCGACGGGCTGAGTCCTTCAGAGGTTGACGACTATCAGGCCGAGAGTCAACAGGTGGGCGCTGCCTCGCCGGATGGTCTGGATGAGCGCTGAGGGGCGGTTCGTTCGGGGCGACGTGTGGTCGGTCGATTTCGGAGCGGACCCTGACGATCCAGAGCAAGCGTTCCGCCGTCCGGCGCTCATTGTTTCTGATGAGCGGTTGCACCATCCGAATCTGAGGATGGTGATAGTGGTGCCAGGGACGGCGACGATTCGGCCGGTGCCGTTGCATGTCGTTGTGGAACCCGACGATGACTCCGGGCTGATCGTGCGGACGGCCTTTCAGGCGGAGCAGCTTCGTGCGGTGTCGATCGCTCGTCTGGTGGAGCGACTTGGTCGCCTCGATCCTTTGAGCAGACATGCGATAGACGAGATCCTACGAAACGCGCTCAGTCTGTAGTCGAAGACTCTGTCCCTAGTCTGTCCCCGGAAACCAATCGCACGGGGTGTTCAACGACACGAGCTAGACGTCGATTCGAAATACACCCTGTTCAGCGGCACGCAGTGTGGGTCGCTCCACACCGCTGCGTTTTCGCTTCTGCCAGGTAGCGACGGTCTTGCGGCCGGATGCTCCAGATTCCTGGGATCTGTTTAATGCTAAGAATTGTCGGTGCCTCAAACCCGACGAATTGTAAAAGCCGTCCAGCGGTTCGCTGAGGCGGCTAATCCACCAAGCGATCCGAGGCTATAGACGAGTCCCTCCAGCGCAGCTTGGATTTGCCATTGACGGTCGCGTTGGGCGACCCGAAAGAGCCACAGCTCAAGCTTGGTACGCCGCGTGTCGGCCCTGTGGATGAACAACTTAAGGAATCTCCGGGTCATCACGGGCTCGATGCCCTCGGGAGTGTCGCAAATGAAACGGCCGGGTGATGTCGTCTCCGACGTGGCATTAAACGGTTGGCTGCGACGGGCGATGCAGATGCAACGGAGTCGGCCGGTGGTGAGAACGTGGGCTTCGGTGTGGGTCGGTCGAGGAGGACAACTGGCGTCCGGCGCCATATGGCCAGGCAGCGCCCGACTTTGCACGAACTGAAATCCATTGACAGCCGGTATCGCCATCGGTGATTCGATACAGGCGGATAGCCGATAGCCGAGTCCCCGGCTGATCCGGAGGTACTCGACGGCCTATCGCCGCATCTGATGCTCTCTTGTCGATGTGCTTGGCGAGGGACGGCATCGGCGGCTGCTCGCGGCAGCCGGACGACCAAGGCGATCGTCTGATAGAGCGACTCAGTCAATTCCCACGTCCTGGCCGTCAGGAAAACGTGGAGACACAACTGCAGGTCCTGCTGGACCTACCCACCGGGAAGTGGATCGGCTGGCAGGGTCGCCAAGTCTGAGATAATTGGTGCATGCCTGAGCAGTACGAAGTCCATGAAAGACATCACATGGCGAAACTGTTCCCGGTTGAGGGTGATAGCGCCATCGCCGAGTTGTGGCTCGGCTGCTCGACAACGAACTAGCACGCGGTTTCTCGACATTTCGGCAAACAGCCTTGAACCGAACACCGCCAACTTTCGATTTTCCGATCGGCAGAACGGCCTGGCCGAGGGGTTGGAATATCGCTGCGGTCAGAGTCCCCTGCGCCACAGCCGCAGACGTCGTCTGGCTTCTTTGCACTATCGTTCGGTTAGGCGTATAGTTAGGCGCATGCCCAGGCTTCAGGTGTACTTGCCGGACGAACTCCATGATGAGTTGAAGCGACGCGGCCTTCCTGCTTCGGAACTGTTACAGATTGCGCTTCGCGCAGAGCTCGAGCGGCAAGACGCCCTCGATGAAACCGTCCGCTACGTCGAAGAACTGGCTGCTGAAGTCGGTGAACCAAGCCAACGTCTGCAGTCGAGCGCCGATGCCATCGCACGTCGCATTCGTGAGCGACCGCTGCAACAAGTCAGCTGAGCGTGCTGGTTCTCGACAGCGGGGGACTCTCTCGCCTGGCTGCACGAACCAAGACGTCCCTTGCGATGATCCGGGCGCTGGCTTCGGCTGGGTTGTGGCCGCCGATCGTGCCGACCATGGTGCTCGTTGAGTCCCTTCACGGGAACTCCAGTCGGGATGCGAACACCCACCGTTTCCTGAAGACCTGCATTATCGAGTCGACCGTGAGCGAGGCGCTTGCGCGGCGTGCCGCTGAGCTGCGTCGTCTTTCGGGTGCTGGTTCGGCAGTGGATGCGCTCGTCGTGGCGCTGGCCGAGCCGGGTGGCACCGTTCTCACCGGAGATCGAGCCGACATCGAGGCCCTTGCTGCTAATGCTGTCCGAGTCGCGGTGGAGCTCATCTGATCAAGCCATCGGGAGGTGAAGTGTCCCTAGTTTTGTCCCTAGAAACTGGTGACATAAGTTGTGACCCGGCACCACGAGCTGACTTGTCCACTTTCCGGGGCATCCGGTGCCTTGGAGGGCACTGTCCGCCCCGGATAACGGGTTGAAGTCGTTCTTCTCGTCAACTTGCCACCTCGAGGCCCGCTGCTGCTGTGGTACCGGATGGGTGGTGAGGCATTCGAATGGTCACCGGTTTCTATCCTTTGTTCGGATCGGGTCTCGTGTTAGTTTGACCTCAAATACCAGTGAGAATTTGGGGGCTGCACGGCATGGGAGTCACACAAAGGTCGTTCGTTGGGGCAGCGGCGCAGGTCGTTGATCCTAGAAAGCCTCCGGAGGTTAGCGACCAAACACTCGCCGTCAGTCGCTCCTCCTCCACCGTGGAGCCAATCCTGAACTTGAGCGCACAAGGCGGAGCAACGTAGATGAACACCACCTCCTCCCAGACCTCCTGGGCGTCCTTAGCATCGCTACAGGCACTGGTTTTAATGCTGGTCGCCACCAGCGCCCTCGTGCTTGTCGGAAGCCCCGCTGGCGCCGCGACCTCAACGACACCTGCGACGGCGGGAACAGCGCTTTCGTCCAGCTCAGATGACGCAGCCACCGTCCAGAAGGCCCAGGACGAGGCGACCCGCGATGCTGCTGCGCAGGCGGTTGTGATCGAAGCCGCGCACCAGGTCAAGACCGTGTGGACCAGCGAGTTCGGTGTGGCGCATCCCGCTGGTCTCGCGTATGACCCGGCCCGTGCGACCTTCTTCGTCGCTGGGACGGCACGAGCCGGGACCGAGCTCCTCCGTCTGGACAACCGGGGCAAGGGGCTCGGGATCGTTCCGACCCCGCAGCTTGGGGACCCGGCGACAATCTCCTTCGACGGCGGCGAAGATCGCCTCGTGACCGTGAGTGATCGCGTGAGCGCCATCAGTGTGAGCGGGAGCGATCTGGTCACTTCCCCCCGGCCTGCGGGGCAGCAGGGCCGCCTCCCCGACGTTGGAATCGGCACGATCGGCAGCACGTCCTTCGATCCCAGTGACGGTGCGTGGATCTTGCTCGACACGGACTCCAACACCCTTGTTCGCCTATCGCGCTCGCAGGTGGTGACCCGCCTGGCCCTCACGGACGTGGGTGCTCCGGAGCTCATCGCGGTGAACCCCGCCGACGGCCTGCTGTACGTGATGAGCCCGGGCGACGGCATGGTGTACGCGCTAGACGCCTCCGCGGGCGTGCAAAGAACGTTCAGTACCGCCGGCATCGCGTTGCAGTCGCCGGTGGCGATGACGTTCGCACCGAGTACTGACACCACGGACGACCCGGCGATCAACAACCTGTACATCGCGGACGCTGGAGGTTCCACGATCAACGGTGGTGTCACGGAAGTGTCGTTGATGGCCGTGGCTGGTGTAGCTGCCGCCACCGTGGACACGGCCACGCTCGTACGCATGACGGCCACCTCTGGCTGGAGCCCGGGTTCTCCGGACCCATCCGGTGTGGTGTGGATACCCGCCACGGATCGCATGCTCGTGGTCGACTCTGAGGTCGACGAAACGACCGGGGCCGGCTGGCACGACGTGAATATGTGGATTGCGGAGCGAGACGGGAGCCTGGATTCGACGGGGACGACGTGGGGAAACAACGCAGCGCTGTTTGCCGGGACGCGTGGGTACTCCCGCGAGGTCACTGGCGCCGGGTTCGACCCCGCAGGGAACGTCCTCTACCTCTCCGATGATGACGCCCGCAAGATATTCGTGGTCCGCCCAGGCCCCGACGGTCAGTTCGGCAACCTCGACGATGTCGTTTCCGCCATCGACGTGGTGTTCACCGGCAGCATCGACACTGAGGATCCGGCGTATGAACCCGCGAGCGGCCACCTGTTCTTTCTCGACGGGTCAAACAAAGAGATCTACGAGATCGACCCCGTGGACGGCGTCTTTGGGAATGGCAACGACACCAGTTCCCACTTTGACATCGGCTACCTTGGACCAAGCGACTGGGAAGGACTGACCTTCGACTCCACGAGCGGCACGCTGTACGTCGGCGCTCGGACGACGAAGGAGGTATTCCAGATCAGCCTCGACGGCACGCACCTGCGCACCATCGACGTCTCTGGCATCAGCGGACTCCAGTACGTCTCTGGACTCGAGATCGCCCCCTCCAGCACCGGCTCCGGCGTTCCGAACCTGTGGATCGTGGACCGGGGTGTCGACAACGACCCGGTACCCAGTGAGAACGACGGCAAGCTCTTCGAGATCGCCATATCCGGCAGCGAGCTAGACACCGCAATCAGTTCAGGCCCCAACGGTCCAACGGCAACCGACAGTGCGACATTCACCTTCACAGCGACAGTGCCCTCGGCCACATTCCAGTGCTCTCTCGACGCCGCCCCATTCGCGGCCTGTGTCACACCAAAGACCTATAGCGGTCTCGCCGAGGGTGCGCACGACTTCCAGGTGCGCGCGGTTGACGGCGGGATCCCGGATTCGACACCGGCCACACGCAACTGGACGGTTGATACTGTGGCTCCGGATACTTCGATTACGGTTTCGCCTCCGGTTGAGAGTGGTTCGGGGTCT
>JABDIY010000206.1 GCA_013003535.1 Acidimicrobiales bacterium | reverse complement strand
AGGCCATCCTCAACGGCTGTGGTTTGAGGGCGTTGTAGTGCGTCCGCCGTTGCGGTGCTGGGCATGTTCACTTGTGAGGCCGTCTTCGCTGGTCCGGTGGTCCGCTCGTAGTGCTCTTCAACTGTTTCCGACGGCGTGCTTTCCGTCGGATTTGGATCAGAGTTTTGGATGGCAGCGGAAAGGTGTTCCAGAGTTGGCCATCTGGTGCGTAGAGGCGAAGTGTTCGGTTTGCTTGGAGCTGGATACTCCACCCACCTTCATGAACTTTGTGGTGATGGGTGCTGCACAGCGGGATGAGGTTGGCGAGATCGGTGAGGCCGTTGATTTCCCAGGGGATGATGTGGTGGATCTCGCAATCAACGAAGGGGGTGTCGCAACAGGCGCAGGTTTCGTAGATGACGGCGAGTGCGGAGCGTTGAGCTTCGGTGGCGGTGCGGTAGGCCCTCCCGACAGCGAGCGGTACACCGTTGGCATCGAGGCCTACGTGGCGGATCCATGCGTCGCACAAGTAGCGGCGAATTAGGCTGACCGGGAGATCGGTTCCTGAATCGGTTCGTTTGATGGTGCCGGCATGGGTTCCGCTAGCGAGGGTTTCCAAATCCACGACGGCATTGAACAGGGGCCGGCCTGCTGCGGCACCGCCACCCATGATCTTGAGGAATGCTTCGGCGTCGAGGTTCTCGCCGTGGTGGACCTCTTCACCAGCACGGGTTTTCTGGGCGGCGAGAGATCGGGCGGTGGCACGCACCAGGTTCCGTAACTGTTCCCCGGACAACGTGTCGAGGTCGAAAGACCCGTAGAACCGGCCTGACGGGGTTTTTCCAATCCGAAAACGGTTCCTGGCCCGTTCGGTTTCGAGATCGGAGGCGTCATTGTCGGTCATGAGCTCGGCCGTGAGGTCTCGTAGCCAACGACGGAACGACCCGGGGTTGCGGCGCCGCGCCTGACCGCAGATCTCTGCGTCTCGGGCGTCGAATGCCACCTGCCACTCAGCATTGTGGCGCAGCTTCCAACGGGTGAGTGAGACCGCATCCATGTGGTCTGCACCTACCTGACCCGAATCACCAGCCGCACCAAGGTTTGGCAGCGATACAGCTACCTGGGCGCGGCGAGCGGCTCGTTTCGCCGCCCCATCAGACATCTTCCCGGCTGTGGCCAGCACGTCTTCTGCCGAAATGGACTTGCCATCTACCCGCAAATTGTCGATCTGGCGGGATACCTGCAGAC